>JAFRQT010000006.1 GCA_017428485.1 Bacilli bacterium | reverse complement strand
GTAAAATTAAAAGAGAGCAAATAACATTATCATCTATTAAGAAATTTCAAAATAGTTCTTTAACTGATAAAAATCAAAAACTATTAAAAAAGTATGTATAAGAAAAACCTTATGGATTTAAAAGCAAAGATAAATTAATTCCTGTTATTTCTTCTAGTGAGAACACTTACCGTAGTATCACAAGTGTATTTAATGAAAGAATGAGTTTATTTGATGATATTAATGTAGAGAATATTACATCAAATTCTGATTTTGAATTTGATATATTAGGGAAGAAACCAACAGTATTATATTGTTGTATTCCTGATGAATCAAAAATATATTATTCGTTAATATCAATAATTGTTTCATTAATATATAAAACATTGGTGTTATTATCAAATACACAACCAAACAAGAGATTACCTTATGATCTTGTTTTTTTATTAGATGAATTTGCAAATACACCACCACTTGAAGATATTGAAACGATAGTATCAGTAGCAAGAAGTAGAGGTATGTATTTTCAATTCTTTTTACAAAGTTTTGCACAATTAGATAATTTATATGGAAAAGAAGTTAGTCAAATTATACAAGATAACTGTGGACTTGCTTATTTAAAAACAAATACACAGGAAACAGCTGAAAGTATTTCAAAAAGACTTGGTAATAAAACTATTGAAACTTCTTCATTAAATTATTCAATGAGTTTTATGAATAATAATGGTAGTAAAGGGACAAGTTTGATGTCAAGAAATTTAATGACACCAGACGAGATAAAACAATTACATTATAAAACAATAATACTACCAACAATAAGTCATCCAATATTTCGTGATACAGTTATTTATAAAAAGTTTAGTTGTTATAAAGCAGGTTGTATTGAAAGAAAAGTGAGACCACTTGCTAGATTATTTGATACATATTTCACAGTAGAACAATTAAAGTTCAATAATAACAATAATAATCAAGAAAAAAAAATTGATACTGCTGAATCACAAATAAAGACTAAATTGATTTCAATTATAAATGAAGTTATAAAGATATTTGGTAAAGTTGATTCAAATGTAGAATATACAAAAGAAAATGATATACCTGTTGCACAGTTATATTTAGCACCACCACTTTCAACTAATGATTTAAAAGGATTAGAAGAATTAAGTAGTGAATTAAACTTCTTTTATAATGCAATATCAGATAAAACAAAAATAAATAAGAAAAATAGAAATTCTTTAATTGAAATATCATTAGAGGAAAGACAAAAGGAAATGTGAAAGAAGGTGTAAGAAATGAATAAAATTTCGGAATATATTACAAAAGCAAGAGAAGATAAAGGTTATTCTATGAGAAAATTAGCGAGATTAAGTGGAATTGATGTTGCAACAATATCTAAAATTGAATCAGGAAAAATTAAAAATCCCAGATTATCAATAATAAAAACATTATGTAGATATTTAGATATTACTTATGGAGATTGTCTTTATATTATGGAGTTGGGGGCAACCTATAATCCTAATAATGCTATATTAATGAATTATTATAAAAATTTAGATAGTAAAAATCTAAAAACAACTTATAAAAATATCATTGGCAAAATAAGAGAATACGATAAAATATTATCTTATTTAAAAGAACAATATAACAAAACTGATGATAAAGATTTGTTAATTGATACAATTAAATCTTATGAATATGAAAACAGGACAAATAATTGCATTAGAGAAATATTAGAAGAAAAAATACTAAATGAATATTTAAATGAACAGGAGGTGTAAAAGATGGATAATTTTTTTGAAGAATATATTGCCACAAGAGATGAAAGTTTAAAAAACATTCAATTAGATAATAATAGTTGGAATAAGTTTATTACTTATTGGTCAAAGATATTAGATAAATATAGTGTAGATAATGTTCTTAATCTATATATGTATAATCATACGGGTAGAACATTTATGACTTTTGATGAGTGGAATAGTGAAGAAATAGGAAGAAGAATAAAACCTAAAAGTAAAGGAATACCTATTATTCTTAATAATTGGAAAGCATATGTTTTTGATATAAAACAAACTTATGGAAAGGATTATAAGATATGGAATTACAATCATTTTGTAGATAAATCAGTTTTAGAATATTATCAAGACAAAGCAGGTATTACAAATGATGATAATAAATCTTTATATGAAAATTTCTATGATACTTTCTATGAGTTATCTATAAAACAAATAATGAATAATTATATGACTATGTCAGCTGATGAAGTGGAGTTCGTTGCTAAAACAATGACTTCACTTTTTTTAGCAAAAACCAATTTCAATATATATAATCTTCCAAGTTCTTATGAACTACTTGAGGAAATTGTAGATACTGATGACATTTTAAAATGTATGCAAATTGCCAATAAAGAAACTGCTATTCTTTATAATGACTTTATGGAAAAAGCAACAAGTCTTGAAAACATACAAAATTATATTCAAACTAATGTGCTTTTTCAATTTAAAGATGACAAGATATTAAGTGAAGAAGAAAAACAAAACTTTTTATCAGGCATTGAAGTTAATACACCATTTGATAATAAAACATTAGAAAAAATATATGATGGTTATGTTAATAGATATGAGCATACATTTAAAAAGAAAATAGATAAAACTTCTGAAATAGAAAAAGCAGAAATACAACAAATAGAAGAAGTGAAAGAAACTATATTTGATAATAAAGATAGTGTAGAACAAATGAGTTTATTTGCTCCACGAGAAGAAGAACTTGCAAATAAAATATGTGATATATTTAATTCTTTTGATACTAAATATCAAAACACATTTGAAATTCATAATGTTGAATTGCAAGTATGGGAACACATAAAATCAAATAAGAGAAATCTATCTATACTTTTATCTAGTCCTATTGCTGATATGAGTGATAATGCTTTCTCATATTTTAATAGTGATAAAACTGATGAAATAAAATTAAATGAAGGTATAAAGAATAATGCTTTTATTCAATCATTATATAAAGATAAAGATTTTTCTATTTATATCTCTCCTGATCTTATACATATTTATTGGAATAACTTTGATGAAAAACAATTTGATATGAATATACCAAGTACAAAATTGGTAGATCAAAAAGAAATTGATAATCAAGAGTTAGAACAAATAGATAATGAAGTATCTGCTATCGTGGATGATGAAATTGATTATAAGGTTACTACTGCCGAAATAATACCAACTCGTGATGGCATAGAAACTAATGTGGTAGAAGAACATTCTTATAATAGTGATGGAGAGGAAATTAAAGAAGAATATCCACCAATTAATTATCACATTAATGATGATAAAGTTGATACAAGTTTTGGTGCTAAATCAAGATTTGAAGATAATGTAAAAGCAATAGAACTATTAAAAGAGTTAGAAAGTGAAGATAGGAATGCCACAAAGGAAGAACAAGATATTTTATCTCGTTATGTAGGTTGGGGAGGAATTGCCGATGCTTTTGACGAAAGAAAAGATAATTGGAAAAGTGAAAGAGAAAGATTAAAACTCCTTTTAAATGATGAAGAATATAAAGCAGCTGCACATTCCACATTATCTTCTTTTTATACACCAAATAATGCAATAGATGAAATATATAAAGCATTAAAACAATTTGGATTTGAAAAAGGAAATATTTTAGAGCCAAGTTGTGCTATTGGTAATTTCTTTGGAAGATTACCTAGTGAATTTGATAAGTCTAAATTATATGGTGTTGAGTTAGATAGTATTAGTGGTAGAATAGCTAAAAAACTTTATCCAAATGCAAAGATAGAAATAACAGGTTATGAAAATTCAAAAGTTGCTGATGAATATTTTGATGTTGCTATTGGTAATGTTCCTTTTGGAAGTAATACAGTATTTGATAAAAGATATAAAGATAAGTTTTTAATACACGATTATTTCTTTCAAAAAACATTAGATAAAGTTAGAGATGGTGGAATAATAGCATTTATAACTACCGATGGAACATTAGATAAAAAAGACACAAGAGTAAGAGAGTATATTGCAAAAAGGGCAGAGTTTTTAGGTGCAATAAGATTACCAAATAATACATTTAAAGAAAATGCAAATGCTAGTGTAACATCAGATATTATTTTCTTAAAAAAGAGAGATGAATTAAAACTAGATGTTAGTGATGAAAAGTGGATATATACAAGTGAATATCAAGATGGAATAAGTATAAATAATTATTATATTGATAATCCAAATATGATGCTTGGAAAAATG
>JAFRQT010000005.1 GCA_017428485.1 Bacilli bacterium | reverse complement strand
TATTTTAGTATATATAACGGAACCTTCTTCTTTACAAGTTAAACAATTATTTACATCATCTGTTCCTTTTTGCTCACAAGTTTTACAATTTTGATGACATTTATCAATGGTTTTATCTTCAGTACTATTGCAATAATATCCCTCTGGGATAGTTTCCTCACATCCAGTACGTTTATAATTATAATAATATTCACAAGTTAGTGAAGTTTCAGTAACAATTTCTTCGACTGGATAAGTCTGGATTATATTTACTGAAAAATCACTAATAATAGACAGTCCTGAACCTTGATTAAATAAACATAAACCGCTTTGTCCTGATGGTAAAACTAAATTAATTCTGTTATTAGAATTATCAGGGTTATTCAATGTAGTAGTATATTCACCATTTATGCTGGTAAATGTCAATTCTTCATTTGCATTTGCAATATAAAATGATGTACTATATCCTTGACAGCCAATAATAAATTGTTCTAATTCATAAAAATATTCCATTATTAAACTAGAAGGATTATTAGAACATAAATTACTTAAAAGTTCTGTTTTTTCACTAAATGAATTAGTTGTAATATAATAGCTTAAACAAGCCAATGTGAGTCCAGATTTATAAGAGCACAATATTGCACTCTCTCTTTCATCAGGTAAAATAGCTTGTTTAAAAAATTGGCCTCCCATAGTATTCCTTTGATGAGCAATTTCTTGATAATTTTCAATATCAAATATTGAGACAATAAAATAATTAGTATTTCCATAAATGCAAGATATATACTCTTGACTATTATTTTTCATTATGTCACATGATATTGTTGCATAAATTGTTTCCCCAGTTCCACCTATATATTCAGTTGGATCAAAAGAAACTGGTTCATCAAAGCTTATAGTTTTAGAATTGGAATCAAATGTTCCTTTTTTAAATATTATATTTGAGCATGTCTCTTGATTGTCACTCGAATAAGCATATATTAAGGTGAAATAATAAGAATTATCTATATTTTTGATTGGAATAATTAAACAAGGATATTTCTTATTGATAAATGCTATACTTGTGTTTACTTGGTGAATTCCATCTGATGAAAATATGAATAATTCTTGACTAACTATTGCTAATATATATCCATTATTAGTTGCTTTAAATTGTGAAACTGTTGTAGAGCCAATATCATCCATACTATTATACATATTAGTTCCATAATTATGGGTATTTAATTCTGTTTGTAAAGTGGAATCAGCGAAAGTTATATTTGTGCTTGAGACAATTATATAATTTCCATTTAATAATCTCTTAATATAGGGATAAGTTCCTGTATAAATCGTACTATAATAAATCAAGAATAAATTCAGAAAAATAAGTAATTTAAAAATATATAATATTGAATTATTAATATTAAGTAATGTTAATTGAAATTTCATTTTCTTTATTAAAATTATTTAATATAATAAATTTATCAAATTTAATAATAATAATTAATTTAAACATCCCTTTAAATATATTATATAAATTATATTTTTTTATAAAAATTT
>JAFRQT010000004.1 GCA_017428485.1 Bacilli bacterium | reverse complement strand
TTTTGATATAGAATATCCTAAAAATACTATGGTTGGATATTTACTTGAAAGTGTAGCAAGATATCCTGATTTAGTTGCCATAGAATATTATGGTAGAACATATAAATATAGAGAATTCTATGAAATGATTAGAAACACTGCTAAATCATTGAGAGCACAAGGAGTTAAAGAAGGAGACAAAATTGCAATTTGTATGCCAAATACTCCTCAGGCTGTAATGATGTTTTATGCTGCAAATATGATTGGAGCAATAGCGGCTTTAATTCATCCTTTATCTGCAGAAAATGAAATAGAGCATTATATTAATGAATCTGGAGCACGTTTTTTACTAACATTAGATTTGGTATATGATAAAATTCATAATATTATCGATAAAACACAAGTTAATAAAATCGTAGTTGCTTCAGTAGGTGAAAGCCTTAAAAATATAAAGAAATTCTTATATAAATTTAAAAGTAGAGGGACTGTTCCTAAAATAGAATTAACAGATGATATCATGACTTGGAAAGAATTTATAAATTATGGTTATGATTATGATGGTGAAGTTGCTTGCTTAAAAGATAGCGATGATGCTGCAGTAATACTTTATAGTGGCGGAACAAGCGGTAATCCTAAAGGAATATTACTTTCAAACTACAATTTTAATGCTCTTGCACTAAGTTGCCATGCTATGATTGAACAATCAGGCCCAGGTGAATCAGTACTTGCTATACTTCCTATATTCCATGGATTTGGATTGGGAGTTTGTATACATACACCACTTTGTTGTGGAATGAGAGTTGTTTTAGTTCCTAATTTTTCACCAAAAGAATTTGCTAAACTATTGCATAAACATAAAATATCAATTGCATGTGCAGTTCCATCATTATTTGAATCTCTTACAAAAATGAAATTAGGCAAGAATGATTTATCACATTTTAAATGTGCAATATGTGGTGGAGATTTTATGTCAAATGACTTAAAAGCTAAAGTAGATGAATACTTACATGAACATGGAAGCACTGCAGAAGTTAGAGTTGGTTATGGACTTACTGAGGCATCTGCCGCAACATGTGTAACACCTACTGGAAATTATAGAGAAGGATCAATTGGAATTCCTTTTCCTGGCACACATTATAAAATAGTTAGAGTTGGAACGCATGATGAAGCTAATTATGGTGAAGATGGAGAAATATGTATAAGTGGACCTACTGTTATGATGGGATACTTAAATAATTTAGAGGAAACAGTACAAGCACTTCAAATACACAAAGATGGAAAAACATGGCTTCACACCGGCGATGTGGGATGCATGGATAAAGACGGTTTTGTATATTTTAAACAAAGAGTTAAAAGAATTATAATATCTAATGGATATAATTTATACCCATCACATATCGAATCAGTTTTAAATACTCATCCAGATGTATTTACAAGTACAGTAATTGGTATTCCTCATCCTAAAAAGATGCAAGTTGCTAAAGCGTTCATAATATTAAAGGATGGAGTTAAACCAAGTAAAGAAGTTGAAAGAAGCATTAGAGAACATTGCGAAAAAAATCTTGCTAGGTATTCACTTCCATATGAATATGTATTTAGAGATTCTCTTCCTAAAACACTAGTAGGAAAAGTGGCTTATAGAAAACTAATGGAAGAAGAAAATAAAAATAATTAATTACCTTTTATAGGTAATTTTTATTTTTATGTTTTTTTTATTTCAAAAAAATGGTATATGTGTTAAAATATTTAGTAGTAAGGAAGGTAACTATCGTGGGAAAAATAATATCATTAGTAAATCAAAAAGGTGGAGTAGGAAAGACAACAACTAGTATAAATTTATCAAGCTCTTTAGGGCATTTTGATAAAAAAGTTTTACTAATTGACTTGGATCCTCAAAGCAATAGTACTACTGGTCTTGGAATAGACAGAGTAAAAATTAAAAAAAGTATTTATAACGTTATGATGGGGGAATGCAATATTGAGGATACAATAATTAAAACCCAATTTAAAAACCTTAGTATAATTCCTGCATTAATAGATTTAGCTGGCGTAGATATTGAACTAATTCAAATTAGTGTACAAGATAAAAATTTTATTATAACTGAACAATTAAAGAAACAACTAGATCGTATTAAAGAAAGATATGATTACATTATAATTGATTGCCCACCAAACTTAGGTATTTTAACCACTAATGCTTTAGCGGCATCTGATTCTGTTTTAATACCTATTCAATGTGAATATTATTCATTAGAGGGCGTTAATCAATTGTTGCATACAATTTTAAGAGTACAACAAAAAGTAAATCAACATTTAGAAATAGAAGGTGTACTTCTTACAATGTTAGATGGAAGAACTTTATTAGGACTTGAAGTAGTAGAAGATGTACGTAAGTATTTTAATGAAAAAGTATTTAGTACAATAATTCCTAGATTGGTAAAATTGGTTGAAGCACCATCACATGGCAAACCAATTATAGAATATGATCCTAAAAGTAAAGGAGCTCTTGCATATTTAAATCTTGCTAAAGAAGTAATAGAGAGGAATGAAAAAGATGGAAGAAGGGATGAACATGGAAACGGGGAATAAAAGAAAAGCTCTTGGAAGAGGTTTGGAACAATTATTTAGCAATGAATCTTTATATGTTAATCCAATTGAAGAAATAGCTGAAAATATAAAAGATGATGACATTGTTGAAATCGATCTAAATGAACTAAGAAGCAATCCATATCAGCCTAGACAAAATTTTGATCAAGAAAAATTACAAGAGTTAGCAAATTCAATTAAAGAATTTGGTGTTTTAGAACCTATTATAGTTAAAAAGAGTGTAAAAGGTTATGAAATTGTAGCTGGTGAAAGAAGAAAAAAAGCAAGTGAAATAGCTGGCCTTAAAACAATACCTGCAATTATAAAAGATTTTACTGATGAAGAAATGATGCAAATAGCATTATTAGAAAACATTCAAAGAGAAGATTTATCTGCGATTGAAGAAGCAGAAGCATATAGTAAATTAATCTCTATGCTTAATACTACACAAGAATTATTAGCAAAGAAAATAGGCAAAAGCAGAAGCCATATTACTAATATGCTAGGATTATTAAGACTTCCTGAATCTGTTAAGAAAGATGTATCAGATGGGGTAATTAGTGCTGGTCATGCTAAAGTGTTGAGCAAATTAGAAAATGAAGAACAGATATTGTCTTTAGCAGAAAAAATTAAAAAGGAAGATTTATCTGTAAGAGCACTAGAAGTTTTAGTAGAAAACCCTACATATGAAAGAAAGAATAAAATAATAAAGGTGAAAGAACCTAATAATTATGGTTATGTAGAAGAAGCTTTAACTGATACTATTGGAAATAAAGTTAAAATTCAGAATAAAAAAATTGTTATTCCTTTCACTAATGATAAAGATTTAGAAAGAATTCTAAATATTCTAAATGTTGAAGTGAAAGTTGATTAATATGAATAAAGAATACAAAATGGGAAGTAAAGTCATTATGAAAAAACAGCATCCTTGTGGAACCAATCTATTTGAAATCACAAGAATGGGAGTAGATATTAAAATTAAATGTATCAAATGTGGAAGAAGCATAATGATGGATAAAATAGAGTTTGATAAAAAACTTAAGAAAGTAGAGGAATATTAATGTTTAAGAAGAAATTAAAACTTAGTCCTATTATGACATTTATTCTATTAATGTTTGCTACTATTATATTAAGTGGGGTATTACATTTATTTAATTTTCAATCTGAGTATAGTAGTGTAAATAGAGTAACATATGAATTTGTTAATAATGTCGTTGAAGTTAAAAATTTATTAAGTGCTTCTGGTTTGAAACATATTGCTACTACTGCAGTTAGTGGTTTTGTTAACTTTGCACCTCTTTCTACATTGATAATTGTTTTAATTGGAATAGGTGTACTTGAAAAAACGGGATTTTTAAAAACATTTTTTACAATATTAACAAGAAGTTCTAAAAAGAATACAATAACATTTTTACTAATATTAATTAGTTTAATGTTTTCAATCTTAGGAGATATTGGTTTTGTAGTAATGTTGCCTTTAGGAGCTTTGCTATTTAAATATGGAAGAAGGAATCCTTTGGGTGGAATAATTGCATCTTTTGCTGCTTTATCATTTGGTTATGGAATAAATGTATTTTTATCTGCGAATGATAGTTCTTTATTATCAATAACATTAAATGCTACAAAAGCACTTGATCCAAATTATAAAATAGGTGTATTTTTCTATTTATTCATAATGATAGTTGCATTAATTACAACAGCTATAATATTTACAAACGTAACAGAAAAGAAAGTAATGCCAAAACTACCAAGAGTTGAATACACTGAAGAAGAAGTTGTAATAACTAATAAAGAATTAAGAGGATTAATAATAGGTTTATTTTTTGGATTTATATATGTATTATTAATTATATATATGATAATACCTGGTTTACCTTTTTCTGGCACATTACTTGATAAGAGTGGGACAATGTATATAGATATGTTATTTGGAGCAAATTCCCTATTCAATAAAGGATTTATATTTATTGTAACTTTACTATTTGTTATTATTGGACTTGGTTATGGTGTAATGACTAAGACAATTAAAAATAACAATGATGTTGCGATTAGTTTAGGAGCTTCACTTGATGGTATAGGCAATATCTTAGTATTAATATTCTTTGCATCATTATTTATTAATGTTTTTGAAGAAAGCAATATAGGAGCAGTAATATGTGGAGCTTTTGCTAAATTAATAAGTGGGTTCAGTTTCACTGGATTATGGTTAATAATAATAACATTTATTCTTATTGCAATAGCGACAATTTTTTACCCATCGTCAATAGCAAAATGGGAAATACTATCTGGAAGTGTAGTCCCTGTATTTATGAATGCAAGTATAAGTCCTGAATTTGCACAAGTATTATTTACAGCTGCTGATTCAGTTACTAAAGGGTTAACTCCAATATTTATATTCTATGTTATTTATATAGCGTTTTTAGAAAAATTTAATACTAGTGATGATACAATAACATTATTTGGAAGTTTCAAATATTTAAGATCATATGCACTTTATATAACAGTTATATGGTTTATAATTATTGTTGGTTGGTATTTAATAGGAATTCCAATTGGAATAGGATCTTTTCCTGGTGTAATATATGGCGCTTAAAGCTGGTATTATAGGACTTCCTAATGTAGGAAAAAGTACTCTTTTTAATGCAATAACAAAAAAGAATATTTTAGCTGCTAATTATCCTTTTGCAACAATAGATCCAAATGTAGGTGTTGTAACAGTTCCTGATAAAAGATTAGAGACATTAAATGATATGTATATGCCTGAAAGGCTAATCGCAACTCAATATGAATTTATTGATATAGCTGGTCTTGTTAAAGGCGCATCAAAAGGTGAAGGTTTAGGAAATAAATTCTTAGCTAATATACGTGAAGTGGATGCTATTGTACAAGTAGTAAGATGTTTTGAAAATAAAGATATTATACATGTGGAAGGAAGCATTGATCCTATACGTGATATTGAAATAGTTAATTATGAACTTATATTAAGTGACTTAGAGATTGTCGAAGGAAGACTTTCTAGAATAGAAAAGAAAGCAATTACTTCAAATGATAAGGAAGGTTTATATGAAGTCGCTTTACTTAAGAGATTGCAAGCAATTTTGAGTGAAGGAAAAATGTTAAGATTAGAGACATTTGATGAAAAGGAATCTAAATTAATAAAAACATATAATTTAATAACACATAAACCATTTATATATCTTGCTAATGTGTCAGAAGATGATTTATTAAATGATGAAAATGAACATGTTAAAAAAGTTCGTGAATACGCTTCAAAAGAAAATGCAGCTGTAGTATTAATGTGTGCTAAGATAGAAAGTGAATTATCTGAATTAGATGAAGATAGTAAAAAAGAATTTCTAGCGGATTTAGGAATTCAAAATAGCGGACTTGATCAATTAATACACATTACTTATCATATGTTAGGCCTTAAAACATTCTTTACTGTTGGTAAAGATGAAGTAAGAGCATGGACATTTAAGGATGGAATGAAAGCGCCAGAGTGTGCTGGACTTATTCATACAGACTTTGAGCGTGGATTTATTAAAGCCGAAGTAATGAGTTATGATGATTTGGTAGCATGTGGTAGTGAATTAAAAGTAAAAGAGGCTGGAAAAGCGAGACTTGAAGGAAAAGATTATTTAATGCAAGATGGAGATATTTGCTTATTTAGATTTAATGTTACAAAATAAAAAAAGAGTAATTTAAGTTACTCTTTTTAAATACTTAATTATTTAGAAGAAAGTACTGCACTACTACATGTAATTTTAACAAAATTATTTCCAGTAACATCTGCTAATCTTTGAGCATTAACTATTTCTTCTAAACCAAGAGCAGATCCATCATAGTGATATTGAAATTCATTATTATTAGCATAGAATTTAACAATATTTCCATTTCCATCAATTGAAATATAATAGCTTAAATCAGATACGTTCATTAAATCGACATGACTTGAACATTCTGTATCACCATCTTTAGTAAATGTCATAGGTTCTGGGTTAGTTAGTTTTTCACTAGCCCATTGTTGATTTGCTGCACGTCCAATTAATTTTAATTCTGTAGTAAACGCATTCATTTTAGCTGTTCTATATGTTCCCAACAATGCAGGAACTGCTAAAACTACTAAAATAGCGAGTATAGCAATAACTGCTAAAACCTCTATAAGTGTAAAACCATTTTTTTTCATATTATTTCTCCATTACCTTAATATAATTTTATAATATATCAGATACTAATGTCAAACAATTCCAAAAAAAAAGAGCGACATTTGTCACTCTTTTAAATTATTATTTTATTTCGATGAATTTCTTTGTATCTTTCTTTTCTTCTTTAGGGAAGGAAATTTCTAATACGCCATTATTAAATTTAGCATTGATTTCTTTTTCATTTATATTGCCGACATTGAATTGTCTCTTATAACTGCCATATACTCTTTCTTTTCTGTAGTAATTCTTTTCTTTATCTTCTTTTTCTTCATTCTTTTCTGCAAGTACTGTAAGAATTCCATCTTCAACGTCTAATTTGATTTCATCTTTATTAAATCCTGGCACTTCTAATTCAATATGAACTGTTCCTTTCTTTTCGTAAATGTCACACTTCATATCAAACCCTTTCATTTTTGGCATTGGAGCGAAATCATCAAAGAAATCATCTAAATAAAATTTTCCTGGTAATAAACTCATTATTATCATCTCCTTACATATATAATTATACTCATAAATTAGCACTTGTCAATAGAGAGTGCTAATTTTTCTTAATTTTCTTTACACTATTATTATATTCAAGATATTAATTATTATGTTGATGAAATAAAAAGTTAAATATGATAAAATAATACTATGAAAAAGGTAGTTGTAATTGTATTATTATTTTTTATATTTGCTATTAAAGTTAATGCCGAAAGAAGTACTCTTAGTGATATAGAATGTATTGATGGAGATACTATAAGGGCAAGGCTTGATGGTGAAATGGAAACTATAAGATTTCTTGCGATTGATACTCCAGAAACAAAATATTCAACTAAAGATAAAGATGAACCATATGCAGTAATATCTAGCAAATATACATGTAATCGTTTAACTGATAGTATTAATATTGAAATAGAATATGATAATAAGAGCAATAAAAGAGACAAATATGGAAGAGTATTAGGATGGATATTTGTTGATGATTCTCTTTTACAAAAAGAATTAATTAAAAAAGGTTATGCTAAAGTAGACTACGTATATGATAAATATAAATACGTTGACGAATTAAAAGAAGAAGAACAAATTGCTAAAAAAAATAAACTAGGCATTTGGAGTGACATTGAAGATGAAACTGAAGATGATGAAGAATCATTAGTTGAAAAAATATTAGGTTATATTTGGGATGTATTTAAAAAATTGTTTACAAATATTTATAAAAATATTAAAAAGTATGCAAAAAATGTTTTAAAAGATAAAATAGATAATATAATTAATTGACAAAATTAATATAATGGGTTAGTATATATCTTGAATTTTGGAGAAAAGTATGAAAAAAGAAAAAAAGTTTTTAGATGAGTTGGAAAAAAAGTTGGAATTTATTAGCAAGAGAGATAAAAATGCTATTGTTTTGAAGTATAAAAATTTAATTGATGAAAAAAAAGAAAATAAAGAAAGAATTGTTGATATTTTAAAAGAAATAGGTAATGTCGATGACGTTGCTAATAAGGAAATAGAAGAATATAGAAAAACAAGAAATGCAGAATATAAATTAAATAAATTTTTCTCTAAATTTAAAAAGAATAAAGAAGATAAACCTAAAAAGAAAAAAGAGAAAAAGAATAAGTCAAATAATAAGAAAAACATATTTGGCTGGATAAAAACTGAAA
>JAFRQT010000063.1 GCA_017428485.1 Bacilli bacterium | reverse complement strand
TATTAATATATATTTTAATTATTTATTAAAAAAAAAAAATTTAATAAATTGTTCTTTTTAGTAAATTATTAATCTGCATAAAAGTTTATCATAATATAAATTTCATAAATTTAATAAATTATAATACTAAATAAATTTAAAGTCAGTTTAAATTTAAACTTAATCAATAATATCTTAATAAATTATTATCTGTTTCGTTAACTTTTTATTAAGAATTATTATTATTATTATATTTTTATATTGTTTGAATTCAAAATAATACTACTTTTGAAAATATAGCTATAATTATTAATATAATAGCATATGAGATAACGTTTTTAAGAATTCCATCAAATAAGAAAAATCCAGCGCAAAATCTAATAATACTGTCAAAAAATTTTTCTGGATTTATTATACTTAGTAATTCATTATTTCCTTTCTTAATCTTAATTAATAAATATTTTGTATTTTCATCCTGTATTTCCCCTAATACATTATTCAATGATGCAACCAAATACTGATTTATTGAACATTTTAATTCATAATTATTTGCGTCCTTATTTATTGAATTACAAAAAGCATTTTTTTCTTCCCCTGTTTCTGTATCATATAATTTTAAAATTACATTATCAAATTCTTTTTTATTTTCATCAATCTTTCCCTTTATTGTAAAAGTATTTTGATCATCTTGAGAAAATTTACTATCTTCTAAAATAATAATTTCTGATGATGAATATTTACTACCAGTATTTTCTTTAAGATGATTAAAATTATTCTTTCCGAATTCACTTACCGTAATTTTAGTACTTCCATCTAATTCGAAATCATAATTAGGTGTAATTGTATCTATTTTACCTTTTACTTTTCCTCCACAAAGGTATTTTAAAAGGTTATTATTTTTTTCAAAAAAATAGCAAATAAATTTTTCTAAAGCACTAGATAGTATTCTAAGTCTATCTAAATAAGATACATTCATAGTGAAATTAATAGTTTTTGGATAACCTCCTTCAGATTCATTAAAGATTAAATAAATATTAAATAATACTTCCTCTACTACATCATTAAAAGTATAATTATCTACAAATAATAAAGATAATGTATTTTCATTTGGAGAATAAGGCGAGTCATAGCAATTACCATTATATTCATATTTATAAGTATCATCTTTATTACAGTCTTCTATACATTTTTTTTTCTCAAGAATTAATTTATAATTAGTAGGACATTCATCACAACAATTATATTCATTAGAAGAATCATAATAATAATATACTTGACAAATTTCATAACAATTGTTAATATAAATTGAATCACTCATAAATCTATAATTTGATATACATTCATTACAATTATTATTATTTCCTTCTTCTTTTTTATCACAAGTTTTACAATTAGGATGACATTTATCTATTGTATTTAAATTTGAATCATTTAAGAAATATCCATCTGGAATATCATCAATACAATCTGTTTTATCATAATTAAAATATTTATTATTTTCTTTACAATTTAGACATATACCCAAATCTTCAATAAATTTATTAGATTCTTTAAAACATTTATTAGAGCAATCATTTTTTGAATTAGTTTGAGATAAAATAGATATTATTTGATCTTTATTTTCTGAATTATCAGCACAATAAGTTACAGCATGATCAATATTAGGTACATTACCTTTAAAATAAAATAAATTAATATATAGTAAATTTTTTAAATTTGAAAATAAATCTTTTTCACTTTTTAAATAAAAATTTGATATATCTAATATTGCTAAAGATGAACAATCAGTAAACATATCACCAAAAAATCGTAATTTTGTAGTGTTAAAACTTGATAAATTTAATATTTTTAGAGACGAACATCCTTCAAAGATTTTATTCATTTGCTCTAAATTAAAAGTATTAAAATTTGATAAGTTTAAAGATTCTAAAGATTTACAACCATAAAACATACCATCAAAATTTCTAACATTTGAAGTATTAAAACTTGATAAATCTAAATTAGTTAAAGAAGAACAATTAAAAAACATGTAACCCATAGATTCAGCATTAGAAGTATCAAAATTTGATAAATTTATTGATAGTAAAGAAAAGCAATTATTAAAGATATGAGAAAACTCAGTAACTTTAGATGTATCAAAACTTGATAAATCTATAGAAGTTATAGAATGGCATTCATAAAACATTAAGTAAAGACTTTCAACATTAGAAGTATCAAAATTAGACAAGTCTAATGATTCTAAAGAATAGCAATAACTAAACATACCACTCAAGTCAGTAACTTGAGAAGTATCAAAATTTGATAGATCAAAAGAAGTTAAAGAAATACATCCAGAAAATAAGCTATTCATTGAAAGAACTTTAGAAGTATCAAAACTTGATATATTTAGTGATTCAAGAGCTATACAGGTTGAAAACATTTCTTCCATATTAGTAACTTGAGATGTGTCAAAATTTGATAAATCTAACGAAGTCAAAGAAACACATTCACCAAATAGCTCTTCCATATTGGTAACTTTAGAAGTAATAAATTTTGAAAACTCTATAGATATTAAATTTTCGCAACCATAAAACATACTAGTCATATCAGTTACTTCTGAAGAATCGAAATGTGATAAATCAATTTCTTCAATTGATTTACACCTTAGAAACATAGATGAACAATCTGTAACAGCTTTATTCCATATAAATGTGAGATAATAGTCATCTCCAACTTCTAATGTTTCTTTTATTGATAAAAATTCCTCCAGAGTATAAAAACTTCCATTAAAAAATAATTGAGCAGGAGTATCTTTAAATTTTTTACCTATTACAGAATATTCTTCTTCTTCATCATGCTTAAATCTTATTGTAATATAAGAAATATATGAATTTTTATAAGTTTCGGATAGTTTTGAATTTAGTAATTCTAAATGTGTATCTTTTGATGAATAACATGG
>JAFRQT010000062.1 GCA_017428485.1 Bacilli bacterium | reverse complement strand
TAGATGGTGGTATAGTGGACATTTCTGCTAATTTATTTACAGTGATTTTTCTTGCAGAGCATAGTTCTTCAATTCTTAAACTTAACGCTTTTTTAAATAGCATAATTTCTACCTACCTTTCTTTCATTAAATATTTTATAAAAAATATGCAACAATTATGCACGGATATCCGTTGACTTAAAAAAAGAATAATGCTATAATGATTTACGGTTTATGACCCTTTGTAAAATTTTAAGATTAAGAGCAGTACATATTTATTTTTAGGGTGTACTGTTTTTTATTAAAAAAGTATTTAATTTTACGAATAATAAATATTTTTTTGGTATAATACTAGGGGAAATAGATTAAAAAGGAGTATAAAAATGATAACTATTACTAATCGGAAAGACAAATTTATTGTTGATGAAAAGGAATTAAAGAAAGATAAAGCAAATCTAAATTTGGTTGGAGAAGATGAGTTTTGTGAAATACTTATGTCTTTCGTTTATAAGAAGAAATTATTAAAAAAGAGTATTGTTAAAATACAAAAATGTTTATCAAGTGCCGGATATAGTAGAGGAGATATTTTAAAAGATTATAAAAATAAAATTATAAGTGAAAATGAGATAGTTTTAAATGAAGAAGATTATGAAGAAGTTGTTAGAATTATCACTACTTTAAAAAAGCACGATACAAGGAGAAAAAAACTGATTATAAATAGTTATGCCCCACTAATTGCTTATGAATGTAATAGATATTTTGTTTTATCCGAATTAGATGAGCCAGATATTGATTATATATTTAATGATGTGTGTTGTGGTTGTTTATATTATTCGGAAAAAAGAAAGTATAGAAAAGAAATATTAGAAAAAGCAAAAAATATTTTAAAAAAAGAATATAAAGTAGATTTAGATTATTTATTTGATGGAGGTAAGGAAGAATGAATGATGAAAGAACTGTAATAATGTTATTAGTAGTAGCAGGACTAATTGCTTTAATCTATTTTATCTACAAAGCAGTACAAGATAGTAAAAGAGAAGAAGAATTAAAACTTGAAAGAGAAAAATATGAGCAAGAGCAAGAAAAAATTATAATAAAAGAAAGACAAAAGAAAAGTATTGAATGGAATAAAAAGATTCAAGAACTGTTTAATAATAAAATTAAATATGAAACAAATAAATCTGTAAAAGTTTTAGTAGGAGATTATACAGATAGTATGGCACCTTTTACTAATTCTGTTTTAAGGTCAATGGGAATTGAAACTGAAGTTGTTCCTAGTGCTAGTGATATTATTGATAGAATTACTGACGGAAAAAAATATGATATTATAATAACTAATAATACATATCCAAAAGGTGAAAGTGGAGAAAAGGTTTTAGAATTAAAAGAAAATAATGATTTTAAAACACCCATTATTGTATTAACGACAGAAATGAAATCAAGAGATAGATTTTTAAGTTATGGATTTGATGAATATATTGAAAAGCCTCTTGATGAAGAAAAAGTAAAAGAAGTATTTACAAGATTTATAAAAAATCTTGAATTTAAGAAAATAAAAAGCAGTAAATCTAAATAAGATTTATTGCTTTTTTCTACCTAACAAAGCGTCAATACTAAAAGGCTTATATATTTTAGTTAGATTATACAAGAATACTGTTGGAATCATATTCGTTGCATTTTCATAGTGTGAATATGAAGCCTGTGTAGTATTCATTTTTTTAGCAAGTTGATCTTGTGTGTAATTATTTTTCTTTCTAATATATCGTAAGTTCTTTGCAATTACTTCTAAGTCAAGAGTTAAAGGTAGGTAATTTTCATTATGTCTGGTAAGACCGAATAAATAATCAAGACTATAATGAAAACGATTAGCATAATCAACTAATCTTTCTATTGGTATAGTATCTTTGCCTGTTTCCCATCCAGAAACAGTAGTGAAATGGACATTAAACATTTCGGCAATATCTTTTTGTTTTAAATCTAATTCTTCACGACTATATTTAAAGTTTGGTATTATCATATCTCTCACCCAAGTATTATTATTTCATTAACTTGGGCTTTTATTATATTTCTAGGGAAAATAGCATATATTTCTCAAAATTTCTATTATTAGAGACAAGAAACGACATTTTTTTCAAGAATATTGTCGTACAATGTATCTAGTAGCAATGCCAATATAGCAATGTGATATTAAAAGAAAGATAAGTGATTTATAAAATGTAATAATATAGAAAAAGTTAAGCAGTATATTTTCTATTTATAGATAATATTGCTGCTATATAGAATAAGTAAATACACACAGACATTTTTAGGTAGTATTCTCTGTGCCACTTATTAAAGTGTAGGCATTGACTCTGTAATAAGGAGTGCCTATGAACGAGAGGGAATACTATCTAATTTTCTTTAAGGATAATAAATTACATAAAGGTTTTATTAAACGTGCCGAGTATTGTTCCATTTTTATTGGGGCAATACTCGGCTTTTTTTGCGTTATAGATAAAAAAATATTTAGGTGTAGAAGTCCACCTCTTATCAATTTGAAGTTTTAAAAATTTTAAATTGATTGGAGGAAAGAAAGATGGCAGAACGCCCAAAAAGAAGAAAATATAAGGATAATCCTTATACATTAAATTATATTGAAAGTAAAAATATTTATGTTGTTAGTTTTAAAGATATAAAAGGACATTTACAAAATGTAGAAGTAAATAAAGAAGTTTATCAAGCATTTGACAGATTTGAACTTGATGACTTATCTGAAATGAATGAATACGATAATCATATTGAACATTCAGAAATATTTGAAAATACTCTTGAAGTTAGAGCAAAGGACAAGCCTATGTCTTTGGAAGATTCAATAATTCAAAAATCTACATTTGAGGAATTAAAGAGAGCAATAGGTATGCTACCAGAAGTTCAAAAAAGAAGAATAAAAAAGTATTACTTTGATGACAAGACATTAGAGGAAATAGCAAAAGAAGAAAAATGTTCAAAAGTTGCTATTAAATATTCAATAGATAATGCAATAAAGAATATTTCAAAAAAAATTAAAATTTAGACTTAACTTTTTGCTTTTTAGTTAGGAAACAGGTGAGAGGGAGTTAATCCTTTCTCAACCTGTTCCTTTCATTTTATACTTCTCCATTTAATTGGAGTTAGTGATTAGAGCAGGAGCGTTCTTTGAAAATTTGATATACATTTCATCAAATACGTTCCTATTAGGAATAGCACATTAGCAAGTACGCTTGTCGGTAAAATGCTTGGCTATAAAATTAGGTAGCACCTAATCTGCGAAGAAGACTAATAGTATTAAAGATACTCCTGCCTAGCCACAGACTCACGCAATGGGGGCAGCCCGGAGAGAACCTCGGGGAGGTGGAATTCCTGTGAGATTATTTCGCAAATAATCGTTTGATGACTTCCCGTAGGTTGAGGGGTTTCGAGGAGAAATATCAACTTAACAAAAACAAAAAAATAATGAAATAAAAATAAACAAAGCCAGAGTTTTACTTTGGCTTTTTATACATTTAAGGAGGAATATGTATATGAAAAGAAAAAGTTATAGAGTTAAAGTTAAATTGATATTTGAAACTACTATGGATCATTCACAAACAAGTATGAAAAAAGCACAAGAAGATGTTGATAGAGTATTAACAGATTATTTAAAGAATAGGAAACTAAATATTTTAAACTTATTTGAAGATAAACCACCACACATTATATATAAGGTTGAAAAGAAAAATGATGAAAAAAATTAAGAGGGGAGATATTTATTATGCTAAATTAAATCCTATTGTTGGAAGCGAACAAAAAGGAACTAGACCGGTGGTAGTAGTTCAAAATAATTTAGCAAATAAATCAAGTCCAGTAGTTTTAATTGCACCTATTACAAGTAAGGTTAATTCTAAACCTAGATTAAATACTCACGTATTTATAAAAGCCAATGGAAAAATAACACACGATTCAATAATTTTATTAGAACAGATTAGAGTGATAGATAAATCAAGACTTGGTAGTTATATTTGCACTTTAAGTACAGACGTATTACAAGAAATTGATAAAGCCATAATCTGTTCTTTTCAAATTGATGTGGCTTCATATATTGCTAATTTAATAAAAAAGGAGGAGAAAAAATGAGCGATACAGTTGTTTATACAGTTAAAGAAGTTGCAAAATTACTTCATTCAAGTCCCAATTATATTTACGATTTAATAAATAAAGGTTATCTTCCTGCAATAAAATTAGGTAGCGTAAAAGTATTAAAAACTTCTCTTGAAAAGTTCTTAATTCAATATGAAGGGAATGATTTATCCGATATAGATAACATCAAATCATTATCTAATTTAAAATTACAGGAGGAACAATAATGGCAAGTATAAATATTAGAAAAAGAGGTAATGTATATCAATATTCATTTGAAGTTGGAAAAGTAAATGGTAAAAGAAAACAAATGACTAAGTCTGGATTTAGGACAAAAGCCGAAGCCCAAGCAAGTGGTACAAAAGCATATAATGATTATTTGAATACAGGTTTAGCATTTAAGGAAAAAGAAATATCTTATTCAGAATATTTAGACTATTGGATTGAGAATCACTGTGAGATGAATTTAAAGTATAATACAATTCAAACCTACAAAATTATAATTGATAAATACTTAAAACCTAATCTAGGACATTATAGATTAGGTGCGATAACAAGTGTTAGATTAACATCTTTTATAAATGATATAGTTAAGCAGAATAATTTTTCAAGAGCATATTTTAAAAATATATTAAAGGTTGTAAAAGGCTCATTTAGAGATGCTTGTAGTGTATTTGGTTTTATAAATAATAATCCTGCAATGATAGTTAGACTACCTAAAATAGAAGAAAAAAGAGAAGATATTAAACACGTTTATACACAAGATGAAATAGATCGTATTTTGTTAAGATTTAAAGATGACGATACTTTCACTTGTGCTTTTTTAACATCTTGTTATACAGGAATGAGAACGAGTGAAGTATTTGCTCTTACTTGGGAAGATATTGACTTTGAAAACAGAATTATTAAGGTAAGGCATAGTATTTATGATAAAAATAAGGATTATAAAGGTAGATGGTATATTGGCTCAACAAAAACTATAAATGGTGTTAGAAATATAAATATATGTAATACCTTATTTAACGCATTGTTAAGTTATAAAAAGAAACAAGATAAACTTAAAAAAATATATGGAACAAAATATTTTTATTATCACGTAGAAAAAGTATTAAATGAATACGGTAAAGTTAAAGAATATAGAATTGTAGAAAATGAAATTGATATGAACTATTCAAATAATATCAATTTAATATTTACTAAAAAAGATGGAAAATACAGTGGAACTGATATAACTAAATATCCTTATAGCATTATCCATCACGAATTAGGAATTGAAAAATGTAGATTTTATGATTTAAGAGGAAGTTATGCAACTAAAACATTAAAGAGTGGAGTTGAGATAAGAGATGTTGCCGATATTCTCGGACATAAGAATGTTGAAACAACAGAAAACTATTATATTTCAAGTTCACACGATTCAAGAAAAGAAGCAACAGATATTTTTGAAAAGACAACTCAATCATCAGTTATAAGTAGTATTTCAAATTATGATATAAAAATATAAAGACTAATATAATTATATTTATCACTCTCCTTGTTAAAATTTAAAAAATATAGTATAATAATGAAGAATTAAGAAGTTAATTCCCTGACCCAATGTGCGAATTAAAAAATCGCAGAATTGCTTGTTATTAAACGAAAATGATAAAATGAACGTGGTAAATGAAATGTTGACAATGTCATCCATTTGTCATCCGATAATAGATTACAGTTATATAGATTAGTACCATAAATACCAATTGTACTAAATCGGTTATGACCAATAAAATCAATAAATACTATAAATACCACAAATATAATAAATGGCATAAATATATGATTGCTCTGTCCATGTGGCAGTGGAAAGAAGTATAAAAATTGCTGTGGTAAGAATGCTTAAACCATTGAAAATAGTGAATTACAAAAAATACAAAAAACGTAAAAATAT
>JAFRQT010000061.1 GCA_017428485.1 Bacilli bacterium | reverse complement strand
CCATTAATTTTCAATGGAAAGATGATACATTAATAAAAGAAGTAAGAAACTATTATTCAGATTTAAAAGACAAAAGTATTTATTATTATTCAGGAGATAAAAATAATAATGGTGAATATATTAAATTAGATAAATAAGGTTCGGGATATTAAGATATTAGGAATTGAGAAATCAGTTCCTTTTTTAGTAATTTTGTGATGATTTAAATTGATGATAAAAACAAGTAAATATGTGGTATAATAAAATTATAGGAGGACTTATGAAAAAAGGAATAAAAATAATTTTAATTATAATCGGTGCTGTAGTAGGTATTATTTTACTCGATACAATACAAGCTTTAGTATTTAATAATAATCCAATAATTGGAACTCAAACAAAGTGTAGCAGTAAACAAGGAGTTTTCGTTACTACTTATCATTGTGGAAATGGTAAAAATATAACGAGGTTGAAAAAATCTACTTGTAGTGCAGAAATAGTTTGTAAAGAAACGATAATCGAAGACTATCACATTGAGGCTAAAGAATTGCAAGATAAAATTAATGAATACTTTATGAGTGAAGGATCTGATTTATCAAATTATGCACATAGTTATATAGATGGTAATAATAAAGTAATTGTAGGATTAATTGATAATACTGAAGATAAACAAAATGATTTCCTAGATAAAGTATTTACTAAATGTTGTGGATCTGACTACATTAGTTTTATCAAAGAACACAACTTAATCGAATTTAAAGAATCTAAAGAAATATTTGAAGCAAAAATAATTGAAGCAAAGGAAAACTCTATAACAGTAGAAGTGCTAAAAAATTGTAAATCATTTAAAGTAAAAGATAAAGTTGTTGTAAAAATAACAAGACCAACAAATGGAACAAATGATTTTTATGTTAAAGGTAATAATGTAAGAATAACCTTTAGTGGAATGGTAGAAACATCTAATCCACCACAAATTGGTGCAGTTAAAGTGGAACTTATTAGTTAATCTCAATATTAAGATATTCCCGTACATTAAGATGAGAAATTATCTCATCTTTTATTAGTAATACTACGAACATTTATTATTCTAAAATTTGATGTAAAAATCAGTAAAATATATGGTATAATTTAAATGATAATTGTCTTAAATTATTGGAAGGAGTTTAGTAATGAAAAAACAAATATTAGGTATTTTATTAATTGGCATTTTAGTTATAGGATTAACTGGTTGTAGTAATGAAAAAAACAAATATGATTCATTAAAGGGTGATTGGATAGCAACTACAGAGAATCAGAATGTATATCAAACTGGAGCTAATGGTGAAACATCAGGTGGAAAAGAAGATTATATATTAAAATGTGATGGAAATGGAAATTATTCTTTAAATACTTCTAACAAAAAAATTGCAAAAGGCAGTTATTCCATTTCAGATAAAGCCATTACATTTAAAGATGATGGAAATATGACAATCGGTTTATGCAAGTTGGTCGATAATAAAGAACTTGATTGTAGTGAAAAATCGCAGTATGCTTTTAAATACATAAAAGTAGAATAAAATTATCGTGCTATTTATATTTTAGAAATTGATTCCTCAATTTCTTTTTTAATAATATTGCAATCAAATGATATGTTGTGTAAAAATAAAAGAAAAGTGTGGTATAATTAGAATGATAAAAATAGTTTGAAAGATGTGATTATATGAGTAAAAATTATAATTCTAGATTTACACCGTCTGAAGAAGAAATGGAAAAACAAAAGCAAGAAGCATTAAAAGAATTAATAAAAATTAATAATGATGTAAAGAAAGAAAAAAAAAGAAAAATAATAACAATTTTAATTATTTTTGTTGTATCATTTTTATTGTTCAAACTATTTATTGGTCAAGTTGATATTAACACACCAAATATTATTGACCAACATAAGAATAGATTATACCAAATTTCATTAAATAATGAAAAAGTAACCATAGGTGTAGAAGAAGTTGAAAGAAAAACAATTATTCCTTTTGTTATTTATTTAAAGCATCATAGTAGTCATACTTTTTTTGGAAATGATTCGTTAACTTATAAATTAGGTAATAAAATCATTTTAGATGTAAAGTCATTTGAATGTTATACAAAAGAAGATTTTCAGTTATCATGTGTATCTGATAATGGTAATCTGATAAAAAAAGAAATGAATGATCTTAAATATCACTTATACATAAAAAAGAATTCAAAAGGTGAAAAAGTTTTTTATGATGGAAATCTTATAGATAATATTAGTGATTATTTAGATGAAATAGGAAGTTATCATATTTCAATAGTAGCCAAGTATAAAAATGTAGAAAGCACAATATATTTTGATTTAAAAGTGGAATAAAAATGAATAGAATATTAAGATATTATGATTTAGTAAGTCAGGAGTAAAATCCTGATTTTTTGTGATATAATGGAAATGATAGGAGGATTCATTTATGAAAAAAAAGATTTTTTCTTTTATATTTTATGTCATCGCTGGATTATTCTTAATGCTATATTTGATAGCTGATCGAAGTGCTACACTTCATCTGTCAGAGTTTGGTAGATTGTTCTTATTATGTGGTAGTTGCTTATTCTTATATTTCGGTGGATTATTATTATCTAAATATAAAAATAATACTAAACCTATGAAAATTAATTTATGGATATTTTTCGGATTATATCTGGTATTACTTATAACTCTTACTTTATTTGATAGTATGTGGGGAAGAAATGTCGGCAACTTAATAAATACTAATATTGATTATAAACAATACTTTGAAAATACGGTTAATTTAATTCCATTTAAAACAATTATCGGATATGTAACAGAATTTGATAGTATGTATTCTACAAGTTCAATATTATTCAATCTACTTGGTAATTTGGTAGCACTTATGCCTATGGCTTTCTTTCTACCATTACTATTTAAAAAACAAAATAAGTTTAAATATTTTGCTTTAACTACAACAGGAATTATTTTACTAATTGAATTTTTACAATTAATTACTTCTTCTGGAAGATTTGATATAGATGATGTAATTTTAAATTTATCTGGTGCATTAATTCTATATGGAATTATTAAAATAAAATCAGTAAATAATTTAATTAGAAATATATTTTTATTAGAAAAGAATAAAATATCTAAACAAAGTTACATTAAAATATTTAGTTTTCTATTTATTGTTATACTTGCAACTATACTAATCGTTGCTTTTCGCAATAAGTTATATGATAAAAATGTAGATGATTATATGAAAAAAATGAATCCAACAATTAAGATTGTTGATGAAACAGAAACTTGTGATGAAGCATTAGAAAAATTTTATGAAGACGATTTTAGAACTTACTACTTTTCTTGTATAAAAAGTAATAATGTATATGCTATTATTAATGGCGAAGAAAAATATTTAGTTAAAGATATACTTAATACAAAAGATTTTAAATATAATATTGATATTAATAAGATTAAATTAAAGTTAGAAGAATAT
>JAFRQT010000060.1 GCA_017428485.1 Bacilli bacterium | reverse complement strand
TTTTTTCTATCAGTGATTTCAAAACCTAAAATATCAATAGCTTTATCTTTATAAGTTTTTCCATCTCTTTCAATATCTTTTGAATAAGTAGCAATTCTACCTTTTACAGAGATCCAATCTCCTTTTTGAATTTCACTACCATAAGTGTTTACCAATTCTCCTCTTAATACAATAGGAACAAATTGTGTATTTCCATTATTATTTTGTGCTAAATCAAATCTTAATGATTTTTTACCATTTTGATTTTCATAAATATCATTGATATTAGCAACATTCCCTTCTAATTCAAATGTGTTCTTTGAATTTCTTACTTCTCTTTCAACTTCGTTATTCATCTTTCTTTCTCCTCCTTCTTTTCATTAAATCTATCAAAGATTTTTTTATACAAAGTTAAATCTAATCCATCCATACTTTCTATTTGGCAATCATTATCCTTTAAAAATTGGATAAACTCTATATTAGAAAAAGTATTTTTAGATAATTGTGTAATATCTTTAATTACAACTTTTGAATATTCTTTATTTTTGATGTCTTCTTTTAAATCATTTAGTTCTTTTCTATTTAAATCAGAACGATTTTTAACTTTATCAAGATAAATAGTATAATCATAATTTTTCATAAGACACCAATCTGCTATTTGTTTTAAAATACATTGTATTGACTTACTATTTTGATTTTTAAAACTAGCATATACTGCAACTTTTTCCATATTATTATGTCCTTTCCTAATAGTTTTCTTTTGCTATTAATGTTGCAACATAAACAACTTGTTTATCAGTTCCACTAATGCAAGAAATAAGTGTTATATCAGATGCATTAGTTAATTTTAATTCGGCTTTACCTGTTTTTTTAATCTCATATCTATTAGATACTTCATAAATATATTTAGTACCTTTATAGTAAAGATAAACTTGATCTTTCATACTTAATTTTGTTAAGTTTTTAAAAAAAGAAACATAACTATTACCTGAATGAGCTGCTAAAATAATATGACTATTAATTTTTTCATCAGGAAATGATGTTTCCTTTACTGTGTAAATGTTTTTATTTACATTATTACTTGAACTATTTTTATCAACTAGTCCTCGTTTTAATTTAATTTTAGGTATTTCTAATATACCAATATAATTTTCTTGTTTTTGCACCACAGGTTTTTCTTCTACAACTTCTTCTTGTTCAATTTCTTCGGTTGTTTCTTCTACTTCAAAAAACTCTTCTATTTTTTCTGTATCTTGAATATCCTGTCTTTGCTTTTCATAGTGATCATATATAAAATATGTCGCACTAAAAAAGAGTAAAGAGATACCCAAAACAATTAGAAATGAGTATCTCTTATTTTTTCTTTGATTTTTTACTTTTCGTGATTCCATAAGCAACTGCTCCTAACCCTATAACAGAAACTCCAAACATTATAATTGGTAAATAATCATTTTTAAATGTGATAGGAACATCAACAACTATTTTTTCATCTTGCATAGTACACTTAACTATTTCTCCATCTTCTAAAACTTCAAAATACATTTTTTCAGAGTTTAATGTATAACCCTCTGGTGCTTCTTTCTCAATGAAATAGTATTTTCCATATCTTAATTCTTCAATAATAATTTTACCTTCTTCATTTGTTCTACCACTATAAACTAATTCATCTTTATCGTTATATACTTCAATAAGAGTGTTAGGTAGTGGCTCACTTGTAGATATATCTATTTTAGTTATTTCTACTGTTGAAGTAATTGGTTTATTTTTCATTTCTGCTTTTACTATTTCTCCATTAGCTTTTAATTCAAAGAAAACTTTTTCATCAGTAATGACATAACCTGTTGATGCCTCTTTTTCTACAATATAATATTTACCTATCTTTAAATTATCTATTACAATTTTACCTTCTTTATCAGTTTTTCCTGTAAAGATTAATTCATCTTTTTCAGTATATATTTCTAATGTAGTATTAGGAATAACATCTCCATTAACTAAATCAGTTTTAGTTATTTCTATTGTTGCTTTCTTTAAAAGATTAGTTAATTCAAGAGTATTGAAAACAACTGCTGTTTTGTTATCTTTTTCAGTAAGTTCTACAAAGTGTTCAGTTTTATCAAGAACATAATCTTTATTTGTTTCAACTTCTACTACTTTGTATTTTCCAAGTGGTAGTTTTTTACTAATACCATAACCTTTTTCATCAGTTGTAATTGTTCCAACTAAATCGCCTTTATTATAGTATAAGTAATTACCATCAGATGATTTTATATCTTCTACTGCATAGATATTATACTTAATACCTTTCAATGAAGTTCTACCATTATAGTTAAATGTTCCATCTTCAATTCCAAAGACTTCTCCATTTTTCTTAACTTCTATTTGTGCTTTTATTGGACTATTCTTATAGTAAACTGTAATGAATGGTCCATAAGTTGTATAAGCATAATGAGTATCATCTCCAATAGTAAAATCCATACCCTCTGTATCTAGTAAATATCCTTTTGGACTTGTTATTTCAATTAGTTTATAATTACCTGCAACTAATTTAAGATATGATACAAACTTACCTTCTTTATCAGTTTTAAACTCACTATAAACTTTACCACCTACAAATTGACTTACATATTGATTAGTATCTTTATTAAGTATTTTAAAAGTAGTATTTGCTAATGCCACAGTCTTACCTGTTTCAGCATCAGTTTTGAATACTTGTAAATAAGCAGATAAGGCATTATTTAAAATGTTGTAGTATTGTTCTTGTTCAGAATCATAATCTACTGTGATATAGAAATCATAAATCTTTTCAAATCCTGTTGTTGAATTAACTTGATGAAATTTCCATACACCATAAGGTATATTTAAAGTTGCATATCCATTTTTGTCAGTTGTAATTGTGTCAAATAGAGTTCCATTTGGATAATATATTTCAAAAGTAATACCTTTTTCTGCATTTAAGAAAGTTGTATTACCATCAACAAATTCATATTGTTTTAATATTGAAATATAATTCTTAACAACTGTTTCAAAAACTTCAACTGATTCACTTTCTTTACCTCTTACATCAAATTCATATCTTGTATTATCTAGTAAGTATCCTGTACTAGCATCAATTTCTTGTAAATAATACTCGTTATAAGATAATACTGCACCACTTTCTGCATATCCGTTTTCATCAGTTGTAATTGTAGTGATTTGTTTTCCTGTTTCTTTTTCATATACTCCATAAGTTGCACCTTTTAAAGTTGCTTGTCCCTGCGGTGAATTTGTTTTTGTTTCACTATCTTTCTTTAAAACTTTTACAGGAGTGTAATAACTATTTATTCTAATACCTGCTACAACAGGATCAACAGTACCTGGCACCATCATATTTTGTTTTCCTTCTTGAACAAATAATTTATATGATGAAGAATATGCTTGTTTTTTTGTCATTGATAAATTAATTGTACCATCAGTTGTAGGTTTAATTGTTAATGTATTACCATCAACACTATATTCTGCACCACTAACACTAATATCAAAATTAGATAATACATTATTTGTATCAGTTAAAGTTAGAGTTTGTCCTACCTGAAGTTTATATACACCTGCATTAAAACTTGGTCTATCATAATGGTGAGCAATTAGTCTTTCTATTTCTGCTTTTTCTCCTGATATATCAAGTATTGTTCCTCCTCCCCAACGAGCAGTAGCAAATCTTGTATTAGCACCATTACCTATAATTGTATCCCAAAGCATACCTTGTGTAGCCATACGATACTTTTCAGTATTATGACCTGGATAAGTATAACCATAATATCCAATTAGCAACAATCTTTCTTTTATTGATTCAGGTAGTCCTGTTGCTGAATAACTACCTTGTGAATAGTTCACACCCTCAATAACTCCTGGCTCAATGCAATAAGCAACTTCATTATCAAATGAATAGTGTTTAAAATACCAAGAATGTTCACTTCCATCGGCATGTGTTCTATCATAATAATATTGTGTATTCTCTTGATGTAAAGTTGCTGCACTTACAGGTTGTGCTTTTACTGTGAATGCAACTAATAATCCGAAAGCTACAAGAAAATACTTTCCAATTTTATTCATTAAATTTCCTCCTTTATTACATAAAAAAAAGAACTTATAAAAGTTCTAAAAAATTAACTATATTTATTTTTTAATTCAGTATCCATACCTTCACCTTTTGTAGTAAAGAAATGTAGATACCAATGTTTAACCCCATCTTTAATGACAGGATAGCACCTACTATAATTTATAATAGGTTGTTTTTGTTCATCTTCATGTAATTCGTTCCAATCAAGGATCGCATTTAATTCATTATTTGCAATTCTTACACCTTTTGCCTCACATAAACTACTACTATCATTAATATCAGTTTCCCATTTACCATGTGTAATAGAATTATATAAGTCAGTATTTTCTTTTGGTGTTTCTTGTTCGACCTTTGGTGTTTCATTATTAGAACTATTATCTTGATTTGAACTATTAACTACTTCTTCTTGTTTAGGAGTAGTTGTAGGTTGTTGTATAGGTTGTTCATGATTAATAGTGCTTTCCTGTTTATTAGTTTTTGAACTAGTATTTGATTTAGTTTGATTATTAACTACTTTTTTCTTTTCTTCACTTTTTGGAGTGTTGCTAACCTCTGTTTTTATTTCTTCAGTTGTACTTTCTTCTCCCTTATCTTCAACAAATGTTTCTTCATCAATATCATTTTTTTCATCAACTAACTCAATAATATTTTTATCAACTTTATTAGTATTACTAACTAATGTAGAGTTTTTGTTATTGCTAATAACTAAAAATACTGCTATTCCAATTACAACTATACAAGCAAATAAAATAGCTTTAATTCTACGAGATTTATTTTTTTTCCTCATAACTCATCAACCCTCACATTCACATCTCTTAAAATGGCTTTAAATTGCCAAATATAGAGTTTTTTATCTATACTATTAATCACTTAAAAAATGAAATTTTGCAAGAGTTTTTTTACAAATTTCTTATTTTATTTACTACGGTATTTTTTGCTTTTGATACATAATAATCACTCCTTTCATTGTATTTAGTTTTTTGATAGCGAGATCCCTATAAACTCATAAAAAAACTAATTATCTTTCAAATTAGTTTCATTTCTAAATAAGGGTACAAATTTTTCTAGTCCCATTTTAATACTAAATCGTACAATGGCACTTTTTTTAATAACATTATATTGATTAGATCCTATTTTCATATCATCATAAATTGTAAGTGTATCTGATTTTTTAATGAATAAATGTATAAATACTTGTCTTTCTTCTCTATTAAGAAAGTTTAATGCTTGTCCATATTTATAAATAAATTCTTTCATCTTTTCTTCAGATTTCATTTTTTTAATACACATAGTTTCAATTTTAGATGTTGTATTCCTTTGCGAACTTCCCACTCGTTCATCATATCTCGATGTAGAAGAAAGTGATAAATATTCATCTTCTCCTAACTCAATTATAAAATTATCAACTATATCAACTACCGAATTGATAATTTGTTTTAAAATATCAATGGGATACTGTTCCACCACAAATCCGCTTAAAAAATCAGTTCTTTTTTTACTCATCCTTATACCCTCCTTTAAACTAAAAAGAGAGCAAAAGACATCAAAGTCAATTACTCTCCATTAAAATTGATTATAAAAAATTCACTAATAAATAATTTAACAAATGATAAATAAGCAATTAAGATGAAATAATACTTACTCATAACAAACCCCCAAGCAGAATGTAATTTCATAACTTGGTTTCTATACTAGCATTAGGTAAGTTTAAAGTCAATTCCCTATTTAGAGTACTCTAATTAAGGAACTTTTATTATTTCCCCATCTCCTCATAGTTATCACTCATTATACACATTGTACCCCATAATTTTGTATAAATCAAAAAGAAAAACAAATATAATTTTGAACTAATATAAAAATGAAAAAAAAACAATTAAAAAAAAGAAAAAAATGCAAAAAAAAGAGCAAGAGCTGTTAAACCCTTGCATTACTTACTACTTCATTAGAATAACTATAACACAAAATCTCATCAATTTTGCAATCTAAAATATAACAAAATTTTGCTAATAGTTGTAAATCGGCTTGATAAATTTCATTATAATAATATCTTTTTACGACATCATACTTAATATCTGCCAACCTACTCATAACATTGATTGATATTTCTTTTCTATCCATTACTGCTTTAAGATTAGAATTTACTTTACCATAATATGTTTCATATGTTATCCTTTTTTGCATAATATGATA
>JAFRQT010000059.1 GCA_017428485.1 Bacilli bacterium | reverse complement strand
CATTGAATTTCAATAACATCAATATGTTGTGATTTTTGAGGTAAATTAATTTGATAATTATCAATAGTATCCATACTTTGTTCAATTAATTGATTCCAAGTTTGTGCATTTATTTCTCTTGCAATTCTTGCTCTTAAATAACTTCCAAAAATCATATCTAAATGAAGAACTCTCTCTGATTCTGGTTTATTATAATTTAATATATAATATAATTTATTATTATCAGATGTGCATGTATTCATTTCTAAACTTAAAGGGAAATTAAGAGTTCTACCATCTGGATTTTGACTCACGAAAAATTCTACTTGTGCATCTGATTTAAACATTTTAGTATGGAATCTAAATGATTCTCCTATAGAAGCATGTTCTTGTCCTTCTAAATTTTCACTAATTAAAACTAGAGTAGTTGCATGATATTTTTGTTCTGCTAATAAAGGATTTGTATAAACTAATGCAATATTTCCACAGAATAATTTAATTGGTTTATTACTATCTGTTGGAATATAATACATTTGCATTTCTAAATGTTGTGAATAAAATAAAACTTTAGATACATAATCATTTTCATCATCTCCTCTTAAAGTATAAACATCAACAATATAAGGAATAACAGATTTTTTGTTGTTCTCTTCTTTACCATATTCTTTTAATTCTTCATAATCTGTTCTCTCTATTGTAACGCCTTGATCTTGTTTCACATATATATTAAAATTACCTTCAACATTAAGATTTCCGTTTGAAACTTTAATGACTAACCTTTTTGGAGTAGTTTTATCCTTATATTCATATTTAAAAATATAATTATATTTTCTTGGATTAACTGCACTTTGAGAACCAATACAATATGAAGTATCATCTTCAATTGATCCTTCAACAGCTTCAATCATACTCATTGGGTCTGTTTCATTATCAACAAAAGTACAAGCTACCCCAGTAAAAGATCCAGATGCTGATTGATCTAACTCTATACTAAAAGCTCCTACTGGGACAGTTAATACTTCTGAAGGTAAAAATGAGAAATAATAGCTTGGTTCATTTCTACTAGCTGTAATTGTTGTATATGTATAATTTTCATCTAAAGTATATATTTGATTTATTTCATGAATTGTTTCAATATCAATTTCACCAACTGTTCCTGAATAAATATCTGATAAGAATGCCATTTGAGTATTTCCTTCTTGTTCAACATAAACAATAGCCTCAAATTTTTCTCCTGGATTCATTTTGGCTTTACCGAAGTTAATTTGAATTGAAGCAACTTTATTATTTGTAGTAACTGTTTTTGAATAAAGTGCTAATGAATCTATGCTTTTTCCAACAAAACTACATAAAGTGAATTTTTTTGATGAAATAACACCTTCTTTATCTACTAAAACTGTATATTTCATTGGTTCTGTTCTAGTTAGTGGAGAATCTATTCTTAAGGTATTTGTTGTAGAATCAAAGGAAATTTGTTGATTTGAATTAAAAGAGGGAACATATATTGTAGATAGGCCTACCATTCTTACAAATACATTTGTATTTTCTTTTCCAGTGACTAAAAATTCAGTATCAATTAAAGTATTTTCAAATGTCAAATATGAATTTTTTACTCCCTTTTCAATTGTTGTGTCATCAATAATAACTTCTCCAGTCAAAGGCTTAAAAATTTTATATTTAATTGAATTTTCATTATCACATATTTGGACTTGAATAAAAATAGCGGGTTCATGATTTTTAGGAGGTGTTAAAATAGAACTATAGTCCCCAGTTGAATCAATAGTTATTTTGTTATTAACTCCTTCATAATTTCTTAAAACTGTATTATATGTTTGAACATTTGCTTCTACATTAAAAGTAGTGATTTCTGTTTCTGCTTTAAAAGTAATATAATATGATAAACCTACATCATATTCATAATCTTTATACATAATTAATGGATTATATGCTTTTAAAGTATAAGGATTATCTTTTGATACACGATAACAGTTTTCTGAGGATGGTTTTAATGCACCACCAATATTAGTAGTAAAGCAGTATTTTACATTATCTTCTGAATTTGTACCTGATGTAATTAAATCAGCCATTGTATAATTATATCTTTTATCATCATTTGGAAATTCAAAAAGATATACATCATGTTCTGAATTATATTTGATATAGGTACTTTTATCAATCCAGCCACGACTTGAATATCCAACCTTAATAATAATTCTTGTATCACTAAATCCACCTCTTTCCTTAATAGTAATTCCATTTGATAAAGTCATAGGGGTAATTTCTATTAAAGTATTTGTCCTATAAACTGTTTCTTCTTGTGCTTCTACAATGACAATTGGGTCATTTTCTGGGTTAAATATTTCAATAACAATATTTGGAGATGATACACTTGAAAAAAATGGAATATTTGCATTTTCATATGGGTTTAAAGTAAATATACTTACATCACCATAATTCATTTTCTCATGTAAAGCAGATTCATCAACATAATAAAAGTTTAGCATTAAAGGTAATTGACATTCAATTTGATAAACATCCATATGAGACACAGAATTGTCTGGTAAAGTATATTTTCTTGTTTGAATATCCACCATATCCATATCGTTAGCTAACATTTCATCCCATGTACTTTTAGTAAATTTGGTGGCTACTGAAAGATAAGATAATTTTCCATAAATTTGATCTATTACTAATGTTTTAGAACTTTCTTCTTGATTATAATTGAGAATAACATAATATGGGCTAGTACATTCTGTCATATTTATTAATAATGGGCTACTTATAGGTCTTCCTTGAGAATTAGAGCTTACATAATAATCCAGTAAATAATTTGATTCAAATAATTTTACTTCAAATTTAAATTCTTCTCTAAGATTTGGATTTGAATTTGAATAAAAGCCAAAAGGATTCGTTATTAAAACCATTGTACTGGCTCCATGGTATTTTTGTCTAACCATGTTTGGATTTGTATAAACAGATAAAACATTTCCTGAAAATAATTTTACTGGATAAGGTGTATCAGAATCTGCATAGAACATTTGAAGAACTCTAGAATAGGAGTAAAATAATATTTTTGATTTTGATAATTCTCTAAATTGTGGAATATTAACAGTAAATGGAACTAAAGAGAAGGTTTCTTCTTCCATTGGCTTTGATTCATCCGTTCCTAAAACTCTTTCTGCAATCCTTAAATAAAGTCTTCCATAATATTGAAATTGCTTAGATATTAAAACAATACCTAATTTTGTTTTTTGCTCATCAAGTCTGACAATTCCATCATATACTAGGTAACTTCTAAATCCTTCAATACAACTTGATGTTTGGAGGGTTAATCCTTTTAATATATTAATTAATTCTGAATCTGAAGTAGAACTATCAACATTAGTACAATATACTTTATAATCGGACATTAATGCACTATATTGGTCGAAATCTATTTTAAAAGCTGTAATTTTAGAAGAAGGTAAAGTACTATTTTCATATTTGAAATAAGTATATGTGTATGTCTCTGTTTCTGGGACATAAAATTCTGCTTTTAGATAATTTTGACTTTGTTCTACTATCTCGTTTATTTCAAGAACTTCCTCATCATTTATGACATTATTTTGTAAATTATTTTTGTTTATTTTGCTTAGGCAATTTATTATAAATATTAAGATGGTTAAAAATTTGAAGGTTTTTTTCATTTTAAATAAATGATAAAATGATATGATGAATAAATAAATAATTATTTTTTTTTAATTTATTATT
>JAFRQT010000058.1 GCA_017428485.1 Bacilli bacterium | reverse complement strand
CTTTTAGACTTTTTTCCTTCACCAAATTTTGAATCATATTTATCTTTAAAAAAAATTAATACATATAAAATGAAAAGACTTTTATTCATATCATTGATTATTTTATTTTTCGTTTTGACTAACTCTCAATTTGAATATGAAGAAGATGATTCGAATTTATTAGTCAATAAAGAATCTATGAAAAAGTATGAGAATTCTTTGAAAAAATTGGAAAGAATAAAGAGAATGTTGGAAGCTGGTAGTGATGAAAGCTCAGAAGATGATCAATCTAGTGAAGATATTCAATCTAGTGAAGTACTTGAAACTACAATACCTACTGGAAATGTAACTGAATCTGATGAATCTAGTGAAGAAGAAGAAATAGATACTACTACTCCTGAAATAACTACTCCTGAAACAACTACTCCTGAAACGACTACTCCTGAAACTACTACTCCTGAAACAACTACTCCTGAAACTACTACTCCTGAGACTACTGAGCCAACATATGATCCTCTAGTAGAACCTACTGTTCCCGCAGAGATAGTTTACCCTGATAAACCAGCAGTACAACCTACATATTTTAAACCAAGAATCAATAGGTATGCTTTTATACATATTATTCGATTTAAATTATTTAGAGTTGAGGAAACAGGAAGTCGTTTTTTAATTAGATTTGTCCTTTTACTCCGTTTTATAAATTTGTCTCCTTTTGCCCAAGTAAAATTTAATATAAAAGTTATATACCGAGTTAACAATAATGTCTTTAGAGAATTACAAGAAGAATATGAAGATGCTACCGTTCTTTGTATTAAAAGTAGTCAATTTCCATATGAAAAAAGTGTTATAGATTCTTATTATATCTGTAGTACAGAAGTAAACAAAAGACCAATCAATGTTGAATCATATAATGACTTTGATTTCAGAGATAGTGAAGGACTTATAGTAGAATATAGTTCTAGTTTACAAGTTATTAAAGCCTCCAAAAGTCTTAATGAAGAAACTCAGCCAATGAGAGAAGTTGTTTCCTTTGATAATGCCCAATTTTCGAAAGGTACAAATCCTTCTTATGACTCATTAATTATTAAGGGAAAATTAAGGGGTACTAAAAGAAATGAAGTAGCTGCTCAAGAAAAACTTATATTTACATTTTATGAAGATAAGGGAGATATAATGAATGCTCTGAATTCTACATGTGATGTAAATAGCCATAATCCAGATAATTTTGAAATAGAGTGCTATCCTGAAAGTTTTCATATAAATGGAACTCAACAATTTTTATTAAATGGTACAACAGCCGTTGCTGATTCTGAAAGTAAAAATAATATTGAAATATATTTAAATACAACTGAACTAAGTGATAGTTTTACTTATTATTCAGAGCCAATAGTAAATGATCTTAATAGAGGAGCCAATGTTCATTTTCTTGGTTATAATAATTATTATATTAGACCAAATCCAAGACCATTAAATCCTTTAAGACCAGTTATAATAGAATTTAATGTCTTTATTCGTTTTATTGATTATACTCCTTTCGGCAAAGTAGTATTTACATTAACTCTTACATATAGAACTGTAGTTTATATGAGAGGATTAAGAGGATTACAAGAAGAAATAACCCAAACAAATACCTCAGCAATTTGTGAATATAAAGATATTGATAATTCCACAAACACTTCCTTATATGGCTGTACTGCTGAAGCTGAGAAAGTACCAGAGTCTACAGAGGCTCTGAATAATTTTGAATATTATGATGCTGATGGATTACCAGTAGTACTTGAAGACGAGCAAGTTAATTATGCAAGAGACGCTATTGAAGGTGCTAAAAATCTTACTACTCAAGTTTCAACTTATACAGATATTGTTTCTTTTAATGATGTTTATTTTTATCTGAATGAAAATGATCAAAACTCATTTTTTGTGAGAGGAAATTTAGCTGGTAGTAAAAAGAATAAAGTTGCTCAAGAAGATAGTTTTATTATGACTTTTTATGATACCATTACTGATAAAATAAAAAATGGATATAATACTACATGTGATATAGTCAATAAAAGTTCAGATGACTTTCTAATAAAATGTGCACCTAATCATAATGTAACTGGAGATCAATTTTTAGCAAATGGTACAACCCATGATAATACAGTAGGAATTTATTTAAATAATACTGAAGGTAATGGCACTTTTGAATTTAGAACATATGGTAATGCAAACGTAAAATGGAGAAAAAATTCAAGTGGATTATCTGGGGGAGCTATTGCTGGTATTGTCATCGCTTGTGCCGTAGCACTTATTCTTATTACAATTTTGGCAATGTTCTTTAGAAGAGCAAAAATGGCTCCAACCAATAACTCTACTATTGTTGGATTAAAAAGTATTGATAATTATAATGAATAATGAATTGATTTTATATAATTTGAATAATATAAATTTGTATATAATGTATATATTTTTGTATATATTTTAAATT
>JAFRQT010000057.1 GCA_017428485.1 Bacilli bacterium | reverse complement strand
TAGATATCTTGCTTCACTTGGAAAGATGATAAATAAATATCAAACAAAAGAAAGAAGCTATCCATTATTAATTGGTGTTGGAAAATATGATAATGAAATGGCTAAAAAAGCATCTATGATTTGGCATGAATCTGAACCACAAAGTGAATATGTAGAATTTGAAGGTGCTGGTCATATTGTCAATATGGATACACCAGAACAATTTAATAAAGTATTAAAAAAGGTTATTAGATTATAGTTCGGAATATTAAGATATTAGGAATTGAGAAATCAGCTCCTTTTTTAGTAATATTGCGAAATGATTAGTAGATGTAAAAATCTGCTATTTTTGTGGTAAAATAATATAAATGCAACCAACTTTTTACAAAAAACAACCTAAAGATGGTGGAGTGCAACCAGTAGAAAATTATAAAATGCTTGTGTAAGGAGGAAAAAATATGAATAATCAATTTTCAGAAAACCTAAAGAAAATTAGAAAGGAACATAACCTTTCGCAAGAACAATTGGCTGACGAACTTGGTGTATCACGACAAGCTATTTCAAAATGGGAATCTGCTGTTGCATATCCAGAAATGGATAAGATAATTGCTTTATGTGATAAGTTTAATTTAAATATAGATGATTTATTACATAAAGATATTAAAGAAGTAAAAGGAGAAGAAGAAAGTAAGAAAAAATTAAATAATAGTTTTGAAGATTTCTTAAAATTCATTACTAACACAATTAATCTGTTTAGTAATATGAATTTTAAAAGTAAAGTAAAATGCATATTTGAACAATTAATTATTGCATTTATCTTATTTATATCATCCATGATTATATATGAAGTTTTAGAAAATCTATTTGGACATTTTGTTGAATTTTTACCAGATAAAGTATACTATTTCGTGACAAATCTTTTAAATTCAATATTAATAGTTGGATTGTTAATAATAGCAATAATAATTATTACACATATATTTAAAACAAGATATTTAGACTATTATGAAAAAATAAAGACTGAATCAAATGATATGGGTGCTGAAACTGATAATAAATCTATTGATGTAAAAGAAAATAAAGATGAAGAAATAGTTGAAAAGAAAAATAAAATATTATTTAAAAGAAATGAAAACAAAATAATAATTAGAGATCCTAAACATAGTGAATATAAATTTATGAATACTTTATTCAAGATTATAATAGGCGTTGTTAAATTCTTCTCATTATGCTTTGGGTTGTTTGTAGCATTTATATTAATATGCTTGTTTATATCATTTATTGCATCATTCTTACTATATAAGACAGGTTTCTTCTTTATCGGTTTAATTCTAACTATTCTATCATCTTCTATAATAGCAATAATAATACTGCTATTAATTTTGAACTTTGTATTTAATAGAAAAAATGACAAGAAAAAAATGATATGTAGTTTTATAAGTTCATTAATTGTATTTGGTATAGGTTGTGGAACAATCTTTATTGGTACAATTTCATTTGATATTGTAGAAAACGATGAAACATTTTTTAAAACTATAACTAAAGAATATGATATGAAAGAAGATTTATTAATATATCCGTACAGTGATTATGCAATAGAATATGTAAAATCAGATAATAATAATATAAAAGTAGAATATTCTATAAGTAAATATTGCGAAATTGATGATCACTTCGATGAAGAACATGACAATGCTATAATGGCATGGGCTTATTGTGAAAATCCAACAAAACTTGTAAGAGAATTTATCAAAAATGCTAATGAAAAGAAAATAGTTCCAATAAATAATAGGATTGAAAAAATTACTGTTTATACAAATCAAAGCAATATTAATACACTTAAAAATAATTGGAGTAATTATTTAGATGAAAGAGTGAAAGATGAAGAAAGAAGAAATGGTTATGAAAGCAGAATTAATGAATTGGAACAGCAAAATCTTGAATTACAACAAAAAGTATATGATTTACAAGAACAAATAGAAAACCAAAACTTTTCACAATAGGTTGCTAGTGTGAAAACATTAATAAATTAAATAATCGTAAGATTAAGATATTCAGAATATCTATTCATTCAAGAACAAAAATGAATAAAGTTTTCCATTTTTATGATAAAATATATTTAAGGAGGAATTTTAATGAAGAAAAAATTTTTAATCAGTTTATTGACAATTACTGTGTGTTTAATACTTGTTGGTTGTGGTAAGGAAAACAATTTAAATAACACTTCAGATAATAATTCAAATACTAATCAAACAAGTGAAAATACAAACATTAATAATAATACTAGTGATGACAATAACACTTCAAATAGTATCATAATGGATGATGAAATAATTGATATAGATGATGAAGACAACGCTCCAATTGGTGATGGACATATAGATGTAAAAGAAGTAATTAATTGTGATGGATGTGTTTATGCATACTTTAGCGATGAAGGTGATAAAGCAAAAACTTTGGGTTCTACTTTATCATCAAATGAATATACAACTGATATCAACAATTTAAAAACATCTGGTGGAAAGCAAAGACATAACTTTTTTGGTTTAGTACTTTCTGGTAATACTATATCAAGAGCTTATGCATGCATTTTAAAGGATGACAAAATCTATTGTATTGAGGGTTCTACTAATGGTGCATATCATAATAGTAATATTAGTATATTAAATAAAATATTTGCATCTAGTCAATGCAAAACAATATCTGATGGCCATACCTATACTTGTACAGATGGTAGTTATAATGGTGATACAAAAACTAATGGTTATACAAGTTTACATTATGAAACAAGTTGTACTATCTATGGATCAAATTCTAATACAGGAAAACTTATTTGCCATTAATATATAGATATAAGATTTTATATCATTATATTTAATTTACAATGATTCTCTAACATTTGTTAGAGTTTTTTATTGTTTCATTTTATTGATATAACGATTAATTTTTTAAATCTATGTTATAATTTAATTGGAGGATGATAAAATGAGTTTTACTATAAATATATATTATAAAGGTAATAATGGTTCTGCTAAAAAGTTTGCAAATGAGATGATTTCATCTGGAATTGTAGAAGAAATAAGAAGTAAGGAAGGAAACTTGAGATACGAATATTTCAAACCATTAGAAGATGAAGAAACAATATTGCTTATTGATAGTTGGAAAGATCAGGAATCTCTTGATGCACATCATAAGTCTAAAACTATGGAAAAAATAATTGAGTTAAGAAATAAATATGATTTACATATGAAAATAGAAAAGTATATTTTAGATGATAGTAATAGTAATGATGAAAAATATATAAGAAAGTAAGATGAATTCATGGAAAAAATAGATAGGGTAATATTAAAAAAATTATGGAACGGAGAAAAAGTATTATGTCCAAAATGTCATGAAGATTATTTAATTCCACTTCATAAAAAGAAAAAAGATAATAATGATTTTCAATGCCCTAAGTGCAGAGAAATTGTTAGGACAATTAATATCTTTAATAAAATGTTAAAAGATAATGAGTAATAAAATATATTTATTAAGTATTATAATCAAATTGTAGGAGTGAGTTATAGTGAGATATATTAAGGAAATTATTATATTATTAATTCAAATGTTGATGTTTTATATTTTTCCATTATCAGCTGGTCCAACTGATATGATGGGAATGGTGGTATTTATAATTTTATCAGTATTTATTTTATCTATTTTGATGGGCAGTTTATCAAAAGAAAAAATAAAGTATTTATATCCTATAGTTATAGCTGTTTTGTTTATACCATCTGTGTTTATATATTATAATGAATCTGCATTGATTCATTCATTATGGTATTTAGTTATATCTATTATTGGATTATTGATAGGAACAATTATATCTAAAATTAAAAATAAATTATCATAAAATAATTACCTTTTAAAAAGTAAAAAAATGATAGTGTTTTTTTGACAATTATTATCAATTATGATAGTATATTGGTGATACTATATATTTAACAATAGGAATATTTCAAATTTTGGAGGTTGGAATCCTAATGGTGGAGCAACAGCCTCATCAGGATATCAATTAGCATTTGAAGAATCGGTAGCTTCCGCTTCAAAAAAATTTAGTTATTCAAATAATGCTGCTAAATTGAATTATAAAATGGGTTTGATGACAATTTCAGGACTTAATCTATTAGGTATAGCAAATGTAAGACAATCTCAAAATAATTACTTTCTTATGACAGATGGAAGCATCGCGAATCCATATGTTGTGGATTTAAATAGTTTAAATAATTAAATATATTATTATATATGAGGGTGTATTTATGATACAAAACAAACATGATTATAAAGAGTACGTTAGAGAAGATGAAACCGCAATGGGATACCATAAGTATGGATATATTAGAAAACATCGCAATCCAATTTGGGTTTTTGAAAGAGTATTACGAAAACATGAATATTATAATAACTGTTCTAAAAACGTATTATTAAGAGCATATTATAAGCACAAACATAAAAGGTTAGGAATAAAATATGGATTTTCCATACCAATTAACATATTCGGTAAAGGCCTTAATATAGCTCATATAGGTCCTATTGTTGTTAACAATGGTGCAAAGGTTGGCGATTATTGTAGAATTCATGATTGTACATGTATAGGAACAGAAGCAGGCAAACGTGATGAAGCACCAATAATAGGTAACGGAGTTTTTATTGCTCCTGGGGCCAAATTATTTGGTAGAATACAAATAGCTGATAACATAGCAGTAGGCGCTAATGCAGTAGTAAATAAAAGTTTTTTAGAGCCAAATATTTCTATTGGTGGAGTACCAGCAAAGAAAATCAGTGACAAGGGTTCAAAGGGATTACTATATAATCCATATAATAAATAAAAATTTACTTTTATGATGTTAACACGTATTAAAAAATAATACGTGTTTTCTATTAATATTATAGGATGTTTAAATAATGTGATATAATTATTTTGGTGATTAAAATGAATCCATATATGAAAGTTGCTAAAGAATTAGCAGATGACAATTTAAAGACAAATGTAGGAGGTCCTTTTGGAGCCTGTATTGTTAAAGAAGGTAAGATTATTGGAAGAGGATCTAATCATGTCTTAAAAAATAATGATCCAACAGCACATGCTGAAGTTATGGCTATAAGAGATGCATGTAAAAATATTAATTCATATGATTTAAGTGGTTGTGAATTATATACTTCTTGTTATCCTTGCCCAATGTGTCTTTCTGCAACTATATGGGCTAATATTAAAAAAATATATTATGGAAATACATCTATAGATGCAGAAAACATTGGATTTAGAGATGACTTTATATATGAATATATAAATAAAAGAAATGATGAAAATAATAATGATACGTTAGAATTAAAATGTATTGATTGTGAAGAAACAATTAAGACATTTAATGAATTTAAAAATAAGGAAGATAAAACTATTTATTAAATAAAAACTCTAATTATAATTAGAGTTTTTATTTGATTTTTTTTATGATAAAATTAATATAGGTGATAATATGAAAAAATTAGTAGTTCCATTAATAATAGTTATATTACTTTTAGTACTAGGAGTATATGTTTATATAGAACATATTAATAATCAAATAATATCTACAATAACTTTAGATATAAATCCTAGCATTGAAATTAATTTAAACAAAGATAATAAAGTAATAAGTGTTATTGCTTTAAATGAAGATGCTAAAGATGTTGTTGAGAGTAATTTAAAGGGTAAAACATTAGATGAAACAATAGAATCAATTACTAATAATGTAGTTGAAAAAGGTTATGCTGAAAAAGATCATGTTGCGATAATTTTATATTCTAAAGGAACTATTAATAATGAAAAAATAAAACAAAATATAGAGAAGAGTTTTGAAGAAAAACAAAAAAGAGTAGAGATTGTTGTAGTAGAAGAAGTAACTAAAGAAGATGAAGAACTTGCTAAAAGATTAAATATTAGTCCTGCTAAAGTAGCATATATTGAAACTATAACAAATGATAAAGAAAATATAAGTGTTGAGGATTTTTCTAATAAACCAGTAGATGAACTTAAAGATACTAAAGAAACTGGTAATTATTGTCCTGATGGGTATATGTTAGAAGGATCTTGGTGTTTTAAGGAAGTTGGTAAAAAAGCAGCAAGAAATGGTGAGGTATGTCCAAGTGGGTATTTTGAATATAAAGGAAAATGTTATGAGGAAACAGGTGTAATAGACACTGGAAATGTTTCATGTCCAGATGGATTTGCTCTAGAAGACAATGATTGTATAAAGAAAAACTATATTAATGCATCAGTAGAAAGTTATATATGCTCTAAAGGTATGGTAAAAACAAAAGGTGAAGTTGGTATGGCTCCTATGGGATCAGGTCCTGCTAGAGAAGTAGTATGCGTTGATACTAAAACTACACGTCCAGTAACCGTTTGTAATTTACCAGCTAGTGATCCAACAGAGCGTATGTCATATAATGGTAAATGTTATTGGCATAAAGCCCCAGTTATAGCATCAGGTTGTCCTGGAAAAATAAAAGTAAAAGGTTTCTGTTGGGATTCTGCAGAAGGTGTATATATGTGTACTAATGGATATAATGCAAATAAAAGAACTAAAGATGATGAATGTTATACAGTATTAAAAAATGTAAAACCTGTAGTAAATGGTTATAAATGTGAAAGTGATGATATGGTTCTTGAAGGAAACAAATGTATAGTGAATGAAAAAGCTGGCCTATTATATGAAAGAAAGTGCCCTGACAAGGCAACCTTAATTGATAATGATCATTGCATTAATTTAGATAAAACCATTAATAAAACAAATGGATTAATATGTGATGGAAATACAAGATTAGAGGGAAATGATTGTATTGTTTATGAGCAAGTAGAAGCAATGCATTATTAAAAAAATCTATAGGATGTGATGTAATGAATAATAAAAAAGAAAAAAGCATTTTAATGATAGTTACATATGGTTTAATTATTTGCTTTGTGATGTTATTTACTATAACTGGATGTGGTCATAAAGAAGAAGATGATAATAATAAAAATGATGAGGTAATAATAAATAGTAATAATAAAAGTGCAGTTATATATTTTTCTGCTACTGGTACAACAAAAAAGATAGCTCAAAGAATAGCTGAAAAATCAGGAAGCGATATTATTGAAATAATTCCTAAAGAAAAATATAAAAGTGAAGACTTAAATTATAATAGTGACTGTAGAGCTAATAGGGAACAAAATGATAGTAGTTCTAGACCTGAAATTGAAAATACATTTGATATAAATGAATATGATACTATTTTTTTGGGATATCCAATTTGGTGGGGAACTATTCCTAAAATAATATTAACATTATTAGATAATTATGATTTTAATAATAAAACTATTATTCCTTTTTGTACTTCAGGAAGTACTGGAATAAGTGGTAGTGTTAATGATTTAAGAAACTATAATTCTAATTTAATTATTAAAGATGGTAAAAGATTTTCATCTAGTGATAGTGATGAAACAATAGTTAACTTTATAAATGAAAATATTAAAATAACAAATAATTCTAGTGAGAGGGTAGATTCAGTGAAAGCAATAATAGATGATCAAGAATTTATAATTAATTTAGAAAATAATGAAACAGTAAAAGGTTTAATTAATATGTTACCACAAGAATTAAATATGAATGAATTAAATGGTAATGAAAAATATGTGTATTTAGATAATAAATTACCAACATTACCATATAATCCAAAAAGAATAAATGCTGGTGATGTAATGCTTTATGGTAATAATTGTTTAGTTATTTTTTATAAATCATTTGATACATCATACAGTTATACTAAAATAGGGCATATAGATAATTTACCTGATTTAGGTAGTGGTACAATAAGTGTAAAAATTAATAAAAATTTATAGTCGCTAATGCGACTATTTTTGTTGTATATTGGACCATAATTTGATACAATAAAAATATAGTAGAAGGGTGTTCTGCTAGGGAAGGAGTTTGTTTTTGATGGAAGCAAAACAAGAAGTCAAAAAAAGAAATGTTGCTATCGAATTCTGGCGTTTCTTTGCAGCAATTGCAATTGTTGGATTCCATATTGGATGGATAATTGCAAGAAGTTGTAATGGAAGCAATGGATTTTGGATGACACCAACAAACACTTGGTTCTTTGGTTCTAGTGAAGTATTATTACTATTTACTATTACTGCAGGATATTTTATGGTAGCTCACTATAAAAAGTTAGCTAAAGACCCAAAATATAATGAAAGGAGTGCATTAAGTAGAGCTGGAGAATATACTTGGAGCAGAATTAAAGGTTTACTACCTGTATTAATTCTTGGTTACGTATTAGGTACAATCATTTGTACACATTTCTTCTATCCAAATTATGGATTTAAAGAAATATGCGTAATGCTAGTAAATAGTGTATGGGAATTCTTAGGATTCCATGCTGCAGGTTTAAGAAGTCTTGGTGGAGAATTCTTTAATCTAAATGGACCTTTATGGTTTATTTCTGCTATCTTTATTATTGGATATTTCATTTATTGGGGATTATGTAAAAATGAAGATGTAACATCAGGATTTGTAGCACCATTCCTAACAATATTCTTAGCTGGATGGTGGAGTTACACTGACACAAGAGCAGCACAAACTGCTTGGTCAACATTTGGTAGCCAATTAGCTTCATTCAATGGTATGGGTGGAAGCGCAACTTCTAGTACAGCAACTTTAGGATTCAATAATGGATTAATTTTTGTTGCTCTAGGTATGCTTATAGGTGTTATATTATATTATCTAGTTGCAAAACTTAAAGAAAAAGAAGATAAACCTTCAATTTGTTTAACTGTTCTAAATGTATTAGTTACAGTTTTACTAGGATGGTATATAATTTATCAACCAACTTGGTTTGCATTAGAAAGATGGCCAGTTGCATTCTTATGTATTATGGTAGTAGGATTATCTTTACTAAATAAAGATGGATTAACTAGACTATTAAATAATGATCTTACTAACAAAGCATTAGGATACTTAGGTGGTCTATCACTATATATTTATATGCTACATTATCCACTTGCAATTCTAGTATTAACTATATTAGGAAAAAATACTGAATCAACACCATATACTTTCTGGCAAATTTATATTCCATGTATCATAATAACAATATTAGTATCAGTTATTGTTAAAATGATAATGGAAAAAACTCTTTTAAAGAAAAAATAATTTAAAATAAAGAAATGTTTCAAACATTTCTTTTTTTATGGTATATTAATTATAGGTGATAGAATGAAAATTATTGATAAAAAGGAAGTTGCTTCTTTAATTAAAGATGGAGATATGGTGGCAATATCTGGATCTGGTGGTTCAGGTAGTCCTGAAGCTTTAATTAGAAGTGTTATGGATTCTTTCTTAGAAACTAGGCATCCCTGCAATATTGGTGTTACATGTGGAATTTCTCCAGGTAATTTAACAAATGATGATGTTGGTATGAATATGCTTGCTAAAGAAGGCCTTGTAGGAAGAGCAATTTGTGCCCATTTAGGAATGGGTAGAGTCTTTGGTAACGCAATTGGAAGTAATCAATTTCCTGCATTTGCTGTACCTTTAGGAGTAATTAATCACTTGTATAGAGCAATTGCTGGCCATGAAGTAGGATTAATAACTCATATTGGTTTAGGTACTTTTGCTGATCCTAGGGTAGAGGGATGCTGCGCTAATGAAAAAGCAAAAGAATTAGATCCAATAGTTGAAGTTGTTAACATTGGTGGAAAGGAAAATTTATTCTATCATTCTTTCCCAATTAATGTGGCATTAATAAAAGCATCTTATTCCGATGAAAATGGAAATATTTCATTAGAAGAAGAAGGTGTTATTGGTGAACAATATAACATGGCAATAGCGACTCATAATAGTGGTGGGATTGTTATAGTTGAAGTAAAGGACATAAAACCTAAAAATTCATTTAAAGCAAGAAATGTATTAATACATTCTTCTTATGTTGACTATGTTGTTGTTAATAAACCTGATGAATCTTTAGGTGAATATAATATTCCATTCTATAGACCAGAAATAACTGGTGATAAAAGAATCAAATTAGAAGATATTAAAATTAGACCATTAGATGAAAGAAAAATATGTGGAAGAAGAAGTGCTATGGAATTACATAAAGGCTTTGTAATTAACTTAGGAGTTGGAATGCCTGATAGTGTTGCAAATGTAGCAGCAGAAGAGGGAATATCTGATCATATATATCTTTCTGTTGAATCCGGTCCAACTGGTGGAGTTCCAATTGGAGGAGTTGTATTTGGAGCTTCAGTAAATCCAGATTCTATAATATCAACAGCTGAACAATTTGATGCATATAATGGTGGTTCTTTAAATATGGGAATTGTTGGTCTTGCTGAAGTTGATAAACATGGTAATGTAAATGTTTCTAAGTTCGGCACAAGAGTTACTGGACCAGGTGGATTTATTAATATTACTCAAAGTACTCATAAAATGATATTTATGGGAACGTTTACAGCAAGTAATTTAGAAGAAGAAATTAAAGATGGTAAGTTAGTAATAAAACATGATGGAGAAAAAATGAAGTTTGTAGATAAAGTCCAACAAATAACATTCTCAGCAGAGCAAGCTATTAAAAATAATCAAGAAATATTATATGTTACAGAAAGATGTGTATTTAAATTAATTAAAGATGGAGTAGAATTAATTGAAATTGCACCAGGAATAGATTTAGAAAAAGACATATTAGCTCATATGGAATTTAAACCAATTATTTCTAAGAATTTGAAATTAATGGATGAAAGAATATTCAAAGATGAAAAAATGAATATTAAAGATGATTTTTTAAATAAGGAGTAATTATGAAAGTTTTAATAATTAATGGAAGTCCACATATTGATGGTTGCACTTCTACAGCATTAAAAGAGGTAGAAAAAGAACTTAATAATGAGAAAATAGAAACTATTACCTTAAATGTGGGTTCTAAAGAGGTTAGAGGATGTATTGCATGCAATTATTGTAAAGAAAATCATAAATGTGTATTTAATGATATTGTTAATGAAGCATCAAAACTATTTGAAGAAAGTGATGGAATATTAATTGGTACCCCAGTATATTATTCTGGTATGAATGGATCTTTAAAATCATTTTTAGATAGATTATTTAATAGCAGTTATATCAAAAAAAGTATGAAAGTAGGAGCGGCAGTAATATCTTCAAGAAGAGCTGGTTCTACTAATGCATTAGATGAAATATATAAATATTTTGGAATATCTAATATGCCTATTGCAACAAGTAGTTATTGGAATGAAATACATGGTAGAGTGAAAGAAGATACTGAAAAAGATATAGAAGGACTTCAAACAATGAGAAACTTAGGTAAAAATATGGCATTCTTAATAAAATCAATTAATCTAGGTAAAGATAAATATGGGTTACCCAAAACTGATAAAATAGAAAGAACTAATTTTATAAGATAAAAGAAAAGGCAAATAATTAATTTGCCTTTTTTTATGATATAATACTATTTAGTGAGGATGATAAGTGTGAAAAAAAACATTACTAGAGTTTGCATATTGTCTTTATTATTAATCATTATATCAACTATTATTATTTTATTATTTGGAAGAACATATAATGTAAAATTTGTTGTTGGAAATAAAAACATACAAGAATTTACAATAGATAGTGGTCCTGGTGAAGTAATTATATTAAGTAAAAAAATAGTTGGTAATGAATATATAGTAAAATTAAAATCAAAAAAGCCAGGAAAAGTATCAGTCAGTCTTAATCATGGAGATTATAGAGAAGAAAAAATGCTTTATGTTCATAAAAGTATGATTATTACTGATAATAATTATTTTGGTGCATCAACATGTTCTGAAATAATACCCATTTCATTATCATTAGTATTATTATATATATTATATATTTTAATAAAAGAATATAGAAAAAGTAAAAGAGAAAACATTTATCAATATAGAAACATTGCATATTTGGGTATTATCATATTTATTTCATTCTTCACTTTAAATAATATTATTTCAATATTTAATTACCATGGATTATTTGATACTATAGGAAATACTATTGGGTCTTTGTCTTTTGTATCTATTATTTTATTTCCTGTGGCAGTAATCACATTTATTCTTGTAACCATAAGTAATATAAATTTAATTAGAAAAGAAGGTTTATCATTAAGAAATATTTTAGGATTATTTTTAGGAATATTTATTTGTATTTCTACATTATTACCTGATTGGGTATATGGTATTTTAATGAAATCACAAAAAATTGATATTTACAATTTAAATGGACCAGGACCATATATATACAGTTTTGTTGAAACACTAATTTATTTAAATATTGCTTATTTAGAATGTATACTTATTGGAACAATTGTTGTTGCAATTAAATCTGTAAGAAAGAAAATTGAATATAATAAAGACTATATTATTATTTTAGGATGTCAAATTAAGAAAGATGGAACATTAACACCACTTCTTAAAGGTAGAGTTGATAAAGCAATTGAATTTAGAAATAAACAATTAAAAGAAACTGGTAAAGATTTAGTATTTATACCATCCGGTGGAAAAGGAAATGATGAAATTATTTCAGAAGCAGAAGCTATGAAAAAGTATTTATTAGAACAAGGAATAGATGAAAATAATATTTTAATTGATTCTAGATCTAAAAATACTTATGAAAACATTAAATATTCATATGAACTTATTAAAAAGAAAAATGCAAACATAGTATTTTCAACAACCAATTATCATGTTTTAAGAGCTGGATTAATTGCAACTGAACAAGGACTAATATTAGACGGTATTGGATCTAAAACTAAAGCATATTTCTGGATTAATGCTTTTATTAGAGAATTTATTGGTACATTATATTCTGAAAAGAAAAAGCATATTTTAGTATTTATTTTAATAGTTATAACTATTATAATTATGATAGGTATAACTTATGTTGCCAATAACACTTAGGAGGAAATTATATGAATGCAATTGAAGTAAAAAACTTAACTAAAAAATATAAAGATAAATTAGCAGTTAATAGTATTAATTTAGAAATTAAAGAAGGAGAATTATTTGCTTTATTAGGTGTTAATGGAGCAGGTAAAACTACTACAATAAAAATGTTATCTGGACTAATATTACCAACAGATGGTGATATTAAAATAGAAAATATGGATATGAATAAAGATGTATTTAAGATAAAAGAAATATTAAATGTGTCTCCTCAAGAAACTGCTATAGCGCCAAACCTAAGTGTCAAAGAAAACTTAGAATTTATGGCTGGCGTTTATCAAATAAAAGATAAAGATAAAAAAATAAATGAATTAATTAAATTATTTAAATTAGAAGATGTACTAAATAAAAAAGCAAAAACATTATCTGGAGGATGGCAAAGAAAAGTATCTATTGCAATTAGTTTAATAAATGATCCTAAAATATTATTTTTAGATGAACCAACTCTTGGACTAGATGTTATTGCTAGAAAAGATTTATGGAAAATAATTACTTCTTTAAAAGGTAAAATTACTATTATTTTAACAACTCATTATATGGAAGAAGCTGAAAACTTATCAGATAGAATAGGCATTATGGTGAATGGAAAATTAGTAGATATTGGAACATCTAAAGAATTAATAAAGAAAACTAAAGCAAAGAATTTTGAAGATGCATTCGTTAGTATTGCTACTGGGGGTGAATTATAATGAGAATGTTAAATTTTGCCAAAAGAAATTTTAAAGAGCTTGTTAGGGATCCACTTAGTTTAATATTTGAAATAGCATTACCAATATTTCTATTATTCATATTTCAACAATTTAATATACCAGAAGAAGCATATAAATTAGAAAACTTTACTCCAGGAATTATATTATTTGGTTTCTCATTTATAACATTATTTACTTCAACTTTAGTAGCAAAAGATAGGGGTACTTCACTATTGATAAGGCTTGGAACATCTCCAATGAAATCTAGTGATTATATTCTTGGATATATTTTATCATTGGTTCCAATTATACTTGTTCAAGATGTTTTATTCTTTATAGTTGCAATATTATTAGGGCTTAAATTTAGTATAAATATTCTATTTACTATTTTAATATCATTAGTAGTATCTATATTATTTATTTCACTTGGTATATTAATTGGAAGTATAGTTAGTGAAAAAGCATCTGGTGGTGTAGGTAGTGTAATAGTTCAGTTAGTATGTTTTACAAGTGGTATGTATTTTTCAAAAGATTTAGTAGGAAAAGGATTTGCAAAAATATGTGAAATATTACCATTTGAAAGTTCACTTAATATAATTAAAGGAATACTTAATAACAATTTAAGTATTATATCTTTAAGAAACATTATTGTGTTTTCTATGTATACAATAGTTGTATTAATAATATCAATTATAGTGTTTAAAAAGAAAATGGTTAGTGATAATAAATAAGGAGATTATATGAAAAATATTGGTTTAAAACGTGGATATCTTGAAATAATGGACTATAGAGATGATTATAACAAAATATATGAATCTGAAAAAGAAGAATTATTAAAAATTTATGGCAATAAAATATCTCAAATAGATCATGTTGGAAGTACTAGTATAAAAAATATTAAGTCTAAACCAATTATAGATATAAACATTCAAACTGATGATTTAGAAGACTTTAAGAATTTTACTGAATCAAAAGTTGAAGGGGAGATATATACAGTTAAAAAAGAACCAACAATGGGTGGAGATTATCTAATTCGTAAAGAAGAAGATGGAAAAGTAAAAGCATTTATTCATGTTTATAAAACAGGAGATATTAATGCAATAAAACAAATTGCTTTTAGAGACTATTTAAATAAACATGAAGATGAAAAAAAACATTATGAAAAATTAAAAATAGAATTATATGAAAAATATAAAGATGATAGGAATCAATATACTTTAGGAAAAGACAAATACATAAAAGAAGTAACTGAAAGAGCAATGAAAGAAATAGAGGGCAAGTGATATGAAAAAACTATTTGGAGAAGTAAATTTAACATGGAAAAAGGTAATTATAGCAGCAGTAGTAATCGGAATTGGTGTAGGCCTATTAAACAGTGTTCCCTGTTTATTTGATACAACTATAACTGATGTTGCTACTTATTTTGATTTTTGGATATTATGTGGAATATTTATAATCATGAACTCTAAATCTAATAAAGAAGCTGCTATTAAATGTTTTGTATTCTTTTTAATAAGTCAGCCTTTAATTTATTTAGCAGAAGTTCCATTTAATAGATTAGGATGGCAAATATTTGTATATTATAAATATTGGTTTATATGGACAATATTTACTTTACCAATGGGATATATTGGATACTATATGAAGAAAGAAAAGTGGTATAGCTTATTAATATTACTTCCTATGTTAGCGTTATTATCTACTAGTATTGGAACTTCTTTATCAGGTTTAATATATTCTTTTCCTCATCATTTAATTAATCTAATATTTGTAATATTTACTTTAATTATGTATCCACTAGTTATATTCAATAATAAGTATTTAAAATACATTGGATTAGGTATCAGCATAGTATTACTAGTAATATTTAGTTTGCCAGTAATACTAAATAAACCTACATACGAAACAACATTAAGATGTAATAGTGAAAAGACACCATTTAATGATACATATAAAACATACTTAACCAACAGTGATTTGGGAGAAGTATTTGTTAGATATGAAAAGAATTTAGATGATTATTGTATAGGTGCTAAATTCTATAAGACTGGAGAAACTAAATTAGTTATTGAAAGTCCTTCTGGTGAAAAACAAGAATATAAATTAACAATAGGTAAAAATACATATACTTTAGAATAGAACAATAGTCTTATGACTGTTGTTTTTTTATGATATAATTTATTTGGTGAGTTTATGAAGAAAGTACTCAATAATGTTATTTTAGAAAGTGAAAATAATATTTCTTATTTTAATGATGTTGTTTCTTATATAAATGATAATGATAATAGAATACTTAATTTTTTTAGATTAAAAAAACTATCTAATAAGATTAATATTAGAATAGTAGGATTTAATGAATTTAAAGAATATATTATTTCTAAATATGGTGAATATCATGATTATGTAAGAGCGGATACAGATAAAAAGACTAATACTATTATGATATTAACTTTAAAAGATCAAATTAAATATACTAAACATAAAGATATAAAACTTAGTTCATTTTTAAAATTAATATTACATGAATTTGTTCATGCATGTAATGATGAAATAAATAGTGATTATAATCAAACAATATGGTTTAATGAAGGAATTGCAACTAATTTATCTAATCAAAATTATGATATAGCAGATTTATCTAATTGTGATTTTGAATCATTGAAGAATAATTTTAATGGTAATTACAAATATGCTTATACAATAGTAAATTATATAATTAATAATTATTCATCTGATGAGATTTATAAATTAGTAAGTGATTCGAATTATTTACGTAAAAGAAGCAATGAAATATTTAATGAGGTTTGTAAAAATTTAAAAATAAATAGTTTACTATTAAATTTATCTAAAATACATACTACTAAATTAGGAGAAAAAAGAATTAAAAGAAATCTTAATATAGATGAAGATGTAATTATTTATTGCAAAAATAAATTATTAAAAAGCAATTGTATGATATATAAAAATGGTAAGAATTGGTATTGTGAAATAGATAATATTATTTTCACAATAAATTCACATAGTTATACTATAATAACAGCACATTTATTAAAATAATATGATATAATAAATTGGTAGACAATTATGAGGTGAAGTTATGAAAAAATTAATTTATATTATATGTGGTATTGTTGTTGGAGGATTAATATCTTATTGCATTTTTGGATGTAATAGTTTGAAGTCTCTACCAGCACAAGAAAAATCTGAAGGCTTAAGAGGAGTTTATGATATAGATAAAAACATCAATGAAAAAACAATTGATAATTATCTTGGTAGAAGTGATGTTGTATATCGTGATGTTAGAATGCTTGAAGATACTGCAACATGGGAAAATAAAGGTGGAGAAAGAAATTTAACTGGATTTGTTCGTGGATTTGAAGTAATACCTTATGCATACTTAACTGAATTTCCAGAAGAATATGTAGAACAAAAGAAACAAGAAAATGTGAGTGGTTTATATAGTGGAAAAACATTATTTAGATTAGAAAATGGTAAATATGTTGCAAATTATAAAGAATCAATGGAAATACTTGAATATATATTTCCAAAGGATAAAACTATATTCTTAATGTGTGGAGCAGGTGGGTATGCTAACTTTACAAAGCAGATGTTAGGGGCACTCGGATGGGATACATCAAAAATATATAACGTTGGTGGATTTTGGAGTTATGATGGTAAACATGCTATTAGTACTGTAATTGAAGGAACAAATAAATGTGATTTCTCTAAAGTACCATATCATAATATAGATTTTAGTAGACTTACAGAGGTTAAATAATGTATAAGAGAGTTTTAGTATTAATAGTTTGTATTTTCTTATTAACAGCTTGTTCTCCTAAAACTATTGGAGATGTTGAACTTGATGATATATATTATGGAAACAATGAATACATTGAAATAACAAGTGATTATTTTAAAGATACAAATCCTAAAAATTATGTAGTATTTGTTCATAATACTTTTTGCTCCTTAAGGGTACCATGTCAAAATATATTTAAAGAATATATGGAAAAATATAATATAAGTTTTCTATCAATAAACATTGATGAATATAAAAAAACATCTTTATATGATAAAGTTAAATATGTTCCAACAGTAATAGTAGTTAGTGATAATAAAATAGTTGCATATTTAGATGCAGAAAAAGATGAAGATTTAGATAAATATCAAGATATTAAAGAATTTGAATCTTGGATTAATAAGTATATTAAATATAATAAATAACTCAGTAATGAGTTTTTTTATTTTATATAAATGTATGTTATAATTATTTAGGAAAGTAGGTAATTATGCAAAAAGAAAAAATATTATATGTTGTATCTGTTTTATTAATAGTTGTTTTTGTAGTTTTTACATTAATTGATTATTCAAAATATGATGTTACTTATTCAGCTCCATTTAGTGCTTATGTATTAGTAAGGGCTTTAGAATTTGTATTACCAAGTATAATATTATTAATAATAGCATTAATAATTAGAAATAAGGGTAAAAATGAAAACAAGTAAAATAATTTTAGTTGTTATTTTATGTTTAATAGCTTCCATTATTATGAGAGTACTATTTGTTATAGGACTTGTATTGTTATCTTTTTTAGGAAAATATGATACAGTAGAAGGAATAGATAACTATAGTAAATACATTTATCTTAATGAATATGGTGGTGATTTGGATTCTGAATTATCAATATTTCCTGAAGATAGTTCTAATATGCAAGATGCATTTTTTACTTCATCTTTAAAAACTAGTCTTTTGGACACTGATGGATATATAATTTTAAAAGCAAAATATAATGATGAGATGTTTGAAAATGAAATTGAAAGACTTAGTGATATAAATATAACTATATACGAAAGTTGTTCATCTGATTCAAACTATTATACCAATAATATTAAATATGATAATTCATCATATAATTATCCCGCTTATATAACTATCGATGGTTTTTCTCATACATATGAATATGCATTAATAGATAGAGAGAATAAAGAAATAATATATATGTATTTATCATATCCAGGAGAAAATGTTTCTAAATATAAAGAGTATTTAAAAAGAGATGAATCTGAATATTCTAAGAAAGATACATTAGAATTATTCTCTATATATAATCATTCATTTGATGGTGGAAGATCTTATATGGAATCTATGGATTGCGCAGAGTAAAGTTTACATTTTTAATTTAAAAATAATTTTTAATAGAAAGAATATTAAGTTATAATTATATAGGAGGATAGGTTATGAAATACAAAAAAATAGTAGTAGCAGGTGGGGGAGTTTTAGGAAGTCAAATAGCATATCAAAGTGCTTATTCTGGATTTGATGTAACAGTATTAATACGTGTAGAGGATTCAAAAGATGATGTATATGATAGACTAAAGAAAATACATCGTACATATCTTGATACAATTAAACTTATGGCTACTGAAAAAGGCAAATCCAAAGATAATTGGGCAAGAGGTATATCAGATATAGACAAGTTTAAAAAAGATGAATGTGTAGATAGAGCAAATAAAGCAATTAATAATATTAAAATTGTTAATGATCAAGTTGAAGCATTAAAAGATGCTGATTTAGTAATTGAATCAATTACTGAAATACTTGATGTTAAAACTGCTTTCTATGAGCAAATATCATCATTACTTCCTGAAAAAACAGTTATTGTAACCAACTCATCAACATTATTACCATCTAAAATGGCAAAATATACAAAGAGACCAGATAAATATTTAGCAATGCATTTTGCAAACTCTATTTGGAAAAATAATATTGCTGAAATAATGAAACATAGTGAAACTGATGATAAATACTTTAATGAAATTATTGAATTTGCAGAAGCTATTCATATGGTTCCTTTAGCAGCAAGAGAAGAAAAGTCTGGATATTTATTAAACTCTATGCTTGTTCCATTCTTACTTTGTGCGATGGATTTAGTTGCTAATGGAGTATCTGATCCAGAAACTATTGATAAAGCATGGACTCTTGGTACAGGAGCACCTCATGGACCTTTCCAAATACTTGATGTTGTTGGTTTAGAGACAGCTAAAAATATAGTATTGCAATATCAAAAAGTTCCAAACTTATTTGATCCAATTTTAAAGAAAATGATGTTACCTTATAATTATGATGGTATGTTAGAAATATTAAATAAATATATTGAAGAAGGTAAAATGGGAAAGGCTACAAAAGAAGGATTTTATAAATATAAATAAGGGGGAAGTATGAAAAAAAATATTATTATATGTGTTTTAGCAATACTAATGTGTTTACTTTTAGTGGGATGCGGAGAAAAAGATGATAACAAAGAAACAAATAATCTCACTAATGAAATAGATCAATCTACATATACATATAGTGAGGATGATGATATTTATGGTGATGGTCTAGTAGAAGAATATGATGAAAATGCATATGATGAAGAGAATTAAAAAATAAACTCAATTGAGTTTATTTTTTAATTGTTATTATAAATTATCAAATGATGTTGACTACGCGTACATGATACATAGTATAAATATCTTTCTTCATATGTGTATTTATTATCTTTATTTGTGTATATAATTGTTGCATCGAATTCTAATCCTTTTGCCATATAAGAAGGAAGAACTACTAATTTTCTTGAGAATGTTTTTGAATTGTTGCTTATTAGTGTTAAGTCTTCTAAATCTTTATGTAATAAATTATATATTTTATTTGCTTCAACATCATTTTTAGTTATTATTGCAATACTTTTATTATCTTCAACAAGTGAATTTATATCTTTTATTAGTTGTTCTTTTAAATTATCTTCTTCTCTAAATTCAACCGGTATTTTTGTATCTCTTCTAATTGCTGATACCAAGTTAAGTCCCAGTATCTTATTTGCATGTTCAATTATTTCAGGACTAGATCTATATGTTTTAGTTAATTCTATATAATTGCCACCATCATTGAATACTGTTTTTAAGTCTTCTAATGATTTGTATTGATAATAAGGGTTAATTGTTTGATTAATATCTCCTAGTATTGTGAATTTACTTTTCTTTAATATTTTCTTGAGTAATATATATTGAAGTATATTATAATCTTGTGCTTCATCTATTATTGTTTGTTCTATTGAATAATCATTTCCTAAGAACATTAGCAAACTCTTCATATATACAAATAAGCAAGCATCTTCAAAGGATATATTTTTTTCATCAAGTCTATTTATATAACTTTCTGGTAATTCTTTTCCATAGGCACTTATGAATTCTTTACTTTTAAAAAGTGATTTATATATCTCTTTCATGTCTAGCGAGATATTAATTCTTTCCCTTAGCCATTTTCTAACTTGTCTTGCTTTAGATTTATTACCTCTAAATTCCATTTCAGCTATTTTATTTGATATTTCATCTATTCTTTCAAATAGTGGAATAGAGGAGTACCTTTCTTTTAAGTAGTAGTTTAGTTTTTCTTTTTCCATATAAAGTTCATGATTAAATATTTCTTCAGTAAACTCTGCTTTATTTACATAATTCTTTATATATTTCTCTATAATTGGTATTATTTCATTTGATTGTTTAAATTTTATAAGATCAATAAATTGTTCTTCATATTTGTAATATCTTTCTATAAATGATGTGAATGACTCTATTGATTTGTATTCTGTTATATAGGTCTCTAAAAAATCACTAAATGTTGTTTCTTTTGTATTTTCTTCTCCTAGTTCTGGAAGTACATTTGAGATATATTCACTAAATACTTTGTTTGGTGCGAATATTAATACTTTATCACTTGTTAAATTTTTAATTTTATATAGTAAGAATGCTATTCTATGAAGTGCTACTGACGTTTTACCTGAACCAGCAATTCCTTGTACAATTAGGTTTTTATCTTTTACATTTCTTATGATTGCATTTTGTTCTGTTTGAATAGTATTAACTATATTTTTCATATATTCGTCTGTTTTATTAGCAAGTACTTCTTGCAATAATTCATCTTGAACATTTAGTTTTGAGTCAAATACTCTTTTTATTTTTGCATCTTCAATTGTAAATTGCCTTTTATTATGAAGATAGCCTTCTATTACACCGCCTGGAGCTTCATATGATGCTTTACCGCTTTCATAATCATAGAAGATACTTGATATTGGTGCTCTCCAGTCATAGATTATGTTATCTTGATCTTTTGTTAAATAGGTAAGTCCAATATAAATATCTTTTTTTCCATCATCCTTAGTCTCAAAAACTATTTTTGCAAAATATGGTGAGTTTTGTATTTTATAGAGTTTTCTATAGTATTTTGCTTTCATTTCTAAGTTGTCTATTTCTTGTTCATTATTCGAAAGAATAGTTTTCATTTCAGTCGGATCAAGTTCAGCTCGTGTATCCCACACGAACTTTTTAAATTCTAGTTGTTTTTCTTCATTGTCATATAAGTCTTGAGCAAGAGTTGATATTTGCTCTCTTAAAAGTTTTAAAGTTAAGTCTAGATGTTTCTTTTCTTTTGAAAATTCTTCTTCACTTAAATTCATTAACCCTCCTATAAAAATAAGTGCTTACACTCTAGATTAAATTTACCGTATGCAAAAGATATTACCAAATATAAAATGCTTTGTCAACACATTTGTGTATTTTTTTGATATTCATTTACAATTTGTTTATTTTATGATACTATTTTAGTGTGAACAACTGATTTTCGAAGGTCAGGTGTTACTTTGTAGACCTAACTAATTCTAGTTAGGTGCTTTTTTATATTAAAACTACAAAAAGTAGAATAATAAGTAAGAGAATAAGAAAGATTAATGATGAAATCAGAAAATCCTTTTTAGTCACTTGCATCACCTCCTTTATGAGTGTGATAACACCTAACAATCAGTTGTTCAGTAACAATTTTATATATTAGAAAAAATAAATCAAATTGGTAAAATTCAATTATTAATATAATATTCATACTCAAAATTTGATAATCTCTAAGAGATTTTATTACTTTAAATATCAAAACAAAGTATAAAATCAAATAATTAGTTGCTTTAATAAAATGTAAAATTAAGGATTATTCCTTATTTTATTTTGGAAAAGACTACAAAAATATTTATTTATGTGCTAAAATGATATATGGAGGATATTATGAATAAGACAACATTAATAATTGGAATAGTACTTTTATTATTAGTAATATTTTTGACTGTTTTAATAGTTGCTTTTAAGAATAAAAAGAAGAAGAATATTATAAATAATTTAGATAAATTAAATACTGAAAAAAATCTTATAATATCTTCTACATTAATAACAGATTTAGATAAGGCAGAGAAACTTGCTAATAATAAAAAATTACAAGCTGATGTTAATGATTGGAAAAAAAGATTTGATGAACTTGAAAAAGTAGATTTACCATTTTTGACTGATGAACTTGTTGAAGCAGAAACTGCTTGTGTTAATGCTGATTATGATCAAGCTAACACATTACTTTTAAATGCGGAAAAAGATATATTCCATGTTAAAGCTAAATCAATTAAATTATTAAGTGAAATTAAAGATTTAACTGAAAGTGAAGAAAGAAATAGAGAAACAGTAACTAAATTAAAGAGTTTATATAGAGAAGTAGTATTTAAATATAATAAACATAAAAATGATTATACTGGAGTTAACACTCCTATAGAATTACAATTTGAAAATATTGATAAGTTATTTAGTGCTTTTGAAGTTGCTATACAAAAGAAAAATTATGATGAATTTGGACGTATAGTAAAAGCATTAGATGATATGATTAACAATATTAATATTGTTGTAGAAGAAGCTCCTACAATTCTTTTGATATCTAATATGATTCTTCCTAAAAAGATGAAAGATATTGAAAATATTGCACAGAAGTTAAAAAGAGATGGATATAATATAGAGTATTTAAATATAGAATACAATATAGCTGAAACAAATAAAAAGATAAGTGAAATACTAGATAGATTAAAAGTATTAAACTTACAAGATTCAATATTTGATTTAAAAACATTAGTTGATTATTATGAAAAAATATATACTGATTTTGATAATGAAAAGCGTGGCAAAAGAGAATATGAAAGAGGAATAATTAATGTTGGTGAAAGATTAAATAAAATGTCATCAATAGTTAGAAATTTATATTCTGAAATAGACAATATTAAAGATACATATGATTTATCAAATGAAGAAATAAAAGTTGTAGATGAAATTAATAAAGATTTATTAGAAGTTAAAGAAAGTTTTAAATTAATTAATGATAGAACATTAGCAAGAGTAATGCCTTATTCAAAATTAAATAATGAATGTGAGTTGGTTGCTGTAAATTTATCTAAAGTAGAAGATAAATTAGAAACAACTCTTAAAAATTTAGGTAGTCTAAAAGAAGATGAAGCACGTGCTCGTGAACAATTATTTGAAATTAAAAATATAATTAATAATTCTAAATATAAAATTAAAGATTATAATTTACCTATAATACCTGAAAAATTTTATGTTGAGCTTAAGGAGGCAGTTGACGCTATTGGTGAAATAAATAAGGAAATTGAAAAGAAACCAATATCAATAAGAACACTTAATTTAAGAGTAGATACTGCTCAAGATTTAGCATTAAAACTTTATCAGACAGCATCTAGTGCTACTAAAACAGCGGCAATGGCTGAAATGGCTATAGTATATGGTAATAGATATAGATCAACAAATAGAGAAGTAGAATTAGGATTAATTGCTTCTACTAAAGCATTTAATAAAGGAAATTATAAAGAATCCCTAGAGATAATACTAAATGCACTTAATATTGTTGAACCTGGTATTCATAAAAAACTACTTAGTAAAATGGAAAGTTAGGTGTAGAAATGGCTAAAAGAAAAAAACAATCAGGAGAATCTAAAAAAGGATTTCAATATTCAAAAGAAATTCAAGGATTAATACTAATATTATTTTCATTAGTTGGTCTTGGAGATTTTGGGATAGTTGGAAGTGTAGTTAAGAAGTTTTCCATTTTCTTATTTGGAACTTGGTATATTTTAGTACTTATAATTACATTATTATTAGGAATATTCTTTATAGCAAAAAGAAGTAAACCAGATTATTTTTCTGGTAGACTAATAGGAATATATGCGATTATTTTGGCATTATTGTTATTTTCACATATAAATTATATTCGTGAAAACAGTGATGTAAGAGGAAAGGCAATAGTTGTTAATACGTATGAAAATATTAACAATTCTTTTGATGCTGAAAGTGAAATAGGAAATACTGGTGGAGGAATGATTGGTGCTTGTGCCGCTTGGGCTTTCGTTTCATTATTCGATGTTGAAGGCACTAGTGTTGTTATGATAGTAATTGCTGGATTTGGACTTATAATGATATTTGATATTACAATTGCCGATATATTTAGGTCAATTGGTTCAGCATTTAAAAAGATATTTAGTCGAGAAGAAAGAGAAGAAGTTGAACATAAAAAACTTAATGTTCATGAAATAGAAGAAGAGGAAGAACCACAAGTCGATAAAAGGGTAGTAATTACAAGTGTTGAAGAACTTGAACAAAAGAAACCTGATACAATTGGAAATATGGATAAACCTATTGAATTAAAGACAGAAGATGTAAGTAATGAGGTATATGTTAAACCTCCAGTAGAATTACTTGATTTAAATAAAAATAAAGGTAAAGTTAATTCAACTGAAACTATTGCCGCTAATACTAAAACACTTGAAAGAGTATTTATGGACTTTGGTATGAGAGCTAAAGTAATTGAAGTACATGTAGGACCTGCAGTTACTCAATATGAGATGGATTTAGAACGTGGAACAAAAGTAAATAAAGTATTAAGTATTTCACGTGAGATAGCTCTTGCTTTAGCAGCTAAAGAAGTTAGAATCGAAGCCCCAATTCCTGGAAAGAATACAGTCGGAGTTGAAATACCTAATCAAACTGTTATCCCAGTATCAATGAGAGAGATAATGGAAGCAATGAGACATGAAAAGAAATTAGAAGGCTCTATATTAGCAGCTCCTTTAGGTAGAGACATAATGGGTAATGTAAAATATGTTGAAATAAATAAAACTCCTCATATGTTAGTAGCAGGTGCTACTGGTGCTGGTAAGAGTGTTTGCATTAATAATATAATTATTTCAATATTAATGAGATCAACTCCTGATGAAGTTAAAATGGTATTAGTAGACCCTAAAAAAGTTGAATTTAATGTCTATGAAGGAATTCCTCATTTGTTAATGCCTGTTGTTACTGATCCTAAGAAGGCTAGTGCTGCTCTTCAAAGAATAGTAGTTGAAATGGATGAACGTTATGAAACGTTTAAAAATAGTGGAACAAAGAACATTCAAACTTATAATGAATATATAGAAAAAGAATTAAAGAAAAAACCAGATTGTGGTCTTAAAAAGATGCCATTTATTCTAGTAATAATAGATGAACTTGCTGATTTAATGTTAGTTGCTGCTAAAGAAGTTGAAGAATCTATTATGAGAATAACTCAACTTGCTAGAGCAGCTGGTATCCATTTGATTGTAGCAACTCAAAGACCATCAACTGATATTATTACCGGTGTTGTTAAATCTAATATACCAACTCGTATATCATTTGCTGTTTCTTCTTCAATAGATTCACGTACTATTTTAGATATGACTGGTGCTGAAAAATTACTTGGAAAAGGAGACATGTTATATAAACCAATGGATAATAATACTCCTACTAGAATTCAAGGAAGTTTTGTATCAGATAATGAAATTGCTAAAGTAGTTGATTTTGTAAAAGAAAGAAGTCATGGACCTAGATATAGTGATAAATTTACTAATTTAGATAGTAATGGCGAAGGAGCATCTGGTATGTCCGGTAGTGGAGGTGCTCCATCTGAGCAAAAAGATGTACTTTATGATGAAGTATTAAATTATGCTATCCGTATGGGACAAATAAGTGCATCATTAATTCAAAGAAAATATAGTATTGGTTATAATAGAGCAGCTCGTATAATGGATATGTTTGAAGAAAAAGGTATAGTAGGTCCTGCAAAGGGAAGTAAACCTAGAGACGTATTAGTAAAGTTAGAGGAGCCTAACGAGTAGGAAAGGAAGTAAACAATGGGAACAGTACATATTGAAGCAGAGAAAGAAGATATTGCAAAGAAAGTTTTAATGCCAGGAGATCCAAATAGAGTTAAATATATTGCTGAAAAGTATTTAACTGATGCAAAACTTGTTAATAGATTACGTGGTGAACTTGCATATACTGGATATTACAAAGGTGTTAGAGTAACAATATTTTCAAGTGGAATGGGAATTCCAAGTATGGGAATATATAGTCATGAATTATTTGATTATTATGATGTTGATACTATTATTAGAATAGGTACTGCTGGAAGTTATTTAGAAGATTTAAAACTATATGATTTGTTATTAGCGGATTCTGCCTTCTCAAAAACATATTTTGATGAAGAAGCTGGAAGAGAAGGAGACAATGAAGAAGTTATTAATTCTTCTCAAGAATTAAATGGAGTTATTACTAATACAGCAAGAATTAGAGGTATTCCTATAACTCAAGGAAGAGTACATACATCACTTGCATTTTATACTGGAGAGAGTAACATTTCTAAATATGTAGATTTAGGATGTAAGGCAGTTGAAATGGAAACATATGCTCTTTTATATAATGCTAAAAAATTCTATAAAAAAGCAACTTCTATTCTTACAATAAGTGATAACTTAGTAACTCGTGATGTAATTGATCCAATGGAACGAGAACAAAAATTAGATCAAATGATTGTTCTTGCTCTTGAATCAATAATAAAATGTTAAAAAATGTAAATAATAAAAAAGAAGATATTAGATATCTTCTTTTTAAAATATATTATGTTATAATATAACACGAGAAGAGGAATAATATGGAATACAAGAAAATAATTAATGATAATTATACTATACATTTTATTAATACAAATAGATTTAAAACAGTAAGTATTGTTATATTTTTAACAAAAGAATTTAATAAAGATGATATTCCTTACGGAAAACTATTAATTCAAAATTTACTTTATACATCTAAAAAATATAATACTAAAGATAAAATGGCTGGAGTAGTAGAAGATTTATATGGAACAAAAGTATCAATATTTTATGGAATGACAGGGCAATGTAACTCATATGCAATGTCTCTTGATTTACTAAATCCAAAATATATTGATAAAAAATATTTAAAGAAATGTATAAAATATTTTGAAGAAGTATTATTTAATCCTAATATAGCAGATAATCATTTTAATGATGATTACTTTGAAATGTTAAAAGAAGATGCTATATCAAGTGTTAAAGCAGTAAAAGATAATCCAATGACATATGGTGGCATTAAATATGCTAAGCTTATGTATAAAGGTACTCCAGGAGAATATAGTCTTTTTCCTGAAGTAGAAGACTTAGAAAATATAGACTCATATAAGTTATATGAATATTATAAGACTTTATTTGACGGAAGTTATAAAGTAGATATTGCAATATTAGGTGATGTTGATACATCAATAATTGATGAACTAAAGCCAATATTAAAACAAATAAAAGGAAATAATAAAAAATTAAGATTTACAATAGAACATAAATATAGTAATAAATTGATTGAAAAAGTAGATTCATTACCATTTAATCAATCTAGATTATATATTGGATATAGGCTATTAAACATGAATTTTCATGAATTAAACCATGTACTTAGAGTATATAACACTATTCTTGGTACAATGAATGACTCAATATTATTTAATATAGTAAGAGAGAAAAATTCACTTTGTTATTCAATAGGTTCATATTATTCTAGATATAATCCTTCTTTAACTATATATGCTGGTATTAATAAAAAGAATTATGAAAAAACAGTGGAACTTATTAAAAAATGTGTTGAATCCATGTCAGATAAAAAAGCAGTAGAAAGATTGTTTGATTCAGCTAAAAAGACAATTAACACATTCATAAATAACTATTATGATGATTTATCTGCTCAAATAGATACTTATTACAATAGAGAATTTGAAACAATAGAAGATATTGAAACTTTAAGAGAAAATGTTAATAATGTTACAATAGATGAAGTGATTAATTTAAACAATAAAATTTCATTATCCACTATTTATTTGCTTAAGGGGGATAACTAATGATAAAGAAAACATTTGAAAAAGTAAATGAAGAGTTGTATTGTGAAAAATTAGACAATGGACTTGAAGTTTATTTATACAAAACAGATAAGACTAAAAATTTTTATATAACAATAAGTGTTAAATTTGGAGCTAATGTTACTAAATATAAATTAAATAATAAAATATACGATGTAGTACCAGGAAGTGCACATTTTTTAGAACATAAAGTAATGGCACTATCAGAAAATCCAGAAATATCTAAAAGAATAAATGAATTAGGTAGTCTTGCTAATGCATGGACTAGTTATTATGGAACAAATTACAATATTTTTGGAAGTATAAATTTAATTGAAAATTTAAAATTATTACTAGACATCTTTTATAACATAAATATAAATGAAAAATGTGTAGAAGAAGAAAAGGGAATAATTGGGGAAGAAATAGACATGTATAAAGATAGAATTGATAGTCTTATGTCAAATCATTTATACAAAAATCTATTCTTTGACTCATATATTAAAAACACTGTGGTAGGTGAAAGAAGCGATATAGAAAAAATTACTGCTAAAGACTTAAATAGAATATATAATGATTATTATGTACCTAATAATACATTCATAGTTGTATGTGGTAATTTTGATCCTGATGAAGTAATGGAAGTAATAAATGAATACATTTCTAATTTGAATTTAAAACCTAAAACTCTTCCAAAAAGAGTAAAAGAAAAAGAAAAAGAGATAGTTAAAATACCTTATGAAGAAATACAAAAAGATATAGAAGAACCTAGAGTTAAATATTCAATTAAAATGGACAAGCGAATATTTGGTATAAAAGAAGATAGTATTTTAAAAGATTATTTAAACTTTATATTGAATAGTAACTTTTCATCTTCATCTAAGTTATTTGAAAAATATAAATTAAAAGGAATAGTATATGGATTGAATTATAGTTCTAGTATTATAGATGATTATTTAGTAATTAATATAAGTGCTGTTTGTAAGGATCCAGATTTATTTATTAAAAACATAAGAAAAGATATTAAGAAAATAAATATTACTAAGAAAGAATTTGAAAGAAACAAAAAAAGATATATTAGGAACTATATATTAGATTTTGATAACATAGAAGATATTGAATATGGTATTACTATGGAATTACTTTTAGATAATAAAATTGACTTTAACGTTTATACTTATTGTATGAATACTAAGTATGAGGAAGCATTAAGAATACTTTCATTAATTAGGTTTGATAATGAGTGCATAATAAAAACTATAAAATAGAAACTTAATGTTTCTATTTTAATTTACATGTGTTATAATTTTAATAGAATAATAAGGAGTTGTATATGTTTGGTAATATTATTTCAATTATAGATGAATATATCAAAGTAGAAAATACTACTAAAAGAATAGAATCAAACCTTATTGGGATGCATATTGTCTTTGAAAAAGAGCATAGAATAGTATGTGAAATCTTATCTATTACAAGAGATGAGATCAATTGTATTATGATTGGTGAATTCAAAGACAATAGTTTTTTGAGTGGAGTAGTGCACAAGCCAAATTATGACTCTATTGTTAGACTTATTAATAAAGAAGAAGCAATTATATTACTAGGAAGTCAAAGTGTAGATGATAGAGATAATATATATCTTGGTAAATCTATTACTTATGAAGGATTTAATGTATCTGCGAATATAGATAGATTTTTTTCAAATCACTTCGCTATATTAGGAAATACTGGTAGTGGAAAAAGCTGTACAGTAGCAAGATTATTACAAAATTTATTCTATAGAACAGTTAATCCGCCATATAATGCCAATATAGTTTTATTTGATGTTTATGGTGAATATAAACCAGCACTTGATACAATTAATCAAACATCAAAGTGTAGATGTAAACAATATACAACTAATATAAAAGCAAGTTCTAGTGAAATAATTAAATTACCTTTATATTATTTGGATACAGATGATATAGCACTTTTATTAAATGCTGATAGTCAATCACAAATTCCAATTATTGAAAAGGCATTAAGATATGTTTATTTGTTTACTGAAGATGAAGATAAAGTAATTGAATATAAAAACAATATTATTGCAAAAGCATTAATGGATATATTAACAAGTGGTAGGGCACCAACTCAAATTAGAGATCAAATTGTAGCTGTACTTACTAACTTCTATACCAAAAATATTAATCTAGAAAGTAGAATAATTCAACCCGGATATATTAGAACAATAAGACAATGTTTAAATGTTGATCAAACAGGTAAAATAAATGCTATACAACTTGTAATAGAATATTTAGAAAGATTTATTGATGATAAGCTACAACTAAATTCAAAAATGAAACCTAGAAAATATAAATTAAAAGATTTATATGATGCATTTGAATTTGCATTAATAAGCGAAGGTGTACTTAAGAGTGATAAAATCTATGATATAAATAATATATTGAAAGTAAGATTAGATGCAATTATAAATAGCGGTTATGGAGTATATTTTGATACAGATGAACTAATTTCAAAAGAAGATTATGTTAGAAAAATATTTACGACTATTTCTGGGGAGAAAGCTCAGATTGTTAACTTTAATCTTAATTATGTAGATGAAAGATTTGCAAAGACTTTAACTAAAATGTATTCTAAGTTATTTTTGAATTATGGGATAGAACTTGAAAGTAGAGGAGGCTTCCCTGTTCAAATAATGTTAGAAGAAGCACATAGATATGTTCAAAATGATAATGATATAAATGTTATTGGTTATAATATTTTTGATAGGATAACTAAAGAAGGAAGAAAATATGGTATCATTTTAGGACTTATAACTCAAAGACCAAGTGAACTTTCTAAAACAGCATTGAGTCAATGTTCTAACTATATAGTACTTCGTATGTTCCATCCAGATGATTTAGATATTATTAAAGGAATAACACATAGTGTATCACATTCAGATATTGAAAAGTTAAAAGTGTTAAGACCTGGAGTTGCATTGTGCTTTGGAAATGCATTAAATATTCCTTTATTTGTAAAAGTTGATAAACCAAATCCAACACCAGATTCAAATAATGCTCACATTAAAGATGAATGGTTTAAAAATAACGCATAAAAAAATTATTGATTAATTCAATAATTTTTATTTGTTTTATTATTTAATTATATATGGATCGCTCATAGTACCAGTACCTGATACAAAGAATGTTCTAGTATTTAAATATGCACTTGGCATTATATTTTTTTCCATATAAGCACTTTCTAAATTATAACGAGTACCATTGAAACTTAGTACTTCATAATCATTAGTAATTGTTGCTGATAAAGTCCATTCATCATTTTGATCTGATCTTAAGAAATTGTAGTTTGAGCAAGAAATACTTGATGTATCTTTACAATTGTCATCTAAACTTATTCTCATATATTCATATGGAGAAAGTAAATCAAAATAATATTTATCATTACTCATTACTGAACATTCAGCACTTCCATTTTTTGTTGTATCTTCAAGTTCTCTTCTACCAACACATAATTTTTTAGCAACTAATTTACTTTTATATTCTTCATCCATTATTACTGGTTCTTTAATAAGATTTGCTAAAGTATCTTTAATTCTACTTATTTCAAATTTATTGTATCCATAATTATTTTCTTGAGTTTCATTATATCTATCATCCCAAGTATAACTATCTTCTGTATATTTTGTTGCTCTAATTTTAACTGTGTTATCTTTTTCAATGCTTAATATTCTCCAAAGATTATCAACTTCTTCTCCATAGTTATCAATAGTTCCTAATTTAACATAGTTATTTGTTATTTCGCCTCTAAAATAATAACCACTATCTCCATCACTATAAAGTCCACTTCCAGAAGTAACAACTGGATTATTCTTTAAAATAACTTTATATAATTCTTGAGTTTCATAACTACCAGGACAGTTAATATATGGTGCATAATCATAATTTGATGCCACATTACTAATAACAACATATGCACTACATTTATCACCATCTTTAAGCATTTTATTTAATGGTTTAATATATTCTTCAGTAACTAAAGTATCATAATATAATGTTGTTTCTTCATCTTCAGCAGGTAATAACGTAGGATTTTTAGAATAATATTTTTTAGATGCCTCAACCATTTTTGCTTCTAAAGTTTCATATGTTACATAATGACCTTTAGCAATTGAAGTAATCCAAACAATTAATAAGATTAATAATACAAATCCTAATATACCTCCACCAACAATTATTAGTGTTTTTAAACTTGTTGATTCTGACATTATTTATCACATCCCTCTATAATTTATTATACAATATAAATATTTATTTCTCAATTATTTTATTAACTCTTCATATATTTTTTTTACGCTTCTTTTTGATTTTTTAGTATAAGTTGGAATTACATGTAAATGGTAATGTTTAATTTCTTGTACAGTACCATTATGTTGATGTAGTTTAAATCCAGTTGGATTTAACTTTTCTTGTAATAAATTTAATATTATCTTTTCTGCTTTGTTAACTTCTAACATATACTTTTCATCAATATCAAAAGCATCTTTAAAATGTTTCTTAGGTATTATTAAGGTATGACCATTTGAAAGAGGATTAATATTTAAAAAACATTTTACGTAATCATTTTCATACAAAGTATAGGAAGGTAATTCTCCTTTAATAATTTTACAAAATATACAATCCATATAAATCACCAAACTTATTATATACCAAATAAATATTTACTTCAATTATTATGTTTATTATATTTAATAGTAAAATAAACGAGTATATTATATTGGGTGATATATATGAATAATGATAATACCTTTCCAATGAAAGAAAAGAATATTATATATTTTGATAATGCTGCGACTACATTTAAACCTAATAGAGTTATTAAAAAAATATTAGATTACTATGAAAATTATTCTGCCAATTCTCATAGAGGAGATTATGATATTAGTTTTAAAGTAGATGATATGATAGATTATACTAGAGATAATGTAAAAAAATTTATTAATGCTAAACGAAAAGAAGAAATTATATTTACTAAGAATACAACTGATTCATTAAATATGATTGTATTTGGATTTTTTTTAAAATATTTGAAAAGTGGTGATGAAGTAATATTATCTAGCAGTGAACATGCATCTAATATTCTTCCTTGGTTAGTTTTATCAACTAAAAAAAATATAAAAATAGTATTTGTTGATTCAATTCATGAAAAATTAAATATTAATGATCTAGTAAATAAAATAACAGATAAAACAAAAGTAATATCTTTAGCACATATTACTAATGTAAGTGGTGATAAAAGAGATATTAAAAAAATATGTGAACTTGCGCATTCCAAGAATATATTAGTAGTAGTTGATGGTGCTCAAAGTGTTCCACATATAAAAGTAGATGTACAAAAATTAGATATTGATTTTCTTGCATTTTCTGCTCATAAAATGTGCGGCCCAACTGGAGTAGGTATTCTTTATGGTAAATATGAATTATTAAATGAAATGATTCCTTTTGAGTATGGTGGGGGAATGAATTTAAACTATGATGAAAACTCATTAAAACTATTAGATATTCCATATAGATTTGAAGCAGGCACTCTTGATATAGCGTCTATTATTGGATTTGGTGAATCAATAGATTTTTTAAATGAAATTGGATTTCAAAATATTGAAAAGAAAGAAAAAGAATTAAAAAAGTATCTAATATCTAAATTAGAAGAAATCCCATATATAAAAATATATAATAAAAATTGTGAAGGAAGTACAATTATAATTAATATAGATGGTATATTGTCAGGAGACTTAGGCCTTTATTTAAACAGTAAAAAAATATGTGTAAGAAGTGGAAAGCATTGTGCTAAAATGGGTGATAACAAAGAAGATACAGTTAGAATAAGTTTATATTTTTATAATACATATGAAGAAATAGATTATTTAGTAAATGTTTTAAAAAATAAAGAAGAAATAGAAAAATTTTCAAAATAGTATAAAATTAAATTATTAGTAAAAAAACTATAATGATTTTTAAAATTTGTCTTAAAAGAAAAATTAAAAAATAGGTAAAAAAAGTATTATAATTTTTTAATTATTCCAATTTGTTAACACTTTTTTAATATGTTATATTGCCTTTGAAAGGAGGTAAAAAATATGTTAAATCAAGTGGTAATAGCTGGAAGACTTGTTGCAAATCCAGAGATAATTACAACCGAAAACAATAAAAAAAGAACACTTATTACAGTAGCTGTTCCAAGAGCATATAAAAATATTGATGGTAATTATGAAACGGATTTTATACCATGTGTTTTATGGGATGGTATAGCAGAAAACACATGCGAATATTGTAAAAAAGGTGATGTAATAGGCGTAAAAGGAAGAATACAAACATCAAACTATGAAAAAGATGGTAAGAAAAAATATTCTATGGATGTTATTGCTGAAAAGATATCTTTTTTAAGCAGCAAAAGGCAAGAAGAAACAGAGTAATCTGTTTCTTTGAATTGTTATATATAAAATGAAACAATTTGTAAATTATATGTTATAATTAATCTTGGTGAAAAATATGAGAAGTAAATATACAGGTAGACAAATAGCAGTTTTCTCTGATGCACATGGTCTTTTAGAACCATTAGTTTCAACACTTGAAGATATTAAAAAAAGAGGAATTACTGAAATATATTCATTGGGTGATAACATAGGAGTAGGTCCTAATTCAGGTGAAGTGTTAGATCTTTTAAAAAAATATAATGTAAATTGTATTAATGGTAATAGTGAAGAATATTGTATTCTTGGAATAGAACCATTTAAGGTTTATTTTGGAGAAAAGAAAACTAAAAATCAAGAGTGGACTATGTCAACATTAACTAAAAAGCAAGTTGAATCACTTAAGAAAAATAAACATAGCTATGATTTATTAGTAGGGGGTAAGAAAATAGGATTATGTCATTTTATTAATGATGTTAGATTCGATTATAATACTAATAGTGTATGGAATTATCAAAAGGCAATTAAAGAAAATGATCCTAATCCCCAAAAACAATTTTATAATGCAAATACTCCCGAACAATTAGAACTTTTGAAATCAAAATCAAAAAGCAAATTAAAAGAAGATAGAGGATATGTATCTGCTTATAATGATCCTGTATTAGGTGGTAAAAAAGTTGATTATTATGATGAAATAATACAAGGCCATGCTCATTTTAAATATTATACAGAAGATAAAAATGTAAAAGTAAGATCAATAAGAGCTTTAGCGCTTGCATATGAAGATAATCCTTATGATTTAGCATATTATATAATAATCAAAGAAAAAAATAATGGATATGATATTGAAGAAGTATATGTTCCATATGATAGAAAAAAGATGTTAAAAAGTATAGATGATCATGATATACCAGATAAATCAGTTATTAGTTTATATACATATAAAGATGTGGAAAATAAATAGTAATTAATGTATAATATAAATATAGAATAGAGTTTTAGGAGTTGGGTAAAATGAAAGCAATTGAAATAACTTATAAAAAGAATAATAAAGAAAAATTATCTTATGAAGAAATAAGATATATGGTAAATAGTTATGTTAAGAATAAAATATCTGATCAAACTATGAGTGAGTTTTTATGGGCTATTTATTATAATGGACTTTCAATGGATGAAACTTACTATTTAACTGATGTAATGATTAAAAGTGGTGAAATAATAGATTTATCTAAATTAAAAAAGAAAGTAGTTGATAAACATTCTACTGGAGGAGTAGGAGATAAAATAACACTCATTGTTTCTCCAATAGTTGCCTGTACTGGAGTATGTGTCCCAAAAATGAGTGGAAGAAGTTTAGGACTTACTGGTGGTACAGTTGATAAACTAGAAAGTATTACAGGATACAAATTAAAAATATCAAAAGAAGCATTTATAGATGAATTAAAAACAGTTGGATGCGCAGTTATTAGTCAAAGTGATAAAATCGCTGTTGCTGATAAAAAAATATATGCATTACGTGATGAAATAGGAGCTGTAGATTCAATTCCATTAATAGCTAGTTCAATAATGTCTAAGAAAATAGCAAGTGGAAGCGATGTAATAATTATTGACTTAAAAGTAGGCGCTGGTGCATTTATGAAAAATATTAAAGATGCAACTAAGCTTGCTAAAACAATGGTTAACATTGGAAAATATTATAATAAAAAAGTTATATGTACATTAAGTGATATGGACAGCCCTTTAGGACTTAATATTGGAAATTCTCTTGAAGTAAAAGAAGTTATTGATTTCTTCAATGGAAAATATGATAAAAGATTATATGAATTATCTGTTTATATATCTAGTTTAATGATAAGTGCCGCAAAAGGAATAACACAAAAGCGTGCTAAAGAGATAGTTGTTAACTTATTAGAAAGTGGACATGCTAAAAATAAATTTAAAGAATGGATTAAATACCAGGGCGGAGATTTAAAGAAATTAAAAGATAAATGTAAAAAATATGTGATAATATCTCATGAAACTGGATATGTTAATAAAGTTGATTCATTGAAATTAGCAACACTTGTCTATGATTTAGGAGCTGGTCGTCATAAAAAAACAGATAGAATAGATTATGCAGTAGGTGTTTCATTAAATAAAACTTTAGGGCAAAAAGTACGTGCAGGAGATGTTTTGGGAACTATCTACTATAACAAGAGAGTTAAAAACTTCGAAGAAAGATTTGTAGATGCATTCAAAATAGAAAAGAAGAAAAAGAAAGTTAAAAAAATAATAATTAAAACAATTAAATAGAATATAAAAAATAATTAAGTAAATAATATTAATATGAAAAAAATATTATTTGCTTTTTTTATTATGTTTTTATCTTTTAAAGTATATGCTATAGAATTTATTAAAGTAAATGAAGAAAACATAATTCCTAGTTACGATAAAAATATTAAAAAATATAATTATTTTACTGATAATAATGAAATAATAATTAAAGTTAAAAATGAAAATGATGAAATCATTACTGGAGATGGCTTATTCTTTGTAGAAGATGGAATTAATAAATATATAGTTAATTCGAATATATATGGTGATTATGAAATTAATGTATATAAGAATTATAAAGAAGATAAAGAAACCTTGGGAGTACTTAATAATTTAACAATTAAAAACTATGATATAAATTTTTCAAAAGATGTATTTGAATATGAAATAGTTATAAACAATGAAGATAATTTGGAAATAGATTATGAACTATTAAATGATTCATCTTATGTTGATATAGTAGGTAATGGTAATTTTAATAAAGATAAAAATGTTATAGAGATAAATGTTGATAATATTAATACATATAAAATAAATGTTTTAAAAACAAGTTCTGTGTTTAAAAGAATGGAAAATATTAATAAAGCTAATGATGAAATGAGTCCAATAAAAAAAGAAATAGTTAAATTATTAATTATAACTATTTCTTGCGTAGTTGTATTTTTTGCTTATTATCTATTATTTATTAAGAAATTATTTTGAATGCTTAACTAAATACTCTTCATATGTTCCGCCATCTGTATATACATCAGTAGCAAGATCTATTCCTAAATATCTATAATGCCATGGTTCAAATCCATATCCTGTTATAAATTCTTTTCCTTTTGGATATCTTTCTATAAATCCATATTTATATGAATTTGCTTTTAACCATGCATATTCTTTAGTGTTTTCAAAATGTGCTTTAGAAGAAGCCATATTTAAATCAACTGCTAGACCTAATTGGTGTTCAGAATGTCCTGGCTTTGCTGAATATAATAATGCATGTTCAAGCCCATCACTATTTTTGGAGTTATTAAATAAAGACTTTTGAGTACTTTCAGTTCTATATGCAGATACTACCCATAATTTAATATTATCTTCTAAAGCAGCATCTATCATTTTATATAATGCTTCAGCAGCAACTTTTCTTAATCTGTAATTATAACTAGACTTTTTATACTTACTATCAATACTTACTAAATCTTTAGCTTCAAAGTTATCAGGTAATTTATAATATTTATTTACTACTGCGTCATAATCATCATAGTTTGTTATTTCTGTTATATTTGTATAAAATTCTATATCAAGTCCAATCTCAACATATATAACTATATCTTCAAATGAATAGTCTTTGTTTTTTGAATAATAGCTTTCATATCTATCAATATGTTCTATTTTAAAATATGGTGATTTTAATAATTCAATTAAATTATTATATTTTTCAGATAAAAGGTATTTTTTAACATCAGAATCACTTATTTTAGACTCAATTGTATTTATTTCATTAACATTATACCCTAGAACAAGAAGATCTTCTTTGTAAATATATTCTTCTTTTGTAATATCTTTTCCATCTGGAATTATTTCTTGATCATTTCCTTTTATTTTGTATAGATAAACATATGTTCCGAATAAAATTAATGCAGCAACAATAATAAGAGTTATTCCCAAAAATCCTTTTTTCATTTAATCACCTTTTTCTTAATATAATTATACTATATTTAATAATAAAAATACTAAGGAATTATTACTAATTTACATAAAAAGTACTAAATTTTTAGTACTTTTTTTAATTTATTATTTTCTTTATAAAATATTTTAACCAAAACATATGCAACTAGTGCAAGAATATCTCCACTAACAAGGTCAATAAACACATGTTGTTTTACAAATAGAGTAGCTGCCATAATAAGCACAGATATTAATGAAATAACTATTTTAATTGGATAATTTATATTCTTATTTTCAAACATAAATAATATAAACATCATACTCATAGCGCAATGAAGTGATGGAAAACAATTAAGCACCGGAGTATCTATTGCAAATATTATTTTAGCAGTTAATGTTAATAATCCTTTTACTACAACCTCTGGTCTATCTACTGTAGATGGATAAATAATAAAAATTATATTTGCTATTATAGTAACAATTACATAAGTAAAAATATATCTCATAAATGAATCTTTATTTTTCTTATATAAAAAGTAGGGAACAATAAATATTAATAAATACCAAATAAAATATGGAATGATAAACCAAATATTAAATGGTATTTTTGCATCTATTGCATTTCCAATTAAATGTGGAGTACCTTGTAATAGTTTAGAAAAGAAAAAACATATTGTTTGAAATACTATTAATATAATAGTAGTAATTAAAGGTTTAAATTCAATTTTTTTCATAATACATCACCACTTAATTATACAATAATGTGTAAATAAAATCAAAGTGCCATTGTTGATATGTTCATTATAATATATAATTATATTGTAGAATAAATACTAGATATTTTTAAAAAAAAGAGTTATAATCTATTGCATTAAAAAGGAGGTCATTATTATGCGTCAAACAATATGTTTAGTTGGAAGACCTAATACAGGTAAAAGCACCTTATTTAATAGAATAGTTGGTAAAAAAGTTGCAATTATAGAAGATGCACCTGGGGTTACTAGAGATAGAATATATAGTCAAGCAACATTTAAAGATAAACCATTCTATTTAATTGATACAGGTGGTATTGATTTAAGTAATGGACAGTTTAATGATGAAATTCGTATGCAAGTAGAAATTGGTATTAATGAAGCTGATACTATTATTTTTGTTGTAGATGCTAAAGATGGACTTACTACAAGCGATTTGTTAATTCGTGATATGTTAAAACGTCAAAATAAAAAAGTAATAGTGGCCATTAATAAAATAGATAATAGTATATCTAAAGATACTATATATGAATTCTATTCATTAGGATTTGATGATTATATTGGAATATCTGCAGAACATGGAACAGGTGTTAATGATTTATTAAAGTTAGCTACTGATGAGTACACAGAAGGATATGAAGAAGAAGACAATAATATTAAAATAGCAGTTATAGGAAGACCTAATGTAGGTAAAAGTAGTTTAGTAAATGCACTTCTAAATGAAGACAGAGTGATAGTAAGTAATGTTGCTGGTACTACAAGAGATGCAATAGATACAAAATTTACTCATAATAAAGAAGAGTATACTTTAATAGATACAGCTGGTCTTCGTAAAAAAGGTAAAATATTTGAAGCAGTAGAAAAATATAGTTTACTTAGAAGTATGAAAGCTATTGATAGAAGTGATGTATGTCTTTTAGTACTTGATGCCACTACAGGAATAGTAGAACATGATAAACATATCGCAGGTTATGCTCTTGAAGCAGGTAAACCAGTAGTAATAGTGGTTAATAAATGGGATACTATAGAAGACAAAGATGAAGAAATGAAAGAATGGAAAAAAGATATTAAGAATAATTTCCAATTTATGGACTTTGCTAAAATAGTTTTCTTAAGTGCTGAAACTAAAAAAAGAATTCATACTCTTATGCCTGAAGTGTTAATTTCATATAATAATTCAATTAAAGAAGTTAAAACTAATATAATAAATGATGTTATAAGAGATGCATTTATTGAAACACCACCTCCTGCTTTTAAAGGTAAAAAATTAAAAGTGTACTTCACTCATCAATCTGGTGTTAAACCTCCTAGGTTTGATATTGAAGTAAACTCTAAAGAACTTGTTCATTTTAGTTATTATAGATATCTTGAAAATAAAATACGTGAGAATATTGACTTTAGTGGCACACCAATATTAATTCAATTTAAAAATAAAGGTGAAAGAGAATTATAATGACAAGGTTAGATATAGAACTTGTTAATAGAGGACTATTTGAAACAAGAAGTAAAAGTCAAAATGAAATTAAAAACAAAGTGGTTTTTGTAAATAATAAATGCATTGATAAGCCATCTTTTAATGTAAATGATTCTGATAAAATTGAAATCATTGGAGAAACTTTAAAATATGTATCACGTGGTGGATTAAAACTAGAACATGCTATAAAAGAATTTAATATTGATTTAAATAATAAAATAATGATTGATATTGGATCTTCTACAGGAGGTTTTTCCGATTGTGCACTACAAAATAATATATCTAAAATATATGCTATAGATGTAGGTAGTAATCAATTTAGTGATAAATTAAAAAATAATAAAAAAATTTTTCTATATGAAAACACTGATTTTAGAAATATAGATAATAACATTGTTATAGATGCTAATATTTGTACAATAGATGTTTCATTTATATCAGTAACTAAATTATTAAAAAAAATAAATGAATTAAATCTAAACGAAATAATTTGTTTAATAAAACCACAATTTGAATGTGGAATGGATATATCAAATAAGTATAGGGGGATTCCTTTAAATAAAGAAGTACACTTTGAAGTAATAAATAATGTAGTAAATGAATTTAAAAAAATAGATTTTTATTTAAATAATATTACATATTCTCCAATAAGAGGAGGTAATGGTAATATTGAATACCTTGCATATTTTGTTAAAAATAAAAAAGGTAATAATATTAATTATCATAATATAATTAATGAAGCGTTTAAAATAAAGGAGTAAATTTATGGAAAAAAAGAATAAAATTTTATTAATAATATTTGGAATTATAATATTAGGACTAATTATTTATATTATTTTTTCTAAATCGAAAGATAATGATTGTATAACATATACTACTATTAAGGGGTTATATACGGGAGAACTTGATGCAATAGAGTATTTATTTGATGAAAATGATAAAGAAATAGAAAATAAATATAAAGCAGAATATAAACTATATTTATATGAAAATGGAACATTTGTATATTCTACTTATGAAATGATAAGTACAATAGGATTTGGAAACTATATAATAACCGGAAATAAAATATTATTAAATATGACGTTTAGTATGGGTACAGGTGAAGGAATTAATATAAATGAAGATACTAAATATGAATTAATAATTAATGATAATGGTAATATTAAAAATAATAACATAGATAAAGATTTGAAAGAATTAAACCCAAATGGATTAACTTTAATAAAAACTGATTCTAAAAATGAAAAAGAATTTTTAGAAGCATTTAATTATTTTGATTTATTGAATAAAAATCAACTTGTAAATGATTATGATCCTAGTGAACATGAAACAGAAGAATAAACTTAATAAAATAAGTTTATTTTTTTTAATACTTGTGTTATTATAAATTTCATTAGAAAAGTGGGGGTAACTATGGATTTATCTAAACTTATTAATGATAATGGAGTATATCTATATCAAGATGATAGCTTTAATACTATAATTATGCAATTATGTTTTAATAGTAAAAATGGAAATAGAGAAGATGCTATTAACTATGTATTATGCAAATATTTAATGCATTCAAATGAAGTGCATGAATCAACAGCTAAAAGAATGAAAGAACTTTATTCGGCGGAAGTATGGTTTTCTCCACAAAAAATAGGGAAAATCAGTAATATACTTTTATGTGTTGATTTAGTTTCTCCTTCTGTAGTAGAAGATGATTACTTAGAAGATGCTTTTAAATTTGTAAGTGATATATTATTACATCCTGATTTTACTGATAATGAACAATTAGAAATTATTAAAAGATCATATATATCTGATTTACTCCATAGAATATCAAATTCAGGTAATAGAGCAAGTAGACTTTTTTTAGATAGTGTATTTGAAGATGAAAATAACAAATATGGATGTTCAGTAGATAAAGAATATATAAAAAATACCATTAATTCTATAACTATGGATGATATAAAAGAAGCATATTATAATACGATTAACGAAAATAGTTTTTATAGAGGAATAGTATTTGGAAATATTTCTACTGATGAATTTAAATTACTCAGAAAGATTATTCCATATAAAAATAATAAAGGCGTAATAGACCACTCGCCACAACCTAATATAGTAGAAGGTGATAGTGAAGTGTCTGATTCTGATATTAATGAATCTATTTTATATGTAACATATGAAATAGATGATATAGATGAGGGATTAACAAAAATACTTGGTTCTATATTTAATGGAAGAAATGGATTATGTCATCAAATATTAAGAGAAAAGTATGGACTTGTATATTCATCATATGTTTCGATTTTCTATTATAGAAAAGCATTTGTTTTTAAAGCAAAGATTGATAAAAATAATAAACAAAAAACATTAGATGCTATAAATGAAATAATTTCTATTGCTCAAGATAAAACAAAATTAATAGATTTACTTAAGTATGCAAAAGAATATATTAAAACTGAAGATTATTTATTAAGTGAAAATAAAATAGATATGGTTGATTATTTAGATGATTATATTCGTGGTATTGCAGGGGATTTTAATTATTCTGAGTTTATTAAAAATTTAGATAGTTATACTGAAGAAGATATAGCTAGTCATATGAAATCTTTAAGATTAAAAAATATATTTATGTATAAGGGGGATAAAAATGCATAATTATAAAAAAATAATTTTAAATAATGGTATTCCTTTATACTTATATAATGACAAATCATTAAAACAAACTTTTGTAAGTTATATTGTTAAATATGGTTCTAGTGGTAGATGGTTTGATTTTAAAATGGATGGTAGACTTTATAGTGTTGGTTCTGGATATGCTCATTACCTAGAACACTTACTTGGCGAACATTCAAAGCATGGTAATATCTATACTAATTTTGATGCTAGATATTATAATTCTAATGCATATACTGCAGATGACCATACTTGTTATCATTTTGTTGGAGTAGATAAAATTAAAGAATCTATTAAAGAATTAATTGAAGCAATAGACTGTCCAGTCTTTGATAAAAAAGATGTTAATCAAAGTAGACATGCAATTTGTGAAGAATCATCTACTTGGCAAGATAACTTCGACGTTCATGCGGTTCATTTAGTTGAAAAAAATTTATTTAGTGCATATAGTGAATACGATTATACATTATCACCTATAGGTAGTAGAAAAACTACAAATGAAATGACTATGAAAAAACTATATGACTGTTATAATGCATTTTATTCAGATGATAATAAAATTCTTGTTATAGCAGGAAATGTTAATGAAGAAGAATTAGTTGATTATTTAAATAATATTTATGCAAATATTGAAAGTCATAAAAGAAAAGTAATTCTTCCTGAATTTGATTTGGATCCTATTCGTAAAAAAGAAGAAGAAATAATAAGAAAAGTAGATATTGATATTAATAGTTTGGGTATTAAAATAAAAAAACCAGAAGGTGTAACTAAAGAAGAGCTTAATATTTGTTTGAATTTTCTATATAATTACCTATTAAGCAGTGAAAATGATTTTTATCATCATTTAAAAAGTAAAAATTTACTTGATTTAATTTATTATCGTTATATTAAATGGCATGATGATTATGCTCAATTAATACATAGTTATGTTTCTAATAATCCAAAAGAATATTTAAAAGTAGCTAGAGATAAATTATATAGAATGGATATGAGTTTTGCAGATTTTGAAGGAATTAGAAGATCATTTATAGCAGATGAGGTAAGAAACCTTGATGATAAGTACGGTAACCCGGCTGATTTTGGTAAAAGGTTAGCATATACGGATAACTATTCTGATTTAGAAATATATAAAAAATTAACTTATGAAAGATTTATGGAAATAATAAATATGTTAGAATTTGATAAATATACAATAGGTAAGGTAAGACAATTAAAAAAATAAAAGAATAATAATTTTTACAAAAAATAAACTTAATGTGAAGAAAGATATTGACATTAAGTTTTTTTAATGATATCATTATGTAGATTTGTGGTTTTCCCTAGGGAAAACTAATAAAAATAATGATTTTGATACGCCTGGAAATGTGTATTAAGAAAGGAGAAAAAATTCATGCCTACAATTAATCAATTAGTTAGAAAAAGAAGAGGACAAAAAACTAAAAAGAGTAAAAGCCCAGTATTAAATATTGGATATAACTCAAAAGACAAATTAAAAACAAATAATACTTCACCACAAAAACGTGGAGTATGTACTCGTGTTTCAACTAAGACACCTAAAAAACCAAACTCAGCTTTAAGAAAAATAGCCAGAGTAAAACTAAGTAATGGATATGAAGTTACTTGTTATATTGGTGGAGAAGGACATAATCTTCAAGAACATAGTGTTGTTCTAATTAGAGGTGGACGTGTTAAAGACCTTATCGGTGTTCGTTATCATATTGTTCGTGGTACTTTAGATACTGCTGGTATTGATAAGAGACGTCAAGGAAGAAGTAAATACGGAACTAAAAAACCTAAGAAATAAAAAATAATACTTTAAGAAAGGAGATAAATAAACATGCGTAAGAGACAAGCAATTAAAAGAGATGTTTTAGCAGATCCTATATACAATTCTAAAATGATTACTAAACTTATCAATGGAATCATGATTGGTGGTAAAAAAGGTACTGCTCAAAAAATATTATATAGTGCTCTTGATATAGTTAAAGAAAAAACAAAACAAGATCCTATAGAAGTTTTAAATAAAGCATTTGAAAACATTAAACCAGCTTTAGAAATTAGAAGTAGACGTATTGGTGGAAGCAACTATTCAGTTCCAACTGAAGTTAGAGAAGATAGAGCTAATGCACTTACTCTTCGTTGGTTAATTCAATATGCAAAAACTAGAAAAGGAAAAGGGATGGCAGAAAATCTAGCTGCTGAAATTATAGATGCTTCAAACGGAGTAGGTGGAGCAGTTAAAAAGCGTGAAGATACTCATAAGATGGCAGAAGCTAATAAGGCATATGCTCATTATAGATGGTAAGAAGGGAGACTAGTATATGGCACGTGATGTATCAATAGATAAAACACGTAATATAGGAATTATGGCTCACATTGATGCTGGTAAAACAACAACAACTGAGAGAATCCTATACCTAGGTGGAAACATCCATAAAATTGGTGAAACACATGATGGTGAAAGCCAAATGGACTGGATGGATCAAGAAAAAGAAAGAGGTATAACTATTACTAGTGCTGCAACTACTGTACACTGGAAAGGTTATAGACTTAATATAATCGATACACCAGGACACGTAGACTTTACAATTGAAGTTGCTCGTAGTTTAAGAGTACTTGATGGAGCTATTGCTTTAATAGATGCTCAAGCTGGTGTAGAAACTCAAACTGAACAAGTTTGGAGACAAGCAAATGATTACATGGTACCAAGAATGATTTGTGCTAATAAAATGACTAAAATAGGAGCTGATTTCTATTATTCATTAGATTCAATTCATAATAGACTTGCTAATAATGCAGAACCTATTATGTTACCAATCGGAGCAGAAGATCATTTTACTGGATATGTAGATTTAGTTACAATGAAGGCATACAAGTATGATGGTACTAAAGAACAAGAATTATCTGAAATAGAAATTCCTGCTGATATGAAAGATAAGGCAGAAGAATATAGAGATAAATTAATTAATGCTGTTGCTGACTATAGTGATGAGTTAATGGAAACTTACTTAGAAGGTAATGAAGTTACTGCTGAATTATTAAAGTCTGCAATTAGAAAAGCTACAATTGATGTTAAATTCTTCCCAATCTTATGTGCTGATGCATTAGATGATAAAGGTACAAGAGCTATGCTTGATGCTGTTATTGATTACTTACCAGCACCTACAGATATCGAAGCTGTTAAGGGAGTTGACATGAATGATAAGCCTGTTGAAAGAAAAGCTAGTGATAATGAACCATTCTCAGCTTTAGCATTTAAAGTTATGAATGACCCATTTGTTGGAAACTTAACTTTCTTCCGTGTATACTCTGGTGTACTAAAGAGTGGAAGTTATGTAATGAACTCAACTAATGGTGAAAAAGAAAGAATCGGACGTATTCTTCAAATGCATGCTAATCAAAGAAAAGAAATTTCTGAAGTATATGCTGGTGAAATAGCGGCTGCAGTAGGATTAAAAGATACTACTACTGGAGATACACTTTGCGATGAAAAGAATCAAGTAATCTTAGAAAAGATGGTATTCCCAGAACCAGTTATTGAACTTGCTATTGAACCAAAATCAAAAGCTGATCAAGAAAAGATGAGCTTAGCACTTCAAAAATTAGCTAAAGAAGACCCATCATTTAGAGCAAAAACTGATCATGAAACTGGCCAAACTATTATTGCTGGTATGGGTGAACTTCACTTAGACGTTCTAGTTGATAGAATGAGAAGAGAATTTAATGTTGAAGCAAATGTTGGTAAACCACAAGTTGCTTATCGTGAAACATTAAAACAATCAGCTGAATGTGAAGGTAAATATATTAAACAATCAGGTGGACGTGGACAATACGGACATGTTTGGGTTAAATTTGAACCAAATCCTGATAAGGGATATGAGTTTGTTGATGAAGTTGTTGGTGGAGTAGTTCCAAGAGAATATATTCCAGTTGTAGACAAAGGACTTCAAGAAGCACTTGCTGGTGGTGTACTAGCAGGATATCCTATGATAGATGTTAAGTGTACATTATTTGATGGATCTTATCATGATGTAGACTCAAATGAAATGGCATTTAAAATTGCTGCATCTATGGCTTTAAAAGAAGCTAAAAATAAATGTAATCCATGTTTACTAGAACCTATCATGTTAGTTGATGTTAGAGTTCCAGAAGAATTCATGGGTACTGTTATGGGTGACTTAACAGGTAGACGTGGTAAACCACTTGGAAATGAAGCTATTGGTAAAGATATCAATATAAGAGCAATGGTACCACTTTCAGAAATGTTTGGTTACATGACAGTTTTAAGAAGCAATACTCAAGGACGTGGAACTTATCAAATGATTTTTGATCATTATGAAGAAGTACCAAAGAATATTGCTGAAACAATTATTAAGAGAAATGGTGTACAATAAAAGTATACTTTTGCCAAAAATGTTATTTATACTTGAAATATTTTCAAGTATTAGATAAAATATATTTATGTTGAAAAAAGGAGGAAATAAAAATGGCAAAACAAAAATTCGATCGTTCTAAAGAACATGTTAATATTGGTACTATTGGACACGTTGACCATGGTAAAACAACATTAACAGCTGCAATTACTAAATACTTCGGAGAATTCATGGCTTATGACCAAATTGATAAAGCTCCAGAAGAGAAAGCAAGAGGTATTACAATTAATACTGCTCACGTTGAATATAGTACTGACAAACGTCACTATGCTCACGTAGACTGCCCAGGACATGCTGATTACGTTAAAAACATGATCACAGGTGCTGCTCAAATGGATGGTGCTATCTTAGTTGTTAGTGCAACAGATGGACCAATGCCTCAAACTCGTGAACATATCTTACTTGCTCGTCAAGTTGGTGTTCCAAAAATGGTAGTATTTATCAACAAATGTGATATGGTTGATGATGCTGAACTTTTAGATTTAGTAGAAATGGAAGTTCGTGAATTATTAACTGAATACGGATTTGATGGAGACAATACTCCAGTTATTCGTGGTTCTGCTCTTAAGGCTCTTGAAGGTGATGAAGCTTATGTTCAACCAATTAAGGATCTTATGGCTGCAGTTGATTCATGGATTGATACTCCAGTTCGTGATACTGAAAAACCATTCTTAATGAGTATTGAAGATGTATTTACTATCACAGGACGTGGAACTGTTGTTACAGGTCGTGTTGAAAGAGGTAAATTAAATCTTAATGACGAAGTTGAAATCGTAGGAATTAGAGATACAAGAAAGACAGTAGTTACAGGAATTGAAATGTTCAGAAAATCTTTAGATTATGCTGAAGCTGGAGATAATGCTGGAGTTTTACTTCGTGGTATTAACAGAGAAGATGTTGAAAGAGGACAAGTTCTTTGCAAACCAGGAACTATCACACCACATAAGAAATTCAAAGCTAGCGTTTATGTTCTATCTAAAGAAGAAGGTGGACGTCATACTCCATTCTTTAGTAACTATAGACCTCAATTCTATTTCAGAACAACTGATGTTACTGGTGTAATTACATTACCAGAAGGTACTGAAATGGTTATGCCTGGTGACAATGTTGATATGACAGTTGAATTAATCACTCCAATCGCAATTGAAAACGGAACAAGTTTCTCAATTCGTGAAGGTGGTAGAACTGTTGGAGCTGGAAAAGTTACTGAAATCTTAGGATAATAAAAAAATATAAAAGACTTTGTAAAAAGTCTTTTTATTTTGACGTAAAAAACCAACATATATTTTGACATGATATTTAGATGGTTGTATCTCTATAATAGAGAAAGTAGGTAAAATACATGAAAAATTTAAGATAATAGCATTTTTTTATTAATATGTATGCCTACAAGAGAGGGATATGATTTTGCTGGATGGTTCACTTCTAAAACTGGTGGTAAAAAAATAACAGAAAATTCTAGAGCGGAAGATAATTTAATCATATATGCTCAATGGAAACAAAAAGCAATAATTAATCCATTAACAGGAATAGCAACTCCTGTAATAGGATTAATGTTAATCACTATAGCAAGCTTTGCAGTATATATGTTCATTAAAAATAAAAATATGAATTTAGAATAAAAGGCTTTATATAAAGTCTTTTTAAAAAAAAGATATGTATTGATTTAATAAGAGAAATCTATTATAATAAATGTGTAGTGTAGAGAGGAATGAAGGTTAATGAAAAAACAATTTAAAATAGTAGTTTTAACAATAATTAGTGCATTTTTATTTATAAGTTTATTTGCTGAAAATGTAAAAGCGGATAATTTTACAATTACTTTAGAGAAAGACAGTTATACATGTGTTGAAGGAGAAACTATTGAAACTTATTTCGTTATTCATGCTTCTGATTATGAAGGTTCTCCAGATACATATCAATTTACTGATTTAAAATATACTAGTTTTAATAATGATGTTACAACTGCAATAAATGATGGGGGAAATGCTTGTCGTAATGTGCATACTTTAGATGATTCTAAATGCATTGAATTAAGAATTACATGTAATAATCCAGGTAGTAGTTTCGATTTAAATGTTAATGCATATACATATACTGGTGAAACAACATGTTATTATCCATGGGATCCATGTGAAGTTGTGGCTAGGGGAAGTGCTAGGTTAACTATCGATTATGCTCCTAGTGCAATTACAGGTGTAACCCTAAACCCCTCTAGTGAAGAAATTGAAGTTGATGAAACTGTCCAATTAACAGCTACTGTTACTCCTGCAGAAGTGGAAGATAAGAGTGTAACATGGACATCAAATAATCCATTAATTGCATCTGTTGATTCTAATGGATTGGTTAGAGGATTAGCAGCTGGAACAGCAGTTATCACGGCAACAGCATCAGATGGTACACATAATGCAACATCAACAATAACTGTAAAGCCATATATTTCAATGACAGATGATGTAACATGTAACGTTGGAGAGCAAAAAATTTTAATGGTAAAATATTCATTATTGCAATCATCTGACTTTATATATGCAAGTGGAAATTCTTCAATAGCAACTATTGAACTTAATCCGGAATTACAACCAACCTGTGTGGGGTGTAGGTATGTTCGAGTTAATTGTTTATCTTCTGGTAGAACAACAGTATCTGTAAGTGCCAATGGAATTGAAAGATCAGCAACTGTAGAAGTTAGTTCAACAAATACAGAAAAATCAATAGAATTCGTTGAAAAGCATATGGTACCCGAAGTTTATCATATATTAGGAAATGGCAGTGGAGTTGTAAGATTGAGACTTAGAAATATTCCTAACTCTGAATTAGAAAATGTAGAATTCAATATTGAAAACGAAAATATTGCTAAAATATCAAATGTAGAAATAAATGACACTTCAGGTGGAATGGCAAAAATCAACATAAACTACTTAGCTATAGGTAGTACAAGTATTAATGCTAGATTAGTTTATGACGGAAATACTTATACTGATAGAATGACTATAACAATAAGAAAAACTGCATGGCGTATCGAACTTTCAGCAGATGATAATAGTACATTACCAGAAAGAATAACTGTTGAAGGTCAAACTCAGTTAAGAGCGTCAGCCGTTTATGGAACACTTCCACCACAAGATGTAACAGATACAGCAACATGGACAAGTAGTGATGAAAGCATATTTACAGTAGATAAAGGATTAGTTAAAAAAGCATCACCATTAGGTGGAACAGCAATTATAGCAGTATCATATGGTACTGGAGATGATGCTGTCAGTACAACCATAGAAGTAGAAGCTGTAGGGTCTTCTATATATGATAATCCTATTGAAGGTCCAGCACCTGTAACATTAACTTTTGATAGTAATGGAGGAACTGCATGCTCACCCAATTCTATTACCAAACAAATAGTAATATCAACTTGGGGAGAATTGTGTACACCTACAAGAGAAGGATATGATTTTGTTGGATGGTTCACTTCTAAAACTGGTGGTAAAAAAATAACAGAAAATTCTAGAGCAGAAGATAATTTAATCGTATATGCTCAATGGAAACAAAAAGCAATAATTAATCCATTAACAGGAATAGCAACTCCTGTAATAGGATTAATGTTAATCACTATAGCAAGCTTTGCAGTATATATGTTCATTAAAAATAAAAATATTAATTTAGAATAAAGGCTTTGTAAAAAGTCTTTTTTATTTTACAAAAATTTACATAAAGGATTGACACTTATAATTTTTTAATCTAAAATTATATATAGATAATAAGGAGAGATATCTATGAAAACAATTTTTAAAAAATTAATATTGCCAATCTTTTTGTTTGCAATATTAATATGTTCAACTTTGTATTTTACTTATGGTAATAAAAATTCAATGGAAAGGGTAAAGGCAGCAACTGTTTCGTGTACGAAACCTGCAACTCCTTTATATAAGGGTTCTTGTGTTTGTTCTTGCAATACAGCAACGGAAACATGCGTAGAAGCAGAAACATTAAATTTTTCTGATACTGCAACTACATATAAAACTTGTCTTGAGGCTTGTACAGCTCACTCTGCTACTGGATGGACGCAGGGGACAGGAACATTAATTATTTCATCATATTCATGTGGTGATTCCGGTACAGTAGACGATGGCATATGTTATGGTTCATTTTCTGGTGGTTGTCCACAAGGTTGGAATCCAGTGAGCAATCGTGCTGTTGTTGGTAGTTGTAATACAGTATCTTACACTGGTGAGCCTCAAACTTTAGTAAGTGGTGGTAGTCATGTATCATACAAAAACAATAGTCAAACTGACGCAGATACTTATACAGTTACTGCAGAGGCTGACTCTAATTATACATTTGAAGGTGGTTCAAATACTATAGATTTGACATGTACAATATTGCCTACTACTCTTACAGTGACAGCTACTGATCAAAGTAAAACTTATGATGGTACTCCTTTAACAGCCGATAATAATTGTACTGCGTCTGGCTTAAAAGGCAGCGATGAAATATCATGCGTTTGTGAAGGTAGCCAAACAAATGTAGGAAGTAGTGATAAAACAATAAAAGAAGTTAAATTTACAAGTGGTAAACGTACTAACTATAGTATTGGCAAGGCAAAAGGAACATTAACTGTTACTGCTGCTCAATCTTATTCAAGTGCCGATGAAAATGATGTTACAGCTGATAAATTATGTAAACCTAATCTTGTGTACACTGGTGCTGAACAGCAAATAGTATCTTCAACTAGTGGAACTGGATGGACATTAAGCGGATATAATCAAAAAGATGCTGGAGAATATACTATAACAGCAAGTTTAAAATCCGGATATAGATGGGGTGGTACTGGAAGTGGTACAAAAGAATTCAAATGTAAAATAGATCCAAAAAGTGTAGAAGTAAAATGGAGCAATAATGTTTTTCCACATGATGGACAGCAACATTCACAGACTCCAAGTGCAACATTAGTTGAAGGTGAAACAATTAATGCATCTACTGGATGGACTAGAGAATATAAAAAGTCTGATGGAACTTCATTAGGAACAACAGCTCCTAGTGATGAAGGAAGTTATACTGTAACAGTAACTTGTAAAGCTATTACAGGTGGACAAGCTAAATGTAGTAACTATAAATTTACTAAAACAACAGCGAGTTTTGTTATTGGAAATGCTATGACATTAAATCCAACTAGTGGAACTATAAATGTAGGAGATACATTCACATTCGAGTTAACAAATCCTGCTGGTGGTACAGTTACATGGGCAAGTAGTCGTCCTAGTGTAGCTACAGTTAATAGTAGTGGTGTTGTTACTGGCGTTAGTGCTGGTACTACAGTAATTACCGCTACAACATCAACAGGTAGTGCTAATGCTACCATAGTAGTAGAAGCAGGAAGTACACCTTCTCCTGATCCAGAAGGCATTGTTCAATTTGAATATGATAAATATACATGTGAAGTTGGAAAGACTATAACAGCAGTTGTAAGATATGCTAATGTATCGAATCCACCTTCAAGTCCTACTGTAACGAGTAGTAATACTTCAGTGGCTACAGTAAGCTTAATGACACCAAGAGAATGTACTGGTACTGGTTCGACTGAAGCTTGTGTAAGATTAGATACTGAAGCAATTGAAAGATGTAGGGCAGCAGGTGTTACTGAACTTACTTATGAAAGATGTATTAGTTTTTATAGATCATATTATGTTAATATAGCTTGTAAGGCTACAGGCACTACAACTGTAACTGCAGCACTTTCAGATACTTTGAAAGCACAAACAACTGTAACAGCAAATGCAGCTGGATCAAATGTAACGGTTATTTTTGATGCTAATGGTGGATCATTAACAAATAATGGTGAACCTTCTTCAAGTCTTCAAATTACACTAACTGGAACTGGAACTATTGCTGAAGCATTATCTAACATAACTGTTGCTAGAGAAGGTTATACATTCGATGGATGGTATACTGAAGATGAAGGTGGAGTTAGATATGATGACTCTGTAACATTCGGTGCAATCGGTGTAGAAAAATTATATGCTCATTGGATTGAGAATAATGGTGAAAAATATACCCTAACTTATGATGCTAATGGTGGAACTGCTTGTTCTCCTGCAACATTAGAAGTACCAGCAAATACTCCTTGGGGAGAATTGTGTAAACCTTCAAGAAAGGGTTATGATTTTGCTGGATGGTTTACTTCTAAAACTGGTGGTAGAAAAATCACAGAATCAGTTATAGCCACAGGAAATATGACTGTATATGCTCAATGGTCAAAAGCTGCTAGTACTAATGCTAATACTGGAATTGTAACTCCTGTAATTGCATTATTAGTAGTTGCAATCATAAGTACAGTAACATTCCTTGTAGTAAGAAAGAAAAGAGCACAACTATAATAAAATAATTAATAAGAGGCATTAAAAAATGCTTCTTTTTATATATTTTAATAATTGCATATAACATATATATTTGGTATAATTTTAATGGATAATTAGGAGGATATATGGAACAAAGAAAAAGCAAAAAAGGTAAATTATTTTTATTCATTATTATTGGTGTAATATTATTTGGCATTATTAATGATATTATTGATGAAGATGCTGATATTGAAGAGTACACTTATAGTGATAAAATATTTAAAATTATATCTAGTAGTGAAAATAAAATATTAGATTCATCTATTAAAGAGTATGCACGTAAAAAAGGATATAGTGTTGTTATTAATTATGCTGATACTCTTGAAGTTATTGATACTTTAAATGGGGGTAGTAAATATGATGCTATATTTATGTCAAATTCTGTTTGGTTAAGTAGTTTAGATTCTTCTGTTAAAACAAGTTCTTTAAGATCAACTAGTATTACACCTGTAATATTTGGTATTAAGGATTCTAAGGCAGAAAGTTTAGGATTTAAGAATAAAAAAATATACACTAAAGATATTTTAAATAAAATTAAAAGTGGGGAATTAACATTTAGTATGGCAAATCCACTAACTACTAATAGTGGTGCTTCTGCATATTTCGAAATCCTTTCTAATTTAGCAGGTAATCCAGAAGTATTAAAATCAAGTCATTTAAAAGACCCAGAATTAAAAAGAGAATTAAAACAATTCTTTAAAGGAATAAAAAGAACATCTGGTGATGAAGATTTCTTAGAGTCATCATTTATAAATGGAGATTATGATGCTGCGTTTACTTATGAATCTTCTATCATTAATATAAATAAAAAATTAGCAAGTGAGGGTAAAGAAACATTATATGCAGTATATCCTGTTGATGGCGTTGCAATATCTGATAGTCCATTTGTTTATATAGATAACAAAAATGAAACTAAAAAAGAAATATTTGATGATATTCAAGGTTATTTATTGAGTGAAGAAGGACAAAAGATTTTACTTAATAATGGGCGTAGAACTTGGTATGGTGGTGTTAACAACAATGCTCCTAAGGATGTATTTAATCCATCTTGGGGAATTAATACTACAACATATATAACACCAATAAAATATCCAAGTATGGCTGTAATGAAAGAAGCCTTGGAATTATATTTAACTGAATTTAGAAAACCTATTCATGTAGTATTTTGTTTAGATTATTCTGGTAGTATGTATGGAAATGGAATAGAGGAATTAACTAAGGCTATGAATACTATTCTTAGTAGTAATGATTTAACTATTAGTTTTAGTAATAAAGATAAAATAGATGTTATTCCTTTTGGAAATGATGTACTTGGTACTTGGTCAACAACTGATGGACTTACTAAGAAGGATTTGATTTATAGGATTGAGGAGCAGGATTTAAGTGGATCAACTGCTTTATATCCTGCAGCAATTAAAGGCCTTAGAATATTATCAAATGAAAGTGATGAATATGTATCTTCAATAATATTAATGACTGATGGTAGAGCAAATGTTGGAACATTTAGTGAATTAAAATCAGTATATAAATCTATAAATAAGGAAATTCCAATATATAGTATTACATTTGGTAATGCTGATGAAAGAGAATTATTAGAGATATCTGATTTGACTAATGGAAAAGTATTCGATGGAAAAGACAATTTAACTTTAGCATTTAAAAAAGTTAGGGGATATAATTAATAATGAAAAATAAAGAAGTATTATCCGGAATACTTGGTGGTACATTTTTTGCAGCAACATATTTAGCCGTTGGTATACCTATAATCCCTGCTTTAGCAGTGGGTGCTGCGGCATTTGTTGGAAGTGAACTATTGATGAGTAAAACAAATATATTTGTTTTTGATAAAGTTGATGAAAAGAATGTAGAACAAGTTTTAAATGATGCTCGGATGAAAAATAAATTTATATTGGATATGGTTTTAAAAGTTGATGATGAAGAAGTTCAAGAATACTTAAGAGGAATTAATACTACAACTGGTAAAATAATTAGTACTGTTCAAAAGAATAGAAAAAAGATTAAACAATCTGAAAAATTCTTTACATACTATTTACCAATTACAGTTGGAATTGTTGAAAAATATGATGATATAGAAAATCAAAGATTATCGAGTAAAGACGCTAAAAAGTATTTTGAAAGTTCTAAAGAAACATTACGTGAAATTAATTCGTCATTTAAAAAAATATTAAATAATATGTATGAGAGTGATATTGAAAATGCAACAGCAGATATGAAAGTATTAAATAATATACTTAAAAGTGATGGATATAGTGATATTAAAATAAATAAGGAGGAAAATGATGAATAAGAAACAGATAATTGGAATACTTATATTTGTTGCAATTATAGTAGGAGTAATAGTTTATAAACTGACTAGTGATAATACTATTTCAGTTGGAGGTAATCTTACAACTATTTATGTTGCGACTGGAGGAGGTAAAGAAGACTTTTTAGCAGATGAAAGAATTAATGAAATTCTTAAGAAAAAATATAAACTAGATGTAGTTTATGATACATGGAGTAATGGTAAAACAGTATCTCTTCCATTAATTCGTGAGAGTGTTGGACTTGGAAATACTGGCTATGAAGGTTTAACAGTTCGAAGTGAAGAAGCTTCAAAATATGATGTTTTATTTACATCTGATCAAAGATTTTATGATTATTATAAATTACAACCAAATAAAGCAAATAATGAAGCTGATAGATATACAGTACTTGAAGGTGGTCTTACATTAAATACTCCAATAGTTATTTATAGTTGGGGTAAAATAGTAGATGCTTTAATGAAAGAAGGAATTGTTACTCAAACTGAAGGTGTTTATTATATTACTGATATGAATAAATTAATGAATTATATTTTACAAGGTAAGAAGTGGAGTGATATAGGAATTCCTGAATTATATGGTACAGTAAATATTGCTTCAACTGACCCAGTTACATCTTCTCCTGGAGCTACATACTATGGACTATTACTTTCAATATTAAGTGAAGCAAGCATTAATGAAAGTAATTTATCTAAAAATCTTCCAAAATTAAAAGAATTTTATAATAAATCAGGTTACATGAATAATACACCTGCAGATCTATTTGAAAGATATTTAAAAACTGGTATGGGTGGAGAACCTATGATAGTTGATTATGAAAAGAGTATTATTGATTTTGCTAATGCAAATCCAAATGGATTTAATGAAGTAAAAAATGATATAAGAATTTTATATCCAGCACCAACTATTTGGAATAGTCACTGTCTTGCAATATTTAGTGAAAATGGTAAACTATTATATAAGGCATTTGAAGATGAAGAAATTCAACAAATAGCTTGGACAAAATATGGATTTAGAATGGGTATAACTGGTGGCGTTTATGATGTATCTGGACTTGGAATTGCTGTTCCAAAGTCAATAACTAGTACAGTAACTAGCCTAAAAATGGATACTTATAATAAATTAATTGATTATTTAAAGTAATGGAGGTTATTTAAAATGAATGAATTAAAAATCAATTTTGATGAAAAAAAGAATAAGAAAGTTGAAGAATTAGTTGAAGAAAAGAAAGTAACAGAAGAAAAAATTGAAGATTCATTAAATTATGAATTACTTACTGATGAAGAAAAAGAAGCAATTAAAGAATTTAATGAAAAAATTGATGTTTATGATAACACTCAAATATTACAGTATGGAGCTGCTGCTCAAAATAAAATATCTAAGTTTTCTGATGAAGTATTAGAAAATGTAAGAACTAAAGAGACTGGTGAAGTGGGTGATGAACTTGCTAAATTAGTAGCTGAATTAAAATCATTTGATAAAGCAGTTGTTGATGTTGACAATATGAATTTATTTGAAAAAATATTTTCAAGTGTTAAGAAAGAAATTGATAAATTAATAGCTAAATATTCTAAAGTAGAAAAGAATGTTGATACTATTGAAGCTGCTTTAGAAAAACAAAGATTACAAATGCTAAAAGACATTACATTATTTGATGGAATGTATGAAAAGAATTTACAATATTTTAAAGAAATATCTTTATATATTATTGCTGGTGAAAAGAAAATTGAAGAATTAAAGAATGTAGTTCTTCCTGAACTTCAAGCAAAAGCACAAGCATCAGGTGAACAGTTAGATATTCAAAAGGTTAATGATATGGAAAATATTATTAATAGATTTGAAAAGAAAATTTATGATTTAAAAACTACTAGATTAATTTCAATTCAAATGGCACCACAAATTAGATTACTTCAAAGTAATGAAGCAGAATTGGTTGAAAAAATTCAAAGTTCAATTACTAATACTATTCCATTATGGAAGAATCAAATGGTACTTGCTCTTGGAATTAATAGAGCTAAAGTTGCTCTTGAAAATCAAAAAGCTGTTACTGATTTAACTAATGATATGCTTAAGAAGAATAGTGAGACTTTAAAACAAGGTTCAATTAAGATTGCTGAAGAATCTGAAAGAGCAATTGTTGATATTGAGACATTAAGAAAAACAAATCAAGATATTATCGAAACTTTAAATAAAGTTGTTGAAATTCATAAGAATGGACGTATTAAACGTCAAGAATCTGAGAAAGAATTAGAAGCATTAGAAAAAGAATTAAAAGATAAAATGTTAGAAATAAATATTAAGTAGTAGGAGTCAATTATGAACTCAGAAAATATTTTAAGTGATGTATATAGAGATTTCTTTGGAGAGTATGAGGATAGAAAAAAACAACTCAATTTAGAAACTGATAATAATATTAATTTAGAAGAAGAGATTGATAAATTACATATTAATGATGAATCTAAAGACTTATTTAAAAAAATAATTGATTATATATATAATTATAATAATGAAAAAAGATATATTCCTTTTAATATAAGTGTTGTTAAATTAACTGATAAAACAGTTGAATCTATCATCAAAATTATTTCATCTGCAGTGAATAAGAGCAAATATGTAACAAATAATAAAGTGTGTGAAATATCATTATATAAATTAGAAGATAATCCTTTTCATAAAGAATATAGTGAAAATGGAATAATTGTTTTAAAAGAACTACAAGGTTTAGAACTTGAAAGCGTTAATGATAAACAAAAATATATGCATTTACTTGAAGATGAAATAGAAAGTAATAAAAATATAAGTCTAATTATTAGTAATAATCAAAGTGAACTTAATAATATATTTACTTATAATAGAGATCTAAAAGATAAATATTTTGTATTTAATTTAGTAGAAGAGAGAGAAGAGAAATCTGTAATCTATAATGAAATATTAGAAAATACTAATTTAGATGAAGAAACAGAAGTTAAATTACTTGATTATATAACTGCTACGTATGATAAGAGTGAGCTTGATTCTGAAACATACAAAAATAATTTAATAAATTATTTAATATTAAATAATAGTGTTCCTTTATTAAAGGAAGAAAAAACAATTGATGAAATCTTTGCTGATTTAAATGAATTAGTTGGTCTTGATAAAGTTAAAAAGACTTTATATGATTTAGTTGATTTAATGAAACTAAAAGAGAAAACGGAGGGAACACTAAAAATAGGCAGTGTTAACTTACATATGATATTCTTAGGTAATCCTGGAACTGGTAAAACAACAATTGCTAGGTTACTTTGTGGAATTCTTTATAATTTACATTACATTAAAGAGAATAAATTAGTTGAAGTAACAAGTAAGGATTTAATAGCTGAATATGTTGGACAAACCGCTATTAAAACAAATGAAGTAATTAATAAAGCAAAAGGTGGAATATTATTTGTTGATGAAGCTTATATGCTTGGAGACAAAAATAATTCATATAATGATGATGCAATTGGAACATTAATTGCTGAAATGGAAAATAATAGAGATAATCTTGTATGCATATTTGCTGGTTATACTAAAGAAATGCAAGCATTCTTAAATGCAAACTCTGGTATTGCGTCAAGAATAGGTTATACTTTAGAATTTGATGATTATACAACAGATGAATTAATTTCAATATTTGATGGTATGGTAAGAAAAGCAGGATTTGAGGTTACAGAAGAAGCTCATAAAGAATTAAGACGTATAATTGATGAAAATAGAAATAGTGAAAACTTTGGTAATGCTAGATTTGTAAGAAACATATATGAGAAGTCAATTATTAAACATGCAAGTAATACAAAAAATAATAAATCTAAGAAAGTATTAAAAACAATTACTGATAAAGATATTAGTATGGAAAATTTAATTAATTAAAAAAGACTTTAAGTCTTTTTTATTTTATATAAAAAAATTGATTTTTATATGAAAAATTTGTATAATTATGTTGAGGTGTGGGTTATGATAGGATTTTATGATTATACAGTAATACTTACATATTTGGGTTTTGCATCTGGTATGTTAGGTATATATTTATCTATAACTGGTAGACCTTTTGCAGCAATTATATGTTTAATGTTTTCTGGACTTTGTGATATGTTTGATGGAAAAGTTGCTAGAACTAAAAAGAAAAGAACTTTAGAAGAAAGAAATTTTGGAGTACAATTAGATAGTTTATCTGATTTAGTTTGTTTTGGTGTTCTTCCTGCGATGATAGGATATTCACTTGGTATAAAAGAAACATATTTAGTTCCACTTCTTATTTTTTATCCCTTAGCAGCATTAATTAGACTTGCATATTTTAATATGTTAGAGGTTATTAGAAATAGTTCTACACCTGTAAAACAATATACTGGACTTCCAGTTACTTCAGCAGCATTGATATTTCCATTCTTATATATTTTTAAGAAATTTATAGGTTGTTATTTTCCTTATGTATATGCCGGATTATTATTGTTAGTTGGAATATTATTTATAACTAAAATTAAAATTAAAAAACCCGGTATTAAAACGATGATTCTATTTATTATTATTGGTGTTATTGAAGTTTTACTAATAATAACTGTAGGTAGATTAGTATGGAGACCATAGTAAGAAATAGAAATAGTAAAGAAAATATAATTATAGAGTCTAATAAAGCTCTTAATTTTTTTTATGGTAATTTTATTGGAAGATTATTTATTAAAATAGCTATTAGTAAACCTATAACTAATTTGATAGGTAAATATATGAATAGTAAATCTTCTATTAAAAAAATAGATAAATTTATTAAAGAAAATAATATAAATATGTATGATTATGAAAATAAAGAATACACTTCATATAATGATTTCTTTACAAGAAAAATAAAAGAAGTTAAAAGACCAATTAATGCAAGAAAAGGTATATTAATATCTCCTTGTGATTCAAAGTTATTAGCATATAAAATAACTAAAGATTTAACTTTAAAAATAAAAGAATCATATTATAGTATAGATACTTTAGTAGATAAAAAAATAATGAAAGAATATACTGATGGATATGCTTTAGTTTTTAGATTATCAACTGATAATTATCATAGATATTGCTATATTGATAGTGGCACTAAAAGTGATAATTATTACATAAAAGGAACATTTCATACGGTACAGCCAATATCATTAAAACATTATAATTTCTTTAAAACTAATTCTCGTGAATATACTATATTAAATACAAATAATTTTGGTAAAGTTATAGATATAGATATTGGTGCACTAGGAGTAGGAAGAATTAAAAATCATCATAAAGAATATAGTTTCTTTAAAGGAGAAGAAAAAGGATATTTTGAATTTGGTGGATCTACAATAGTTTTATTATTTAAAAAAGATACAATTATTTTAGATGATGATATTGTTAATAATTCAAAAGAGAATATCGAGACTATAGTTAAATATGGTGAAAGAATTGGTATTAAAAATAATTTACAAAAATAACAGAATATGATAATATTTTTATAGGAACAACTGATATTCAAATGTCAGGTGTTACCTTGTTGGTAAAACCTAACTATTCTTAGTTAGGCTTTTTATTTATATTAAAACTACATATAGTAGGATAATAAGTAATAGGATTATAAAGATTAGTGACATAATCAAAAAATCTTTTTTAATCATCTTGTATCACCTCCTTTATGAGTGTGATAACACCTAACAATCAGTTGTTCAAAATACATTTTAATTCTTTCAAAATTATTGTCAAATCACTAATTATTTAATTTTTGAATATGTAATTTTACAAATAATAAATAATGGTTAAAAAGCATTAATCAATAATTAAAGAATAAGTATATAAAATAACAAATTCTTTAAAAATTAGTTATATTTACAAAAATAATAAAATATGATAATATTTTTATAGGAACAACTGATATTCGAATGTTAGGTGTTCTTGTTTGGAATCCTAACTATTCTTAGTTAGGTTTTTTATTTATATTAAAACTACATATAGTAGGATAATAAGTAATAGAATTATAAAGACTAATGACATAATCAAAAAATCTTTTTTAATCATCTTGTATCACCTCCTTTATGAGTGTGATAACATCTAACAATCAGTTGTTCAAAATACATTTTAATTCTTTCAAAATTATTGTCAAATCACTAATTATTTAATTTTTGAACACAAAAAAATATAAAAATATAATAATTAGTTAATAAAAAAAATACTTAATTTAAATTTAAGTATTTTTTATATGCAATTTTAGCAGAATCATCAATTGCTTTATATTTTAATTTTTTTTCTTCACATAGCTTATTTAAAATATAATCTGTGAAATATGGATTCCTTATAAATAAGGGACCAATTATATGAGTTGCATAAACATTTTTATATGTAAATCCTTCATCTTCTTGATTGCAATCATTTGAATATTTTGTTTTAGTTTTAAAAAGTGGAGTCTTCACATTAAATACTAAGTCACATCTATTTTGAAAACCAATAATCTTTTTATCAATTAGTTTTGTTGTTGCTTCAACCTCACCAACAATTCTATCAGTAGAGGCATTTTTAAACTTACTGCTTTCAATATATTCTGTATAATAATCAAATATGCCTAAAGCATCTAAATCTTGTTTATTTGTCTTAATATGACTTCCAAATAAATCGATTGCATTTCCTGTTAAAATTAAGTATTTATTATCTTCAATAAATTTAGTTAATTCTTTTTTGTATTTTAATATATCAATTAATGCAAGCTCTATAGATTCTTCATCACCAGAAGATATATATATTAAATCATATTTAGTAAAATCTATTTTGTCTCCAAGGCTTTTTAAATCAACTTTAACTTTAATTTTATTTCTCTCTAAATTATATACTAAGCATCTTGTATTTCCATTTTCACCATATAAATTAAGAAGATCATAATATAAATGTAATATATTAATCATTTTTTGATTCCTCCTTAATTATTCTTTTAATTTCTATTTCTTTATCAAAGCAATTCATTGAATAAATTTTTCCTTCTGTTTTAGTTTTAATTGTTTCAGCTAAATCAGACATATTTTCAACTAATAATAGTTTCTTTTTATCAATTTTTGCATATTCCATTCTAACTAGCATATCATAACAATATTTACCGATTAAAACTATATTTTTAATTGATGAGTCATTTAGTATTTCAAAATCTATATCCCATATCCAAGAAAGATCATTTTCTTTATAACGTCTACTAGAATTATCAAATCCAAGTACTATAGTTTTATCACCACTTTGATGACGAATATAATCAAGTGATTGTTTATAACTTAAATTATTTTCATTTTTACTAACAAGTAATTGCCATTTCCTATTATGGAAATCATATATTTCTAAACGCTTTGTTGTAATAGATTCATCATTTAATACTTTTAATATATCTTCGTCATTAAGACCAATTATTTTTGATAGAGCATAACAACCAGTAACAAAGTAAGCAGTATATAAAAAGTTAGATGGAAGATGTATTTTATGCTCATTAATTGTTATACTTTGGTTATCTATATCAACGTCTTTTGCTTCAAATTCTGGATTACCTCTATTAAAATGATATTTAGGGCAATGATAAGATCCAATATGTCCATAATGGTAAAAATCATATTCTAATTTTTCATTACAAATAGGGCAATATGCTGCATCTAAATTATTTAAATTAATTCTATACGAATAATCATTTTTATCAATTCCATAAGTTGTAACTCCACCTTTATGATTAATTCTCATTCTGTTAACAAAAGGATCATCTACATTGATAACAATGTGTGTTTTATCTGGAATCGCATTTTTAATTGCATTAAATATTTTATATGGATGTGAGTTTCTAGGAGGCTGATCTCTTGTAATATTAGTAATCATTAAGTGTGTTGGTTTAACATGTGGAAAAATATATTTTAAAAATTGTTCATCAAGTTCCATAAGAAGTACATCTACTTTTAATTTACCACTTAAAGAACATTTATTTAATATAAGTGATGTAATGCCGGCAATAGTGTTACTTCCTTCTTTATTATAAATAACTTTCATGTTATTACGTGTTAAGATATTGTACATAAGTTCAGTGGATGAACTTTTACCACTAGAACCAGTAATTCCAATTACATACTTAGGCAGTTTAATTTTCTTTAAAATATTTTTATTTAATTTTAAAGCAACTTTTCCTCCAATAGAAGAACCACCATGACCTGTAAGTTTACTTAATCTATTTGTAATTTTACAAGCTAGAATAGTAATTAATTTCCACATATAAATCACCTAAATATATTATATACCAAAATAATTTTTAAATAAAGTTTAACATAAAAACACCTATTAGTAGGTGTTTATATTTAATATGGTGACCCATATGGGATTTGAACCCATGAATGTCGCCTTGAGAGGGCGATGTGTTAACCATTTCACCAATGGGCCGTACATAAAGTATATCATATCTTTTTATTTTTTGGAATATTTTTATATGTTTTAGTACAAAATAAATTTAGGTGAAAAATGAATAATAGTGAGTATGATGAATTAATTAAAAGTATAGTTAAGAATGAAAATCCATTAAAGAATATTTTAATTGCTTTCTTTAGTGGTGGAGTAGTAGGAGTAATTGCAGAACTATTAACTGAGTTTTATTTAAATGTTGTAGTTATGAGCATATCAGATGCATATTTATTTACATTTGTAACATTTATTGTTATTGGATCTATACTTACCGGTCTTGGATTTTTTGATAAATTACTTAGCATTTGTAAATGTGGGCTTATTGTACCTGCAACTGGATTTGCAAATACTATGACAAGTAGTGCAATGGATACAAGAAGTGAAGGATTCATTAAAGGAATAGGAGCATCTATTTTTAAACTTACTGGTAGCATTCTTTTATATGGAATTGTATTTGGAATAATATTTGGATTTATAAGGAGTTTAATCTTATGACAAACTATTATAATAATGTGTATATTAATAATAAATATTCACTTTTAGCATCTACAAAAATGAATCCAGTTATTAAAGATAATGTTGATTTAAATATAGATAATTATTACTTAAATGAAAAAACAATTGAACTAGCGGAAAGTAAATATCAAGAGTTAACTATTGAAGGTGTAATAAAAAAAGAAGGACTAACTAATCTTGATATCGATTTATTAATAAGTGGGGACTTACAAAATCAGATATTGGCATCTACTTTAGCAGCATCTAAAGCATCTATTCCAACTCTTGGAATATATTCTGCTTGTGCATCTTTTATCGAAGGAATATGTATTGGATCTATGTATGTAAATAATTCTAAAAATAAAGTTATTGTATCTTCATCTTCTCATAACTTAGTAAGTGAAAAACAATTTAGATTTCCAGTGGAGTATGGTTCGATTAGAAAAAGAACTAATACTTGTACTGCATCAGGTAGTATAAGTATACTTTTATCTAATAAAAAATCAAGTATTAAAGTAGAAAGTTCTACAATTGGAAAAGTGGTTCAAACAAATCATAAAGATACTAATGATATGGGATCTGCTATGGCACCATCTTGCGCTGAAGTAATATATAAACATTTAAAAGATACTAAAAGAAATGCTAATTATTATGATTTAATACTTACTGGTGATTTAGGAGAATTTGGAGGTAAAATTGTATTTGAATATTTAAAAAGAAAGTATAATATTGTACTTAACAATATGGTAGATTCTGGTACATGCTTTTATAAAGATAAAAATATATATGCTGGAGCTAGTGGGCCTGTATGTCTTCCATTATATTTGTTTGATTATATTTTAAAATTAAAGAAATATAAAAAAATATTGGTTGTTGGAACTGGGTCTCTTCATTCAACTTTAAGTTCAAATTTAAAAGTACCAATACCTAGTGTTAGTCATGCTGTTAGTTTGGAGGTAATATATTGATATATTTATTTTCATTTTTATTTTGCGGTTTTGTTTGTGCAATATCACAATTTGTACTTGAAAAAACAAAGTTTACTCCAGGACATATGAATACATTACTTGTAGTAGTTGGGTGTGTTCTTTCTGGATTTGGAATTTATGATAAATTATTATTAACATTTCATAGTGGAGCAAGTATTCCGATAATGAATTTCGGGCATTTACTAGTGACAGGTGCATATGAAGGGTATATAAATAGTGGCGTAATTGGACTATTTAAAGGCATTTTAGTAAACTCTAGTGCCGGAATAAGTGTAGCAGTTCTTTGTGCATTTATAATTTCATTATTTTTTAAAGTAAGAGATTAAACCTAAGTAAAAAAATTAGGTTTTTTTATGTACTTTTATTTAAATATTTGGTATAATTTTGAATAGAAATAAGAATAGGGTGATAAAATGAATCAAGGGAATAATCAAAATAATGTAACTCCAACTCCAATGCCAGCGACACCAAATACAAATGTTACACCAACTAAAGTGCCAGCAATGCCTAATGCAAGTGTTGCGCCAACACCCGTAAATGGATTAAATTTTGCACAAGCTCCAAGTATGCCTAATGCTCCTGTAACTAGTGCTCAACCACAAGTTCAAGTGCCAGTACAACAACCAGTACAGCCTGTTGTACAAAATGTGCAAACTGTTCAAAATCCACAGAGTACAGTGGCATCAACTGAACAAACTGTAGTTAATACAACTAAGAAAAAAGGTAGTAATTTTTTCTTATTCTTAATTATAATTTTAATTGGTTTATTCATATATTATATTGATGATGCCTTAGCTTACTTCAATCAAAATCACACTCCAACAGTAGACACAACCATAAAAGAAAATGCAAGTGCCAATCTAATTGATGGAATGATTAAAATTAATGAAGAAAATAGTTATATAAAACTAAAAAGTGTTAAATTTTATAATATTAAAAAGACTAGTGAAAATGTAGTTAGTATTAGTTATACTTCTGATAGAAATTATTCAAATTCAAATAATTTAAATCTTGAAATTGAATTGTATGATGAAAATAAAAATAAAATATATAATGAGACATTTAATGTGTTTGGTACTATAGAATCTGGAGTAACAAGACAATATAAAATTACATTAAAAGATGATGAATATAAAGAAGTCTTTTATGCAAAAGTATTAGAAAAGCCTCAAGTAGAAGAATCAACCAAAACCGAGGAATCAACCAAAACTGGGGAAACTACTGAAGATAAAGCAGTAACTGATAATTCTTCTACAAAAACACCAATAATAGTAAAATTACCTGAAAATGAAGGGACAGAATAATGGATAAGTTATTAATAGGGGATTTTGAAGGACCACTTGATTTATTACTTCATTTAATTAAAAAATCAAAAATGGAAATATTTGATATAAATATTTCTGAAATAACTAATCAATATCTAAATTACATAAAAGAAATGAGTGATATGAATTTAGATATAGCATCTGAATATTTAGTTATGGCAGCAGAATTAATTGAAATTAAAAGTAGAAAATTACTTCCAATTAATGATGAAGAAGAACAAGTGGAAGAAGAAATTAATCCAGAAGAAGAATTAAAGAAAAGATTATTAGAATATCAAAAATATAAAGAGAGTACTGAAGTATTTAAAACTTTAGAAGAAAAAAGAGCTAATTATTTTACTAAAGCACCTGAATTACTTCAAAAATACTCAAATGAAAAATTAGAAAATGATGGATCTATTGGTGTTACTGATTTACTAGATGCTTTTAGAAGACTTTTAGAGCGTCAAGAATATAATAAACCAATAAATACTAAAATTACGAGAAAAGAATTATCTGTTAAAGAAAGAATAGAAAAAATAAGAAACATTTTAATAGAAAAGAAAAGGGTAAACTTTGTAGAATTGTTTGATGATTTTTCTAAACCATATGTAGTTGTTACTTTTTTATCAGTACTTGAAATGGTTAAAAATAGAGAAATTAATATAAAACAAGATAATAATTTTTCAGATATATACTTAGAAAGAGTTGATTGATGTGAATAAAAAAGCAATACTAGAAGGAATACTATTTATAGTTGGAGATGAAGGAATAACTATAGATGAAATTAAAAATATATTAGATGTTAATGATGAAGAAATAAAAGCATTATTAATGGAACTTAAAAAAGATTATGATAGTGCTGAAAGAGGTCTTAGAATATCTTATTTAGGTAACTCATTTAAATTAACGACTAAAGAAGAACATAAAGAATATTATGAAAAATTAGTAACTGATAGTAAAAGTACATCATTATCAAATGCTGCTTTAGAAGTTTTAGCAGTAATAGCATATAATGAACCGATAACAAGACTTAAAATAGATGAGATAAGAGGAGTAAATTCTTCTCAAATAGTTAGAAGATTACTTGCACGTGGTTTTATTAAAATATGCGGTCGTGAAGATACTATAGGAAAACCTAACTTATATAAAACAACAGATGATTTTTTAGATTATTTTGGTCTTTCTTCTAAAAATGATTTACCTGAGATAATTTTTCAAGGCAAAGAGCAAAATGATGATACTGATTTATATGAATCTAATTATAAAGAAAATAATTAGATTTTTTTTCTTGAATTAAAAAAAATAATTGATATAATAATTTTTAATGAGGTGGATTTCTTATGGTTTCAAGTTATAGATTAGTAGGTATTTTAAATATGTTTGATGTAATACCTGAATTCGTATATCCTGTATTTGAATATGAAGGTAACTTTTTCATACAAGATAGAACCAGTGTTAAGCAAATTCTTTCATTTGAACTATTAATGAATGACAATTTGATTAAAAGCATAATTCCACTTAATAAATTTAAATTAACTTATTCAGATTCAAAAATTAACTTTAGTGATGGAGATAATGTATTAATAGGATTTCAAATAAGTGAAGATGAACTATTCTTAGGAACTTTTGAAGAATTTAAAAAATATGCAAAAGAATTACAAATAGAAGATGAATTTATGAAGGTGGAAATACCATATTATATAGAAGAGATGAATCAAAGAAGATTAATTAAAGAAGAAAATTCATATGAATGAATTTTTTTTATTTGAACAATTACATTATGTTTACAAAAAAATTTTATATCTATTGATTTTAAGCATTTAAATGTGATACGATATATATGACAATAGTAGTTGACTTTAATGCTACTTTGAATATTTATAATTATATAAGGAGGCATTAATGGAATTTAATAAATTTTCGAGTGTAAAACCCAAAGAAGAAATATCAGAAGAATATATTGACATAAATGATGAAAATGTTTTAATGGAATTTACATTTGAAGATAATGATTATTGTGTCTTGGGTGGTTTTAGTAACGATGATGAATTAATATACTTTGGTAAAATTGAACTTGATGAAAATGGTGATGAAATAATAAAAAGAGTAGATGAAAGTGAATATGACAAAGTTGTTAATCATTATGAGGAATTAATTAAAAAAATGGAGGATAGTTATGAGTAGAGATATTAAAAATGAATTACAAACACTTTACAATGAATTAGAAGGAGAATATGTAGCATTAAGAAATGCACTATTTGGTAATCGTGATGCAGAAAGTGATTATTTAAATGGAAGAAAAATATCAAGTAGGATGCGAACTCTCATATTACATTGTCAGACATTAGATAATTTTATTGAAAGGGCACATCGTGAGAATATAGATGCATCTGAAGTGGTTGAAACAATATTTGCGCATAGATATGGAAGAAATTTAACAGAAAGACAAATAGTAATTGAAGCTCTAAGAGCAACACAAGATATTAGATATGTTGAACTTGCTGATAAATTAGATATGTTTGGAGATGGATTTACAAATAGCAAATATAGTAAAGAAAAAGTAAGGCAAGCAATATTATTAGTTAAAATGGTAGCAGAAGGAAAGATTAGTTATCCTTATGATCCAGCAGAAGCAAAAACAGTTGTTGAAGACAGAAAAGGTAAAAAACGTACAGTTAAAAGTGAACTAAGTTATATTAGTAAAGGTGTTAAAAGAGAAAGTAGGAAAAACACTGCATTAGCAAATAAATATAAAAATATAGCTAGAGTAGATTGTGAAATGAATGGCATATTTAGAGCAGTTATTCGTTTCTTTAGTGAACATGACTGTTATATGCCTTCAGATATAACTAATTCATATTCTAACGATTGGGTACGAAGGGGTGTAGTTAAGAATAGATATGATTTTATTGATATGCTAGGCAACTTAGATAAACTTAAGTTTATGCATACTCAATCACATGGTAAGATCAGATAAAAAAAAGACTTTAAAGTCTTTTTATTTTAATTTTCTACTGCGACCTATTTCTTCTTCGTAGTATTTTAATACGTCTTCTAATGTATATTCACTATGTAGTAATATCTTTTGATTAGAATCATGCATACCACAAACTATTTGTCTAAAATTTGCGCCACTTAAGACTCCAATTAAACCAGTTCCAATTGCAATAGTTGCAATTTCTTCTCCGTTTGCTGGAATATTATTAAAGCATTCTTTTATGACTTCTCTTTGATTATCTTCCCAGCCATTTTTTAATGAGTGACAAACTAATGCATGAAATGTTTTATCTCCAACTTCTTTTGAAAGTATTGTTCCAATTTCATGTTCACCACAGTTTGCAAGTGATTCCCAGTATTTATATGAAACTTGTCCTGCGAATCCACAATCATTAAATCCTTCAGTATTGATTGCAAAAGCAATGTGTTTTGCATTTGATTTAAATATATCATCTTAAATAGTTCTAACTATAAAATAAAAGAGAACTTTTTCAAGTCCTCTTTTCTTTTTTTATTGGTGCGATACAAGAGCCTATTTTGAACACTTATATCTAAAAGAACAACTAATAAATATCAGTTCTATATATAATATAGCATAAATTCGAGCTAACTGCTACAATTATTTTGTAAAATATGTTATAATTAAGGTGAAATTTAAAAAGGTGAAAAAATGATTGATAACAAAAAAACTTTTAAATGTGTTATTAATGGTATAGAACAAGAATTTGAAATTTTATATACATTCAAATCTTTTAAAACTAATAAAGATTATATAATATATACTGATAATACGCATGATGAAAATAATTCTTTAAATATTTATTCTTCAATTTATTATCCACAATCTCCAGAAAAAGAACTAGAAAACATCGAAGATGAAGATGATTGGACTGAAGTGGAAAATTTTTTAAACAATGTAAGTGGTGATAAAAATGAATAATAAAATGAAAATATCTGATTTTTTTGTTCAACTACAACAAATAGATTTTGCAAATATATTAATGTTAATATCTCCAAGCATAATATATTTTATTGCTAAAAAACCTATAGAATCTAATTACAAATTAAGAAAAGATTTTAAAATTGGTGGTGTTAAGACTGCATCTCTTCCAGTTGAAGTTATAAGAAAATTTGATGATATTAATGAAGAAGAAATATTGAAAAAACAATTTGGTGAATTAATAATGAATTTTGCCAATACTGTGAAAGAGAATATTCCAGAGATTAATTTAGCAATATTTTTAAATAATCTTAATACATTAGGAACATCTATTAAAAGTTTTGGTGTTTCAAACAGAATTTTTAATCGTAGCACTGCAGGGCAATATGATCCTAAAAAGAATGCTATTGAATTGTCTAAAGATACCTATAATTTAACAATTAATCATGAGTTATTTCATGCTTCAACTACAATTATTGATAAATCTACTAGAATGATTTATTGTGGTTTTCAACAAATATCTAATAAAAATACGCAAATTGGAGAAGGATTAAATGAGGGATATACACAATATCTTGCAGAAAAATATTTTGGAAATAATAATTCTCTTATTACTGCTTATGTTTATGAGAAAAGAATCGCTGAAACTTTGGAAATAATTGTTGGAAAAGAACAAATGCAACTATTTTATTTTAATGCAAATCTAAGTGGATTAGTTGAATATTTAAAGAAATATGCTCCTGAAGATGAAATTTATAAATTTATAAATACATTGGATTTCTTACATGAGCATATGGGTGACAAATATTTAATTCCAAGTTCGAAAGAAATAATAAAAAATGGATTTGAATTTATTAATTCATTTCTATTAAAAACTGCATTAAGAAAAAATATTATAGATAATACTGCAACCCAACTTTCAACTGAAGAAGTATTAAAAAGTTTGATTCCAATTTTAACACATATTCCTAAAACTGTTAAATCAAAAAACAATTTTTTTCAGATTTCTGATGATAAACAAATTAAGGATGCTTTTACATCTGTAATGTCTGAATACGAATTAAGTGATGATAGAAAAACAATATCTAAATAATTAATAAGATGATCAACGTTCATAATCATCTTTTTCTTTACTTAAATCTAAATTTTCAATGTCATCATCATCTAAAACATTATCTTCATACATTTCATTAACAACATCAATATATTTATCATCTTTATCATACCAACTATGAAGTTTACTATGTAGAAATGATATTAATTCTTCAAATGCTGGTCTATAATTACCAGTTTTAGCACTTATACCAGCATCTTTATAAAGTTTATATATTTCATAACCTTTGTATTCACACATTGCACGAAGTCTTTTTTCTTGCTCTGGTAAACTAAAACCTTTACGAGCTTGATCTTCAGTTGATACACGAATATATAGACCAGCAATTTTCTTTTCTTCACTCATAAAATCAAATTCTTTCTAACAAAAAAGGTGTCAAAAGTATTAAGGATATTAATACTACTGACACCTTATTAATTCTAAATAATAAAATATAGTTAAATTATCTTTCCATCTCATCTATTTAACCCCCTAGGTATTTTGACACAAGTATCAAAATACCATGGCGAAATATAAATAATAGAAAAATATACTATAAAATTATTGAACCGTAAACAAATGTTTGCTATAATTTTATCAGGAACATTTGATGTGAGTGTCGTCCTCCAATCTTGAGAAAGAAAGGAGGGATACAATGAAGAAAAGAACTTTTATTATAAAAGTCCTTCGTCTTATTGCTATCATTTTATTACTCCTTACCTTATTGGTAATAGCAATAAAAATATGACACTCTAATCAGCACTGATTGAGTGTCAAAACTAAATTACATTTAGAGGCGACATTCACTTGCTACCCAAATGTTCCTCTTTTTTATTTTATGCAAGTTTCCTTGACATATACATATTAACATAAAAAAGAACTTTTTGCAAGTTCTCTATATATAATGTTCGAAAAAGTTCGAACAGATTCGTCACTGGTGCAAGAGAAGGGAGTCGAACCCTCAAGGTATTGCTACCGGCAGATTTTGAGTCTGCTGCGTCTACCAATTCCGCCACACTTGCATAAGAGAATTATAACATAAAATATTATTATTTTTCAATTGTTATGTTATAATATTTTTTGGAGGGAAATAATGATAGAATTAGTTGATATATCTTATCGAGTAGACAATAAGCAAATACTTGATAACGTTAATATAAAATTTGATAGTAATTTTACTGTTATTACTGGTCCAAATGGAAGTGGAAAATCAACTCTTGCTAAAATAATCATGGGAATTGTTAAACCAACAAGTGGCAAGATTTTATATAATGGTGAAGATATTACATCTTGGTCTATAGACAAAAGAGCAAATGAAGGAATATCTTTCTCATTCCAACAACCTGTTAAATTTAAAGGCTTAACAGTTCATGATTTAATAAATATATCATCTGGTGAAGAAATGACTGTTCATGATGCTTGTGAAGTTTTATCAAAAGTAGGATTGTGTGCTAAAGAATATATTGATAGAGAAATAGATAGTTCACTTTCTGGTGGAGAACTTAAACGTATTGAAATTGCAAGTGTATCAGTAAGAAATTCTAAAATTACTTTGTTTGATGAACCTGAAGCTGGAATAGATTTGTGGAGTTTTAATAATTTAATTAAAATATTTAAAGACTTAAGAGAAAAGAATAATAGTAAAACTATTATAATTTCACACCAAGAAAGAATTATTAATATTGCTGATAAAATCATATTGTTAGAAAATGGCAAAGTAAAAGAAATAAGTGATTCTAAAGAATTAGATAATGTAATAAATGTTACTCCTTGTTGTAAAGTAGGGGGTGAATTACATGAATAATTTAGATGAAAGATTATTAAAAATAATTAATGAAGAATTCACAAAAAAAGATAGTGCTTATAATATTAGAAAAGATGGTAAAAGTATAGATAGAGCATCTACAGAAAATATCAAGATTGAATCCAAAACTGATAAAGAAGGAATAGATATTTATGTTAAAGAAGGTACCATTAATGGATATGTTCATATTCCAGTATTGTTAACTAAGAATGGATTTAGTGATAAAGTTTATAATGATTTTCATATAGGAAAACATTCTATAGTTGTAATTAATGCAGGATGTGGGATACATAATGATGCTCATAAAGATAGTTCTCATAATGGAATTCATAGATTCTTTGTAGAAGAGGGCTCTTATGTTAAATATATTGAAAAACATTATGGAGAAGGAGAAGGTACTGGAAAGAAAATACTTGATCCAGTAACAGAAGTATATTTAGGTAAGAATGCAACTTTAGAGATGGATACTGCACAAATAAGAGGCGTTTCTTCAACTATTAGAAGTACTAAAGCAATATTAGAAGATGGAGCTAAACTTGTAATAGGTGAAAAAATAATGACTCATGAAGATCAAAGTGCTAAGACAATATTTGAAGTAACTCTTAATGGAAAAAAATCTAGTGCTAAAGTTACATCTAGAAGTGTTGCAACTGAAAACTCTCATCAAGAATTTGTATCAAATGTAATTGGTAATAATGATTGCTTTGCTCATGTTGAATGCGATGCCATTATAAAAGATAACGCTAGTGTTACTAGTGATCCTAAAATAAGTGCAAATCATATTGATGCAAGATTAATTCATGAAGCAACTATTGGTAAGATAGCAGGTGAGCAATTAATTAAATTAATGACACTTGGTTTATCAAAGAAAAAAGCTGAAGAAACTATAATAAATGGATTCTTAAAATAATATTGTAAACTAGTTGTATTTACATATATACAACTAGTTTTTTATTATGCTATAATTGTAAGGTAGGGAAGTGATTATATGAGAAACGTTGGTACTGTTGTAAGAGGTATCAGAACTCCAATCATTAAGGCTGGAGATGATCTTGCTAGTATAGTTGTTGATAGTTTAATGGCTGCTAGTAAGAGCGAAAATTTTGAATTTGAAGATAGGGATGTTGTTGCTATAACAGAAGCAGTAGTTGGTATTAGTGAAGGTAACTTTGCCACTCTTGATCAAATAGCAAAGGATATCAAAAACAAACTACATAATTCAGAACATATTGGAATTGTATTTCCAATACTAAGTAGAAATAGATTTGCCGTATTACTATCAGCTATGGCAAGATCAACTAAAAAGATAACTTTATTATCTAGTTATCCATCTGATGAAGTTGGAAATGATATTTTATATAAAGATGATTTAGTAAAATATGGAATTAATCCTTCAACAGATTTAATTACTGAAGAAGAATATAAAGAGAAATTTAGTCACTTTAAGCATCTATTTACTGGCGTAAATATGTATGAGGTATATAAAGATTTAGTAGAAAAAGAAAATTGTGAATTTGAAATGGTATTTTCAAATAAACCAGAAGATATTCTAAATTATACTAAAGATGTAATTGTATGTGATATTCATACAAGATTAGATACTAAGAAGAAAATTATAGATAAAGATACTAGTGCTAATGTTATTATGATGAGCGATATCTTAACAGAAAGTGTTGATGGAAGTGGATATTCACCATATGGACTTTTAGGAAGTAATCGTTCTACAGAAGAAAGAGTTAAATTATTCCCAAGAACAGGTGATGTTCTTGTAAATAAAGTTCAAGAATTATTAAAAGAAAAAACTGGTAAAACTATCGAAGTAATGGTTTATGGAGACGGAGCATTTAAAGATCCTGTTGGAAAGATTTGGGAACTTGCAGACCCTGTAGTTAGTCCTGCTTATACTAAAGGACTTGAAGGTAGTCCAAATGAAATAAAATTAAAATATTTCAGCGAAAATAAATTTAAAGATTTACACGGAGAAGAACTAAAGAAAGCTATGATCGATGAAATCAAAGCTAAAGATAAAGAATTAAAAGGAAGTATGGCTACTCAAGGTACTACACCAAGACGTTATACTGACTTACTTGGAAGTCTATGTGACTTAACAAGTGGAAGTGGAGATAAAGGAACTCCTGTAGTTCTAATCCAAAGATATTTTACAAATTACAGCAATGAGTAGTTATTATTAACTACTTTTTGTTATAATATTACTAGGTGGTAATATGCAAATAAATAAATTTAAGAAAAAAGGTAAAAATAAATATGAAATAATCTTTGGTAATACATCATTACTTTTATATGAAGATATTATCTTAAAATATGATTTACTTATTAAAAAAGATGTGGATGAACATTTATTAGATGAAATAATAAATGAAAATTCATATTATGATGCATATGACACTGCTCTTAGTTATATAGAAACTAAACTTAGAACAAAAAAAGAGATAGAAGATTATTTAGAAAGAAAAGGTTTTGATAATAAATATATAGATTATGCAATTGATAAATTAAATAAAATGAATCTTTTAAATGACAAATTATATGTAACCGCATTTGTTAATGATAAAATTAATTTAACTTTAGATGGACCATATAAAATAAGACAAGATTTATTAAATTTAGATATAGATGAATCAATAATTAATAATTATCTAAATACAATTGATAATAAAGTATGGGAAGATAAAATAGATAAATTAATAAATAAAAAATCTTCTAGTATGAATAATAAAAGTTATTATATGTTTATTAATAAACTCAAAAATGATTTATATTTAAAAGGATATAGTAAAGAACTAATAGAATCAAAAATAGTTAATATAAAATATAAATCTGATTCGATTAACAAAGAAACTACTAAAGCTATTAGAAAATATAAAAATGATAAAAATAAAATAGTATCTTATTTAATGAGAAAAGGTTACTCATATGAAGAAATAAAAGACTCTTTAAATGAGTCAATGGAGGAATTATGAAAAAGAATGGATTTACTTTAACTGAATTACTTGCAGTTATTGCCATACTTGGTGTTATTGTTTTAGCAGTTGTACCAAACGTATTAAAATTATTTAATCAAAGTGTAGATAAGTTTTTTGAACAACAACAAGGCTATGTTTTAACTGCTGCTGAGTTATATGTACAAGATAATTGTAAAAAAAGCACACGTATAGGTTATGTGTGCCCAGGGCATTATGAAATAGTTAGTAATAATGAAAGATATTTATGTCTAAAAGAAATTCAAACTGCAGATTATATAGGCGAGGTTAGTTATAAAGGAAATGTTTGTGAAGGAATGGTTATCTTCGATGAAAATGGCAAAAATGGACAAACACATTTATATTGCGGTAGACAAAGTGATCAGTCATATACATATAAAACTAGTGATTCAATAAATATTAAATCAGATTGTAAAAAATAAAAAAGGATTTTTTAAATCCTTTTTTTATTCATATTGAGCCATTAATTTGTCATATTCTTTTTGTAATTCTTCATCTTTAAAGTTTGTTTTATATTTTTCTCTTAATGCTTTTAATGCTTTATTATTAAATCCATCTTCTGCTTTAATTTCGTTTCCAATAACAGTTCTAATATGATCTTCAGCATCTTTTAATTCTTTTTTGTCATCTTGAGATACTTTATATAGAATATGATATCCATATGATGATTTAACTGGTGTTTCACTATATTTGCCAACTTCAAGATTATTAAGAGCATTTACTACATCACTGTCATAATCTCCAATATTTATCTTTCCAAGGCTTCCACCTTTTGAAGCGGTTGTCTTATCTTTTGAATATTCTTTTGCTAAGTCATCAAAGTTTTTTCCTTCTTTTAGTTTACTAATAACTTCATTTGCTTTTTCTAATGCTTTATTTTCTGCTTCAGTTTTTTCTTCAGAAGAAGCGTCACTTAGAGCATCTATTGTTATTAGGATATGTTTTGCGTCAATGTCACCAAAATATACATTTTCATAGTATTCATTTAATTGTTTTTCATTTACACTTTCTTTAGCGTAATCAGTAACCCATAAACTTCTTTTATATTCTAAAGATAAGTAGTCTTCAAATGCTTCCTCATTAGATAATCCATAATAGTATTGTAAATACAAATCGAAGTTATCTTCAGCTCCAGCATCTTTTGCATTTTTCTTGGCAGTTTTTACTGCATCTTTAATATAGTTTTTTTCTTCACTAGTAGTTTCATATAATTTATTTAATAATTTAGTATCTATTAAAGTAATTATTTTACTAGTTCCTCCATCTTTCTTTAATGCTTTGTATAAGTCTTCTGAACTAATAGCATCTATTCCATCAAAAGTTACAACAGCATTTTCTCCATTTGATAATTTTACATGACCGCACCCTGAAATTAATAATAAACAAGCAAGAATTAAAAATAGTTTTTTCATTTTTTCCTCCTAACTCTTAATATCATAGCAAATTAATATTTAAAATACAAGTAATTAACATACACAAAAATTAATAAATCACATACTATAAGAGTGAAAGATAAAAAAGGAGGAATGTTTTTATGAATACAACTTGCGGAAGAGGAAATGGAATTTCTGGCGCAGCATTTGCATTAGTATTATTTATATTATTAGTAATCATACTAGGTGCTTTTATCTAATTTAAGGAGGTGAAAGTATATGTATCCATGTTGTAATCAGGGAAGTAATATTTTCTTTATAATATTGATTTTATTCATCCTTTTAGCTATACTTTTTGGAACTCTACAAGGATGGTAATTAATAAAGAGGTTTTCCTCTTTTTAATTTTTCATAAAAGATATTTTAGCACTCTTATCATATATTATTTTTTATGTTTTTGCAATAAAAAAATAAAGAAAATTTTAAATAAAAAAATTTTTGTGAAAAATGATTTTTTTATGTTTACATTTTAAAAAATTGACTTTATAATAATGAGTCAAGCAGGAGGTAAAACATGATTAAAAGTAATCTACCAGTTATATTGTTAAAAAATCTTGTTTTGTTTCCCTATCAAGAAGTAAGAGTAGAAATAAAGAGTGATCTTTCTAAAAAAGTAACTGAAATTTCTAAATTATATCATGATAGTGAAGTATTAATCGTGTGCCCTCTAAACGTTTTAGAAGAAAAACCAGATACATCAGATTTACCCAAAATTGGTGTTGTTGGTAAGATAAAAAGTGTTATTGATTTACCTAATGGTAATATGAGAGTAATCATAACTGGACTTTATAGAGTTAAAGTTATTAGTTATGTAAATTATTCATCAGAAGAAGACATTTTAGATAGTATAATTACTTCCTTAGATGTTAAAGAAAGTGAAGTAGAATGTTCTGCTTATCAAAGAAAATTAATTAGTGAACTTGAAAGTTATGTAGATAAAAATCCATTTGTAACAAATTCAATTATGTCACAAATAAAAGGTGATATTTCTTTAGATAAATTAACAGATTTAGTATCTAATTTTTTAACATTGTCTTTTGAAAAGAAATTAAATTTAATGTTAGATAGTTCTCCTATTAGTAGAAGTAAAACATTAATAAAAGAACTTGCAATAGAAAGTGCTGTTATTGACTTAGAGGGTCACATTGAAACAGAAATAAAAAAAGGACTAGATGAAACTCAAAAAGAATTTATATTAAAAGAAAAATTAAAAGTTATTAAAGATGAACTTGGAGACAATAATACTAAAGATGATGATGTAAATTCATTAAAAGAAAGAATAGAGAATAATAAATTCCCAGAAAGAATTAAATTTAAATTATTAAGTGAACTTGAACGTTATAAATCAAGCTCGGAGATGAGTCCTGATGCAGGAATAATAAGAAATTATATTGAATATTTATTATCTATTCCTTGGTATACAGAAACAAAAGATGAAAAAGATTTATTAAAATTAGAAAAGAAATTAAATGCATCTCATTATGGAATGGAAAATGCTAAAAATAGAATAGTTGAATATATGGCTGTTAAAAGTATTACTGAAGACTTACAGAGTCCGATTATATGTTTAGTTGGTCCTCCTGGTGTTGGTAAAACTACTTTTGCAGAATCTATATCAAATGCATTAAATAGGAAGTTTGTTAAGATTTCTTTGGGTGGTATGAGTGATTCAGCTGAGTTAGTTGGACATAGACGTGCATATATTGGATCTAATCCAGGTAAAATTATTTCTTCTTTAATTAAATGTGGAAGTAATAATCCAGTATTCTTACTAGATGAAGTTGATAAGTTAAAGAAAGATTATAAAGGAGATCCAGCATCCACACTACTTGATATATTAGATGTATCACAAAATAAAAGATTTATAGATAATTATATAGATGAAGAAGTGGATTTATCTCATGTATTATTTATATTAACTGCTAATGATATATCTCAAATACCACTTCCATTATTAGATAGAATTGAAATAATTAATTTATATGGTTATTCAGATTCAGAGAAACTTTTAATATGCGAAAATTATCTAATTCCTAGTATATTAAAAAGGCATGGACTTAAAAATAATATAATTAAATTTGAAACTAGTGCGATTGAAAAAATAATTAGAGATTATACTAGTGAAGCGGGAGTTCGTGAACTTGAAAGATGTATAAATAAAATAATCAGAAAAGTTATTACTGAACATATTAAAGCATCAAGAAAAATAATAAGTGTAAGAATAAAAGATGATGATTTACCTCATTATTTAGAAAAAGAATTATTTACAAATTCAAGTATCAAAGATATAAAACTTCCTGGTGTTGTTCGTGCTGTGGCATGTAATAGTGCAGGAGGAACTACAATAGATGTTGAATGTTCTTCATTTAAAGGAAATGGTAATTTTACATTTACTGGTTCTTTAGGAGAAGTAACTAAAGAAAGCATTGAAGTTGCAATTAGTTATATTAAGAGTAATAGTAAATACTTTAAGATAGATGAAGACTTTTTCTTACATAATGATTTGCATATTCACTTTACCGAAAATGCATCATTTAAAGATGGACCTTCTGCTGGAGTTGCAATAACAACTGCAATATTATCACTTTTAAAAAATAAGGTTATGAGTAGTAATATATCAATGAGTGGTGAAATAACTTTAAAAGGTGACATATTAAAAGTAGGGGGCATAAAAGAAAAAGCAATTGCTTGTGTTAAAAATAATATTAATACTCTTTATATACCAGAAGATAATGCAAATGATGTTAAATGGTTAACAAATGATTTAACTAATAATATAGAATTCATTACAATTAGTAATTATAAAGATATATATAAAAAGATATTTTAATCATAAAAATATCTTTTTTTAATATTATTAAATGAAAGGAGAATTTATGAAACAAATAATTCCATTAAAAAAAGACATTTTATTTAAAAGCAAAATAGGAAGCTTAAGTAATTTAAACTTAGATCATGATTATAAAATAAATGATGATATTGTAAATGGTACAGTAGCTTTAAGCGGAACATATAAAATGACGGAAGCTAGTGTGGTGGAGGATGATTTTTTTTATACAATACCTTTTTCAATTGCTATTTCAGATAGAATAAAAAAAGATACTATACAAATTGAAATAGAGGATTTTAAATATGAAATAGAAAAAGATATATTAAAGGTTAATATCGAATTAGAGTTAACGTGCGAAGAAAATGAAACTGAGGAAGTCAAAGATGATGTATCTGATTATTTAGATGAGTATTTTAAAGATGAAAACAATAATTTAACTGAAGAGGTAAAAGAAGTTAAAACAGAATTAGATGTAGATAATGAAATTACTAATATAACAAATAATGTTATAGAGACTAATGATAAGTACTATACTTATAAAATATATATAGTAAGAGAGAATGATACGGTTGAATCAATATGCAGTAAATATAATATTACTTATGAGGAATTGAAAGAATATAATGATTTAAATGAAATAAATATAGGAGATAAAATAATTATTCCAAGTTTTGATGACTAAAAAGTATAAAAATAGTGTAATAATAGATGGAGATAATGTAATAAAAAATAAAGGTGATAATAGTTTATCTACTTTATTTGATTACTTAGATGATAGAGGTTTTAATAGTCATCCTAAAATTATTGATGAAGATGAAAACACCTATACTATGAAACATATTAAGAGTGAAAACTATTATGAGATGTCTAGAGGAGTAGAGTTTATTAAAACAGTCAGTAGTTTGCACTCAAAAACAATATTTTATAAAGATGTAAATAAAAATAAATATAGAAAAATATATAATCAAATATCTAATAATATAGAGTACCTGAAAAAATATTATTTAGAATTGATTGAAAAAGTAGAACAAGAAATATATATGTCTCCATCTCATTATTTATTTGCAAGAAACTACTCAGTTATTGATAGTAGTTTAGAATATTCAAAAAAAGAATTAAAAAAATGGTTTGATTTGGTTTCAAATAAAACTAAAGAAAGAGTATGCATTATTCATAATAATTTATCACTGGATCATTTTATGAAAGAGGGGGGCAATTATCTAATTAGTTGGGATAAACATATGGTTGATACTCCTATATTAGATTTATATAATTTTTATAAAAGAGAAGGATATAAATTAGATTTTAATTATTTGCTAAAGATTTATAATGAGAATTTAGAATTATTAAAAGAAGAAAAAATGTTATTGAATATATTGATATCTATTCCATTAAAATTAGAAGAAATTAATGATGAATATTTAAATACAATTAATATCAAAAATATGATTGATTATGTATGCTGTGGAATTACAATTGTTAATGAAAATAAATAATCTACTTATGTAGATTTTTATTTTTGTTTGTTATATAATCTATATAGAATAGGAGTCTGTATGAAAAAGAACGGATTTACATTAATAGAATTAATAATAAGTATAGCACTAGTTGGAATAATACTAGCATCTATGATTGGAACACTAATAAGTTTAAAAGATACTTATGGTGTAATAAATGATGATGTAGAAGCAAGAACATATAGTGCATTAATATCAAAAGTAATAAATGACCATTTAATGAAAAACAATGGCATAAAAAGCTATTATTGTGAAGATAATATTTGTAGTATAACTCTTGGTAATAATAAAGATATGGTATTAAAAATAGATAAAACAGATGTAAAACTATCTGATATTAAAGATTCAACAACTGGTAATAAAATAGGGACAGCAACAGAACAAGTAACAACAGTGAAGTATTATGAAGTTAATGGAAACTATTCATACTATAAAACAATTAAGCATTATGATAAAAAATATGATAATAATGATGATAGTATAGAACTTGGATATAAATTTGAAAAAATAACTGAACAAAGTCATGCATATGATAGTAAAAAAGATCCTGGATTAAAAGATTATATAGTTAATATAACAATAGAGATGAATAATCCAAAATATAATATAGAATTGTATGCTACAAGTTTAGTTGAAGAAGATGAAATTGAACATAAATATAGATTATATACACTCACATATAATTCAAATGGAGGATCAAGTTGTGATTCGGAAACTAAAACTGTGAGAGATAGAGAAAAATGGGGTTCATTATGTATTCCAAGAAGACCTAGGTATGGATTTAAAGGATGGTTTATACAGCCATCAGGTGTTAATGTACCAGAAGTAACAAGCGAAACTATAGCAATAGAAGATATAACTGTATATGCACACTGGGATAGTACTAAATATAGTTGTGAAGCTGGCACATATTTAAAAGCAGGAGAAACAGCATGCTCAGATTGCTTGTCTGACCATTATTGCCCTGGAATTACAAATGTATATTTTGATAAATTTAATGATCAAGGAATTACTCCATGTTTAACAGGATATCATTCTGAACCTAAAAGCACTTCTTCTGCTGCTTGCAAAATAGCGTGTGAAGAAAACAATTATGTGAAAAATGCTAATGATTCAAGTTGTACAGCATGTGCTCAAGGATATGAAAAAGGAAGCCATGAAGTAATACAAGGAAATACGTCTAATTGTACTATAGGAACACCAACTAAACCAACAATAAGTGGCGGAGGAACAAAAATATATGGTAGTGGTGATTTTACTTTAACATGTTCAACTCCTAGTGCTTATGCAAGTGGAACAAATGTATATTATCAATTTGGTTATGCTAGCAATACAACAAATGAATTAGATAATTGGACAACTGCTAGTACAACAAATACTTTAATAGTTAATAAGACGGCTTATTTTGGTAATAGATACTATGCTTGTAAAGTATATGCAAGTGGAAGTGGCACATCATCAGCAGTAGAAAGTGATAGAACTTTAGTTAGATTTAATAATGCAAAAGTTACATTCGATGCGACAACTAATGGTGGAGAAATAGATGGAACAGAATCACTATACACCAGAACTGGCACTACAGGATTATATACAGGAATTAGGAATTCTACTGCTGCAACTATCCCTAAAGCTAATAAAACCGGATACACATGGAATGGATGGTTTACATCATCAAGTGGAGGAAACAAAGTATACAATGACACTCCAACATTACAAGCAAGTGTGAGTGGATATACAGATTCAAGTTCAAAATGGACAATAATAGAAAATAAAACATTATATGGGCAATACTCAGCAAAACAATTTACAGTATCATTTGATTGTAATGGCGGAAGTGGATCACCATCTAACCAAACTGCAACTTATGATAGTCCTTTTACATTAACAAGTAGCACATGTTCAACAGCAAAAACAGGACATACACAAAGTGGATGGAATGAAAAAGCAGATGGTACTGGAACAAACTGGACAACAAGTAATACAAATAATTGGACATGGAATTATACAAATAATGTAACATTATATGCTAAATGGAATATAAGAAGTTATACATTAACAGTAAATGCTGGTGATGGAACTATTCCTACAACAAGTGGATGGACATTAGGAAGTGAAAGTAAAACAGCAACAAAGAGTATAAATTATGATGATACATATGGAACACTTCCAACACCAACAAGATCAAATTATACATTCGATGGATGGTATACTTCTGCAAGTGGAGGAACTAAAGTAACAAGTTTGACAAAAATGGGATCTTCAAATACAACCATATATGCTCATTGGACTATTAATGAAATAATTCCTTCATGTACACTTACAGTATCTACATCCGGAGTAACAATTAATGCTGTGAATGCTGCACAGTTTGGTATGGCGATATCAAGCACTCCAACATACAACTCAACGACTTCATTGGCACTATCTGCAAATACATTCTATGGTTTTGTTAAGAGTAGTACAAATCATACAGCAAGTTGTTCGGTTACATTGCGAAATGCCACTGCAAAATATAGTTGCGTTGGAAGCAATGCTTACTTAACATATTCTGGTACATGTGCTTGTACAAAGTATTTTGCGTGCGTTGGTGGAAATTGTCCTTCACCATCTACAAACACATATGATTGTGGCGGATATAGCAGTTGTAGCAGTAGATGCAGTGCAGAAGGGCGAAGCGTGGGCGTTATGCTCGGCGTTTCAAATACATGTACTCTAGTTGAAGGAAAAGGTAAGCATTGTAATGGAAGTACTTCTAATTATCTTTGCCCTAATAGCGGATGCTATGGTAATGACTCAAAATGTCATCTATACAGCATGACTTCTTGTCCTACCGGATATAATATATCTGGTACAGATTATACATGTTCATCAGGAACAAAAGTGGGAGCATATTGTTACTAAAAAGAACACTAATTTTTAGTGTTCTTTTTATATAGATTTTTATAATATTTTATTATATAATTAATATTGATAATAGGAGAGCTCTAATATGAAGAAAAATGGATTTGTATCAATGACACTTGTATATACATTTTTGATTTTATTTCTTTTTCTTATGCTTGCAATATTAAATGCTTATTCGCAACAAAATAGATATATAGATGCTATTGATCAAAAAATAGATTTAACGGTTAATACACCAAATAGATATGAATATTGTCCTTATATGGCTGGAAGCAGCAAATTTTATTATGCTTATACCGGTTCTTCACAAGCATTTGTTGCAGGGTGTAGTGGTAAATATAAAATAGAACTTTGGGGTGCTGATGGAAGTGGTGCAAATAATAATGGAGGAAAAGGTGCATATACTTCTGGAGAACTAATATTAAAACAAAATGATAAGTTATACTTTTATGTTGGAGAACATGGAAAACAAAGTAGTGGTGTATGTTCTTCCACTTCATTTAATGCCAATACTTCAGCTGTTTGTTATAGTGGTGGTGGTAGTACAGATGTAAGACTTGTTGGTGACACTGAGTGGAATGATTATTTAAGTTTACCATCTAGAATAATGGTTGCCGGTGGAGGCGGTGGAGCTGGATTTGCTTCTGGAACTGGAGGCGCTGGTGGTGGCAACGGCATTGCTACTGTTGACGAATATGGCAATGTAACTCCACAAGATGGATATGCAGGACCAACTGGAGAAAATGGTTTATATAGTAATATTTCATCAAAAGGTGGTGCAGTTACATCGAAACAAACTGCATACTTTACTTCCTTTGGAAGTGCCTATGTTTTAGATGGAAGCACAAATACTTCATCATCAGGTGGTGGTGGTTTCTTCGCGGGAGAAAGTAAAAGTAATACTAATTCTGGTGGAGGCTCATCATTTATATCTGGACATTTTGGTTGTGTAGCAGTTAGAGCTGATAATAGTTCTATGCCAAGAGAAGTAAATGAAGAAACATGTGTAGCTGGTACTACTGAACCAGATTGTGCAGTACACTATTCAAATTATATATTTTCAAATTCTGTTATGAAAAAAGGAAATGAATCTGATATACCTGTTAAACCAGGAGGAAGCACATCAGATGGATACGCAGTAATAACATTTATATCAGAATAGTAAAGAGGGAAAGTTATGAAGAAAAATGGTTTTGTTTTTGTTGAAAGTATAGCTGTTTTAGTGGTAATCATTTTAGCACTTACTCTTTTTCTTTCGAGTTATAATGTTTTAGTAAGAAAATCCAAATCAAAAGATTATTATGATTTACCCAAAGATAAATATTTGTTATATAGTATAGCTAATTTGGGAGATAATACTCAATCTTTCTCAGTGAATACTACATTTCTTGCAACAAAAGATAATTGCGGTACATATTTAAATTCAAGAATGGATAATTGTGCCCAAGTATTTAATGATTATAATTTAGAATATTTCTTAGTTGTATATGATTTAAAAAACACTTTAGAAAGTGGAGCTATTAAAAATGTAAGTGGTATTAAAAGTGATATAATTGAGTACTTAAAAACATTAAAAAAATCAGATGGCACAAATGGAATTAACTATATAATAGGTGTGTTTAAAAGAGATGGTAAGAAATATTACGCATCATTAGTATTATAGTGGGGGATAAAATATGAAAAAAAATGGATTTACATTAATAGAATTAATAATAAGTATAGCATTAGTTGGAATAATACTAGCATCTATGATAGGGACACTTATAAGTCTAAAAGATACTTATGGTGTAATAAATGAGGATGTAGAAGCTAGAACATATAGTGCTTTAGTATCTAAAGTAATAAATGAACACTTAATGAAAAATAATGGAATTAAGAATTATTCTTGTGCCGAAAATATGTGTAGTATAACTCTTGGTAATAACAAAGAAATGATATTGGAAATAGTTGAATCAGATGTAAAAACATCTGATATCGATGATTCATCATCAGGTGATAGAATAGGGACATTATTAGAACAAGTAACGACAGTTAAATATTATGAAGTTGGTGGTGGGTATTCATATTATAAAACTTTAAAGCACTATGATAGAGTCTACGATGATAGCGATGATGAAGTAGAACTTGGATATAAATTTGAGAGATTAAGCCAAAAGGGTAGGATATATAATAGTAAAAAGAATCCTGATTTAAGAGATTATTTAATAAATATAACAATAGAAATGAATAATCCAAAATATAATATAGAATTATATTCAGCAAGTTTAGTTGATAAAGATGAACTTAATCATAAATATAGATTATATACATTAGTATATAACTCAAATGGTGGAGAAAGTTGTATTCCTGGAATAAAGACAGTCAGAGATAGCCACACTTGGGGAGAATTGTGTGTTCCTGAAAGAGATGGATATGGATTTAAAGGATGGTTTATACAACCATCAGGTCATAATGTACAAGAAGTAACAAGCGAAACAGTGGCAAAAGAAAGCTTGATTGTTTATGCTCATTGGGATAGTTCAAATTATAGTTGTCCTGCTGGAACATATTTAAAAGCAGGAGAAACAACATGTACAGATTGTCCTTCTGATCATTATTGCCCTTCATTACCAAGCGCAACGTATAATGGTAGTAGAGATCAAGGAATTTTTGAGTGTTTAGCAGGATATCATTCTGAACCAAAAAGTACATCTGCAAGTGCATGCAAGATAACATGCGAAGAAAATACTTATTTAAAAAATGCAAATGATTCATTTTGTACATCATGTCCTCAAGGATTTTTAAGAGGTGGCCATGATGTAATACAAGGACAAACTTCAACATGTGCAGCTGTTCCTCCAAGTAAACCAACTATAAGTGGTGGAGGAACAAAAATATATGGAAGTAGTGACTTTTCACTAACATGTTCTACACCAAGTATATACGGAAGTGAAACAAATATTTATTATCAATTTGGATATGCAAGTAGTTCAAACGAAACAATATCTAGTTGGAGTACAGCAAGCACAACTAATACATATACTGTAAGTTCAACAGCTTATGTTGAAAATAGATATTATGCATGTAGGGTATATGTTGGTTCTGGAAATGAATCTAGTGCTGTTGAAAGTGATAAAACATTAGTTACAATAAATAATGCCACGTTAACATTTGATGCAACAACAAACGGAGGTACTTTAAGTGGTACTACACCTTTATATACAAAAAAAGGTATTGCTGGATTGTATACTGGAATAAGCAATACAACAGCAGCTTCAGTTCCTACGGCAAGTAAAGCAGGATATTCATTTGATGGTTGGTATACTTCACCGGCAGGTGGTAGTAGAGTATATAATAATACTCCAACATTACAAGCGAGTGTAAATGGATATACTGATTCAAGTTCAAAATGGACAATAACTGAAAATAAAACACTATATGCTCAATTTGTACCTGGTACTTATACAGTAACATATAACTGTAATGGAGGAAGTGGAGTACCATCTTCACAAACTGGAATGTATGGAAGCAGTTTCACAATTAATACTAGTTTGTGTTCTACTCCAAAAACAGGTCATACACAAAATTGGTGGAATGAAAAAGCAGACGGAACTGGTACTGCTTGGTCATCAAATAATAGAACAAATTGGACATGGAATTACACAAATAATGTAACATTATATGCTCAATGGAGCCCAAATACATATGTTTTAACTGCAAATGCTACTGAAGGAACAATACCTGCAACTAGTGGATGGACACTAGGAAGCGGAAATAAAACTGCAACTAAGAGTGTTAATTATGGTAGTACATATGGAACATTGCCAACACCAACAAGAACAAATTATGTTTTTGATGGTTGGTATACTTCATCAAGTGGTGGATCAGCAGTTGCAAGTTCATCAACAATGGGAACTTCGGATACATCAATACATGCACATTGGACGTTAATAGCTCATACATTAACAATAAGTGCTGGAAGTAATTCAACAATAACAGTAAATAGAACAAGTTCAAATTATGGTGGAGCAACAGGTGCTTTAAGTAATGGAGCAACTATATATACAGGCGATGTATTAAAAATAACATATTCAGCTTCAACTGGTTATTCAATCGCAACGCATACAGTAAACGGAAGTACATTCACAAGTGGAAGTGATTATACAGTTTCAGGTAATACAACAGTAGTTTCAACAGCAAATATTAATAGTTATACGTTAACAGCAAATGCTACAGATGGAACAATTCCTGCAACTAGTGGATGGACAATTGCCAGTGGAAGTGAAACAGCAACTAAGAGTGTTAATTACGATGCAACTTATGAAACATTGCCAACACCAACTAGAGCAAATTATCGTTTTGATGGTTGGTATACAGCTGCTTCAGGTGGAAGTGCTGTATCTAGTTCAACAAAAATGGGAACATCAAATACTACAATATATGCACATTGGACATTAATTGCGTATTCTTTAACAGTTAGTGCTGGAAGCGATTCAACAATAACAGTAAATAGAACAAGTTCACCAAATGGAGGTTCAACTGGCAACTTATCTAATGGTGCGACAATATATACTAATGATGTATTAAATATTACATTTAGCGCATCTACGGGATATTCAGTTGAAACACATACAGTAAATGGAAGTACATTCACAAGCGGCAATACTCATACTGTATCTGGAGATGTTTCTGTAGCATCAACTGCAACGGCTAATAGTTATACTGTAACATACAACTGTAATGGTGGTGAAGGAAGTGCACCATCAAGTGGAACAGGCACATACAATTCATCATTTATAGTGCCAACTAATAATCTTTCTTCTTGTTATAAGATTACTGCTGGAACTAGTGGCGCAGTATATTATCAATCTGGATGGTCAAGCACTACAGGTGGCAGTGAGGAAACATCAATAACTATTACAGGTAATATGGTTTTATATGCTGTATGGAAACAATTATTCACATATGATGGATCATATAATGTTATTAGTGAAGGCTCTGGAAATTGGAGAATAGAATTTAAAACAATTGGAACTAAGACATTAACAGTTAAAAAAGCATTTAATGCTGATATTCATGCTGTTGGTGGTGGCGGTGGTGGAAGTGGAACATCACTTAAGAACTATAGCGCCGGTGGTGGTGGTGGTGGTTACACTAGCACTGCTAAAAACAAATCACTTTCAGCAACAACTTATTCAATTATAGTAGGTGATGGTGGTGCTGGAGGTGCTGGTAAACAAGACCCAGGAAAACCTGGTACTGCTGGTGATGCCTCAAAATTCGGATCATTAGTAACTGCTAATGGTGGAAAGGGTGGAACTGCCCCTGCAAGATGGAGTACTGGTGCTGGAGGTGCCGGTGGATCTGGTGGAGGTTCTGGAAGTGCCGGACTTGGTTACTCATATGGAACTGGAGGCTCTAATGGTAGTAAGGGAGGTAATGGCGAAATAGGTCATAATGAAGGATACGGTGCTACATGTTGTCAAGGTGGTGCTGGACAAGGCACAACAACTAGAGATTTTGGTGAAACTAGCGGAACACTAAGAGCTGGAGGCGGTGGTGGTGGAGTTGGAAAAGTATCTAATCCTACCGCATATGCCAGCGGAGGCGCTGGCGGTGGTGGACGAGGCGGACGCTTTGGAACTGCTGGAACTAATGGAGATAACTACTATGGCGGTGGTGGTGGCGGTGGTTCACACACTAATAACGAAACCGCAATTTCTTCTGGAGCCGGTGGTAAAGGTGGATGCGGTATCGTCATTATGAGAAATGCAAGATAATCCACAAGCCATTTAAAATAATAATACTGAACACTAATTTGATAATTAGTGTTCTTTTTATATTTATTTTATAATCTGATAATATACTTTTAGATTGAAATATAATTGATAAACTACTGAATGTTAATATAAATAATGTCATTATCAGTTTATAAATACCATTTATATTTAAATTACTTATATCGATAATTCCACTAGTCATTTCAAAAACTCCTGATATTAATGACATAATAATTGGATTCAAATCTATATATTCTTTTATTATATTAATTATTATTGTAAATATTATTAAATTACCTAATATAATTATTGAAGTATTAATTCCCTTTAATATTGAACTTTTTAACATATTAAAAAAATTATCTTTTTTGATAATATTTATTTTCTTGGTATTTTCTATGATTTTTTCTTTTCTCAAATATATTCCAATTAATATATTATAAAATAAACAACATGACCATAAAATTAAGCCAATTTTAAGACTTTTATAAATAGAGGCACCAATTACACCAACTACAAAAGAAATTGAAGGAAAATACGTATAATTAATTATTTTATTGGCTGTATTTATATCTATCTCATTATTGTCTAACATGTTTTTAATAATTACTGCGTTAGTTGGAGCAGATGTTAACATACTTATAATAAAAATAATTGAAGTATTAGGATCTATATTAAATAACTTAGATATAAATTTCCCAATAGTATTTTTTAAAAAAATATGATAATCATAATATATTAAAATATCAGATAATATTATAAATGGAAAAATAGATATAAAAACTTTATTAAAAAATAAAATAGATGCTTCTTTAGTAGAACTTAAAATAATATTAATATTTAGAATAAATAATATAATTAATAATGTTAATATTATATGTTTTATACTTTTAATAATTAAATTCATATGTGATATAATATTAAAGAAAGGATTAAAATATGCTAAAAAAGATTTTTAAAAAAATAAAAAACGATATTAAAGAAAATTATAAAATATATATTTTTTATATAATTATTTTATGTATTAGTATAATTCCTCTTAATTATTATATTTTTTCTCCTGGAGAATTAATTGATTTAACAGATAGAATTCATGTTGAAAATAATTATTCTTTTGAAGGTAGTTTTAATTTAACATATGTAACAACAAGAAAAGCTACTATTTTGACATATTTACTTTCATATGTTATTCCATCATGGGATTTAGAAAAATTAGAAACAAGACAAATAGATAATGAATCCATGGATGACATTGAAACTCGTGGCCAAGTGTATTTAAAAGAAACGAGTTATGATGCTATAATAGCTGCTTTCACAGAAGCTGGTAAAGAATATAAAATTAAAAGTAATGATGTAACAGTAACTCATGTGTTTGAATATGCAGATACTAATATAGAAGTAGGAGACACTATTAAAACAGTAAATGATAAAAGTGTTTCTTCTGTTGCAGAAATATCAGAAATATTAAAAGATTTAAAAGAAAATGATAAAATAAAAATAAAAGTAGAAAGAAATAATAAAATAGTTGAATGTTATGCAAGAATAAAAATAATATCAAAAAGGAATGTAATAGGAATTATAATAGCTAATTTAAAAGAAGTAGAAACTAGTCCAAAAGTAGAATACATTTTTAAAGATAATGAAAGTGGATCTTCTAGAGGATTAATGTGTGCTTTAGATATATATAATAAAATAACTGAGAATGATTTAACACATGGAGATATTATATCTGGTACTGGTACAATTGATGATAAAGGTAATGTTGGTGCAATAGATGGAGTAAAATATAAATTAACTGGTGCCTATGAAGAAGGAGCTAAAGTATTTATTGTTCCAAGTGATAATTATGAAGAAGCATTAAAACTAAAAGAAGAAAATAAATATGATATTGAACTTATAGAAGCAAAAACTCTTCATGAAGTAATAGAAAGATTAAATAATAGATAAAATAAAAAGCCAGACTAATAATCTGGCTTTTATTTGTAAAAAAAAGTAGGAACTGTCAAAAGTATTCAGGAATAAATATAAATATTTACTTTGAATATTTGTCAGTTCCTATGAATAATTTATCAAAACAATAATTAATTGTCAATAAAAAAAATAGTGTTTTTATATATTTATTTCTAATTATATTAGTAGGAGACAAATATGTTAGAAGAAAAAATAGAAATAAAAAATAAAATATATGAAATAAGAGGACAGCAGGTAATGTTAGATTCTGATCTGGCTAAATTATATCAAGTTGAAACAAAAGTATTTTTACAAGCAGTTAAACGAAATATAAAAAGATTTCCAGATAATTTTATGTTTCAATTAACCAATGTTGAGTATAATTATTTGAGGTCACAAATTGTGACCTCAAATTCAAAAATCAACCATGGTGGTAGGAGATATATGCCATATGTGTTTACAGAACAAGGAATATCAATGCTAGCAAGTATTCTACATAGTGTTGTAGCAATAGATATAAGTATTAAAATAATTAATATATTTGTAGAAATGAGAAAATACATTTCAAATAACTTAATCGAGCAAAAATATATAAATGATTTAGTAATTGAACATGATAAAGATATTAAATCATTAAAAAGTGTTTTTGTAGAATTTAAAGAAAAAACAAATCACATATTCTTTGAAGGACAAATATATGATGCATATTCACTACTAATAGATATATTAAATAAAGCAAAAAAGGAAATTATTATAATAGATAATTATGCAGGAAAAGAATTATTAGATATTTTAAAAGATTGCAAAACT
>JAFRQT010000056.1 GCA_017428485.1 Bacilli bacterium | reverse complement strand
ATAAAGTCTGAAATGCAAGCATTATACATTCTATTTAAATTAATATCCTCCCCATTTATAGTAAAATTATAATTTATTTTTATTTCATTTATTAAAAATAAAAGCTAATAAAATAATTATTTTTTATTTTTATAGAATTTAAATAATTCTTAAAATCAATTAAAATTTTGCAAAAATAAAATTTAATATTATAAATTATTATTTTTAATTTTGATTATAGAATTAATTGAATCTTGATTTACATGTTGAATATTAGCATTTTGCTTATTAATGCATATAAAGGCAATCACTGTTGCAGCAATTAAAGCTGCTACACAAGGTATTATTATAGCAATAATACCTCCTGTTGATAATCCAGTACTGCTTTTTTTTGGAAAGAAATTTTGTCCGTCTCTTGATGATGTATTAGAACTTGATATAGTAGAACTTGATATAGTAGAACTTGATATAGTTGAACTTGATATAGTAGAACTTGATATAGTAGAACTTGATATAGTAGTACTTTCAGTAGTATTATTAATTGGAGCTGTTACAAGATTAACTCTTCCTTCAACTTTATTATATTTTTCAGGAATTGTTCCATTAAGAGTATTCTCAATAAAAAGAGATAAAGAATCAGAATCACTATACAGAATTTCACCAGTAATATCTTCATTACCAAGCATAGTATATCCATCTCCTCCATTACCGATAAAGTCTGAAATGCAAGCATTATACATTCTATTTAAATTAATATCCTCCCCATTTATTTTTATATTAGATACTCTTCTTTCTCCAGTAACTGATTCAAACTCACCATCTTCACTAAATTTAATTGTACTACTAATATTTGGATTAAAATCAAAGGTAATTCCTGAGACTTGAAGAAACCCACCTGAAGGATTAGGATATTTTGATACTCCTAATTCTAAAGCATCCATAACAGTTTGTCCAGATAATTGTTTTATAACTAGACCGTTATAAAAAGGTAGGATATCTATTATGTTTTTTCGATTTATATCTCCCTTATATAAATTGCTTCTAATTCCACCCCCATTTATAATTGAAATCTCTGCATCTCCTGCCTCTTTAAGACCATCAGCAATAAGATTTCCTAAAGTGCATTCTTTTACTCTACAGTAAATATCATGTGAATCTGATGAATTTTCAGGCCTTATAATTAAATCGAAATCAGAATGGCCAAAGTTTTTATTTAAAAATTCATCATATTTATCCCATTTATTTTTTATAAATGTATACATATCCTTATCAACCCATCTTTCTGCACCACCACGATTAATTTTTAATGCATTAGTTGTATTGCTTGGTTCAGGGACTTCTTTTATATTTTCTGTAGATATTGTATTATTTTGTTTTAAAATAAGCACTCCTATTGATTCTAATTTTGTTCCAGTTTGAGCGATATTAACATTATTTCCATCTTTATCTTTTGAAGTAGTATTGTAAACTTTGTGAGTATGCCCATCTAATACTGCATCGACATTTTTTAAGTCTAAAAGAAGATCATTACTTGTATATTGTTCTATATCCATTCCCAAATGAGTTAAAAGAATTACATAATCAACTTTTTTCTCATTTCTTAATATATTAATATATTCTTGTGTTTTGTTATGAAATTCATCAGGAAGAAAATTATATAATTTATCTCCATCTGAATCTTTAACTGTAGATAAATAAGTTTTTGTTAAAGTTAAGGGTGTTAATACTGCAAGAAAACCTATCTTTTTTCCTCCTATTTCGATAATTTTATATGGATCAAAGATGTTTGTTTTATTTTTTCTATAGCAAAAATTGGAACAAATATATCTACTTGTAATATTTTTTTCTAAACTTAATAATTGCTCAACGCCATAATCAAATTCATGATTTCCTAAAATTGCCACATCAAATCCAATTTTATTAAGTATATCAATAATTTCAGACCCTTCAGATATTGCTCCAATAGTACCTCCTTGGATATGATCTCCTATATCTACTGTTAATATATTTTTATATTTTTTTTTTAATTCTTCACGATATAATACAAATCCATCATAGCCTATAGTATCATTTATTCCACAATGGACATCATTTAAATGTAATATAACTATATCATCTGATAAATCATCTAAATTTCTTTGTTTATTCATTATTTTATCTGCTTTTATTAGAGATAATAGACATATTGCCTGAATAAAAAAAAACAAATGTGAATTTTTAAGGAATGACATTATTGTTTTAAATGAAATAATGAAAAATAATTAATTTAGAGATAAGATATGAATTTGGAAATATTAATTATTTAATTATT
>JAFRQT010000055.1 GCA_017428485.1 Bacilli bacterium | reverse complement strand
TTTATTAAAATAATTTATTAAAAGATATATAAATTAGAGATGGTAAAAAAGCATGCTACAATAAATTTAATCATTTTATTTTTCTGTCTTTTTTCTTTTTCAAAGTCCCAATCTGTTGAATGGTTAAATTATGATTTTGTCAATGGTTTTGTAGAAAAAAAAGAAACAAGTGCACCTCAAAAAAAAAGCTATGGTATAGATTTTCAGGGTGAGACTGGTAAAATCCAATTTTATATGAAAATTGAAGTTACATCAGATGATGATAATCCGGCACCTCTTTTATGCTTTTCTTCAAGTGATCAAAATTGTAAAGCAAGAGAGCAATTAGCAAAAAATGCAGTAGGAAAGAGTGCAGTTTTATGGCTTAAAAGAGAAGAATTTAATAAAGATGATCAAGAGCTTTTCATTCTTGTAGAATGCGCAAAATCAGATTGTAAATATACATTAAGAGTTGAAGGTTTTCCTCAGCCTATATTTAGTCCCAATTTCGTTTATTCTTATGTAGTTAATTCATATAATAGAGAAATGAGATTTGATATTGAAGGATCAGAAACAGATGTTTATTTAACAGTTTCATTAGATGGTTCTTCTAAAGCTTCTTTAACAATAGATAATGTATATAGAGAGGGAATAGACTATAAATCAGGAAAAACTTTGACATTCTTTTTAGAAAATTCCGGGCTTAAGGCTACTAATTTAGCAAGTATTTTAGTTAGAAATGCAGAAGTTGGAGAATATATAACTCTAAGTGCTCATTTAGTTAGTTCAAATGATTTACATGAAGGTTTGGCCCCTAATGAGTATTTATTACCAAATGGGCCTGAAATAACTGGTTATTTAGAAAGTAATGTTCTTAATGAAGAATGTTTTCCTCTTGATTTAGCTGATTCCAAATATAAAAATATGGATAGATTATATATAACTGGTAGAATTCATACAAAATATGCTTGGTTTTTCCTTGAAGATGAAAATAGAAATTATCTTGAAGAAACTGATGTTGAAATTTTAGATGGACAACTTGGTTTCGTTTTTAAAAATAATCATAAAATGAATTATGTTTGTCTTGAATTACCAAATGAGGCTACTTTTAAGCAATATAGAATGGGATTTAGTATTTTATTAACTGCACCTAATGATGTTGATACTTTATATAATTATTATCCACCTCAATTAGTAGGAGATATTTATAGAAGAGTAATTCCTAAAAACTCTGTTGTATTTTTCTCCGGGACAAAAAATGATAATACTGCTAAAAAATATGAATATAATTTATACCAAATTAAAGGTTTGACTAAAATGTATATTGTAGATTGTTATACATATCCAAATTGCCACTACAGTGTCTCAGATTTATCAGTTTTAAAAGAATTACAACCATTAAATCAAATGTATATTTGGACTACAACTGATGATAAATCTTCTGCTATTGGAAGTGAAAAATTCGTCATTGTTGCTTATTGTGAAGATGATGATAATAATAATAATGAATATTGTGAATTTGAGACAAGTATTTTTAATAAAGGACAAAATGTTTACTTAATTGAAAATGAAAAATTCTCTAAATATGCTATTAAAGATGAAAAAGGTCTCTTATATGCTGATATTCAAAGTGGGAGACAAATTCAAAGATTAACTTTTGATATTATGATTTTCAGTGGAGATGTTTCATTTGATATTTATAATCAATATACTAACGAAAAATTAACTGATGAAGATATTCAAATAAGTTATGATAAGTATTATTTATCAAATAAAATATATGTCCATATTAATTTAGCTCAGTTGACCACAGAAGAAATTGTTATTAGATATAATGCTGAACTTAATTCATTTTTCACTATCCAATTCGGTGTAGATAGTTATAATATAGCCCAATTAGAAGAAAGCGTTCCTTCTGGTGAAAGTTATTTAGTAGAAATTGATCCAACAGTTCAATCTAAAACTAAAACTATATTTTTATCTAATAGATTTACTAAGAATAAAAATGTATTTTTAGCCAACTTTTTCGCATTGAATTGTGAGTTCGAAGTTACAAGAAAAGAAAAACCAATTGATTTTTTTGATGGATATGCTCAAGAAATTATCGATAATACTGATAATGATTATAGTTCTGAAAGTTACGAATATAAAATTAAAATAGTAGAAACAGACTTATCTAATTATAATCATAAAATGTGCATGTTGTATGTTGCTGGATATGAAGATGAATCTAAATTTAAAAGAGAAATAATTGTTGGAGAAAATATAAATCAACAAATAATATTTAATGATAAGTTTAAAAAAATAAGATTTTTATATCCTCAATCAGATCCAACTAAAGATTTAGCAATTAATGTAAATGTTATAGATAAATCTTTTTATGAAATTAATTTTTATGCAAATGGTGAAAACATAAAAGTAGCAACAGTTACTAGAAGCCAAATATTTTATGTAAAAGGAAATGTAATTTTAAATAAATGCACAGAAAATACACTTTGTCCAATTGTAGTCGAAGTTGAATATAAACAAGAAATTATAAAAACTGATCCAATGATAGAAATCACAATCAGAGAAATAAAAAATACACCAACTTATTTACAAAAAGGTCAAGCTAAATTAGATTTTGTTTGTGGTGATAAATTCTATTATTTATATACAGATATAGGTAAAAATGAAGTAGGTGAAATTACACTTAATTTCTTAAGAGAATTTGGAAACATTTGGGGAAAAATTGTAAGAAAAGACCAAATGTATCCAGAAGAAGAAGCTAATTGGAGAGGAATATATAGAATGCCTTCAGCTGATTGGGAAGATTCTTTACCTTTTGATCAATATACAAAACAATTAATAATTAGTACTGATGACACTGCAGATTGTGTTGAAGGATGTTATTTATTATTATCTATTCAAGTATCACAAATTGGTGACTATGTAGAAGATTCTAAATTTTATCCTTTCTCAATTGTGACGACAATTACACCTAATAATAAAGCATATACAGATATTCCTAAAGTTGTTATTCAAGTTGATGAATTTGTCATAGGAAGCGTTGAAGTTTCAATAAATGAAAGAATTTCCCATTTTTATGAAGTATGGCTTCCTCATGATTCTGATATTGTAGAATTTGATTGGCAATCTTCAGTAGCAGGCTTATACATAAATTTAGGTGGTAATAGGCCAACAACAAGAAATGCTCATTTTAATTTAATACCAAGTGGAAAAGATACAATTTTAACTTTAACTAAATCTAGTATTATTGACAAAGCAAAAGAAATGAATATTAAATTACCTAATGAAAAATCACTTCAAGACGTAAGCTTAGTTATTGGTGTATGGACAGACAAGACCGATTCAATTGATACTGAACTTTATTCTTTAAGAGTTCACCAGCCAGAAACAGGCACAAATAAATTAGATATATTTCCAATTAATACCGACCAAAAAATACAATGTACTCCAACAGCAATTTCTTCAAATGAATTTAGATGTTTATTCGTTGTATTATATGATGATGAAGATGTAACTTTATTTACTCCATTATTAGCTTATGGAGCATCAACTAATAATGGTGCTTTAACTTATATGTTTATGAATTTCATTGATAGAGATATATATGATCAATATATAACAAAAGATTTAAATTCAAATATTCCAACATATCAAACAACTGATGTCTTTAATACCAAAAAAGCCGGAGTTGATTTCATTTTTACAAGCAGTTTACAAAAAGGAAAATATGCTTATATTAATGTTATGAGTGATAAAAGTGATCCAATTTTTATAGTAACAAATATGCCTATTTATAATTATATTACATATGATTTATTTGAATTTTATCCTAATCCGACAACTGATCAATTATTAGCTGTTCCCGGTGAAAGATTAAGATTATCTTTCCCTGGCACAGATTCTATTATGGTAAATCTCGTTACCCTAAATGGGCATGCTGAAGTTTTTTGGAAAAGTGATCCTGATACTACATTTATTTTAAGAGGAGTAGGTGATCGTTTAAGTTTATCATCAGGAAAAGAAAATGATCAACTTGTTTTACGTAGTATCGTTTCTGATGAAGAAAAACATGTAATGGAAAATGCTGGATTCGTATTTTATATTTCATATCATAAAATGAGCTTAGAAAATAAAAATGCCTTTGAAGAAATAACTTATGGAAAATCTTTAGAATTGTTTTTCAAGGATTCAGACTTACCATTAATACTATATAATAAAATTGGCTCAGAATATAGAGATATAAATATAGCTGTAACATTTAAAGATAATGAAATTGAAAAAAAAGGTGAACATGATTATAATCCATTATTTGTTACCTCTCTTTTAGTTAAAGAAAAAACTATATATGATATTAAAAAAGATAGAGAACTAAGTCCTGCTATTGAAAGATGTGTTTTAGGTCATTATGATACAGCTTTAAAGACTGCACAAATATTTTTGAGTGCAGAAAAAATTAAAGAATATAATATAAAAAAAGAAGATAATCCAAGTATTTTTATAAAAATTGAAAAAATGGGAGAATTTGCAGAAAAAACATTTGATAAATTTAGCGTAGAAGCACAACTATCAGGAGTAAATGATGGAGTTATTCCTGTTGAAAAAGTTTATCATTATGGAAGAGTTACAACAGTTAACTACCAATATAATTATTATAGATTAAGAGTTGATAAAAGAGATTCTTATATGAGAGTACAAATAGCTTTTAATAGTGATAATTTAAATTTTGTAATAACTGATACTTACTATACAAGTCTTATGAATTTAAGAAATATAACATTCTTGCATGCTGAAAAAGAAAGAGGAAAAGTCTATATAACTTTAAAAACAAATCCAGAGAAAGATTTATATTATTTATATATATTTAAAAAAGATCAAAGAAAAGAGTCTGATCAATATTTAAATAATTATGCATTTAAATATATAAATGCAAAAGAGGAATCTCAATTATTTGATTATCCAATTGCAGGTTCACCAAAATTAGAAATAAAAGAAACGAAAGAAGGCTTATTCACTACTATTCAATGTAAATTTAATAAATTAGAAATTGAAAATGGACAAGCAAATGTTACATATTTCTTTAAAGTTGTAGAGAATTTCACTCACGTTTATGGAGAAGAAGTGAACACAATTGCAGTAACTGAATCCCCATACTACACTGTATATGAAAGAAATCCTCCTGTTGATGATGAGGGTAAAATTACCTTAACAGCTAAAGGATATATAAGTAATTGGGTATATTTAAATGTAATAGCTCAAGTCCAACAAAATAATATTTTAGAATATATTGCTTATGAAGGAGAAAAATTTGTTAGACCTTATGCTGGCAAAACCGAAGAATCTAGTGAAAATAATACTGCAATGTATTTCATTATAGGTAGTATTTTGGTAGCCATTGTCATTGGACTTATTGTTGCCATAGTTATATTCCAACAAAAGAATAAATATTTATTAAACCAAGTAAAGCATGTCTCTTTCCAACAAACAAATACTAATAATAATAATAATGTCGATCCTAATTTGTTATTGAAGAAATCTGAACCAAATCAAGAATAAATATATATAATAATATTAATATATAAATTTATTTAGAAAAAACAACTTGAGTAACCTTTTATTAAATACACTATTATTGGATTAAAATAAATTAAGATAAATTTATAACTATTTAAATTTATTTTTTATTAGATTTAAAATTATTATTTTTATTATTTTTTATTTATT
>JAFRQT010000054.1 GCA_017428485.1 Bacilli bacterium | reverse complement strand
TTTAGCAAGTGGACAATCTTCATAGTTAATTGTATCTACATCATTGTCTTGTTGTTCTTCTTTATCACTTGGAAGAAATCTAACTTGTAGTGGATTAATAATTCCACCACTAGCAGAATACATATCAATATATTCTCCTTTATTTTTTCTAACTAGTTTTTCATATTCTCCTTCAGCATCAAACAAAAAGCATTTGTTTCCACGATTAATCTCATTGATAATCATTTTCTTTAAGGTAAAACTTTTTCCTCCTCCTGTTGAGGCAATAATTGCTAAATTGCTTGATGGTCTTGTTGCATCTTTATGAAATATATCAAATATGGTAGGTAATGCAGTATGAATATCCGATCCTATCATATAACCTGTTTCATCATTAAAATGTGTAATTGTTAATGGGAATGATGCTGCAAGAGTTAAGCTAGGAAGATAATTATGATAATCTTCAAAACTATTTTTAGTTATATCAAATGATTGCCAACCTTCAAGTTGTCTCATTCTTGGAGCATCTAATTTAATATGAAAAACATCTGCTATCTTTTTAAGTTCTTTTATTTTTTCTTCTCTTTGTTTTTTATTACCATTTACAATAATAATAAAATCAACTTCTTTTATTTTTTCATCTCCGTTTTTTATTTGTGTCATTAATGCTTGAAAGTTTTCTCTTTCAGTATCCATTTGTGTAGCATCACTTAATTTTCTTGTTGTACTTCTTTCAGAGATTAAAAACTCATAATTACTATCTAATCTTCTAACTAATTCATCAGTAGGAATTGTATCTTTTATATGAATACAACTTCTTGTATCAGGAACATTAAATAGTTCTTCAAAAAATAATTCATCAATAAATGGTGGTATTTTCTTTATCGTAACTACTTGTATTTCTTCTTCATCTGCTTTTATATAACTCATATTTTCTTGAAAGAAAAATGGAGAGATTAATTCAATTAAATCACTCCACATTAATTGTTCTATACTAGCAGTAGATAAATAAAGATTTACAAGAAATTGATAAACTTCCAACTTATTTGTTATTGTTTGAACATTAAGTCTAGGTGTCATATTATAGCAGTGCATTTTTACTTCTTCTGAAATATGTTCTAGTGCTTTATCATTATCACTAACTAATACAAAATAATATCTACTTGTAGTAGTTAAGTTTTGTTCTTCCAATAACTCTAATCTATCATATCTTTCTTTTAAGAATTTGACCTTTTCTTCATCATTAGAATATTCTTCCATTAGTCTTGTATAATAATCTTTATTTGCATTAAGATCAATCTTATCATCTAACTTGTATATTCTTAAATTAAGGTCTTTAAGTTGATATAGATATTTAAGTTGATGAAAGAAGTTATTTTTTTGAGTATTTGATGTTAAAGATAAATCTATTGCATCTACTGAAAATACTCTTGCATAACTTCCATCACGAAGTTTTATAATTCCATCTTCATTGACAAAATCAGTATTAGTAAAGTTTTGAGCATTTTTGAATTTATTTTTAAGAACTTTTTTAGTCATATATTTTTGTTTTAATTTATCTCTTTTCTTAACAAATTTTTCTATGAGTTTATGTTCTTTATTCTTTCTTTTTTCTTCTTTACTCACTTGTTGCTTCTTCAACTTTATTCACTCCTTCCTTTTGATATACAAATATTTTTTCTCTAATTAAGAACTTAAATATAAGTCCTATTACTTTATACATTCTATTTTTCTTACTGACATTGATAGGAAGTAAACAAAAAACTCCTATCATTAAACCTACTATTGCAGGTATTTTTAATGGAGTAAAACAAAATAAAACTATAAATAAGATAATCATTGGTAAAGCTATAACAATATCAGATATTTCTATACCTTTAAATCCAAGACTTCTTTTTATTGATTTAACTGTTATATACATTTTTTTATTCCTCCTATATCATATTTTTTCTTCTTCTATAATAAGAAGTGTTATAACTTGCTCGTGGCATTACTTTTCTAACAGTATTTCCTAAACTACTAGCACCTGCATTAATGAAAGCATCACTTGCACTAAACTTATTTGAATCGGTTTTTCTACCCATTCGTTGTCCTGTTGCATACATTTTACTACCCATTGTAGTTGTAAATCTTTGCATTCTACTTTGAGGTTGTCCATTTTCAGTAGTTCCCATTACACCCAAAGCCATACCTGCTTGTGATAATGCTTGTGATCCTACTGCTTTTCCACCTTTCATTGCTGCACCTGTTGCTAAAAGTCCTCCACCTATTGTTGCTCCTGCTCCAAGTGTTGCACCAATACCTGCCATTTTTCCATAACCCATTAATGACATTAATTGTTCTCTACCACTTGCTGCACT
>JAFRQT010000053.1 GCA_017428485.1 Bacilli bacterium | reverse complement strand
TTTGCTTCCTTAAATTTTTTGGAAGCGATTAGTTCTTGAATTTGTTCTTTCATAATTACCTCCATTACATGATATTATATTATATTCCTTTTCCGCCAGACTGGGATCCATATAACATCACTCCTTTCAGTATATCTAAATTATAACACCAAAAAAAACAATTTACAAATCCATATAAGTTATTGAATTAAGACCTTTTTCATGATACAATAAGACCTTTTTCAATGAACTGTGTCTGACGAGAAAAAAGTTTATTAAAACACTTTGAAAAAAAGTGTTTTTTTAAAACTTATAATTGGGAGGAAAAAATGAAAGACGTAAGTTATATTGAATTAGAAAATAGAAAATTAGATAGAATTTATTTTGTGGTACATTGCATATCAAATAATGTTGAATTTAAAGATAATAATGGTAGTGTTAATACAAGATTAATATATACAATGATTGGTATGGATTTATCAGGTAATAAAAAATATATATGTTCATTTTTTGAAGATGAATACAAGAAACCATCTGATTGGTACTCATTGTTTCAAAAAATTAAAAGTAGAGGATTAGATAAAATATTATATTTCGTTGCTCCAGATAATGAACAATTAAAGAAGGTAATAGAACCTAATTTTGAAGGCGTGGAAGTATTTGATGATTATAATGGATTGATAGATAAAATAAAGAAATATTGTATTAGTAAAGAATATGAAAAGTTTATGATGTATATCAAAAAAATATATATATCAAAAACAATTGAAGAAAATCAAATGGCAATAGATGAGTTTATTGAAATAAATAAAGATAATCAATTTATACTTGATATTGTAAGTACATCTTTTGAAAAATCCAAAGATGTTTATAAGTATGATTATGAATTAAGAAGAAGTATTTATTTATTTTATTTTATAAAAGCTGTAAAGAGAAAAATTAAAATTAAAATGAATGAAAAAAATTATATAATGAGTAAAGATGAATTTGTGGCAGACATATTTAATATTTTAATGCATATGGAAAAATACTCCAAATGGCATAAAAACGATGTAAAGAAAGCATTAAATCTTGTTTACGAAACAAAGAGAGATATGATAAAATGTTATTTGTAAGAATAAAAAAAGGTGATAAAAATGAATATAGAATATAATGAAAATGTGTTAGATAATATATATAATGTTATTGCTAAAAGCGATAATAGAGAAATAAAAAAATTATATGAGGATATGAGTAGATATCAAAAAAATATAATAGAGGAATGGAAAACTAATCAAGAAAAATTTAATGATTATAGTTTAAATGATTTAATTTTTGATTTTGACAGAGAGTTTGTTGAACATATTTTAGAATTAGAATTGGACTTATATATTAAAGCTACCAATGAGGCAAATGATACGAATAAAAAAAATGGATATACCAAAGATATTAAGATAATATTTGGTGATAAAGAAATGACTTTAAATAGACCAAGAGCAAGAAATGAAAAAGGATTCAATTCGGTTATTATTCCTAAAAGAACAAGAATAATAAAAGATTTAAAGGATAACATAATATTATTATTTTCAAAAAATAATTCTATTGATGATATAAAAGAGATATTAAAAGGTATGTTTGGAATCAATGTCAGTATAGGAACTATAAGTACTTTAATAAATACAATAACCGAAGAAGTTCTTGCATGGAGAAATAAGACATTGCAAAAATGTTATTTATGTATAAATATTGATTGCACATATATAACAATAAGAGACGAAAAATATAAAGGAAGTCATAGTGTACCAGTTTATATAGGAGTTGGTACAGATCTTAAAGGACATAAAGAAATAGTGGGAATGTATTTAGGAAATGAAGATGAGAATAAAAATGTTATAGATAAGTTAAGTAATAAAGATATTGGTGAAAGTAAAGTATATTGGATAAATGTGTTTGAAAATTTAAAAGAACGAGGATTAGAGAAAGTATTGTTTGTGGTAAGTGATGGATTGAAAGGTATAGAAGATGCCATAAAAGGAACATTGGAAGGAGCTAGACATCAAAGATGTATAGTTCACTTAGATAGAAATTTAGCAAAATATATTCCAGAAAAAGATAAAAAAGAAATATTAGGAGATTTTAAAAAGACATATATAGCATCAACAAAAGAAGAATCTAATCAATCATTTGATTACTTTAAAGAAAAATATAAAGATCGAAAGATAATGATAAAATATGCGGAAGAATATTATACACATATTGAAAAACTATATGATTATCCTGAAACAATAAGAAAATATATATATACCAATAATATTATTGAATCAGCGAATTCAAAAATACAAAGAGGCTTTTATGGAAGAGGTAGCTTACCAAATGCAACATCAGCAATAAATATACTTTATTGTGCACTGGTAGATTTAGAGAATAAATGGCAAAAGAAGACAGTAACAAATTGGAATAAAATTCATAAGGAATTATTAACTTTTTTCCACAACGAAATAGCAGAATATTTATGAAAAAAATTATGAAAAAAAGGTGAAGTGAATAATTAAATTTCAGTTTCTAATATCTTATTTTGGTTATTGATTGAGGTATATTTTATTATATAGTAAGCAAAAGCATAAGTATGCTTTTGCCAATAATCATTATAAAACATATACTTTTAGTCAAGGATCAAGATGAACTCGCTTACGTTCGTCCTTGACTAAAAAAGTAGTGCAAGACTAAGATTCAGTTTGATATCTTAAACTGCAATTTAACTTTTGAATTGAGAAATTATGAAAAAATATGATAACAGAAATTATGAAAAAATATGATCAAATTATTGACTAATATTTAAAAATTTAGTAGTATTATAGTATGAGTAATAAGAATAGAATATATATGTCTTATTAATATACATAAAAGTGTTTTAAAAAAATAAAAGAAAAAAGACCGTAGACACAGTTAAGCGAACGGGGTCATTTTATTAAAATAATTGTAAAAGAACTTGAAATATGGTAAAATGAAATAGTATAGGGAAGTAGGGTAAAAAATGATAGATAAATTAAGTGATAAATTATCATTAACCGTAATGTTTGTATTTTCAATTATAATGGTAATAATCGGTTCTACTTTAGCATATTGGACATGGACATCAAATAACTTAGTAACAGTAAATATAACAACTAATATGGGTGGTATAGGACTAACATTTAATGGAGGAACACAAGCAGTAAATGGACTAGCACCAGCAGCATGCACACACTCAACATATGCAAATCAGATACCTGTTACAATATCTAGATATAATGAAACAGGTAATCCAGCTACGGTAAATTTAACATTAAAATTAACATCATTTACTTGGGAACATACGAAACCTGTAGAAAATGATTTACAATATATAAATGTTGCAGTTACTTCATCAAATAATAGTTGCTCTAATCCAGTAGCAAGTGGTAATCTTGCTAATATAACAGTAAATAATACAGCAAGTACATCACAAAGTCAAAATACTGGAGTAATGACATGGAATTATGTTTTACCAGCAACATCAGGAACACAGTCAGTACCAATACAAGAAACATATTATTTATACGTATGGTTAAGTTCTGAGTATACATATGAAAATAATGGTAGTAATACAATAACAGATCCACTTCAAGATATTTCATTTACAGTAACATGGAATGCTTCAGATATAGATCAAGTAGAATCCCTTGCTAGTACATCACTATATAGATATATTGAATCCAATGCAGATACGACAACAACAATAGATTTTTCCGGTACATCAGGTACAGGTATATTTAGATTACCATCAACAGCAAGTGATCCATATCCCGTATATTATTATAGGGGAGCAGTAACTAATAATAATGTTTATTTTGCAAATAAATGTTGGAAAATAGTAAGAACAACATCAACTGGTGGAGTAAAACTAATCTATAATGGATTAAACACTGGTACAAGTGAACAACCAGCATGTAACAATACAGGAACAGATAGCCAAATAGGGACAAGTGTATTTAATTCTAACTATACAAGTCCAGCAGATGTAGGCTACATGTATGGAACTAGATATGCAAGAGCATCAGCCACAGGTACAGGTTGGTACTATGCCCCAGATGTAGCATACAATAATGGCTCGTATTCATTAACAAGTAAAACAATAAGTGGAACAACCTATAATGTAGAAACAAAAGCAGATATATCAGGAACTAATTTGAATTATCACCATTATACATGTGGAAGTAGTA
>JAFRQT010000052.1 GCA_017428485.1 Bacilli bacterium | reverse complement strand
ATCTGGTTTACTTGGATCATCTTAAAGTTTTTCTCTTTGATATATAATAACTAAATAATCTCTTTCCATATTTACCCCCTAAGTAAATGAATATTTAATATATATTATAAAATGTATTAAAGTTTTAAGTCAATACAAAACTTGATATTTGAAAAATAAAAATATATAATTAAATTGTAAGGGTGGTAAAAATGAAAAAGTGGTTTAAAAATGCATGGAATTATTTAAAAAAACATATTTGTGGATTACATAAAACAATTAGTTATGTTTATAGAAAATCAGATCATTTAAGAATATATATTTTTTTTGATATTATTAGATGCTTTATTATGTATGGAGCAAATTATAATGAATATAGAATATTTGAATTGTATTTGATAAATAGAAAATTAGAAGATACATATTTAACAAAATCAAGACATGATATTTTTGCACCTTACTTATATAACAAAGAGAATTTAGAACTATTAAAAGATAGAAGAGAGTTTTATAAAAAATTTGATAAGTATTTAAAAAGAAATACCTGCTATAGTAAAAATTTAAGCTTTAAACAAATGGAAGAATTAATACTTACAAGTAAAGTAGTTGTTTGCAAAAGTGCAACATTAAAGGAAGAAAAAACTAAAATATTAAATTTAAAAGATTTTAGAAGCCCAGCATTCTTATTAGAGGAGGCAAATAATAATAAATTATTTGTATTGGAAGAATGTGTTGAACAAAATGAATTACTTGAAGAAATAAATCCAAACAATATGAATATATTAAGTATTGTTACATTAAAAGATAAAGGTAATGTTGATGTTATAAGTGCAACCATAAAATTTGGTACTAGTGAGAAATATGAATATGATTATAAAAAAAGTGATTATATTACAGGATTTGTTAATTTAGAAACAGGAAAAGTAACACATAAATATAGAAGTAGAAATGGTAAGATATATTCAAATCATCCAGTGACAGGACAGAGAATCATTAATATCGAAATTCCTAATTTCAAAAAAGCAATTAATGTTGCCATAAAATGTGCCAAAGAAGTAGATGATATTTTGGAAATAGAATGGAATTTTGCATTAACTAAAAACAAAGCAATATTAATTGGAGCCAATTTATGGGAAGATTATACATTTAGCCAGATACCTGAATTTTTGAATAAAAAAGTAGGTCTTATGCCATATTATAGATATCATGTTGATAAATCAAAAAAACTTTAAATTTTATCTTTAAAGTTTTTTCTGTTTTTAATAGTGGAACTTCTAAGTAATGATGATGCACGGAGAAGAGAAGTACTACCAAACTTCTCATTTATTTTATCTATAATATTATGATATTCATCTGTTTTAATTTCATTTGTGTCAAATAGACTTAATTGTCTATTTTTTTTATCATTTAATTTTGAATATGCTATTGCTACTTTTCTAACAGGTAAATTTTCTATATTTTTTTCATATATATATTTTAAAACATTGAATATATTTTCAGGGATATCTTCCTCATTATTTAAAAGAACTGTTTCATGAAACCCTTTGCAATAGTCTCTAGAGTATGTAATTCCCAGGTATATAAGTTTTGTGGTTTTATTTTCTTTTCTAAGTCTTGAACATAAGATATCATTTATTTCTTTAACTACTAATAAGGCCTCGTCAATATTATAATCTCTATAAAGAATATGGCTCATACTCATAGATTTTTCTTTTGTATCTGCATTTAAATCTTTTATAGTAGTATAATCTATTCCATTTGCTTTACACCATATGTCATTTCCCATAACATTTCCAAATCTTTTAACGAAAAACTCTTTTTTATATTTGTTTATATCTTTTACTTTATAAATACCTAGGTTGTTTAATTTTTTTTCAGTTCTTCTTCCAAATCCCCAAACCTTAGATAGTGGACTAATTTCCCAAAGTTTAGTTTCTATATCTTTATATGTCCATTTAGATATAAATGATTTGTTATTTTTAGCATCGTAATCCATAGCAACTTTAGCTAAAAATATATTAGGGCCAATTCCACAAGTTGAAGTTAATCCAGTTTTTTCTTTGATAGTATCCATAATTTTTTTAGCGAGATCTATATCACTCATTTTATAATATTTCAAATAGTCAGTTGCATCCATAAATGCTTCATCGATAGAGTAGAAGTGTATATCTTCATAACTAAAGAAACTTTTAAATATTTCTCTTACTTTTTTGCTATATGTTTCATATAGTTTCATGCGAGGCGTTGCATAAATAATTTTTAAATTTTTAGGCAATTCAAAGACACGTCCACGTGAAGGTACTCCTTTCTTTCTAAGATAGGGGGTAGCCGCTAATGTCATGGCGGCGCCACCTCTATTACTATCAGCAACAACGAGTGGAGTTTTGAATGGATCTAGTCCTCTTTCTATGCATTCACATGATGCGAAGAAACTTTTTAAATCAATACTAAAAATAGTTCTTTCTTTCATACAAACACCTTTTCGCTTTTAATTTTACTTTAAATAACAAGCAATGTCAATTATATTTAACCATAATGTTTTAAAATTTATCTTGTATCATATTATTTATTATGTTATAATACAACTGACAACGGAAGAGTGAGGCTGTTAAAGGTCTCACTCTTTAATTGAAATGGAGGTGTTTTTTGTGGAAACAAAGATAGCAGATGCTATAAGGGAACCACTAGAAAATGAAAATATTAAATTAGTTGGTGTTCATTTTGGAGAAGAAGATGGACAAAACACATTATTTGTAACTATTGATAGTGAAGATGGTGTGGATGTTGACCTTTGTGTTAAAGCAACACATGTAGTTGATCCAATAATTGACAGTTTAGATTTAGAACTTGAAAATTATGTATTAGATGTTGGAAGTAAAGGAGTGAGCGACGAAAATGAGTAGAAAGAAAACTGAGGAAGCATATACTGAAGTAAATGCACCTGAATTTAAAAAAGCATTAGATTTTATTGTAAAAGAAAAAGGAATAGATGAAGATATTGTTATTGAAGCAATGCAAACAGCTTTATCTACTGCATTTAGAAAAAATGAAAAAGCAGATTATACTTCTCGTGTACTAATTGATAGAAATACTGGTGAAATAAAAGTATTTAAAGTAACTACAATAGTTGATGATTATAAAGATGATGATGATGAGATTGATCCAGAAACCGGAGAAGTTAAAGTTAAACATGATTATCTAAATGAAATGACTATTAGTGAAGCTCGTGAAATAAATAAGGATTATCAAATCGGAGATGAAATTTTAGAAGAAGTAACGCCTCATGATTTTGGTAGAGTAGCTATTTCTGTTGCTAAACAAGTAGTACTTCAAAAAATACGTGAAGCTGAACGTGATAAAGTAATGAGTGAATTTGAAGATAAGGAAGATGAATTAATGGTAGGATTCTTAGCTATGGAAGATGTTAAGAATTACTATGTTGATTTAGGAAAAGCTCGTGGAATACTTCCAAAGAGTGAATTAATTCCTGGTGAAAAATTAACTATGGGAGATTCTATTAAAGTATATATTACTAAAATAGAAAGTACACCTAAAGGACCACTTATTCTTGTTTCTAGAAAGAATTTTGGATTTGTTAAAAGATTATTTGAACATGAAATACCAGAATTTAGTGATGGAACATTAGAACTTCGTGGTGTTGCTCGTGAAGCAGGAGTTCGTAGTAAAGTAGCAGTTGCTTCAACTAATTCAAATGTTGATCCAATCGGAAGTTGTATTGGAGAAAAAGGAAGAAGAATTGCAAATATTATTAGTGAACTTGGTGGTGAAAAAGTTGATTTAATAGCATATTCAAATAATATGGAAGAATTTATTGCAAATGCACTTAGTCCTGCTAAAAACTTAAATGTAAGTATTACTGATGAAAAGAAGAAAGAAGCATTGGTAATAGCTGATGATGAAAACTTAAGTTTAGCAATAGGTAAGAAAGGAATTAATATTAAACTTGCAAGTAAACTTACAAAATATACAATAAATATTAAAACACTAGCTGATATTAACAAAGAAATCAATAAGTAGGAGGTAACTATGAAAGTAAAAAAAGTACCTATGAGAACATGTGTAATAACACATGAAAAGTTAGAAAAAAAAGACTTACTTAGAGTAGTTAGAAATAATGAAGGGAAAGTATTTGTTGATGAAACCGGACGTGCTAATGGAAGAGGGGCTTACGTTAAAAAAGATAAGAATGTAATTGAAAAAGCCCGTGCATCAAAAGCACTTGAAAAACATTTAGAAGTAAAAATAGAAGATAGTGTTTATGATGAATTAATAAGTAAGTTATAAAAGGGGATAATTAAAGATGAAAGAAAAAAAGAATATAGTTATAGTAGTACTTGTGCTTGTATTAGTTATGGTACTTATATATGCATTAAATGATAAAAACCATAAGACTGAGATTGATTACTTAGTTGATAATATTTCGACCGAGTCATATGTGTTTCATAATGAAGATAATGAAGAAAATAGAACTGTTGTAAGTTTTAATATATATTCACAATCTGATCAAAGAGACAAATTACCATATAACACATATGTACATTTTAATTGTCATAATGTTGAAACCGATGAAATTGAAAGTGTTATGGAAAAAAATGATAATGTTAGATTTGATGTAATTCATACTCTTCCTATGTCTGATATGGAACCACATAATAGTGTAGAATTTAATGCTAAATATGATTATTGTAACTATGCAGGAATGAGTCTTTCATTTGTAGATTAATAAATAATAAGAAAAGGAGGCGTGTTTATGACTGTTAAAGATTATGCTGATGAATTAAATGTTGATGTAAAAACAATTATTAAAAAGGTTAAAGAATTAGGATTTAACTATAATAATCCTGATGATATACTTGATGATGATGCAATAATAATGTTAGATAATGAATTATCAAGTAATAATCAAGAAGAAAATAATTTAACAGAAGAACTTGCTGATAAATTTGAACTTGAGGATAGAGCAGAAGAGGCTGCTCTTGCATATAATATTGAAATTGAATCTGAAGTTCATAAAGAAAAAATTAAAAAGAAAGATTCAAATAAAATTGTTCAAGAAGATTTACTTATGAAGAAAAAGAATATTTATAAAAATAAATCTAAACTTCAAAGTAATAAAGAACAGGTAGAAAGCAATGTTGTTTTATATAAAGAAGGAATGAGCGTTGCTGATTTAGCAACTGCTATTGGTGTTAGTGCTTCTGATGTTGTTAAGAAACTAATTGGAATGGGACTTATGATTTCTTCAAATCAAGCAATTTCATTTGATGATGCTTCTGTTGTAGTTCTTGAATATAATAAAGAACTTATTCGTGAAGAAACAACTGATATTACAAACTTTGAAGAATATGAAATTCATGATAAAAAAGAAGATTTAGTTTTAAGACCAGCAGTTGTTACAATAATGGGACATGTTGATCATGGAAAAACAACACTACTTGATTATATTCGTAATTCACATGTTGCTTCAGGAGAAGCTGGTGGAATCACTCAAGCAATTGGTGCATATCAAGTAGAAAAAGATGGAAGAAAGATAACATTTATAGATACTCCTGGTCATGCTGCATTTACAGAAATGAGAGCAAGAGGAGCATCTGTAACTGATATTGTTATTATTATAGTTGCTGCAGATGATGGTGTAATGCCTCAAACAAAAGAGGCAATTGATCATGCTAAAGCAGCAAATGTACCAATTATAGTAGCAATTAATAAAATTGATAAACCAAATATTAATATAGATAAAATAATGAGTGAAATGAGTGAACTTGGTCTTACTCCTGAAGAATGGGGTGGAGATACAATATTTGTTAAAATTTCAGCTCACACAGGAGAAGGTGTTGATCTATTATTAGATAATATTAATGCACTTTCTGAAATATTAGAACTAAAAGCAAATCCAAATAGATATGCAAGTGGTTCTGTTATTGAAGCAAGACTTGATAAAAATATTGGACCTGTGGTAACTTTATTAATTCAAAATGGTACATTAAGATTAGGAGATCCAATTGTAGTTGGAACAAATTATGGAAAAGTACGTACTTTAAAAGATGATACTGGACGTGAAGTTGTTAGTGCCGAGCCATCTAAACCAGTTGAAGTTACTGGACTTGAAGATGTTCCAGTTGCTGGTGATAAATTTATGGCATTTGAAAGTGAAAAAGAAGCTAAAAGTGTATCAATAAAAAGAAAAGAACATGAAAAATCAAAAAGACAAGCCCATAAAGCATTAAGTTTAGATGAACTATTTGATCAAATAAAAGAAGGAAGAAAAGAAATAAATGTAGTTCTAAAAACTGATGTTAAGGGTAGCGAAGAAGCTGTAAAGAACGCAATATTAAAAATAGCTGTTGATGGAGTTAAAATTAATGTTATTAGAAGTGGAGTTGGAACAATTACTGAAAGTGATGTAGTTCTAGCAAATGCATCAAATGCAATTATCATTGGATTTAATGTATCTCCAAGTAAAGAAACAAAAGAAACAGCTAAGAATTATAATGTAGAAATTAGACTTTATAATATTATTTATAAACTAGTAGAAGAAATTGAAGCTGCTATGAAAGGTATGCTAGATCCAGAATATGAAGAAATTGTTATTGGAGAAGCAGAAGTAAGACAAATATTCCACTTTTCTAAAGTTGGAAATATTGCTGGATCTCATGTCACTAGTGGAATAGTTAAATCCAATAGTCCATGTAGAGTAATTAGAGATGGTATTGTTCTTATAACATCTAAAGTTGCATCCTTACAAAGAGAAAAAGACCAAGTTAAAGAAGTTAAATCTGGATTTGATTGTGGTATGACAATAGAATCTTTCCCTGATATAAAAGAAAAAGATATTATTGAAGTATTTGAAGTTAGGGAAGTGAAAAGAGTATGAAATTAAAAGCCGAAAGAGCAGGTTCTGAAATTCAAAAAGAACTAGGGAACATTATACTTTTTGAAGCAAAAGATGAAGACTTTAAAAATGTTGTAATTACTGCAGTTGATGTATCAAATGATTTAAGTTTTGCAAAAGTATACTTTACAACAATAGATAATAGAGAAAAAGTACTTCATGATTTAAATAATGCATCTGGTTATTTTAGAAGTTTACTTGCAGAAAGATTAGAAATAAGACATACACCAGAACTAAGATTTATATTTGATGAATCTATTGAATATGGTCAAAAGATAGAAAAGATTATTGAAGAACTTCATAAAGAAGAATAAGTTGAAAAAAGAAAACTATAAGTTTTCTTTTTTTTATGATAAAATATAATAGAGGGATTAAAAATGATACTAGGAATATGTGAAGAACCATCAATATTAAATGTAATGCGATTAGTAGTATTATTAATAAAGATATTAAGAGTAGCAGTACCAATAATATTGATAATAGTAATGAT
>JAFRQT010000051.1 GCA_017428485.1 Bacilli bacterium | reverse complement strand
ATCATTACTATTATCAATATTATTGGTACTGCTACTCTTAATATCTTTATTAATAATACTACTAATCGCATTACATTTAATATTGATGGTTCTTCACATATTCCTAGTATCATTTTTAATCCCTCTATTATATTTTATCATTTTAAACTTGATTTGTATATATTGATATTTTATGAAAAAGTGATTATAATATAGTCTTTGGAAAGGAAATATTATGAATAATAGAAATAGAAAAGTACTTGCAATTGCAATGAGTTTATCAATGATTTTTAATGGTGCAAATGCAAAAGTTAAAAAAGATGTATATTTACCTGTTGAACCATTAACTATAGAATCTCAACTTGATAATAAAGGTAGAAAATTAAAAAAACAAAATAAAAATATGTAATTATTACATATTTTTATTTTTAAATAATTCATCACTATCAAGCATTATTGTAACAGGTCCATCATTATATATTTCAACTTTCATGTCACTTCCAAATATACCTGTTTCAACAGGTAGATACTCTTTTAATTTTTTATTAAAATAATCATATAATTTAGTTGCTTCAACAGGATTTAATGCTTCTACAAAAGATGGCCTATTTCCTTTTGTACAATTGGCATATAAAGTAAATTGACTTATACTTAATATGCTACCTTTAGTATCTAAAATACTTAAATTCATTTTTTCATTTTCATCTTCAAACACTCTTAAATTCACTATTTTAGTTACCATTTTATCAACAATTTCTTCATTATCACCATCAGTGAATCCAACTAATACAACATATCCCTTATCTATTTGACCATTTATTTTAGAATCAATTGTTACTTTGCTAAATTTACTTCTTTGTAAAATTGCTCTCATTATATAAATACCCTTTCAACTTTAGATACATTTCGAATAGATTTAACATCTTCAATGAATTTATGTAAATCATCTATATTTTTAACTTTACAAGTCATATCATAAAACAATTCATTATTTCTATTAATTAAATTAATTGATTCTGTAATTATTCCTTCTTGTGTAGCAAGAGTAACTATGTTAAGAAGAATATCATTAACATCATCTATATATACTTTCAACTTAGCAGTATATTTATTATCAGCGTTTTCATCCCAAGATGCCTCAATTACTCTTTCACTATTCAAATCGATGTTAGGACATTTTTTAGAATGAATTTTAACTCCGTATCCACGAGTTATATATCCTACTATATCTTCACCATATACTGGATTGCAGCATGTTGCTAGAGTGCATAAAATATCTGTTGAACCAGCAATAACAATTCCAGTTTTACCACTCTTCTTTTCAAGGGTAATCATTTTCTTTTTAGGACTATGTATTTCAAGTCTGCTTAGTATTGATGAAGGCAAAAATTTAAGTGTTGAAACACCAAAATATATGTCTTCAAGTGAAGATGTGCCTAAACTATTATTAAGTTTTTCTACATTATCATCAGTAAATATATCATTAATATCAATACTCTTTTTCTTGCATTCATTTGACATCATTTCTCTTCCAAGAGCAATATATTTTTCTCTTTCTTTTTTATAGAAAAATGATTTAATTCTAGATTTTGCACCTTCAGTTTTTACTATTTTTAGCCAACCTTTTGAAGGAACATGTCCTTTTTGGGTTATTAGTTCTACTTGATCTCCTTCTTTTAATTCATAATCAAGTTTTACCATTTTAGAGTTAACTAGAGCTCCCGTAGTAGTATTACCAACTTCACTATGAATTTTATATGCGAAATCAAGTGGGGTTGCTCCTTGAGGAAGTTCAATTATGTCACCTTTTGGAGTATAACAATATATATCAGTTCTTTTTAATTCATCTTTAATATTTTCGAAGAATTCCATATTCTGTTCTATATCATTTACTTCTACTAAAACTCTGAATTGCTCTAATATTTTATCTAAATCATTCTTAACAGAACCATCTATTTTTTCTTTATAACTCCAGTGAGATGCTACTCCTTTTTCAGCTATTTCATCCATTTCATGAGTACGAACTTGAAGTTCATAAACACGTTTATCTTCACCGTAAATAGTAGTGTGAAGGCTTTGATACATATTTGCTTTAGGATTAGCTATATAGTCTTTAAATCTATTTGCTATAGGCTGATATTTAGCTTGAACAAGTCCAATTACACGATAACAATCCTCTACATTATTTGTAAGTACTCTAACACCTAATAAGTCATAAATATCTTCCCATCTCTTACCTAATTTTAATTTGTTATAAATACCTCTTACTGATTTTACACGAGATACAATTTCATAATCAATATTATGAGAATCTAATATTGTCATAATTTCATATTTCATTTTAGAAAGTGATATTTCTAATTCACTTCTATTAGCATTAATCTTTTCAAGTACTTCATTATATCCCACTGGATCACTATATTGTAAGCACAAGTCTTCCATTTCACTCTTCATCTTTTTCATACCAAGTCTATGAGCAAGAGGAATATAAATATTATTAGTTTCCTCGATTATATATTTTTGATGTTCTTTATCATGTACTTTTAAACTTCTTAAATTATGAAGCCTATCAGCAAACTTAATAAATAAGGTGGCTGGGTTTTCAGAAAGGCCTACTATTATTCTTCTATATTTTTCAGGGTTACTTACTTTAAATGTTTGTTTTAAATGACTAATTTTAGTAATGGAATTTACTATATCAGCACTTTCTGTTCCAAACATTTCTTCTACTTCTTCATATGTCATTTTATCTAAAGTAATAGCCTCATGAATCAAAGCACATCCAATAGTAACTGGATCCATTTTAAGTTCTGCTAAAATATATGCAACATTTATTGGATGATAAATATATTCTTCCCCTGTTTCTCTTTTCATGCCAGCATAAACTATTTTAGCTTGTTCATAATACTTATCGATAAAATCAACATATGTTTTATCCATATATTCATTTAATAAAGATACTAAATCATTGTAATTATAATTTTTAATAATTTTCCCTCCTTATTAATCATTTATTCCTTTAATTTTTAATTCTTGTACCTCATCATCGTCATCATCTTCAGGTTTATCTATGCTTCTTTTTTCTAAAAATGCCCATAGTTTTGGTCCAATTAATAATGATGAGAATGATCCGGCTATTAACCCAATTAGAATTGAAATATTAAATGTTAATATATCATTAAGACCAACAGCCATTAAACATACAACTGCAATGATAGTGGTAATACTAGTCCAAACATTTCTTGATACAGTTTCTCTAGATGAAATATTAACAAGTTCATTTAATTCTTCTTTTGTAAGTTTCTTTCTATTTCTATATATTTTCTTTCTATTATCTCTTACTCTATCAAATACAACTATTGTATCATTAATTGAATATCCAATAATTGTTAGTAGAGATGCAACAATTATAAAATCTACAGGTAAATTAAATATTGCAAATAATGCTAGTATAATTAATACATCATGGCATAACATTAATATTCCACTAATTGCATAATTAAGATTAAATCTAATAGCTATATATATTATTATTGCTACTAAAGAATAACAAAGAGCTTTAATAGCATTTTTAGTTAAACTCTTAGTAACCAAATTGCTAATTTCCGTAACAGAGCACTCTATATTTAAATCACTTAATTCATTTTTAATTAATATTTCATCAGACTCATCTAAAATATTATTTAATTTAATATATCCTTCTTTTTTAGTTCCCATATAATAATCATAATCACGTACATCATACTTTTCTACTATTGCTTTTACTTTAACAAAATCGATATTCTCAGAAGAAGATAAATTAATATTAGTTCCACCAGTAAAGTCTACGCCAAAATTAAATCCTCTTACAATTGCGAAAGCAACTCCAAGTACAATTACTATTATTGCAACATATACTGGATATTTAGATACTTTAACATAATCAACTTCTTTATGCTTTTTTGTACATCCAAATAACCAATTTGCTTTATCATTGAATACTTTAGAATTAACAAATAGCATTTGAAGCAATCTATATAATACTACTGTAGTAAATATTGTTACAAATATAGTTATTATTAACATAGTAGCAAATCCTTTAACAGATGATTCACCAAATAGATATAAAACTATGCCAGCAATTAATGTTGTTATATTAGCATCAATTATTGCTACTAAACTACTTTTATTTCCTTCTTTAAATGCGTTTGTTAATTTTTCACCTTTAGAAAGTTCATCTTTAACTCTTTCATTTGCAATAATAATTGAGTCTACAGCCATACCAATTCCAAGCACTAAAGCAGCAATACCTGTTAATGTAAGTACTCCATCTACTCCATTAAATATTACAAATACTAAGACAGCATATGCAAATAAACATACACTTCCAATAAATCCACTTATTCTATATTTAAAAATTAAAATTAATGATATTAATATAAATGTTACTAAGCCAGCAATGCCTGTTTTTTCTATTGTTTCACTACCAAATGAAGGAGATACACTTTTAGGAGTTGCTTCCTCAGTTAATTTTGTTGGTAGTGATCCACTATTAATTAAATCTACTAATGTTTGAGCTTCTTCACGAGTAAAATTACCTTCAATTACAACAGAATTACTAGAAAGTGCTTCATTAACATAAGCAGCAGAAATACATTTCATATTTCCATCTCTACCACAAGTATCTGCTTCTTTCTCATAACTATCAGTTTCTTCATTGAAATCTAACCATGTTATTAATAGATTAGCACCACTTCTACTAGCTAAATCTTTTGTTACATTATAAAATTTTTCAGTATCTTTTATATCTAATTTAACTTGATATTGAAATGATTGAGTATTTTGACTTAATGATGCTCCACCACGTCCTAAAATATCACTTGTTAAAAGTAATTTATCATTAGTATCTCTAAATGAAAGTACTGCAGTAGTACTAATTCTTTGCCTTGCTTCATCTTCATTAGATACACCAGGAAGTTGAATTCTAATTAAATTATCTCCTTCAAAATTAATAACCGGTTCTGATACTCCTAAAGTATCTATCCTATTTACTATTGCTTTATATGTATTATCCAAGTCATCACTAGTTAATTTTTCACCAGCCACAAGAGGTTCAATATTATATAGTATTTCAAATCCACCTTGTAAATCTATTCCATAATGTATACCATTTATTACTGGTTTAATTAAAAATGCACAGGCAACAACTATTACTAATGTAAGTAATAATGGTTTAATAATTTTTTTCATATTAAAGTATCTCCTCATCCTCAAATTTATTATCTTTTATTTTTTCAGCTATATAATCATTTAGCTTATTATTATCACAATATAAAATATCACTTATTAAATCACTTAGTAATAAGTCTTTTCTTTCTTTCCAATCGTTATTTACTAAATAATTCCAAACATCTTTTTCACTTATATGTTTATATCCAAGACCTCTTAATTCTTTAACCTTAGAATATAGTGCAGGTGTCACTCTTTCATATAATTCTTTTGCGCTTTTAAATTCAATGGAATTATTCATATCAATCACCAAGATTATTATACTATATAACTTAAAATAAAAAAAGAACTTATTATTTCATAAGTTCTTTTAATCAACTAATTTAATTATTGACATAGGTTCATGATCCAATCTTGCCATCAAAGACACTATATAAACATTGTTGCTATTATCTAAAACAAAGAATTGTATAGGGTAGCCATCTTCCCCACCCAATACAGTATCTTTTGCATATATACCTACTGGATTTGAAATGCTATTAATTATAAGTTTTTCATTTTTCCATATCTTATTACCATCAGAATCATAATCTCCATCAACTGTTGTATCTAATATTATTTGACCATTTTCAATTTTTATAATTACATATGGGGCACTGTTGTATACTTTTCCAACAGATTTTATTTTTTTATTTAATTCACTTCTAATTTTTGTTAAATCTATTAAATCAACATTTTCATATTGCGCTGCTTCTGCTGCATTTTCTTGAATAAACTCACTTTCTTTTCTTTCTGTAACATTAATGTTTAAGTCAATTGTATTACTAGTGGATTCCTCCTGATTTTCTATATCGCAAGCTCCAACATTACCTTCAATATAATCTTTTGATTCTTTAATTAAATTTGCCTTAATTGTACTACTATTTAAATCAATATAATAGTATTCAAGATAAGCTCTTTTATCTCCGCTTTCTTCAGCAAAACAGTTTTTACCTAAACTTGCAAAGAATAGTTTTCCATTTTCAATGTATGGTTTATTTTCACTTAATTCTTCACCAATAAATGTTTTAATATTATTATTTTCATATAATGTTTTATTATTTGAATTTTTTATGACTAGATTTGAAGTATCTCCTCCGCCATCATATTTCTTAAATGTAATTTTATATTTATTGTATGTATATGAACTATCAAGAGTCACTTTTTCATTTTGTTTAACTTCTCTTAATACTCTATTTTCTTTATCTAACGAATAATCTGTATAGTATTTACCATCTTTTGTTTTGAATATCGCATAATTATAAGGAACAGCAGGCACTTCATCAACCGTTAGCATATTTGATTCATCATTCATAGTTATTAATGCCATTGATACTACATTTTTAATACTATATTTTTTTAATTCCAATGAATGATTTTTTGGATCCTCATAGTCTACAGCAAAAAATTTAGCATAATATAAATCACCAGATTCAGTTAAGCCATAAACTTCAACCATTTTTCCATCAGAGTTATCGTTATTTGAATATAAGAATACTTTTGTATTTGCTATTTGAAGCACATAGAAATATACATCTTTATTATTAATTTTTATTGTCATTTGTGGACAAATTCCATCATAGTCCTGTTCATCTAGATTATCACTTATTAACTTATTGTTTTTTAGAACATTATTTAATTTTTCGGAATATAATATTTCAGTTGAAAGTTTTAATGTTTCCTCATCAGCGCTTAATTGTATTGAATTATCAAACTTATGATATTTTTCATAATACTCATCATATTTAGTTAATTTAATTTTATTTGTATCATAATCATATTCAATAACATATTTCTCGTTAGTCTCTAACAATAATACAATTTCTGTTCCATATGATATTTGACCATTATCAACATTACTAAATGTTTTTAGTTTTGCAGGCAAATCAACTTTTACTAAATGGTTGTCATGTTTTTCTCCATCAATGGTTATTTCATCAAATAATGGTGTGAAATAATATACATCTCCGTTTTCAAGTTGATATGCAAATTCCAATCCATTATATTGATCAACTTTTGATACTATTTTTTTAACATTCTTTATTTCGGAAAAATTGTATACTTCATAGTGTTCATCATCATCTGTACATGAACCATCTTCATCGCATATACTTGCATGATGCATATAATATGGAGTTCCATTATTTATATATGCAACATAATCATACCAGTTATCATTACTACATGTTTCTGCTTTACCATCATCATCTTTTTGATCAATTACTCCACATGTTGCGAAATATTTTTTAATTCTTGATATAAATTCTTCTTTTGTTATTTTCTCTTTTTTAATAGTTTCTAAATTATAATATGATTTTGTATAATTATCAAAAGTAATATTTTGTGTAGATTTGAAATACTTATAATATACAAAGTATCCAGCTACACCTAATATTATTAATACTAGGATAATTATTAATGCAACTGGTTTTTTCTTTTGGGGTTGAGTTTCATTTGTTTCTTGAGCTTCAACTACAGTTTCATTTTGAGTAACAACTTCATTATCTACTGGAGTCTTTACCTCATTAACACTCTGATTAATAGTCTCATTGTTATTAACTACATTAATTTCATTAGCATCTTGAGTAACAATTTCACTACTATCTTGAACAATTACTTCATCGCTATCTTCAACCTTAACTTCATTAAAGTCTTGAACAACCACTTCATCAGATTCTTCAACTGTAATTTCATTATTTTCATCCATTTTTATTCCCTACTCTCTCTATTATAATGATACAACTATCACATAATTGTGTCAATTAAAAAGAACTTAATCATTCATAAGTTCTTTTAATTTTTTTTGCTCGTTTTCTAGATCTTGTCTTTCTTTATTAACAATTGCTTCTGGTGCTTTATTAACATAGTTTTCATTTGATAATAGTTTTTCACGTCTAGCTATTGATAATTTTAACATTTCAATTTGAGCTTTTTTTAATTCTTTATCTGCTTCAGTTTCTATTTTTTCAAAGAATATTTGAGCTTTAACACTCTTAGAAAATACTTTATACGCTTTCATTCCCAGAGGCTCTTTTACTACACTATCTTCTAGTTTTAACATCTTTACAATTAAATTGTTATCATCTTCAGTATCAAACATTACTTTTAATTCTTTAGTCATATTATTTTCAGCTTTAATATTTCTGAAGTTTTTAATGAATTCTAATTGATCATCTATTACGCTTTCTTCTATTTCATAAATATTCTTTTTATCATATTTTGGATATTCACTAATCATAATAGATTCTGATTCTTTAATTGGTAACATGCCATATATTTCTTCTGTTACGTATGGCATAAACGGATGTAGCATTTTTAATATATTAGTTAATATATAACAAAGTGTACTCTTAGTAGACAATGTATCAATAGAGTATTTAGCCATTTCTATATAGCTATCACAAAAGTTAGTCCATACAAAGTCATATATTTTTGCAGAAGCATTATTAAATTCAAATTTATCCATAAACTTAGTTGTTTCTTTTAAAGTAGTCTCAAATTTAGAAATAATCCATTTATCTTCTGGCTTTAAATCTTCTAATTTTATTTCTTTTAAGTCTTCAATGTTCATAAGTACAAATCTAGAAGCATTCCATATTTTATTAATATAATTCCATGTTGATTTAATTTTTTCTTCATCAAATCTCATATCAGTTCCAGGAGCAACATCAGTAGCAAGATAATATCTAAGAGCATCTGCACCGTATAGTTCAATCATATCAAATGGATCTATTCCGTTACCTAAAGATTTACTAAATTTACGTCCTTCTTTATCTCTAATAAGTCCATGTATTAAACAATATTCAAATGGTCTTTTACCCATTAGTTTTAATCCTTGAAATGTCATTCTATTAACCCAGAAAGGAATAATATCATAACCTGTTGCAAGTACATCATTTGGATAATATCTTTCTAGTAAATCTGTATTATGTGGCCAACCTAAAGTTGCAAATGGCCAAAGTGCACTACTAAACCATGTATCTAATACATCATCATCTTGTATCCATCCTTCTTCTTTAGGTGCTTCCATTCCTACATAGATTTTATCTTCTTTATACCAAGCAGGAATTCTATGTCCCCACCATAATTGTCTTGATATACACCAATCATATGTTATTTCCATCCAATGATTCATTGTTTTTTCATATCTAGATGGTACAAAATTAACCTTTTCATCTTTTTTCTTTTGAGTTTCAAGTACTTTATCTGCAAGTGGTCTCATTTTAACAAACCATTGTTTCTTTAACATCGGTTCAACCATAACACCAGTACGTTCGGAATGACCTACTTCATGTACTAATGGTTCAATTGCTAATAACAAATCTTGTTTTTTTAAATCTTTTAAAACTTCTTCTCTTGCATCTTCACGAGACATACCTTGATATTTTTTAGGAACATTTTCATTCATAGTAGCATCATCATTCATAATGATTACTCTTTCTAAATTATGTCTATTTCCTACTTCAAAATCATTTGGGTCATGAGCAGGAGTTATTTTAACAACTCCAGTTCCTTTTTCCATATCAGCATGTTCATCTGTAATTACTGGTATTAATTTGTTAACAAGAGGCAAAACTACATTCTTACCAACATATTTTTTATACCTTTTATCATTTTCATTTACAGCAACTGCTGTATCACCAAATAAAGTTTCTGGACGAGTTGTTGCAACATCTAAATATTCCTCTGAATTTTCTAATTTATATTTAATGTGATAAAAAGCACTTTTTTCTTCACTATAAAGAACTTCTTCATTAGAAAGAGCGGTTTTGGCAACTGGATCCCAATTAATTATTTTTTCTCCTCTATAAATTAATCCTTCATTATAGAAATCCACAAATACTTTTCTAACTGCTTCACTCATTCCATCATCAAGAGTAAATCTTTCTTTTGTATAATCAAGTGAAACACCTAACTTTGCCCATTGTTTTCTAATTACATCAGCATGTTCATGAGTCCAATCCCAACATGCTTCAATGAATTTTTCACGTCCATATTCATATTTGTTAATGCCTTTATCTTTTAATCTTTTAACAACTTTTGCTTCAGTTGCAATAGCTGCATGATCCATTCCAGGTAACCATAAAGTATCAAAGCCTTGCATCTTTTTATATCTAATAATTATATCTTGTATAGCCGCATCAAGTGCATGCCCCAAATGAAGTACGCCAGTTACATTTGGTGGTGGAAGTACAATTGTGAATGGCTTTTTATTACTTTCAGGATCGCAATTAAAATAACCAGCCTCTCTCCATTTTTCATATTTTCCTTCTTCTACACTTTTATGATCATATTTTTTATCTAACATTATTTATCACTTCCTTTTAAAAATTTTATTGCTTCCTCAATATATGGTTTAAACAATTCTTTATTATTTAAACATTCTAACATTCTATTCAAATATTCATGCTCCAAAATAGTGCTTTTACTATATTCAAAATTTAAATCAAACACTATTCCAATTTTCATGAGTGTTTCATCATTTCTATTTTTTACATCATCTTTAAGAATACTTTTATGATTATAAAAATCATCTTTTACTTTTTCACTAATATCATTATTATCTTCCTCTTCTAATTTTAAAATTTTAGGATTAGAAAATTGATATAAAATATCTATTTTATCTGCATCTCTAATTATCTTGGAATGTAATAATGTTTTTTCGTCTAAATCTTTTTCATTTAATTTACAAACCCCATGGTTTTCTATAGCACTTCTAACTAAATTATAATCATTTTTATCCAAGTTGAATTTTTTTATTAATCCTTCATCAAATAATATTTTTGCGCCTAATTTTGCATGATCTATAGAATTTCTATCACTAAATGTATGATAATCCCTCCATTGAATAAATCTACCAATATCATGTAACAAGCCAATCATACACGCCAAATAAGAGTCATCTTCTTCAAGGCCTAGAAAGTACACTATAGCATCACTTTCTCTCATGACTCGATAAGAATGTTCATATTTTCTTCTTATTGCGTCTTCTTCAAAATCAAATTTCATCGCATATTCATCAAACGCATCAAAATTTTCATTCATATTGTTCATATTCTTTCCTCCAAATAAAAAGTGATACCAAAGGACGGATAAACCCGTGGTACCACCTTAATTTATTCTTGATATTTTTAACGGAATTACCGTAAATTCCTACTTAACTTCAGAATTTAAACTCACAAGCTACTTCATATACATATCTTTAAGAAAAGCTTTCAGCCGGTGACTTTTCATCTCTAATAATATGCTTGTATATTACTCCTCTTGGTCCTTGTTTTTAACAAGATAAAGTATACAATAATTAATTAATTATGTCAACAATTTAAAATCCATAGTATGCAGGAAATTCGCTTTTTGGAATATGACATGATCCTGAGTATGGTCTATCAGCAGCTACCATTGGACATAGTGCAGCAGTGTTGTTATAAATACCATCCATATTATATACATTATATCCATCTGCTTTTAATTTATCATATGTCCAATCGAATATTCTTACTCTACCCACACCATTTGACTCGGCAACTGTGTAACTACTTCCATTATTTTTTACAATTAACATCAAATGTCCTGGTGCATCTATAGTATCTCCTGGTTTTCCCATACTTATATCGCTATACTTATTATCTCCTCGTTTAGTAATCATAGCTTCAGTATCATACATCAAGCCCCTTTTTAATGAAAGACCTGCCTGTTTAAATGTCCATATTACAAAATTTCTACAATCAAGCCCAGATAGTACCATTTTTCCATTATGTTCAATAACAGTTCCCCAATCGGGATTAAGTCCCCAAGCATTGCCTCTGTGATACATTCCGCCAAGTTGATAAGGAATATAATAATTATATGAATCTAACTTACTAACTAGTGTTGTAGCAACTGAGACAACTGCTCCCCTAGTATATAATCCATGAGATTTTACTGTTGCTGCTAATGCACTATTTACAGCATTTATATCAACAGATTTTGTAATTGGCTTTGCAGTTGGTGCAGGGCTAGAACTTCCACTTGAACTACCAGATCCACTTGAACTACTAGATCCACTTGAACCTCCTTGACTTTCAGATTGAGAAGATTGTTTGATTTTTGCTTTGTCACTATAAAGCCAGTAAATCAAATCAGATATACCATCTTTATTAGTATCTTCAGTCATTGCTTTTTGAGGAATCCCCCCATGAGATGTTCCATTGTATAAAACAAAATCATTTTCCCTTTGGGCTGATGTGAAGAAATATTTATAATCATTATTTTCAGCAAATCCTCTCATTTTTATTTTTGAAAAATAATCAGCATCATTACCAACTTTAGTATTAGATCCGCCACTCATGATTACAAGCGCTGAATAAGTATCTTTCATTTGCCTTGACACAGTAATAACACCATTTCCACCCATTGAATGTCCCATCAAAGTAATATCATTACTATTTATTTTGTATTTATCTTTCGCATAACTTATTAGTGCTTTAATAGTATTAATATTTCTACTATTTGACCACCCTTGTTCTGGAGTTTGAGGAGCAACTATTATAGCTGGTATTGGATCTAAATTATATTTACTCCAATCATTAACAACTTTAAATAATCCACTTCCTAAAATACCGCCACTTGTCCCAATTTCTCCTCGACCATGAAGCCATACAATTAAAGGAAGTGATACTCCATTTAAATCACTTACATTTTCAGGGCCATAAACAAAATATGTTACTGGATTATCATAATATTCAAGTAAAGGACCTGTTTTTTGCTTATAAGTTGTCCATTTAAAATTACTATAATTTACCTTTGCATATTCGCTTCCTCCACTTGGTGTACTTGGAGTGGTTTGATGTTGCGCATCTATTAGTTTCTTTATAGTATCTAATTTAGTGACATATTCTTGCTTTTTTTCTGCATCTTTTATATTTTGAAGATAAGCATATGCGCTTGTATAATCTGAATATTCAAGTGAACTTTCAACTTCTGATATTAACTTATCCATTTTGCTATTATATGCCTGATTTACCTTTTCTATTGTTATATCTGATATGCACTTTGTATAATCACTATTTGGCATTGATATTTTTACTACTATGTCTACAAATGATGGTACTAGAAAGATTAGTACTGCTGCGATTATATTTGGCACTACTGATTTCATTGCTTTTGTTACTGCTGCATCATCATGTTTTGTCATTGCAGATGCAAATCTTAACATCATTACTATTATCAATATTATTGGTACTGCT
>JAFRQT010000050.1 GCA_017428485.1 Bacilli bacterium | reverse complement strand
TAATAATTCTCTTCTGTTGTTATTGTCATTCTTTGTATAAATAGCATTATTATTACTATTACTACTCCAAATGCTACTACTGCATATGCCCAGAATGCTTGTTTCATCTTGAACCACCTTCTTTATTAACAGTTACTCCTGAATATCCTCTTATTTCTTCAAGGAACACACTCTTACAATTTTCAAATCTTTTTAATCCAGTTTCATCAGTTTCAACTTTACAATTAATTAATGTTGAATTTAGATACCCGCCTCTATCCAAGTTGAAATCATTATAATCTCTAATTTCCTTTATTCCTTGAGGAGTTATTGTATAACTATATTGTAAATACTTATCATCGCTGAATATTGTTTCAGCACTTTTTTCTATTTCATCAATAGTTTTTAATCCATTTTCACTATTCCAATTCATACCCGATTCACGAGTACTAATACCATCTGAAGTAACTTTAGCATTTGGAAATAAATTATCTAAATCAACTGTTCTGAATAAGTAACCATATTGCTTTCCGTCTTCAGTAGTTGTCCAAATGATTTTATCTTCTGCTATTTTAGGTACACCACTTACAACTTCATATTTGGTATCCTGACATTTAGATAAATCTAAATTTCCATTTTTATCCATTACGTCGCAATCATAAGAAGTAGTTATATTGTATACCTTATAGTAACAACTACTACTATAATTGCTACTATTAATAACTGGAGTACCATCATCTTGTTTTCTGTTTTTACTTTTAATATTAGAGAATGTAAATGTTATTGGATACGTACCTGTTTTACTATTAACTGATATTGGGTATACATACCTATCTAGTGGAACAAATTTAGCAGATCCTTTATTAAGTTCTTTTTGCTCTTGACTAGTTAGTGCTCCCTCAACTACTTTTCCAGTATATGCTTCAACTTTATATGTTTTGTTATTATAGTAATCATTTTCAACATTATATATTACTGTTACATAGTCATTTTGCGGAACATCTAGTGCAGTAAAAGTACAACTACTTCCACTACAATTATACTGACGTAATGTTTTATCATTAATATATGCATATGTTGCTTTAGCTTCTTCAGTACTTAAATTAGTATATCTCTTGAATCTTGATCCACCTTTAATTTTTCCGGTAGAAGTACTGCCCATCATTAGTTCTACAGCATTATTTTTTGATACGTACTCATAACATTTAGTACTGCCAGAACTTGTACAATAATACAAGTTCAATGGTATAGATGAACTAGTAGGACTATTATCTAATGATCTTGTTGATAAGTTGTAATATTTTCTATAACTATTTCCCTTTGAATCTTTAAGTTCAACGTTATTAAACACTGTATGAACTGCTAAACGTCCTATATTTCCATAATTAGCGTCACCATCATATAAACCTGTACTTTCATTTTTAAGAGTTCCTGTTCCTTTATAATTAACATTTAAGCCAACGCATGAATCACTTTCACAACTACTTACGTTACTTACTTCAGCATTAATCTTGTATAATGCATCACTTCTACTGCCGGTACTTACAAAGTTACAGTTATTTAAATCTTGTATCCATGCATTTATTTCATTTTTCAATGCATTTTTATATTCATTACTATAACCCATCAAATAAGAATAATACAATAAATTTTGTTTTTTAATATATTCTGTTTCCCAATAATTATAATTAATCTTTGAAGTTATTTGTCTTTTCTGCATTGCAACTCCAGTTATTTTATGTTCACTATCAAGTTTAACACTAGATTTTAGTTCATTTGCTAAATCATAACTGAATTGCATTCCAGAGTACACTGTTGTACTACCAGGCAAATATAATTCTGTTTCATCTCTTTCATATACTGTACATACTCTAGGGTTTAGTCCATATCTGGCTGTTACATTAAATTCGCTATTAACATCTAGTGGGCAAGAGTTAACGATACAGTTCATATTTGCATCTTTTATAGTTCTCTTTGTTGAACAAGTTGTTGAACCTGTTGGAGTTTCAGTTCCACTCAAATCAGTACATGTACTAGATTCACAGTCACACGGAATTCTAATTGGAGTTTCAATTCTTCCATCTCTATATTCACTTTGTTCAGATTCACACTTTTCTTGTTTCAAGCCAAAGGATACCATTTTTTGATATTTTTCTGGATTGGATACTCCGGTTGCGGTATATAATCGCACATAACCATAGTTTCTTGTCCACTCCTTGAATATTATAACCAGTTTTAGTTCTTCATAACCTCCACCAATACAATACTCTTTTATTCCAACTATTTTTGCAATGAATGAATTCTTATCAAAGAAAGAACCCCCATCACTAACTTTTTCTATCTCTAGTTTATCTGTTACATCATTTCCTGCTGTATCAAATATTCTAACTTGTATTTTACATTCAGGATCATTTAGATCTTCACAATTCTCTTTTACTCTTTCAACTATATTTCTATTATCGAACTTTACTTCAAATATACCAGTATCATATTCATATTGTATAACAGGTACTTCTCTATCAAAGTTAATACCACCTAAATAATTTTCCTTACTAACACTTTCAGCTTCATGGAACAACTTAATAGCTCTGTCTATTACGCAATTACCATTCTTTTCAGCTTCAGATTCATCATCAGCACAGTGGATAATATTTTTAGTCTTTGAAGAAATTGCTGAATTCTTAGTATTGTATGTTCCACCATTCTTGATCTTCTGAGCAGTCTTATCATAATAATCTTCTTCAGGTACCCATGCAAGAGGAGATGAAGCATTAAATGCTTGATATTCCACATATTCAGCAGGATCATCTATTCCTTCAGAATCGACATATGTATATGTTGGATCAGTTATTTGAGATGGATATGTTGCTGTCCCATTTGGTGTCTTAGCATATGCTGCCATCCAAAGCCTCAAAGCAAGAGTTATTGTTCCATCTGTCATTCCTGATTTACGAGTCCATACATCATTACCATTTGCATCAACAGAATGAGTATGAGCAGAATACAATATTTGAGCAAGTCCACATTGAATTGCATTTTCTTCTATTGTTTCTAAATAATTACCATTTTTATCATATAAATCCCTTCTAGCAATATATTGGTCCTGACATTTGCCAACATCCAACTTAGTATCTAGTAGATATTTAAGACCATCTGCTGTTGGTCCATTAGCACCTGGTTGTAAACAATAAATTGGGTCTCCATCATATTTAGTACCATCTATGTCCATATCATATAATGGAACTGTAATATCACTTTCAGAATCAATGCACTTATCACCTAATGTTATTATTCTATTAGGACATTCAGCACTACATGTCCATGTTGTTACTGAAGGTGAGCCACTATCATTTCCAGTATTACCACTATCATTTCCAGTACCCGGATTCGGATCTGGTTTTGGTGGTCTTTCACAAAGAATTTCTCCAGTTTCTGGATTATCAATACACACTCTTTCTTTAATGCCATTGTATGTTGTAAATTCTCTTATTGGAATTGGTAGAACTATTTTTTTAAGCATAACAAGTCTTATGTCACGGCCTGTTCCACCGCCTCCACCACCGCCGGAGCTACCACCGCTGCCACCACCAGAACCGCTACCACCAGAAGTTGACGAAGTACACGTTACGGCAGAGCAAACATTAGGATTGCATGCAGAACTACCACTGCAACTATATCCTTTTTTAGGATCGCCTTTCCAATCACAACAAGCAGGCTTTGTATAAGTTTTATTTTTATCATTCACTTTATCTTGAACTTGCTTTTCTACAGCACTTTTATTGGTACCTGAAGCCGAATATGTTATTGCTGTAGTATCTACAGAAGTTACCTCACGCCTGCATGACCATACTGCACCAATTAATTCTCTTCCATCTCCAGAAAGATTCTCATTCCACTTTGCTGTATAATATTTTCCTGAAGTATCAGACTGCATACATTTTTCTGCTGTTTTTCCGACTTCTACTCCATTTGTTAAATCAACAGTTTCTTTTAATATATCAGAATATTTTTTCTTTGCTAAAGCTTGATTGGGAAACAAAACAATAGCAAATATTATTAATAATATACCAATTCTTTTTTTCATTATTGATTTTCCACCTTCTTTTTGTACTTTTTAATCTTAATTGTATAATATATAGAAATTAATAACATTGGTATAATAGCATATAAGCAATATTTTTTTGAATAATATACTAGTTTTTCTTTTGCAGACATATTCTTTATTTTATTTTCTTCATTATTTTTTTTGACTATTGTCTCATACTCTGTCATTTTCATATTACTAGTATTATTCATTAACTTACAAATATCATCATCTTTATTATCTTGATTTTGACAATGGTCATACAATCTATATTCATTAAATGCTGGAACTTCATAATCTAATTTTTTTAGCAGTTCCCCTTTGCATGCCGAATTATCTGCTCCGTATAATTCTATACTATATTTTTTAGCTTCATAGTGAATGTATGATGGTATAGAAAAAGCTTCTAATAATTTGTCTTCTTCTACTTCTCTTTTTTCATTGACAACAGTATCTGAAACCATTACCTTTAGTTTATCTGAATAAGGATATAAAAAGATAACATATGAATAATCATTACTATAAAAAATACGAGATGAATCATTAAATACTATATCTCCATTTTCAAGTTCAAAATACATAGCATTGAATCTTTCAGCAAGATCATTAATTTCTGTATCATTACATGTCGCCTTTGCTTTTGTAAAAGATAAACTTATTATTATTAACATAATTATCATTATTTTTTTCATAGTAATCCTACTTTCATATTGATTATAACAAAATTATTAAAAAAAGTATATTAAAACATGGAATTTATTACATTAAATTCCATGTTTAACTTTTCTATATTGAACTTTAAAAATAGATATTGTTACAAGACTTGATAGTAAAACCAATATTATTTGTACTCCCCAACTCAACATAAAGTCTTCAAGGCTTTCCAAAAATGTTTTTTCTTTGACTTCCTCTACTATTTCTTCTGGTTCCTTATATGAGTTCTCATAATTCTTTATTGCAGAAGTAAGTAAAGTATCAGTAGCTTTGTATGATAAATACTCATACTTGCATATATTTAATATAGTTCTATACTTAATACATCTGTTATCATTATACATTCTATTGTAATATTGAGTTGAAATATTAAGTGTTTTTAAATATGAATCGCAATCAGATAGTGGTGCATATATTAATATGTTTAAGTTTTCACCCTCATTTATATTATCAATAACCACTTCGTTTTTAGAATTTGAGAGAAATATAACTCCATTATATTTTACATACATATTATTATATAAATTCATTATAGTTACTTTATATCTATTTGTGTCATTGTTTCTTGTTACTTCATAATCAACATTCGATGATAATTTATTATATTCATTTAATTTGCTGTAATCACATGTAGCCGCCTTAATAAATATTGGGAAAAACAACGCCAAAATTATTAATATTCTTTTCATTCTTCCTCCTTTAATAAAACCGCATGAATGACAAGCCTTCTATTACCACCACCGGCACAAGTAGACAGCGTTAAGATCTTATCCCCATATTTTATTTCGTCATCAGTGGTGAAATTACTTCTTCCTCTTATCAAATCCACAAATTTATTAAAATCTTTTTCATTACCAAAATTAGTGACTAAATAATCTGTTGTATAATCAACTTTATAACCAGCAAATATTTTAAATCTTTTTGTTCCATCTGGTGTATCAAGAGTAAATATCATATTATTCTTATTGCTTCTCCAACCTGTAGTTAATATGTTTTTAAGTGAACCAAACATTATTCCATATCCACTAGAATAGTGTCCATATATTATTGTATTATCATCAAAATCCTTAGGATTATTTCTATAATCCATAAATATCCATCCAACATTTTTACTTTTCTTATAAAAATCATGCTTCAAATAATAATTATTGTCAGTGTGTTGTACTACTGGATATGATATTTCAGTATTATTAATAACCAGATATCCAATGGTTTCGTTGTTAATTTTTTTAAGATTCTCAAAGACTTTTTCAAATTTATATTTTTTCTTCATATCTTCAATTATTTCTTCTCTAGTTTTAGTAACTTTCTTTTCTTTATTAGCAACTATTTCTTCTTCAATATCAGCTAAAATATCATTTTCTATATCAGCATTGTTTTCCTCTAATTGCTCTAATTCTTTATTATTTGCTGCGTATGTACTATTTACAATATCTACATTTAATTTATCAATATTAATTTTATCAATATATTCATATGATTTAATTATAATTAAAGAAACAACACTTATATATATACATAAACTTGTAATTAACTTTAAATTATTAAATGTTAACTGCTTAAATAAATTATTCTTAATGAATGAATTTGAGTATACAATTCTAAATTCACATTTATATTCATTTCTACAAGTTTTATTGAGGCTTTTTAGCCAATCAAAATTACTAGTTATAAAACTACCTCTATCATTCTTTTGATGCAAGAATACAATTACATCTCTTGCTTCATCATTTTTAACCAAATCAATTATACTGGCAATTAATTCTTTTGAAAAAACATAAATGTTAATTGTTTTTAAATTATAATTGATTCTTAAAAATTCTTTAATATCTTCTAGTAATCCTGGATATTCTTCTTTTATATCTAATACTTTTCTATAATACAGTGTTTCATAGTCCAAAGAATCTTGCTGTAACATAAATCTATCAGATACTTTATTATAATTATATAAATTAACTATTACATTTTTATCTTCGAATTTCTTTTCTATAAAACTTGGCATGTAGTAACAATCTATTTGTTTTAAAGATTCCACACCTCTAAACAATTCATAATCGTCTAATGCTAAAGTTGAAGGAAAATCTAATTTTAAATACTGTATTCTTAATCTTTGCATAACATACGCAACATAACTAAATGTTACTAAATTCTTAACAGTCAAACTATCATAATAATTGTTATTGCTAATAAGAATTGGTATTATATTATCCAGATTCTTTTTAAAATAATTTATTGTATAAAAAAGAGTGTTATTAGAAATAACATTTTTATTAACATATTTTTTCTCATCCCCATTTAACTCTTTAAAATCATAAATAAGGGTTGAGCCATTTATTGTTAAGACTATATTTTTCTTCATAACTCACTCCTATTATTATACAATTATATATTATCATAAAATAAATGTAAAACTCAATAAAATAGTTGAACATTGGCGTAAAGAAAAAGAAACTAATTTAATTGGTTTCTTTCTATTATATCTTTAATTCCTTTATCTTTAATGAACTCTTCATCAACTTTTACAGATTCCTTTGCATCGCCATTAATAATAACTATTATTGATGGGGCACTGTATATATCTGCACTAGGAAATTTATTTTTTAGAATTTGTATATAATCATTATTTTCTAAATAATCATCGACATTCCAATAAATAACCCTCTCTAATAAATCATTCTTTTCAAATTCTCTATAAAGTTTTTTTTCAAGGGAATAAAGACTACTTGAATTGTATCCAATATACAATATATTGTTTGTAGATTCAGTTAATATAAAATCAAAATCATCCTTAGTTATCTGATTTACTTTTTTAAATGTAAAATAACTAACATCACCATTATATGCTTTATAGCTTAAATAAAATGCTCTCAGATATAAAGTAAGGATTATTATCAAAATAGAAACACCTAATACTATAAAATAATTTTTTGTTGGTATTGTTTTCATATTCCCTCCATTTTCTAGTAATATTCTATCATATTAATATTTATTTATCTATATTTTTATGAAAGAAACTCCTTAATTATAGAAAAATTTATTTAAATATTATATAATTTTTTTAAGAGGAATATATATGCATAATTATTTTAATAAAGAAATTAATTATATTAAAGATGAAGATATCAAAAATAGTTTAATTATAATATTGGATTTACTGCCCGAATATTTTTATGAAATACCTGCCAGTACTACTGGAAAATATCATCCAGCATTTTCTTTAGGTAAATCCGGATTGGTAAGACATACCAAAGCAGCAGTACGTATCGCAGTAGAATTATTCAATAATGAATCATTAAATAATTTTACCGATAAAGAAAAAGATTTGTTAATTTTTTCACTTATAGTTCATGATGGACTTAAGTGTGGGATTAAAAAAAGTGAGTATACATGCTTTGATCATCCAATATTAATAAGTAATTTTATAAAAGATAATAAAGATAAACTATCATTAAAAGATGATGATATAGAATTTATATGTAGTTGTGTTAAAACACATATGGGGCCATGGACAAAAGACTATCAAGGAAATGAAATATTGGAAGCTCCACAAAATAAATACCAGCGCTTTGTACACTTATGTGATTATTTATCCAGTAGGAAGTTTTTAGATATAAGATTTGAAAATAATGAAATAGTAGAATAAAAAGATGTCTAATCATAGACATCTTTTACTTTTAATTTTTGAAAACTATCATTACTTTTAAATACCTCATTAGCTTTTGGCAATTTGCTAAATATTTTTACATACTCAACTAAAGGTTGCTTATCTCTTTTATTCTTTTCTATTCTCTCTTTTATTTTATCTAACATATTTTCCTCCAACTAATTATTAATATTTATTATTCTTAAGCTATGTTTACTAGCAACATCTATTAAGTCATTTCCAACATCACCAAGAACAACTATAAAATCTGGTTTAATTTTTGTCATCAATCTATCTTTATTGTATTTAATAATTGTACTATTATCAAAAGTTGAGAATCTTACTGAACCATCTTTTAATAATTTACTATATCCATAACAATTTCTTGTAAGTTCAGATATGTACTTACAAACAAAATGTATTCCATCATTCGAATATGATGATAATATTTTAAAATCTTGATCATGGAAAGTATAGATTGTTACATTATTTAATATTTTTTTATCAACGGCAGATGGGTTGCTTGCATATAATGCTTCAATATCATCTAATGTTACTATTTGACTATTAATAATATCTACTCTATATTTTTTTATTTTTTCAAATAATGAAATTATTGGCAATATATTTCTTTTAACTTTTCCATTTAATACATTTTCAATAAATGAAAGTAATAATTCAGTGTCATTAGCAGTTATCATAAGTTTTAGCATTGTAAAGAAGTTAATTTCTTGTTCATCAAATATATTTTTCCCATCTTCTTTCATATTTGCAAGAGCAGATGGATCAAATACATCGCATAATTGAGTTAAAGTGCTTACCTCTAACCAACCAATATTACCATTGGAATTATATGGTTTGTTATAGAAATATGAGCAAAATAAATTCTTATATATTTCTTCATCTTTTGTTTCAGTTAAATCATTAACCAGTTTCTTTAATAATAACAAATCACTTGTTGATAATTCTTCTTTTTTCTTAATATTTAAATGATTACCTACAGTGGATAAAATGTCTATTAAATTATCAGTTTCTCTTTCTGTTAGTTGTTTATCCTTTACGTCTTCTAGAAGTTCTCTATAATAAGTATAGTTTTCTATTGCTTTAAATAATATTTCTTTTGTCTGTCTAAATATTGTTTTCAATATTTCAAAATAATATGCAAACAATTCCTTATCTTTGTCATTTTTAACAATATAAAGCAAAGTGGATACATTAACAAAATTATATTTTTTAAATTCATCTAATAATTCATTTGAAATAAATGATAATCTTTTATCGAACAATTCAAGGGAACCAAAATCATAAACATCTTTTCCACTTTCTATATCTATACCATATGCATTCTTAATTAAACCAGTAAATTGTTCTGAGGACAATTTTATACTATCATCTGTTTCTTTTCCCTTATATAAAAGTTGTAGTCCTATATAAAAATTAATTTTTTCTGGACTATTACTTTGCATAATAGTTCTATTAAATAAAATTTTAAATAAATCAAATATAGTTTTATAATCACTAGTATAATCATAAAGATCAGCATTAGACAAATATTCACTATATATTTTATTAATTGATTTATAATATTTTGAATATATTTCATCATTATAATATGAATTAAACAAATTCAAGCATCTTGAGTTTGCCTCTAATATTATTTTTTCTTTCTCATCTTTTGATAAATCATCACTATTTAATGGCACTATATACGGAAGTACATAGTTAACATCAATATTAATTAATGAAATTATTTGATCACTAGATAAACTTTGAATTATTTTTATTAATTTATTGCTATATTGATAACTTAAGTTATTGCTTTTTTTATCAAATCTATAAAGTTTCCCTTTTGCATTAAGCATTCCTTTGTCAACAAATATATCTATTATTCCATTAATTCCTTTTGATTTGGAATTTTCAAGCAAATCATATATAATTCCTTTATTTTTAAGTGCTGGGATATTTACAAATCTAATTAATGATATATCATACTTTAATAAATCAATTAGAATATCTTCATCAATACTATTTATCATATGTGGATTATTATTTATATATTCTTTCTGAACATCCAATGTTAATGAAGATAATAAAGCTGGATTGTCTTTTAACTTTTCCAATTGTTTTTTTATATAATTATCTCTGGCATCTCCACTAATATATTTGCTGAATTCTTCATCTTCACTATATTTTTTTTGAACATTTTGATTTGCATATTTGATAAATGATTTATCTGCTTTTAATATAAAATCCCATTGTCTTTCTGTCAATTTATCTTTCATAGATTCAACAATATCTTCAGTGGCTTTAACATCATATTTTATAAGTATGCTTAATATTTGTGTTAAATCTTCCATATATAATTTAGATATATCTTCTGGTTGATTAAAATACATGCACACATAAGTTTCATATTCTTCTTGTGATAAGTTTAATGATCTACTATTAATAATAAATTTATTTGCTTTTAACCAATCACCTACTAATGACCTTTTTGCTTCATCAGAACCATATTGAAACATATTAAAATTACTATTAATCATTTTCTTTTGATAATCAATAGGTAGAGCACTAATCATAGATGGGTACGTAAAAAACAAATGACTTAATACAACTTCATTATTTGCAAATTCTCTTGAATCTAAATAAAGTTGCTTTATTTCATTTTCATTTTTACCTTTAAATGTTTTAATAAAGGCATTTCCTTTTCTTTGCGCTTTTCTTCTTTTTAATCTTGTTATTAATGACATATCACACTAACCTCTACTATAGTAAATTATAACATATTTAAAAAAAGTTTAATAGTTTTATTAAACTTTTTATTAATTAATTTTAGATAAGTATTTGTGATTAATAGCGATAGTTTTTACACCGATTCCATATTTAAATGCTATTGTTGCTAAATCACCACTGACTTTTGTAACTACACCTTCGCCAAATATTGTATGTTTAACATTATCGCCTTTTTTGATTTCAACATCATTATTATTAACATACATGTCATTAATATCAATTTTCTTTTCTTCTTTTTTAGAACTAGATAAATTAATAATATTTATTACATTAGGATCTATTTCTTTAATAAATCTACTCTCTATTGTTGACTCGGTTCTTCCATATAAAGTCCTTCTATATGCACTAAGTAAATATAGTTTCATTTTTGCTCTTGTTATTCCTACATAACAAAGTCTTCTTTCTTCTTCTAATTCACTTAAACTTTCAAAACTTCTTGAGTGTGGAAATATTCCTTCTTCCATTCCTAGAATAAATACAACTTTAAATTCTAATCCTTTAGCAGAATGCAATGTCATTAAACTAACATTATCTTTGTTTTCATTATATTGTCCTCTATCACTAACGAGCATAATGTTTTCCAAGAATGTTTCTAAATCATATATACCATTCTCTTCAAAAGCAACTGCAACACTCTTAAATTCATTTAAACTTTCAATTCTTGTTTCATTTTCAATTGTGTTATCTATTTCATATTCTCTTCTTAATCCAGTTTTTTCAAGTACATCTTCAATCAATTCAGATAAACTTAAATTATTAGAATCATTTTTTAACTCTAGTATTAAGTTTTTAAATTCTAATTCTTTTCCATCTTCTATAGCATCAAACATACTAATATTTTTTTCTAAAGCTATATTTCTAATGTTTTCTATAGACTTTGGTCCTATTTTTCTTTTAGGAGTATTAATTACTCTCTCTAAACTAACTGAATCATTAGTATTATATATTAAATTTAGATATGCTATTAAGTCCTTAATTTCTTTTCTACTATAGAAATAATAACTACCTATTATGTTATAAGGAATATTTGCTCTTACAAATGCCTCTTCAATAATTCTACTTTGAGCATTTGTTCTATAAAGCACAGCAAAGTCACTATAATTATATCCCAAGGATACTGCATCCTTTATTTTGTTAATTACAAATTCGCTTTCTTTAACTTCATCTTCTACTCTTATATAATCTATTTTTTCTCCATCACCAACATCAGTCCATAGTTTTAATACTTTTCCTTGAGTATTATTTTTAATGACTGAATTTGCAGCGACTAAAATATTATTTGTACTTCTATAATTTTCTTCTAATAAAACAACTTTAGCATTATTATAATCATGTTCAAAATTTAATATATTTCTATAATCAGCATTCCTCCATGAATAAATTGACTGAGATGCATCCCCTACTACAAAAATATTGTTATATTTTGATGATAATAATTTACATAATTCATATTGAACACCATTTGTATCCTGATATTCATCTACTAAAATATATTTAAATCTTTCTTGATATTTTTCTAATACTTCTTTATCTTTTTTTAGAAGTTCAACAGGTTTTAATAATAAATCATCAAAATCTACAGAATTATTTTCTTTTAGTATTTTTAAATACTTTTCATAGACAAATCCAATTACTTTATCTACTTCATTCAAAAATAATTTTTGAAATTCAGAAGGACTTATTCCATCATTTTTAGCAGAACTTATTTTAGATATAATATGTTTAATATCATAATCTTGTGGATCATAACCATTATCTTTTAATATCCTTTTAATTAATGATTTAGCATCATCTGTATCTATTATAGTAATATTTGATGTATAACCGATTTTCGAATAATTTTCTCTTAAAATTCGCAAACCAAAGGAATGAAATGTTCCAATAAAAATAGAATCTGCTAAACTACCCATTTCTACTTCTACTCTACTTCTCATTTCATTAGCGGCTTTGTTAGTAAATGTAATTGCTAATATATTATAAGGACTAACTCCATCATCTATCAATTTAATTATTCTTTGAGTTAATACTCTTGTTTTCCCAGAACCCGCTCCTGCTAATACCAAGCATGGTCCTTCTTTATGATTTACTGCTTCTAATTGTTTGTCATTTAATACCATAAAAAAATACCTCTTTTAAATTATAACATTTAAGAGATATTATTGAAAGCGAACAAATAAAAATATTTATTTTTTTCTAATATCTTTATTTTGAAATAATCCTTTATGGAAAATCAAAATAGATAAATTAGATATAACCAATATTCCTTCGGTTATTACTCCAGAATATGATCTAACTTTAAAATTATATATTACCCAAAATATATATGATATTATCGCACCAATTAAAACTATCTTTTTGCTTTTTGTAAGAACATATCCATCTATTAATCCAGAGAAAATAGGTAATAAATTAATGAATGTTTTATAATTAATAATTCCGAGTATAACATATACTGGAATAGATCCTGCATAAATATATTTATCCAAATCTGTTTTGTAATATCCATAATCACGTAGCACTTCAAACAAACATATAATTACTCCACTATATGCATCTAAAAAATAATAATGAAATGCATACAAACACCCAGCTATTATGTGGATGGATAATATTTCATTAACATCTTTTTTATAATAACTGGCAACTAATAATATCCAAGCAATAATACCAACTAATTGTACAATTATAAATCTTATAGTTTCCATAATAAAATTATAACACAATCATATTATAATTATTTTATAAAACATATAACTTTACATTATATTAAATCACCATTAACTATATTTAGAATATAATACCATGAGGTGATTTTATGAAAAAAATAATTATAATTATTGCATTATTATTTGCATTAATGGTATTTATTTTGTTGTTTAAGAAAGATGAAAAGAAAGAAAAAATAGTAGTATCTGAAGTTACCCATTCAGTATTTTATACACCCTGGTATGTTGCTATAGAAAAAGGATATTTTAAAGAAGAAGGATTAGATATCGAAGTAATGCTTACACCTGGTGCTGATAAGGTCGCAACTTCAGTTTTATCTGGTGACTCACAAATAGGTTTTTCAGGTCCTGAAGCAACTATATACGTATATAATAATTCTAAACAAAAATTAATATCATTCGCATCACTTACTAAAAGAGATGGTCAATTTATTTTTGGTCCATGTGCATTAAAAGATAAATTTAACGTAACTGATCTTACAAATAAAGTTGTTTTAGCGGGTAGATCTGGAGGAATGCCGCTACTCATGTTTAAATATGCATTAAAAGAATCTAACTATGATGAAAATAATCTTATCATAGATAGTTCAGTTGATTTTGCTTCTCTATCTAGTGCGTATATTTCCAAGCAAGGAGACTTTGTTAATTTATTTGAGCCAAATGCATTAAAGTTAGAAAAAGAAAACTATGGCTGTGTACTAGCATCACTAGGCAATATATCAGGGGTTGTTCCATATACTACTTTTTATGCCAAAGAAGAATATATCAACAATAATAAAGATTCAATTAGAAAGTTTAATAAAGCATTAAATAAAGGAATTAAATTTACCAAAGAAAACACATATGAGGAAATTGCTAATACTATTAAAAGTCAATTTACAGATTTATCTATTGAAGATTTAACTGAAATAGTAAGACGTTATAAAGATGCAGACTCTTGGTATGAAAGTACATATATGAATATAGATGATTATAATAGATTACAAGATATAATGATATATGGAAAAGTTTTAGATAAAAAAGTAGATGCCAATAATTTAATAACTAATGAATTCAACTAATATTTTAAACATTAAAAATCTATCTAAAACTTATCATTCTATTTCAGGAGAAACAAATGCAGTAAATAATATTAACTTTACTGTTGATAAAGAAGATTTTATTGGAATAATTGGTCCATCAGGATGTGGAAAAAGTACTATTCTTAATATAATTAGTAAATTAGATACAGATTATAAAGGAAAGATAGTATTAAAAGATAACGTTAAAGTTGCATATATGCTACAAGAAGATGCACTATTTTCATGGCTAACCATTCTAGATAATGTGCTACTAGGATTAAAAATAAAAAAGGAATTAAATAATGATAATAAAAAATATGTAATATGTCTATTAAAGAAATATGGTCTTTATGATTTTAAAGATAAATACCCTACTTCTCTATCAGGTGGTATGAAACAAAGAGTTGCTTTAATCAGAACACTAGCTATTAAACCAGATATTTTGCTTTTAGATGAACCATTTTCTGCTCTTGACTATCAAACCAGATTAAAAGTATCTGATGATGTATTTAAAATAATTAAAGAAGAAAAGAAAACAGTATTAATGGTCACACATGATATTTCTGAAGCAATTTCTATGTGCAATAAAATAATAGTTCTTTCAAAAAGGCCATCAACTATTAAAAGTATATATAATATAGAATTAGAGAATAGTAGTACTCCAATTAAAAACAGAGAATCACCAAACTTTCAATATTATTTTAAACAAATATGGAAGGATATAGACAATAATGTCAATTGAACAGCAAATTTTTATAAAAAAATATAAAAATAGAAAAATATTTATTATCATTTCTCAAATATTATTATTTATACTTATATTATCAATATGGCAAATATTATCAAATAAAAATATAATTAATTCCTTTATAACTAGTAGCCCTTATAAAATATTAAAAACTATAACAAATGAATATTACAACGGCAATTTGTTAAAACATATATACGAAACAGTAAAAGTGTGTGTAATTTCATTTATTTTTACATCAATTATTTCTCTTGTGATTTCAATAATAATGTATAATTATAGTACTTTTGCTAAAATAATAGCGCCATATTTAATTATGTTAAACTCTTTGCCTAAAGTTGCATTGGGTCCGCTTATTATTATATGGGTAGGTGCTAATCAAAAAGCAATTGTTTCAATGGCAATACTTATTTCAATCATAGTAAGTATAGAAAATATATATAATGGATTTATATCGACAGATAAATTGAGGATTAAATTATTAAAAACTTTAGGTGCAACTAAAAAAGATATAATGCATTATGTAATAATACCCTCAAATAAAGAAAATATATTTAATGCATTTAAAATCAATCTATCTATGTGCCTGATTGGTACTATAATGGGAGAGTTTTTAACCTCTAAAGCGGGTATAGGATATTTAATCCTATATGGAAGCCAAGTATTTAATCTTGATCTTGTGATGAGCGGAATAATAATATTAATATTATTATCAATATTATTATATTTAATATTATTAATAATTAAAAAAACCTTTTAAAGGCTTTTTTAAATGTTCCCATGTTTATTTTCTATTTTTTTAAGTCTTATCTTAAACACAATTAATTTTATAAGTTTATAAATATCATAGATTATTATTGCAAGTACTGGTATTATTATAGCTATCATCCATCCACTTTTTGATGCTATAAAAAATTGTAATTTACCTAATTCTGGTACTCTAAATAATACTTTTCCAATAATGTTATTTGTAAGCACTACTTCGGGGTCTTCTTCTTCATTAGCATCACCCTTAACAATAAAGTCTCCTGTATCAGTTTTTCTTACTATTCTATGTGTTATTGGTCTTCCACCATATAGTGCATTTGTTGAATAAAATGTAATTATGTCTCCAACTTCTAATTTGTTAGCATCTTTTTTGATAACAAAAACCGCATCATATACATTAATATTAGGTTCCATGCTTGGGCTAATAATTGTATATAATCCAAATGCCGGTTTCTTATTTGAATTCTCAGCTATTTTTGCAGACGCAATAAAGAATATTAATAATAAGACTACTATTAATAATAAAGTTACAATTATATAAGAAAACGCTTTAAATAATCTTCTTAATATTTTCTTCCTTTTTATATTTGTGTCTTCTTCCATATTATACACCTTAATATACTTTAATATTATCAAAAAAGTAAGCTTGTATTCAATAAACTTACTTTTATTTAACATTATCTTTACTACTTATTTTCTATTCTATTAAATAATATTTCTGATTCATTAAGAACTATGTTATTTTCTAAATTTCCAAATTCTAATGTATCAAAAGATGTATTATTTGTATTTAACATTTTAAATATCTTTTGAGTAGTATCTGGCATAAATGGTTGCAATAATATAGCACTTATTCTTATACTTTCAAGCAAATTATATAAAACTGTTTTCAATCTATTTTTCAATGACTCATCTTTAGCAAGCACCCAAGGACATGTATCATCTATATATTTGTTACTTCTTCTTAATAGTTCGAATATATCTTCAAGGGCATCACTAATTCTTAAATTATCCATTTTTTCATCTACTAATTTTGGAAGTATTTTAGCATAAGTAATTAAATTATCATCTACGCTTTCATATACATTTGTATTTTCAACTTTACTTTCAAAATACTTCTTGCTCATTGCAAGAGTTCTATTAACTAAATTGCCTAAAACATTTGCAAGATCGGAATTAAATCTTTCTTCCAATAATTCTGTTGTAATATTTCCATCATTGGCAAAAGGTGTTTCATGAAGTACATAATATCTTACAGCATCTACTCCATATTTTTCAGCCAAATCATCTGCATATATTGCATTACCTCTACTCTTTCCAATTTTATCATTATTAGAAAGTAACCAAGGATGACCAAATATCTTATGTGGAAGTTCTAAATCTAAACTCCATAAGAATGCTGGCCAATATATACTATGGAATCTTACTATGTCTTTACCTATTAGATGCAAATCTGCAGGCCAATATTTATTAAATATATCACTAGGTTGTTCAGTATCATATCCAATATTAGTAATATAATTTGTAAGAGCATCTAACCAAACATAAACAACGTGTTTATTATTAAATGGAACTTGGATACCCCAAGTAAATGATGTTCGTGAAACACATAAATCTTGAAGACCCGGTTTAATAAAATTATTAATCATTTCATTTTTACGAGAAGCAGGTTCTAAAAAGCCATTGTTTTCCTCTAATAATTTTTGAAGTCTATCTTGATATTTAGATAATTTAAAGAAATATGCTTCTTCTTTTTTTAATTTTACTTCTCGACCACAATCTGGACATTTTCCATCAACTAGTTGTGATTCTGTCCAAAATGCCTCACAATCAGTGCAATAAAGTCCACTATATTCTCCAAGATAAATATCTCCCTTATCATACATTTTTTGAAATATTTTTTGAACTTCTTTTTCATGCACTTCATCTGTTGTTCTTATGAATTTATCATAACTAATATTCATTACATCCCAAATTTTTTTGACTTCTCCAGCAGTTTCATCGACAAATTCTTTAGGTGTTTTCCCCTGCTCTTTTGCTTTTAATTCGATTTTTTCGCCATGCTCATCAGTACCAGTTTGAAAATAAACATCATATCCTTTTAATCTTTTATATCTAGCGATTGCATCAGCCAAAATAATCTCATAAGTATTACCTATATGAGGTTTGCCTGATGTGTATGCTATTGCAGTACTAATATAATATTTCTCCATAACATCCTCCTTAAAAATAAAAAGTCACAAATTAAGGACGAAATATTCCGCGGTACCACCTTAATTCATGACTAATCATGCTCTTAAAACTTTAACGCAGTTATACGTTTTGACTCCAGAACCATTTTCAAGTACCTTTCTATTAGTTTCCATCAGCCACTAACTTTCTATAAGAAAAGTATCTATCTCTTTCCTTCTTCATCAATTACATACAGATTTTAACATAATTATATTGAAAAATCTAGTATATTTATATTATTTAGATTGTAATGTAATTGTCACTGTTACTGTTTTACCATTTCTTTCTACTGTTAATTTCACTTTATCACCAAGTTTATATTTATACAAATTATATTTAAAGTTAGCAACGCTTGTAATTTCAGTATCGCCTATTTTTAATAGTTTATCTCCGGCTTGTAATCCAGCTTTCTCCGCGGAAGATCCTTTTTCAACAGAGTTAATATATACAGATGAATCAAAACTAAATCTGTTCATACCCTCATATATACTAATTCCTAAATAAGGACGTTTAATATCTTCCCCACTTATTAATGAATTAGCAACTTCCATAGCTGTTTCAATTGGAATAGCAAATCCTATTCCTTCAATTGAAGAACTAGCTATTTTCATATTAGTAATTCCAATCACTTCACCATTAATATTGCAAAGTGGGCCACCACTATTTCCAGAATTAATTGCTGCATCTGTCTGAAGAACTTCCATTACACTATCACTTGTTTCAATCTTTCTATTTTTTCCACTTAATATTCCTCTTGTAACTGTCCAAGAATAAATAGTTGAATCAAGTGGCGCTCCAACTGCAAAAGTAGTATCTCCAACTCTCATATTTTCACTACTTCCAGTTTCTGCAATCATGACAATGCTATTACTAGGAACAGATAATACTGCAATATCAGAATAATCATCGCTTCCTACTACGGTTGCTGAGACTGTTTTTTCATTAGTAAATGTTACTTTAATATCTTTAGAACCATTAATAACATGATTATTAGTAAGTATATAACCATATTCTCCAGAGACTTTAAATGCAAATCCACTTCCGCTAGATGAAAGTTTACCATTAGAATAATTTTCAACAATAACCACTGAATCATATACTTTTTCAACAGCATCTGCAAGTCCTGTTTCAGTAATAGTTACATTACTTTTTTCTTTTTTCAAAACATTATCTATTGACTGCATACTAGGTAATGTTTTATTTGTAAATAAATCTCTTAGACACAGTTCATATAAACATCCCACTACAATTACACACACTAAAATAGTAATTATTACGTATAATAATGCAGTCCTATTGGGAGATACTTCTTCTTTTTTTACTTCCTCTTTTTCAACTATTTCTACATCTTTTACCTTTCTATTTGTCATCTTTATCACCTCTTATATATACATATATAATATTACCTCAATGTTAAGAATTTGTGAAATATTAATTACAATTTTGTAAAATTTATTTTTATGATATAATTAATTTGTAAAAAGGAAGATGATATCTATGAATTATAAAATGTTAAAATGGAATAGTAGTATTAACGCATTAATATTTTTATTACTTGGATTATTATTATTAATATTTCCAATTGAATCAATTAGTATTGGTGGATATTTAATAGCAAGTATATTAATGCTGGGTGGTATTGGATATCTAATTAGAATATACAAAGAAAGAGCATCACTAACTAATAGAGATATCATCTATATAATATTAAGTATTGTTGCGATAGGAGTAAGTATTTCAATATTTGTGAATCCAACATGGATTATTAGAGTAATAAATATACTAGTTGGATTAATATTATTAATTAGTGGATTAATTAATCTAAACAATATATTAAAATTTAGAAAGAACAGAACTACTTCTTGGTGGATATATATATCATTAATTGGAATAATCGTTTTATTGGGAATTCTAATTATAGTAAATCCACTATGGTTGGCTAAAGTAATCACTAGATTAGCGGGAGTTGCATTAATAATTGATACATTAATTACAATGCTATTAACAAAAAAAGTAAGTAAATACTTAATGATTGAAGAAAAAACAGAATAAAAGGTTTATTAAACCTTTTTTATTTTATGTATTTTTTTTATATTTATACTCATAATATTAATATGAAAAAGATTAAAATAATAAATGTTTTTTTGTTATTTGGTTTATCATTTCTTGCACATTTCATGTATAAGTGGTTCCCATGTTTTATTACTAGCGTATTTTTTCCAGTAAATGAAAGTGTGTGGGAACATATGAAAATAATATTCACTTGCTCACTGATAATAGGATTAATAGAATATTTTATTTTAAAAATAAAGCATATTGAATATGAGAATATCATTATTAATACACCTATTATTTCTATTTTAGGTATTACTGTTTATCTAGTATTATATTATTCAATTACTTCTTTTATTAAAGAAAGTATGCTTTTAAACATTGCTTTATTATTAATAGTTTATATAATAATGCAATTAATTAGTTACTATATACTTAGTTCAGAACACATAAAATATGAGAAAGCAATAGGGATTTCAATTACTATATCATGTATTTTATTATTTGGATATTTAACGTACTATCCAATTAAAGATAAATTGTTTTTAGATACTGAGAAGAATGCTTATGGAATTATAAAAGAGGAATAATTAATTCCTCTTTATTTTGTTCCATATACTCTATCTCCCGCGTCCCCTAATCCAGGTAATATATATCCATGTTCATTTAAACATCTATCTACATGTGCCGTATATATTTGTACATCAGGATGAGCTTTTTGAATTTTTTTAATTCCAACAGGTGAAGCTATTACGCATAAAAATTTAATTTTCTTTACCCCATCTTTTTTTAATCTATCTATTGTTGCGATGGCACTTCCGCCTGTCGCTAACATAGGATCTAAAACAAGGACTTCTCTTTTTTTAATGTTTTCTGGCATTTTATAATAGTATTCAACTGGATTAAGTGTTTCTTCATTTCTATATAATCCAATATGACCTATTTTAGCATTTGGGATTACTTTAATAATTCCATCTACCATGCTCATACCAGCTCTTAATATTGGTACAAATGCATAATCATCTTCATTCATAGATTGAGTTTTATATTTTTCAAGTGGAGTTTCAATTACTGTATTATGTAGTTTAGCATCTTTTAATGCTTCATAACATAATAATATTGCTATTTCACCAACTAGTTCTCTAAATTTTTTAGTTCCTGTATTTTTATCTCTTAATATAGATAATTTATGTGTTATTAAAGGATGATTTAATACTATCTCTTTCATTATTTTTCCTCTGGTATAAATAGATTTAATAAAATTCCTATGATTGCTGCTAAAGACATACCAGATATAGATACAGATACATTTTTAGTTATTATTGATATGGCAGCTCCTCCTAAACCTAATACTAGCATTGAAGATGCTACTATTACGTTTTTAGTATTACTAAAATCTACTTTGTTTTGAATTAATATTTTTAATCCGTTTACTGAAATAAATCCATATAGAAGTATTGCAACTCCACCTAATACTGGAGATGGAATTGATGATATAACCGCAGTTAATTGCCCTAAGAAACCAAATATAATTGCTATTATTGCAGCTAGTCCTGTTACCCAAACAGATGCTACTTTTGTCATACCAACTACAGATGTATTTTCACCATAAGTTGTATTTGCAGGTCCTCCAATTAAACCAGCTGCAAATGTTGCAACACCATCACCAAGTAATGTTCTATCAAGCCCTGGGTCTTCAATTAAATCTTTATCTATGATTGATCCTAATACTTTATGATCTCCTATATGCTCTGAAATAGTTACAAGTGCTATTGGAACTATTGTAAGAAGTGCTCCAAAATTCAATTTATAATGTACAAATGGTACATAGAACTTTGGAAGACTTAATATTTTAGCGCTAGCTATTCCACTATAATCTACTATTCCAAGAATCATAGATGCTATATAACCAGCTGTAATTCCTAATAAGAATGGAATTACTTTTAAGAATCCTTTTCCTCTTACTGCAAATATTGCGGTTGTTAAGAATGCTACTAATGCTACTACTATATTCTTCCATGGTATGCTTGTAGCATTTAATCCAATTTCATCTACTGCTGTTGGAGCTAATGCAAGTCCAATTATCATAATCATTGGTCCAACTATTATTGGTGGTAATAATTTATTTAGCCATTTCTTTCCAGCTATTTTGATTAATAATGCAAATAGCATATACACAAGTCCTACTGCCATTATTGCAGTAAATACACTACCTTTACCACTCTTAGCGAATCCTACTGCCATTGGAGTAATAAAAGCAAATGAACTTCCTAAGTAAACAGGACTCTTACCTTTAGTACATAATATATAAAGTAATGTACCTATTCCTGATGATACTAGTGCTACAGGTATTGATAATACCTCACTTCCTGCTGCCTTGTTAACAAGTATTGGTACTAAAATAGTTGCCCCAAACATTGCAAATACATGTTGGAGTGATAAGAATAACCATTTTAATACTGGTGGTTTGTCATTAACATCAAGTAACATTTTACTGTTTCTTTTCATATTTTCCTCCTTTAAAACAATAAACTTGAGCAAAAAAAATCTCACCAATAAATGATGAGACTAAATAACAAAGATACTAACAACATTACAATTGCATTTTTTAGTTAAAATAAATTTTTCTGTCATTAATATTTCCATATCTTTTTTCCTCTTTTAAAAGAATAGCATATCTTTTTTATAAATGCAACAATTTTTTTAATATTTGTATAAGGTATAAATAAATGTTATAATTTTATAGAGGTTGGCATTATGGAAGTAATTGATTCTATTTTAAAAGCAATTGGAAATTCATATTTACAAAGTAAAAATATTTATGACACAATTGGACTAATATTAAGTATAATTGTTGCTCATAAAGCAGTTTATTTAATTATTGGTATGTTTTTCACAAGAAAATTTAAACCTGCTAAAAATAAACATAAATATGGGATTTGTATTGCAGCGAGAAATGAAAGAAATGTTATAGGGAACTTAATAGATAGTATAAATAAACAAAATTATCCAAAAGATTTATATACTATTTTTGTTGTAGCAGACAACTGTACAGATGATACAGCTGATATAGCAAGAAGTAAAGGCGCAATAGTATATGAAAGATTTGATAATGATCATAAAACTAAAGGATTTGCATTACAGTTCTTATTCAATAATATTAAAAAAGACTATGGAATTGATTCATTTGAAGGATACTTTATATTTGATGCAGATAACTTATTAAAAAGTAATTATATTGAAAAAATGAATGATGCATTTGATTCTGGATCTAAAATAATAACTTCTTTTAGAAATACTAAAAACTTTGATGAAAATTGGATAGCATCAACATATGCACTTCATTGGATAAGATCTGCAAGAACTAATCATAGAGCAAGAAGTTTACTTAGATTAGCAACTAATATACAAGGAACAGGTTTTTTATTCTCAAATGAAATAGTAAAAGATGGATGGAAATATACTTCTCTTACTGAAGACCGAGCTCTAACTGCTGATGCTGTAGCACAAGGATATCAAATAACTTATCAAGATGAGGCAGAATTTTATGATGAGCAACCTGTAAGTTTAAAAGTTGCATTAAGGCAAAGATTGCGTTGGTCAAAAGGTCATCTTCAAGCATTTGTGGAATCTGGCCCATACCTATTTATTAATATATTCTTTGGAAAATTATTTCTAAAGACTAATTGGAATAAGCAAAAAAAAGAAAAGAAAAATGTTACATGTAAAAATGTTATTCTTGGAATAGTAGAATCAATAAGACATAGATTTGCATCATTTGATACTCTTGTTCAATTAACACCTGTTTCTTTAATTAACCTAATTAGATGGTTAATAGTTTGCGTATTTATTTATTCTTGTTATACATATTCAAATGGAATTGTTAATGTTAGTTTATTTAGTGGTGGATCATTCCTTACTAAATTCTTAAGAAACTATGCTAATGTTAACATCAATATTATTCCTGGATTTAAAGCATTATGGATGGGAATGTTAATTGCTATACTGGCTAGAATACTATATAGGATTGGTGCTTATTTCACTAATATGTTAACTGCAATATACTTATTCATAATTGATAATGATAGAATTAAAAAAATGGACTTTATGGATAAAGTATTATTTGTACTTACTTGGCCAACGTTTGATATGATTGGAAGATATACAACTTATATAGCAGTATTTAAAAAAGTTACTTGGAAACCAATACCTCATGAAAGTAAAGTTACAATTGATGACTTAAATGAGGTACATAAATGAAAAATTTAATTTATCAATTTTATAATGAGGGATTAGGAAAACTATTTTGTAAGAAACCAATTGATCATATAAATAAAAAGATTAAAAGTAAATCTATACGTAATATATTATCGTTTATAATAATGTTTATATATACAGTAATAATACTTTTAATCGCAGGATATGTATTATATAAAAAATTACCAATATAAAAACATTAATACTGATTAATGTTTTTATTGTACTTCTTTATTTTTAAAATAATTAAATTTTAATGTTAAATCATTTTTTCTCGTTAAATAATTAACATATTCATTTTTTTCAAATAGCTTGTCAGAATTAATCTTCTTACCATTAGTTACTTCTCCACTTTCAACGTATACATTTCCATCATACCAAGAATAATCGCTAAAGAATACTAATCCTTCATATTTTGAATTTAATGCATCAGTAGATATATAATTATTAACATTGTATGAAACCCCATATAAATTTAATATTGTAGGTAATATATTTAATTGAGAAGTTACTTTATTTACTTTGGTTTTCTTAATTGAACTAGACCATATAAACCAAGGAGTATTATTTATTAAATTATTAGATGTATTTTTATATTTATCTAATATGGTTTGATCTTCAAGAGTATATAAATAATGATCAGTAAATACTACTATAGCAGTATTATTTAATAAATTTCTTTCTTTTAAGTTCTGAAGTAATAATTCCATCATATAGTCTGTTTCTTTAGCTTGTCTTCTAGTGCACTCTTCTTCAGACATTTGAACAAATTCAGGTCTTACTCCAGTTTCTTCTTCAATCTTATCCATATCTTCTTCATAAAGCATCTTACATACACCTTTAGTGTTAGTAAAAGGCAAATGACCAGAATAAGCAATAATATAATCTAAGAAATTACCTTCAGTATTAAATAATAATTCATTGAATTTTTCATTTAATATTAATTCTCTATCTAATTGATATGATTGATCTGAATATTTATCTATATCAATAAGTCCGTAATAATTATCATAACCCCAATTTTTATAATTAGCAGTTCTTGAATAATACTCTCCAGTATTCATATGAAAAGCATTTACGCTATATCCCAATCCTTTAAATATATGAGCAAGTGAATTTGGAAAACTATTTTTGTTAAATGCATATGCATTTTTAGTATAAGAAATTGGTGTTATATATCCAGTGTTAACAGCAAATTCAGAATTAAATGTACTACCGCCACCATTATAATATGAATAATGTTTATCAAAATTAATTCCCTCGTTCATTAATTTATACATAGTGGGTGTATCTTCTTTAGTAATTAGCCATTTATCTGTGCCTTCTAATTGAATAATAATTAGGTTTTTACCTTTCAGATTACCAGTATAACTATTCTTCTTACTTTTTTCTTCAACATAAGATGAATCTAAGAATTCTAAATCCTCTTCATTTTCTTGTCCTTCAGTTTTTAAAAAAGTCTTATAAAAATTTCTAACAGTATATTCATAAAATCCACTTATTTTAAGACTTTTGTTATTATCATTAAATGAGTTATATATATTTTTAGGATTTCTCCAACTAGACCATGTCAAACTTGTATTAGCTCTTCCAAGTGTTAATAAAGCTATTGTATGAATAATAATAAATGCTAAAAATACTTTCCCAAATGCTTTATAGTTGTTTTTGACTATTTTGGGCATCTTTTTTAGCCCGAGAATTGATATTATTATTAATATTATAAATGCAAAGTAAACAAGAGAATTACAGTTCTTAATAGCATCTAAAATATATGGTGCTCCCTCACCAGCTGATTCAGTTAATCTAAAATCGAAAAAAGTTTTTGTCATTGAAAAATAGATGTTATTTGTTAAAAACATAACCAAAAACAACAAATCAATAATAATATATATAACTTTACCTATCCATTTTTTGAAACATAAAGATGTTCCAACAAAAAGTGTTATCCAACTTATTGTAAATATTAATGGAGATATAAAATTATAATTAACATATCTTACTTTTAAACCAAAAATAAATATAAATACTTCCATTAAAATAAAAGGAGAAGCCATCCATAACATATATGGATTGTATATTTCAATAACTTTGTTTTTTAGTGCTTTAAAATACCCTTTTATTCTTATGAAATGTTTATTTTTTTTCAACACTTCCATATAACCACCATATGACAATATTATACTATATTTTTATATTTTTTCAATTGAAATAAAAAAAGTATATGTTAATTAACATATACTAGAATTCTATTTTTTTTGGTTCTTCACCAAATGATGAAATTACTGCTTTAGCATGTTCAAAATATAAAACTGCAGTATTATCATCATTTTCATTATACATTCCTCTTAAATTAGGATTCTTATCAAGCATATCTTTTTTAGCTTCAATTCTATTATCTAATATTAAATTACCTGATACTCTTATCCATTTGCTATCTTTAAATGCACATATTTCAACATTATTATTCTTTTCAATTTGCTTATAAACATCTTTTTTCTTACCTGTTTGGATATATAAATGACCTTCATATATTTCAGCTGTTCCAAAAGGCCTAACCTTGGGTTTATTATTATCTATAGTTGCTAAATAATAAATTCCACAATCCTTTAAAAATTTTTGTACATCTTCCATAATATTCTCCTTTTATTCATATACTATTGACTTTAAAAATATATCAATTAATCTAGATAAATCTATACTTGCAGTAAAACAAAATGCATATACATCTTTATTATGTTTATAATAATAAATATTTGTTTCAACGTTTTCTCCTATTGGATTTACAAAATGAACTACAGTATAATCTAAATCTCCCACTTTAACATCATATTTCTTATCATATGAAATAGTTGAATCTTTAATAGCATAATCTATAGATTTATTTTTATAATAAAATATTCTATAAACAAAATATGCTTGATCATTAATATTTTCGGAAAAATAGTTTATTGCATTTCTAGTATTAGTTTTTCTAAAATTACTAGCTATTTTATATTCAATTCCATATTCACTTTCATCTTGATCTAGTTTATATTTTATTCCTTCTAATATTACTTCATCATCTTGTAATTTATTTTCTTCTTGTTTAGTCTTTTTACCACAACCGATTAAACAAATACATATTAATAACAATACAAATATTTTAAATAACTTTTTCATTCATATCCTCCTATCTATGTAAACCTATTGAATTAATTTCATTGTAAATTCTATTGTTCATCCATAATGGTATTTCTTCTTCAGTACCCATTCTTTTTTTGTGATAAGCAATTAATTCTTTATAAAACTCATCAACAGTTATTTTAGAACTATCATTTCTATATTTATTCATTAATATACCATATACATAATCTAAACAAATGTCCATGTATTGATTAAACGTATGAATAAGTCCTCCCCCAAGCGAACTTTTAATTCTAGTGTTATATGGTTCTGCTCCATGCATTGCAATAGAATAATATCCATCTTCCCCTAATATTGCAGCAAAAGGCTGAGGATTCCCAAAATTTTCAATTGCATTTAAAACCTTTTTTCCATATTTTTTTTCATCTTTTAAATCTTCTAATAATTTAACTATTTCAAGTAAATTATTCTTATCGACATAGAATATTATTCCATCTGATTCTTCAAATCGAACTTTACATCTTATATATATTTTTCTTTTCACAGCTTCATTTTGAAATGCTTCAATAAATGCTAAAACGTCTTCATTTCTTAAATTATTTGAATTTCTTAAAGTTACTCTATAATTAACATCAGCAACGTTTTCTGGCTCAACTCCAGCGTCACTTATTATAAAAGCATCAGAACTTTTAGTTGGATCGATTACTTCTTGAATCATATCAGGATTAACATCATTTTTACCTTTTGATTCTTGATACATAAATTCTTTATATTGATTAGTTCTTTTACCATCAAGATATCTTTGAATACTTCTTTTATCTTTTTCCTTGCTATTAGAAATACTATTCTTATCAAATATTAATTTTAATAGTTCTTCTGAATCCATAATAAAATCAATATTATTTATCATAGCTCTACCACTATCAACTGGTTTATATATAGATAAACTATTTAGTTTTCTATTGCATTCTTTTATTATTTCTAATAGTTCTTCTCTTCTTTCAAAAGATTTCATTGTATATGGTTTACTATCTATAGTATCTATTTCTTTTAATGCTCTACTCTTTAAATCCATAGTATCTAAATATTCTTTTCTTTTAGTATCTTCTTCATCTTGAAATCCAGTTGGCCTATAAAAAAACTTATCCATAATACTCTCCTATTAATATTTTATCACAATAAAAAAAGAATTTAAAATTCTTTTTATTTTCCATTTTGTCTCGGATATTTTGTAAGTATCATTTGAACAGCTTCTTCTTGTCCATTTTCTAAGCAAGATATAAAAAATTCACGTCTCGCATTATAATATCTATCATAACAATCATATATTGTAGTCTTGCCAGCTATTACTCTATGAGTACTTTCAAACTCTTCTTGATTCTCTTTTGGCACAATTGCATGTTTAGTTCTATTTTCTAAATCTGTATAAAGAACAACTGTTTTAGTTTTATCTTTTTCTAATAGCCTTACACCAAAATATTTTTCATATGTTGCTATAGGGCATTCAAGCATATATAACCAAATCTCATTAGTTTTTCTTGGTTTTCCATATCCATACTCTTCAAGACAATAGTCTAAAACATCTCTGTCTTTTTCAAATTCTCCACTTCTAGCTCTATCTCTTAAATCTTTCAAATAATTGTATCTTTTCACTGTGGAAGTTTCTTCTAGTCTACCTATTTCTCTAAAATTATTATTTAAAGTATCTCTTATATCTTTATATTCTTTTTTAATTTTATCTAATATTTCATTTTCCATATTAATCCTCTTTTTTACCGGTAAATCCAATTGTTTTTGCTTTTGTTAACTTTATAATATCTTTTCCTCTATATCTACTACTAAATGTTGAAACAACATCTTCAATAGAAAAAGGAGCAAAAGAATATTTAGAAGATTTTAGCAGTTCTCCTTCAAAGAATTCTGACATTTCTCTATCCAGTTCACAATGATTAATAAACGAAAAAATATTACCAATTATATGACATTCTTGATCTTTTCCCCTAGCATTTGTGCAATCTACCATCACGCTAAGCCCTAATATTCTATCAATTTTTCCTCCATTAAAAAAGTCAAAAAATTGTCTTAATGTTAATCCATCAACTTGCTCAAAATTATAGAATTTAGAAAGTGTTGTATTAAAATATGCAATTGATTCATTAAATGTAATATAGTCGCTTATAATCATAAATTTAAGTGCTGGTATATCTGATGATCCTTCTTTCATTACTACCCCCTTGAAATATAGTTCTATATTGTAAACTATTATATTATTAATTGCAATTATTTTAATTCTTTATTTATTTCTTCAACTAATTTTTTATTGTAATAAATAGTTAATGCTTTTGGTATAACTGTCATTTCAAATTTTGTAGAAGTTAAGTCTTCACCATCAAGGTTAGCTTCGATAGCTTCATCAGTAATAATTGTAAATTTATTAGTTCTAACATGCTCAACATATTTTGATTCTTTATGAGTACCCTTTAATAATCTAATTAAATAACTGATTAATTGTCTTCTGTTAGTGGCAGTAATAATATAAGCATCCATTAATCCATCATTATATATTCCATCACGATTAACATGAAATCCTCCACCATAATATCCACCATTACATACAGTTACTAATGAAAGTTTACTTGTTTTAGATTCATCATCCCACTTCATTGTAAATTTATATGGCTTATATAAAAAAATATGTTTTACTACTCCTAATTTATATTGAAGTTTTCTTGGAATAAACTTGTTATGTACTATCTTATCATCATTAGCGATGTCAGCATCTACACCAAAGCACGCAACATTAACAAAATATTTATTGTTACATTTAATTACATCAACCAAATTATCTCCATCACTAAAAAACTCATTTATAGAACGATTAAAATCATTTCCTGTTCCTGCTGGAATACAAGCAACTTTATTTTGAGTCCCATATACAGAATTAATAACTCTATTTAATATTCCATCTCCACCAACAGCATATATTATATAATTATTATTTTTATATTTCTTCAATATATCTTCTGTAGATTCTTTTTCACTATTAATTTCTATTTTATAATCTAGTTTTAGTCTTTTTGCAACTTTATCTATTATGTTAATATAATTATCAGTTCTTTCTCTTAAACTAAATTTATTAATTAAAAAAATATGTCTCATTAACACCACCATTTTAATAATATCATACCTTTATATTTTATTTCAAATAAAAAGTCATAAAGATGACTATTTTCTAGATAATGCAATATATAATATATTTTATTATTGCTTAGTATTAGGAATAAGTTTTCTTTGAGACTCTGATGATTCTTTATCTGCTTGATTAAGCCAAATAATATCTTCAAACGCAATCCCTAATTTACTATAAACTTCTTCAACTTCCTCTTTATTAACATTTTTTGTATACCATTCGAAATATTTTTTATATAAGTCTTTTGAATTCTTAAACATTAACAAATCGCCAGTAACTGTGAACAAATTTAATATTTTATTTACATTATCCTCATCAACTCTTTTAAATCCAAATCTTTCGATATTTAATACACTATCTAATAATCTTACAGAGCTATATGAACATTTTTCTATATCATCTCTTTTTTCTATAAAATCAGTAAGCATTATACCATTTTTATTTGTTAATGTGAAATTTTTTATATACTGTGAATAATTTTTTTTCTTATCCAGTTAGGTCAAAGTTGATTTTCACTAATAATTTCAGTATAATATAGACATATTTCTAATGAGGGAGTATTAAAATGGAAAATAACAATGAGCAAACTTTTTATGACATTTTAGGTGTATCAATAAATGCAACTTTAGAAGAGATTAAAAAAGCATATAGACAAAGATCTATGGAGTATCATCCAGATGTTAACCCTAATACCAATAATACTTATTACCATGAGATGATGTGTAAAATAAATGAGGCATATAAAACTTTAAGAAAAAAAGAGACTAGGTTTGAATATGATGAAATGTTAAAACAAAGAGGACTATATCATGAGCATAAACAAAGTGTTTCAGATGAAGAAAATAATAGTCAAATTCAGACAAAGCAATCTGGAACTAGACCAAATCCATTCTCACATCTTCATGACAATATATATGATTATTACTATAGTTGCGATATTGATGATGAAAGTGAATTTATTTATTGGATGGAAAATTTCGCTGATTATTATACTAAATATGTTCGAATGTATTATAGAAAAAATAAACATATACAAAATATTGATGACTTATTAAATAAATTAGATAGCACATTCTATGAAAATATTGAATTAGAAAAAGAATTATCAAGAAGAACATATAATTTCAGATAAACACATTAGAAAGAAAAAAATTATATGGAAATACTAAAAAAGAATTATTCAAATAATTCTTTTTTAATTTTATAACAAAAACATTTGTTTTAAATTATTATTTCTATTTTTTATAACTCTTGAATATATAATAATCAAAATCAGCTAAGTTATCGCTTAATATTATACATTAATTTATTTGGCTTTATTAGTGCTACATTATTTTTTCAATGATTGAATTATTTCTCGTTTTCTATTAATATCTTTTTTTGTGGTAACTATATCAATTATAGAAGCAGTAGCAAAACAAGCAGATGCTATTGAATCTAATACTGCTCCTGCAATATTTTTATTTAACCCTAATTGGATTGCAATTCCTAACATTGCCATTGAAGAAATAGCTTCAATAGAAGATGTAACTATTCCCCAATTTCTTTGATTTTTAATTTTTTTCTCTAGTGCTATAATTTTATATTCATTTTGTGTCATAAAATTCTCCTCTATTATTTATTATGTAATTATCTAATTAATCGTCTTAATTGTTCTCTTTTTGGATCTAATTTTCTATCCAAATATATAGATCTATCCACTCCACCAAGTAATGTAGCAAAAGCTCCAAGGCAAGTAACAACTGATTCATAATAATTATCATTAATAAAGTTTTTAGCTGACATTCCAGCTAATGCACCAGCTAGAACTATACTTAAACCAAAAGTGGCAATACTTTTTGCTTTACCCTTTTTAATGTCTTTTTCTATTTGGATTATATTGTATGATTTATATTCCTTTTTTGTTCCCATTTTTATCCCATCATCCTTTCAAATTTGGTTTGTATTATACCAAATCCTAACATAGAAGTCAAATTGATTTAGTTAGTTAATCTCAGATGTTTTTAAAAATAAATTCACTACTGAATCAATCAAATATTAAACCTAAAAATTTGAATACACTTCCTTTTAAAAATAAAAACAAGTTTTTCAAATATTTGGTGTGAAACTTTTTTGTACTTTTTTTAATAAAAATTTGCACACTATTTAAGCATTTAAAAAAGTTGCATAAAGCAACTAATTTTTTTAGTGGGGCAATAATTTTTCTCGTTTGAGAAATTACGACACCATCCAATTCGATTAAATCTAAATGAATAATAATATATATTTCTTAATTTGTAAAATCATTTATAAGAAAGAAATTAATATCAATGTGTGGTATACTTATATTAAGTGATATTATATGAAATATAAAGATATGAAACAAGCAGTAAAACTTTTAGGAAATGAATGGAATCTTGGAAAAAAAGAATCTGGAGCAACAAACAATATTTGTGCTTGGATTTACTTAATGGAAATATTAAAAGAAACTGAACAATTTGTTTATTATAAAGAAAACGGTAAATTGCTTGGCTTTGCAGGATATTCTAAGAATTCATCAAAGAAGAAGTTATTAAAGAAGAAGTTTTATGCATTTATTAAAAACAGATTATATAAAAGTAAAAGTATTAAAGATCTTAATGCTTTACATGAATATGAGAAAAATTATGACTACATGCCCGAAGATTTAAAAAATAAATTTGATGGTGAAATATCTATGTTAATAATTGACACTAACTTAAGAGGAAAAGGAATTGGTAAAAAATTATTGCTTGATTTATTTGAATTGGCTAAAAAAGATAATGTTAAAAATCTTTATATATATACTGATGATTCATGTAGTTATCATATTTATGAAACTCTTGGTTGTAAGAAAATATATGAAACTATTGTTGAAAATAAAGAATATGGCAAATTAGGTAAAATTTCAAAAGAACATGCTTATGTATATAGTAAAGAATTATAATAGTGAAAAAATTAATTAAAAACATAACTACTTCTCTTTTGAAATATAACTTGAAAATAAAATAATAATTAATTATAATATAAAGTCATAAAAGGAGGGTTATAATGACTGAAGATTCTTTAAATGATAAAAGAAGTAGAATTTTACTTTTGGAAAAAGATATAAAAGAAATAAGTGAAGAAATTAAGAGGAAAAAGATACAAGCAGGTGAGAAAAATAGGCAATTGGAGATATTAAAGTTAAAACTTTATAAAGAATATTTTTCTACTAAAAGAGAAGAATTTGCATTATTAACAAATATTCCACCTAATCCTGAGAAGAGAAATAAACATATTTTATTTGATTACTCATGTTTAAATGTTGATATGGTTGGGAAAATAATCTGCGATTTAATAAAAAAATATGACAATGAAGATTTTGCATCTAAAAGAGGAGTTCAAGAGTATACTGATACTAGTGACACATATATTTGTCCTCAACATATTGAAAAACCTGTTCTTGTAATTGCTCAAGGAAATGAAGTGAACAATCCATATAAAGCAAAAGGTGATAACAAAATCATCATCGAGTATAGTGATTCTATGATTTTACGTGGGTGTCCTACAAATATTCCAGTTACTTGGAAAAAAGGCATTGGAAGTGAAAAACTTTCAGATTATGCATATTTAATTTATAATGATGGAGTAGTTTTTAGTTATCCTAACAGCAAAGAATATATTAAAGAATTAATCTACAGCTTGGCTTATTATCAAAAAGAACATGATGTGAAATATATGACGCCAGAGCATACTT
>JAFRQT010000049.1 GCA_017428485.1 Bacilli bacterium | reverse complement strand
TCTAATCGATTTATTAACCAATCAGAATAAAAAGCTACTATATCGGTTCTACCACTTATATTCAATATCATTTTATCACCACCTATATATTAATTATAACATAAAAAAACTCAAACTTAATTAGTTCGAGTTTCATATCACATTGGTAGCGAGAGGGGGATTCGAACCCTCGACACCACGGGTATGAACCGTGTGCTCTAGCCAACTGAGCTATCTCGCCATAACAAAATCAAGTAAACTAATATTAACATATTTACTTGATTTTTACAAGTATTTTTATTCTAAATTGAAATTAATGTTATCTTTTTTTAAATTAATAGTATATATTTCATTTATTTTATAATTACCTATTAGCTTAACTGGAATATAATTATCAGTAAAACCATAATAATAACCATCTTTAAATTCTTCAATTAAAACATCTACATCTTTATTAATAAAACTATTAAAATATTCTTTTTCTAGTTCATTAGAAAGTTCTAATAGTTTGCGTACTCTATCCTTTTTGATATTACCTGGTACTTTATTAGTCATACGGGATGCTACTGTACCATTTCTATCTGAATATGGGAATACATGTATTTTAGCAAATTTAATTTCTTTACAATATTTTAATGTATTATTAAAGTCTTCCTCAGTCTCTCCAGGAAAACCCACTATAACATCTGTTGTAAGAGAAATACCTGGTCTATTCTTTCTTATTTCATTAACTTTATCAGTAAAATATTTTAAATCATATCTTCTATTCATAGATTTTAATATATTATCTGATCCTGCTTGGAGAGGAATATGTAAATGGGATACAAACTTTTTATTGTCTTTAATTATTTTCATCATTTCTGGATCTAGTTCAACAATCTCGACTGATGAAAGTCTTATTCTTTTTAATAATTCTATTTTAGATAGTTCATTTATTAAATCAGAAAGTCTATTACCATCTGAATTGTATTGACCTGTATGTATACCTGAAAGTACTATTTCTTTGTGTCCAGATAATACTAAATCATTTACTTCCATAATACATTTATTAAAGTCTTTGCTTCTAACTCTTCCTCTTACATATGGAATAATACAATAACTACAGAAGTTATTACAGCCATCTTCTACTTTGACAAATGCTCTATGATGTGTTTCAAATTTCTTGATTTCCATATCTTCAAATATTTGATTATCCATGTCATAAAAATCTATTATTTTCTTATGATTAGTTTCATATTCATTTATATAATCTAATATTTTACTTTTATTCTTATTTCCAATAATAATATCTGCATCTATTAATGATGCTATTTCATCTTCTCTAAACTGACAAAAGCATCCACATGCCACTACTACAGCATTTGGATTATTCTTTTTTATATTGTTAATAACTTGTTTACTTTTATTATCAGCTGTATTAGTAACAGTACAAGTATTTACTATACAAATGTCTGCATTTTCACTTACTTCTTTATAGTTTTTACTAAGTAAAAGGCCTCTTATGAATTCACTTTCATAAGAGTTTACTTTACAACCTAATGTTTTTATTAAAAATGATTTCATTATAAATTTAACCTAAACTCCTTAAGTATTTTTAAGAATTCTTCTTCATTAACATAATTTTCTGAAGGAGTTACTTCTTTCTGTTCGATTTCTATTTTGTTTACTTTAGGTGCATCTTTCTTTTTAGGTTCTTCTTCTTTGTAAGTTAAAGTAATATTAGATGCATTTTTAACTAGTTGTTCATAACTAATTATAGCTTTCTTTTCTTGTTCTTCTTCATATTTTTCTATTATAGCTTGATTATCAGTTACGCCAAATTCATTTAATCTTTCTTGCTTTTTCTTTTCTAATTCTTCTGATGATATTACAGCATTTTCTTCTTCACTATTTTCATATATTTCAATAATATCATTATATGTTTGTATTTTAGGAATATCTACTTGTTTAATTAGTGGTTTGTTTTCATCAAATTTATCTTCTTCACTAGTTGCTTTTAAAGAATCTAAATTTAGATCAACAATATTTTCTTTTTTATCTTCCTTTATTTCAGAATTATCTGTTTCAAATCTTTTTTCTTTTATAGTAAGTTCATTATATTCTGTCTTTGTTTTAAAAAGTGCAATAATTAAAACAAGTAATATCATTAACATTACTACCATGAATATTATAAATGTATCACCATTTATAAATGCGTCTAAAAATCTGTTAAAGTTTTCCATACTACTCACTGTCCCTTAAGTATTTAACTATAGATGCTACCATTAATGGTACTGTCTCAGTTCTAAGAACATCTTTTCCCAAAGATGTTTTAATGAATCCTTTATCGGATAGTATTTTTTCCTCATTTGAAGAGAGTCCTCCCTCTGGTCCAAATACTAATGATATTGTATCATTACAATTATCATGTGTTAACACACTTGATATATTCTTTACATTGACGCTGTCAAGTGAACACATTATATTTACACTTTTGTTTGCTTCTATATCTGCTACATCTATAATACCTTTTATTTCTGGAATTATTAATCTATATGATTGTTCTGAGGCCTCTTTTATTATCTTTGACCATCTATTTAATTTCTTTTCTATGTCTTTCTTATTTAACTTGTATTTACAATGAGTATAAAACACAACAACATATTCAGTTATTCCTAGTTCAGTACCATGCTTAAAAATATAGCTCATTTTTTCATCATTTAAGAATGGAACATATACTTTAAAATCATTCTTTTCTGTATTCTCTTTAAATATTTCAATAATATTGGCTGATAATAAGTCTTTGTTTAAAGTACAAATATAACTTACATTATTAAAAGCAACAATTATCTTGTCATTTTCTTTCATTCTCATTACATTTTTAATGTGATTTAAATCATATGAATTTAATTTAATTAAATTCTTTTCTTTTGATATACCAAAATATTGTTGCATATTACCTCCTACTTAAGAATAACTATAGTTTGTCCATCATTAAATATATCTAATTTATATTCTTCTACCCTTTTATCAGTTTTTAAATATTCATGAGTTGCTTTTTTTAAAATACCCTCACCTTTTCCATGAACAATAACAATCTTTTTATTCTCTATTCTTTCTTCATTATCAATGAAGTTTTTAATCATTGCTACTGCACCATTTCTATCATATCCATGAATATCTAAAAAGTGAGCATTATATAAAAATGGATCAATGTTTTTTCTCATATAAAAAACCTCATTACATATTATACATATAATGAGGTTAAATTTCAATTACTTACTTAATGCTGCGACTAAATCTGCTTTTTTCATAGAAGATGTTACTTCTATATTATTCTTTGCACATAAATCTTTTAATTCAGCAACAGTTAATTTAGAATAATCTGTTTTTTCAGCAACTGTTTTTTCTACTTTTTCTTCAACTTTTTTGCTTTCTTTAGCAGGAACTTTTCCTTCTAAAGCATCTTTAGAAAGATTAACTAATTTAGTAAATTCTTCTGGTGCAAAAATAGCAAGTTCGCTCATCATTTTTCTATTGATTTCAATATTAGCTTTCTTAAGACCATTAATGAATTTAGAATATACTATATCATTATTTCTACAAGCAGCGTTAATTCTTGTAATCCATAATTTTCTAAAATCATTAGCTCTTTTCTTTCTATCATTAAAGCTATAAGACCCGCTATGGAATAATTGTTCTTGAGCTGTCTTATATAATCTATGTTTACTTCCAAAGTATCCTTTAGCTCTCTTTAATACTTTTCTTCTTCTGTTTTTAGATACTACTCCGCCTTTAACTCTTGTCATTTTATTTCACCCCTTACTTTACTAATCCTCTGTATCTTTTTGCATCTCCGCTACTTAGAACAGATCCCTTTCTTGCTTTTCTGTTGAAGTCAGTTGGTTTCTTACCACTGTTATGGTTTGCTCCTACATGTCCAATTTTTGTAGAACCAGAATTTCTTACTAAGATTTTTTTACTGATTCCACCATGTGATTTCATTTTTGGCATAATTAATTCTTCCTTTCTAACTTTTTAGGTGCTAAAAATAGTTGCATACTACGGCCTTCCATTTTAGGCATAACTTCTATATCTGCAACATCTTCAAGTCTGTTTGCAAATTTCATTATGACATCACGTCCAAGTTCTGGATGTGCAAGTTGTCTTCCTTTAAATCTTACAGCGACTTTAATTTTATGTCCTTTTTCAAGATATGCTTTTGCATTTCTAAGTTTTGTTTCAAAATCCCCAACATCAATAGTTACACTTAATCTGTATTCTTTCATTTCAAGATTTTGTTCTCTTTGCTTTTTCTTTGCTTCCTTAATTTGTTTTTGTTTCTCATAACGATACTTATTGTAATCAATTATTTTACAAACTGGATTATTAGGATCGTTATTTAATAAAACTAAATCAAGTCCTGCATACATTGCTAGTGTTCTGGCATCATTTATATTTTTGATACCCATTTTTTCACCATTAGGTCCAATTACCATCACGTTTTCCAAAGTTATTTGTTCATTTACTAGAACATCGTTTTGCTTAGCTATTGCTAACACCTCCATATAATTTAAAAAAGTGGACAAGAGCGTCCACTTAAAAAACTTTCATAATTATTGAAGCTTTTTTACCAATGTACTTTTACATCTGGTGAAGAGTGGATCTCTTTCTTTCTTTTTCAACATTTAAGATTATATATAAATAATATTCATTTGTCAAGTGATTTAATTACTTTTTATATTCTTGCTACCATAAGGTTACTTGATGAATATCTTTTTAGACCTCTTTCAAATATATAGAAAGCAAGTGATATAAATAAAATTGTTACAAATACTATTAATAAAAACTTAGATAAACTAAATGATATTATTGTTTTTAAAGGTATATATATAGTCATACCAACTGGAATTATTGTATATAACATCATTTTAGCAACTCCTTTAAATATTCCATCTGGATAAGTTGCAAAGTTTGTCACCAAACTATTTCCAGCTTCAGCAACAACATCTGCTTTAGTAAACCAGAAACTTAAACTACATAGTATTACAGAAATACATGTTAGTATTAAACCACCACTTATTGTATAAAAAGTAAATAGTAAAAAGTTTTTAAAAGTAATTCCATATAATATAAGCATAATATATGCATATATCATATCACCTAATGCTGATGCTTTAACATCAGATGTAATACATGATAATAATACATTTTTAGGTTGTACTAAATATGAATCTAATTTTCCATCTGTAATTAAAGAATCTAAATTAAATGCTCTATCAAAGAAGAATCTACTAAAACCAAATGTTCCGGCTGCAAGTCCCCAAAGAAGCATTATTTCTTTTAATGTATATCCACTTATACTATCTTTAAGTGAATAAATAATTATCCATTGAATGATAAATGTTGCATTATTAAGTATCATAAATACAATATTACTAATAAATGTTGTTTTATTTAGCATTTCTCTAATTAATGCATATTTAATAGATAATAAAGTTACTTTTAATTGATTTTTAACCTCCGTTAACATTTAATCTCTTCACTCCTTTCTTATATACTAGTAAACAAAGTAAATAAGCAAGTATTACATATATTATTTGAGCAATTACAACTTTTGTAAACATTAACCACGAAAAATTAACAAATAATCTAGAAGGTCCATAAGATACAACAAATATTGGTGAATACTTTAATATACCTTGTGCCCATAAAGGAAAGTATTCAATTGGGAATATAGTTCCTAAAACTAATATTAATTTACTATATACCCAATAAAATGGGCCAGAATCTTCTATAATAAATGAGAATAATCCTATAAAAGTAATTAATAAAGTACTTATCACTAATGCTAAGAATGCAGATAATAGTATTGCAAGTATTGATAAAATATTCAAATCAGGAAATGAATGTAAAAATATATATCCAGTTAGCATACTAAGAGTTGACCATATTAAGAATTTTACAAAACATTTTCCCATATGTAATGAAAGTCTATATAGAATATAGTTATATGGTTTATTTATATTGTAAGCAATATTACCATTTTTAACATCATCTGATATTTCTTTACATAGTTTTCTTCCAGATAACGTACCCCATAATACTTCTGCTGCGATTACATACCAAATCATTTGATTTAGAGTATATCCATTTATTATTTCACTTGGATCACTATAAATATATTTCCATAAGTTTATAAATATAAATAACATCATGAAATATACAATAAAACTAAATAATAAGTTTTTTATGTATTGAAGATTAGTCATAAGTTCAAATTTAAATGTGAATAAATATTTTTTCATTATTTTTCACCATTTTTATAAATACTACTTATGATATCTTCCAAAGGTACATTAGATATATTAATATCGACTATATTATCTGGATTTAATAATTTTATAGCATCAGCTACACTTCTTTTTTGTATATCTACTTCTATTTTAATGTTGTATCCTTTATCTTTTAAAATTGTAATTCCTTTTTCATCTTCCAAATTTACTTTTTCTTTCATTTTAGCATCAACTATCTTCTTATTTAGATAATGATACTTTAAGTTTTCCATTGAATCATCAAGTACAATTGTACCATTGTTAATAATAATTACCCTTTTACATAATTTTTCTATATCACCAACATCATGACTAGTTAAGAAAATAGTTGTTTTATATTCTTTGTTCATTCTTTTAATCAATGAACGAATATTTTCTTTAACAACTGGGTCTAATCCTATAGTTGGTTCATCTAGAAATAATATTTTTGGTTCATGTATTAATGATGCAACTATTTCACAACGAATTCTTTGACCTAAACTTAAGTTACGAACTGGTGTATTAATAAATTCATCTAGTTCGAACATTTCATTTAATTCTTTAATCTTTTTTTCTACTCTACTTTCTGGAATATCATATATAGCACCAAAGAATTTAAAATTATCATATGGTGTTAAATGAGTCCATAATTGTTCTTTTTGTCCAAACACAGTTCCTATTTCATATGAAAGTTTTTTTCTATCCTTTTGTGGATCTAATTCCATTACTTTTATTTTTCCACTATTTGGATAAAGAATTCCTGTTAACATTTTAATTGTTGTTGATTTACCAGCACCATTTGGTCCAATAAATGCAAGTATTTCTCCCTTTTCTACTTCAAAACTAATATTTTTTACTGCTTTAATTGTTTTATAATTAGGCTTAAAAATTGATTTTATACTTCCCTTAAATCCTTTTTCTTTTAATTTAACTTTAAATGTTTTTGATAAATTTTTAACTTCAATTGCTTTCATTTTTTCACATCCCTTCTCATCTTGTTTTAAAGTAAAAATAAAGAGTAATGACGTATCATTACTCAGAAATATTTTTTAAATATACAATATCTTAACAGGTAATCGATATTGCCTTTTCTTGAAAGGAATTAATATCTATCTTACCTCTAATATTACTATAATTCTTTGTAATGATATTTAATAATTTTAAATAAATAGAATACGCTTCTACTACTCTATCATAATTATAATCCATAGATGTCGCGCTTGCAACAGGACATACAAAATCTGTACCACAAGTAGTGAATACATCATTTTTAATGCTTAAATCTTTAGCATTTTTAATCATAGTTTTTCCTCCTTTCATGATGGCTCTATCTTTAAAAGTAATAAAAAAGTACAGAGTCATCTTATTAGTGACTCCGTACTTAATAGTTCGTGTAGGTATTATCCCGAGATAGCTTGCTTACGCTTATATCTCCTCACTTGGCTACCAATATACTCTTATTATTCTATTTTGTCAAGTATTTTAATATTGAATACCCCAAATTACATGTTTATCTGCTTTCTTTCCACAGCATACACATTTATCATCTATTGGATCTTCTTCTATTATACAACGAGATTTACAACCTTTAATTTCTTTAATTTTCATTTCACACTCAGGATCTCCACACCACATTGCATGAATAAATCCAGGTTGAGTATTAAGTATATTTCTCATATCTTCCATATTATGCGCTTCAAAAGTTAATTTATCTCTTCTTTCGATTGCTCTTATATACATATCATGATGAATTGTATCTAGTAAATCTTTAACATAAGAAACAATATCAATATTAGAATCTACTATTATTTTTTCTCTTGTATCTCTTCTTACTAATGTTACTTTATTATTCTCTAAATCTCTTGCTCCGATTTCAATTCTTACTGGTATTCCATTAACTTCTGCTTCTGCAAATTTATAACCAGGTGTTTTATCTGAATTGTCTATATAACTTACAATGTCATTTTTATTTAATTCTTCATTATACTTATTACATAGTTCATTTACTCTTTCATCACTACCAATTGGAATTATAACCACTTGTTTTGGTGCAATTCTAGGTGGAAGAACAAGTCCATAATCATCAGCATGTACCATTATTATTGCGGCTATGGCACGAGTGGTTTTTCCCCAAGTTGTATAATACGCATATTCTTCTTTATTATCTTTATTAACAAATTTAACGTCATATGCTTTACAGAACTTTTGACCAAAATAATGAGAAGTTCCATCTTGTAAACATACACCATTATACATAAGGTCTTCATTAGTTAAAGTAAATTCTGCTCCTGCAAATTTTTCTTTTTCTGTTTTTTTACCTGTAATAGATGGTATTGCTAATACTTCGTGATTAAACCATCTATATACATCCATCATTTGATATGTTTCTTTTAATGCTTCTTCTTCACTTGCATGTACTGTATGTCCTTCTTGCCATAAAAATTCTCTACTTCTTAAAAATGGTCTTGTTTCTTTTTCATATCTAAATACATTACACCATTGATTATAAAGCTTAGGTAAATCTTTATATGAATTAATATGTTTTCTATAATAATCACAAAATACTGTTTCAGATGTAGAACGTATTGCAAATCTTTCATCAAGTTTTTTATCACCTACTTCAGTTACCCATACAAGTTCTGGTGCAAAGCCTTCGATTAATTCTTTTTCTTGATTGAATAAATTTTCTGGTATTAATAAAGGCATTTGTACATTTACATGTCCTAATTCTTTAAATTTTTTATCCATTATAGATTGTATTTTTTCCCAAATAGCATATCCATTAGGTTCTATAGCAATACAACCTTTAACAGAAGTATAATCTGCTAAATGAGCAGCTTTTACTACATCCGTATACCATTTGGCAAAATCAACATCTCTTGAAGTTATTTTTTCATTTTTCATAAGTCCTCCTTAAAATAAAAAAGAATAGTACAGGAAGTCTAATTAGACGGTACCATTCCTTCATTTAACTTATTTAATTATAACGTAATTAACGATTCACTATTATTGAGATAGGAATTATTAAATATAGTATCTAGTTTCCACCAGCCTAGACTCTCTATTAAAATTGATTTAATAATATTTCTCAGCGATTACAAATAGATTTTAACATAATTATTTTTTATAATCAATATTTTAATGTATTGATAAAGTTGCAACTACAAAGTTATGATCAGAGTATACTCCATATACATCTACTGTTTCAGCAGATATAACATCTATATGTCCCTTAGGGAGTATAAATACAGAATCGCAATATCCATGTGCTTTTCCATCATAAGCAGCTATTTCAAATCCATGGGGTTTTAAATAAGTTTCATAATACTTTATAGAACCTACATTAGTATCTCCAGTTAATATTATTGGGTTTGGATCATTTTTCATTATACTAGCAGCATGTTCCATTTGTTTAGCAGGGCATCCGCTTTGATATGAATAATGAGTATTATAGAGTGATATTTTAATTCCATTTATAGTTACAACAGCTTTATCAAGAGATCTATTTTCATGACAAGATACTAACTTATTTGTCATCTTTTCTGAAAGTTCATATTTAGAAAGTATCATATTGATATTGGCAGGTTGTGTTTTATAATAATAATTCATACCAACATTTTTCCCAACTTTAATAACATTATCGGCTGGTACTGCTTCTTGTATACCAACAATATCAACTTTATATTTTTTAAACATTTCAGTTATTTGTGAAACAGTAGCTTTACAATGAACCTTCTTAGATGTACCACATCCAAAGTAACCAATATTATATGTTGCAGCTCTGACAATCTCTCCTGGAATCCAATTAACATTGACAGTTATAGTACAAGATTTTTTAGATAAGTCACATCCAGCAAATTCTGCTAACTCAGCAGCGCTATATGCTTTGGATTGATCAAGTATAACGCTTTTATTGCCAGCATTCATAATATATTCTTTACCTTTAGATACCCCGCTTCCATTTTTTGTCCATTTAAATTCAGTTCCATTATAATCAATTAATCCAGTACTAGGTAAACTCGCATTATAATTAACAGATTGATAATATATTTTCGAAGTGGATTTTATTATTACATTTCCATTTGTATCAACGGTATAAGTTGCAGAATGAGTATCATCCCAAGTACCACCGTTTCCATTATATTTAATTGAAAGTTTATTAATCTTCCATCCTGCATATAATGTTGTTCCATTTAATTTATCATATAATCTTGCAGATGCATTTTTGTTTGTATAATATTGAGTACCTTTCGTATAGTTAGCATTATCATACCATCCCATAAATGTATATCCACTTCTTGAAGGTACATTTGCTATTATACTTGGCATTGCACTTCCAAGTACTGCATTTACTCTTCCAGGCGTTGTTCCTACTCCTCCATTTATATTAAACGTTACTTGATATGTCTGTACTACTACTACTTTACTCCATCCGGCATATAGAGTTAAATTTGAAGTCTTATCATAATTTCTTACTGCTACATTATTTTCGTTATAGTATTGTTTTCCTTTTGTATA
>JAFRQT010000048.1 GCA_017428485.1 Bacilli bacterium | reverse complement strand
ATATAGAGTTGGATTTGTTAATGTTGGTGGAACAGGAACACCACCACATACATTAAAAACTCCAATATGGGTAATAACATCAAATGATGAATATCCAAAAGTACAAGATATGGCAAAAGAAGTAACAAGAACATATAATAGTTTGGGAGACGCTAGATATACAGTATTAACAGGGTTAAGAAGTCCACATGATAGTGATACAGCATTCTTTAATAGAACTTCAGCTGCAAAATATGTTATTGGTATTAACAGAGGTCAATTTAAAGTAAAAAACAATAGTGAGATAAGCTCTATAGAAAGTCAAATGGGAAGTAACTTTTCTAAAGTTTGGACACCATAAATTAAATAAAAATAAAGACTGTTTTATACAGTCTTTTTTATTTGACAAAAATTTTACATACGAATGTAAAAAATATTAAAAAAGGTATTTACAAATATATATAAAAATAGTAATATAGTGGTAGGAAGTGAAACAAAGTGGGAGAAAGTGGGGTGCTTACTACATGTTAATGGGTGAATTTCATCACAACATTGATGAGAAGAGTCGTCTAATTGTTCCTTCTAAATTTAGGATGGAACTTGGTGAAAGAGTAGTAATCACTAAAGGACTTGATAAATGCTTATTTGTTTATTCTGAAAATGAATGGAATAAAATAATGCAAAAAGTAAGTAACCTACAGTTTACTAAAAAGAATGTTAGAGCATTTGAAAGATCTTTCATTGGTGGAGCTTCTTTAATTGAATTCGATAAACAAGGTCGAATTAATATTACCTCACCATTAGTTCATTACGCCAATATTACAAAGGAATGCGTAATTATTGGCGTAAATGAACGATTAGAAATTTGGAGTAAAGAAGCATTTGATGAATTTATGGATTCAAATGAAGATACTCTAGAAGAAATAACAGAAAATTTATTTGATAGTGGTATCTATGAAGCATAAAAGTGTTTTACTAGATGAGGTAATAGATACATTAAATGTGTCAGAGGGTGGTTTTTATATCGATGCTACTGTAGGATATGCAGGGCATAGTGGCGAAGTTTTGAGGAAATTAAATAAAAAGGGGTTCCTTTTCGCCTTTGACCAAGATGATGAAGCAATTGAATATTCAAATAAAAAATTATCGTCTATTGGTAGCAATTTTAAAATTATTAAAAGTAATTTTAAAGATATAAAACTATATATAGATAAAAAAGTTGATGGCATTATGTTTGATCTTGGAGTATCAAGTCCACAATTAGATGAAGCTAATCGTGGATTTAGTTACCACAAAGATGCAGAACTTGATATGAGAATGGATAAAGATAATCCATTAACCGCAAAGATTGTCGTAAATGAATATGACAAATCAAAATTAATTGAAATTCTTTATAAATATGGAGAAGAAAAATTTGCACCCCAAATTGTAAACTCAATTATAAAGAATAGACCTATTAATACAACATTAGAGTTAGCAGAAATAATCAAATCAAGTGTACCTGAGAGTTATAGAAATAAATCGCATCCAGCAAGAAAAACATTTCAAGCAATTAGAATCGAAGTAAATCATGAACTAGACATACTTGAAAATTCTATTAGAGATGCATTTGATTTATTAAAAGTTGGAGGAAGGCTATCTGTAATTACATTTCATTCTTTAGAAGACAAAATAGTTGCAAAAGTATTTAAGGAATTATGTAGTGATTCACCTGATGCAAGAAAACTTCCAATTGTACCAGATGAATTAAAAGCAAGAGCAAAAAAAATTATTAAAATTACACCTAGCGAAAATGAAATAGATGAAAATAATAGAAGTAGGAGTTCAAAATTAAGAGTTATAGAAAGGATAAGATAGTATGAAAAAAAGATACATCAAAGTAAAAGGTGAAGGTTATTTAAAATTTGGAATTGTATTCTTCTTTGCTTTATTTTTACTTTGTAATTTTGTATTAAATGCTCAAATCCAATCTAGCAATTCAGAGCTTCAAAGACTAAAAACTAAAATAGATAATCAAGAAAAAATGAATTTAAGTATTCAAATGAAAATAAATGAACTATCTTCACTAGACAATGCTTTAGAAGTTGCAGACACTTTTGGTTTGGAGTATAATAATAGTAATATCAGAGTAATTTCTAAATAGATAGGTGGAGTAAAACATGAAAAAAACAAGAGTAATTAAGATAAATAAATTTTTCATAATTATTGTTGTTTTTATTTTTTTATGTATAATTTTAAAATTATTATGGATTGGTCTTGGTAATGTTAAAGTAAACGGAGATAATTTAACTTCTTTTGCTACTTCACGTGATACTAGAAAAAAAATAATTAATGCCAAGAGGGGAACTATTTATTCAAAAAGCGGTGAGATTCTTGCTAAAGACGTAAATAGTTACACTGTTATTGCATATTTAGATCCCTCTAGAACAAAAGATCCAAATAGACCGTATCACGTTGTAGATAAAGAAAGAACAGCCAAAGAATTAAGTCCTTTAATTAATATGACTGAAAAAAGAATATTATCTCTCCTTAATACAATGATAGAGACATGTAATGAAGACAAAACTGTATGTACTAAAAGAGTACCATATCAAGTTGAATTGGGGCCAGGTGGAAGAGGAATAACTGAACTTGTAAAAGATCAAATTGAAGATTTAAATTTACCGGGAATAGATTTTATAGCAAGTACTAAAAGGTATTATCCTAATGGAGACTTTTTGTCTTATGTACTTGGATATGCTAAATTAAACGAAAGTAATACTTTTGTTGGTGAAATGGGTATTGAACAATATTATAATGATGAATTAACTGGAGAAGACGGATATCTCGAATATCAATCTGATTTATACGGATATCAAATAACAAGTACTCCAGCAGTTGAAAAGAAAAGTGTTGCCGGAAATGATGTGTATTTAACTATAGATAATAATATACAAATGTTTGTTGAACAAGCAATGAATATTATTGAAGATGCATCTCCAGAATGGGCAACATTAATTGTTGCAAATGCTAAAACAGGAGAAATTTTGGGAGTTGCATCAAGTCCAAGTTTTAATAATAATGAACTTAATATTAAATCATATTATGATCCTTTTGTTTCATATGAATATGAACCTGGTTCGACTTTAAAAATATTTAGTTTTATGGCTTCTATGGATAATGGTATATATAATGGAAGTGCAAAATACAAAAGTGGTTATATACAAGTAGATGATGTAAAAATAAAAGATTGGAATAATTCTGGATGGGGAACAATTACTTATGATGAGGGATTCATGGCGTCTTCTAATGTTGCAGCTTCTAAGTTGGCTTTGACACTTGGAAGGGCTAAATTAATGGATTATTATAATTCACTTGGATTTGGTTCTAAAACAGGAATTACTCTTCCTAATGAATCACCTGGAATAGTTAATTTTAGATATGATACTGAAATAGCTAGTGCTTCATATGGCCAAGGTATAACAATTAATGCATCCCAAATGATACAAGCATTAACCACAATTGCAAATGATGGAGTTATGTTAAAACCATATATTGTATCTAAAGTGGTAGATAGTGAAACTGGAGAAATAATATTAGAAAATCAAAGAACAGAAATAAGGCAAGTAAGTAATACCGAAACAGTAAATAAAATTAAAGAATTAATGCATGGTGTTGTTACAGGCGCATGTCCTATGGCCACAGGAACTGATTACAACGTTAAGGGATATGATTTAATAGGTAAAACAGGTACAGCAGAAATTGCATCTTCTAAAGGTGGATATCTTTCAGGATCTAGAAATCGTGTAAGAAGTTTTGCAGGAATGTTCCCTTATGAAAATCCACAGATTATTGTTTATGCAGTAGCTGGTAAAGCAACAGGCTCAAATAATATTAAAAAAGCTATTAAGTCAGTAGTTCAAGATGTTGGAACATATTTAAACATTAATGGAGAGGCTAATATAACCGAAATGTCAACATATACAACAAGTAATTACATCAATAAAGAAGCAAAAGAAATATATAAGAGTCTTACTACTAATAAAATGAATGCTATTGTAATCGGTAATGGCGATATTATTATTAATCAGTATCCACCTTCCAACACAATAATGAATATTGGCAACAAAATATATTTACTTACAAATGACGATAAATATATAATGCCAGACATAACAGGATGGTCTAGAAGTGAAGTAAATACCTTTTGCAATTTAATTGGTCTTAAAGTAGAATATTCTGGATATGGTTATGCAAAAACATACTCAATAAAAAAAGGAGTCAAAATAGATTTAAAAGATACTTTAGAAGTAACTTTAGAATCAAAATTTAATTAATTCGACAATATATTATATTTTTAAATGGTAAAATGTTCTCATGGTGATTATATGAGAACATTTTATTTATTTAAAATAAAGAAGAATATTCTAAAAAGTTATAAATATAGTTATGAAGAATTATTCTCATTACTTGAAGATATTCATTTAAGATCTAATGAAGATATTATACTTTGTTATGAAATATTTAAAAGTATAGTTAGTCCTATAGATAAAGACAAATATAGTGAATATATTAAAAACAAAAACATTTGTCATGAAAATTATATTTGTTATAATGATATCCATAATATAAATGATTATTATGATGATGAGAATACTAGGATGTTAATTAATAATTCTTATATTAAGATAAGTAGTAATAAAAACATTCCATCTTTTTTCTTTGACATGAAAAGCTTTAAAAATATATTTGTATGTGATTTTGAACATCATGATTATTTTCTTTTAGAAGAAGTTATATAACTTATTGCATTAATACTTAAATATATGCTAGAATTATTAAGAGGAGATGATAATATGTTATTATTAGAAGCAGCAAAATGTACTGGTAATATTTGGATGGATATATTATATGTTGTTATTGGATTGATTATTGGCTTAATCGCAGGATTTTTAATATCAAGAGTATTAGTTAAAAAGCAATTAAAAGAAAACCCACCAATTAATGAGGAAATGATTAAAACATTAATGAGAGGAATGGGTAGAAATCCAAGTCAAAAGCAAGTAAATCAAATGATGAAACAAATGCAAAGATTTCAATAAAAAGAATCACTTATTTGATTCTTTTTTTAATCACATAAATTTCACTTTTAAATTATCTAAAATTAATATATAATTATTTATAGGAAGTGTTTTATGGCAAAGAAAATTCAAGAATATATTACTTACTTATCACCAGAATTTATATATGTTCCATATGATAAAATGGAACTTTTAAGAATAAAAAAAAGTAAACATGTATTTCATAACATGTCTTTAGGAACTAAAAGTGATGGAAAGCCAATATTTAGTCCAGTTAGTGGTAATGTTATTGGTATTAAAGAAATGCTTTATAAAAATGGTAGGCAGCAATCATTAGTAATTGAAAATGATTTTATAGATAAAAAAGAAAAATTAAATCCTCTTAGAAATGTTAGTAAATTAAAAAAGAGTGAAATAGTTGAATCACTTACAAAATATGGATTAGAATCTAATATTAATAGTAAAACAACATTAGTTGTTAATTCTTTATATAACAAAAAATATGATTTAAAAGATATGGTTATTAATTATGAATCATATGAAGAAATACTAGAAGCAATAGACGAATTTATGAATGTTTTTAATATGAAAAATTGTTATATATGTGTAGATAAAAATGATTTATATAGTATAAGTTCATATGAAAAATATATTAATGCTTTTTTAAATATATGCATGGTTCATTCAAATAAAAAATTTAAAGATAATAAATGTGTATTCTACTCAGTAGAAGATATACTTGCCATACATAAAGCAATATGTTTAGATTATATGTATGATAACACAATTGTAACTATAAATAATGGAGAACCAACTATAGTTAAAGTAAAATTATATACATCACTTTATGAGTTGTTAAAAGCCTTAAGAATAGCATTTAATAATAAGTTAATATATGTAGATAATTCATTAATTGAAAATGTACGTGATTTTGTTATTGATTCTAAAGTTAGAAGTATTGTTATAAAGGATAGAAAATAATGATTTATGTTTTTTTAGGGAATGAAATTAATATTTTAAAGGATAAAATAAATAAATTAATTAATAAATTGAAAATTAGCAATATCATTCGATATGATTATGATGATATTGATATTATTGACATATTAAATGAAATCAATTATGTAGATTTATTTAATGAAAAAAAACTAATTATTGTATCTAATTTTTCATTTAAAAAATTAAATAGCAAAGAAGAAGAATTATTTATTAAATACATTAATAACATGAATGATAATGTACTTATTTTTAAGTGTGTAGATGATTCTCTTGATAATAGAAAGTCTTTAATTAAATTAATTAAAGAAAAATGTGAAGTAGAAGATATTAAAACAATGGATTATAAAATGTTGCATGAATATGTTACCAAAATATTCAAAGATAATGGAATAAATATAACATATAATCAAGTTAAAAAAATATTGAATTTAACCGATAATAACGTAGATATTACTTTAAATGAAGTAGATAAATTATTAATGTATATTTTGCCAAATAAAAATATAACTGATGATGACATAGATAATGTAGTAAGTAAAAGTTTTGAAAAAGAAATGTTTAGATTATCTGATGCAGTAATGAGCAGAAATACTGGATTAATATTTGATTCATATAAAAATATTATTTCATCTGGAGTGGATCCAATTACTATATTAGATTTTCTTTCAAAACAATTTAGAACTTTATATCAAGTTAAGAATCTTATTAAAAACAGTTCAGAAGAAGAATTAAGTAAAAAATTATCCGTTAATTCATATGTTATTAAGAAGATGATAGATAATATTAATAATTTTAAAGAAGAAGAAATTATTAATATAATGTATAAATTAAGTGATATTGATATTGATATTAAAGTGAATAGTTTAGATAAAAACAAATTGCTTGAAATGTTTTTCTTAAGTATTTAAAGTATAAACTTTACATATAAATAGTAAAATTATTATGTAGATAATAATTAAATAAAGTATAATTAAATTACAAGGAAGTGATATAAATGTTAATTCTTGCTAAAAGTATATTAGGATTAATGTTAAGTTTTTTTGTATCTGTAATATTTGGATATTTTTTAATTCCCGCTTTAAAAAAATTAAAATGTGGTCAAACAATAAGTGTTTTTACTGCATTTAGGCATTCAAGTAAGCAAGGGACACCTACTATAGGTGGATTAATATTTATAATTCCAACATTAGTTACTATGTTGTTTTTATATCTAAGAGGAAGTTTAGAAATATCTCACAGTTTACTAATAGTATTATTTGTATTTATATCATATGGTCTACTTGGCTTTGTTGATGATTATTTAAAAATAAAAGAAAAAAATAATGCTGGATTAACTATTACTCAAAAATTAATTATTCAAGTTTTAATAGCATTAGTATTCTTCTTTATATATATGAAGGGTGGAGGAGATACTTATTTAAGAATTACTTCACTTGGAATTAATGTTGATCTTAAATGGTTTTATGGAATATTTATTTTATTCTTATTAGTTGGATCATCAAATGCAGTTAATTTAACTGATGGATTAGATGGACTTGCTGGTGGTCTTTCATTAATAGCGTTCTTATGTTTTGGTATTATTTGTTGGGGAACAACATGGGTTGCTGCCAATCAAGAAATGGCTATTTTCTGTTTTATATTAGTGGGTTCATTATTAGGATTTTTAGTTTATAATACTCATCCTGCAAAAGTATTTATGGGAGATACAGGATCACTTGCATTAGGTGCTTCTCTAGCTGCTATTGCAATACTTTCAAAGCATGAATTATCACTTGCAGTAATAGGTGGTGTATTTGTAGTTGAGGCACTATCATCAATAATACAAATAACAGCTATTAAAAAATTTAATAGAAAAGTATTCTTAATGGCACCAATTCATCATCATTTTGAAAAACTTGGTTGGGAAGAAACAGATATAGTAAAAATGTTTTTGATAATTGGATTTATGCTTGGCATGATTGCTGTATACTATGGAGTTTGGATGTAATTAATAATTCATTAAATAAATGGGGGTTGATTAATGAATAAGAAAATATTTTTAACTACGATTATATTATCTATAATCGGTTGTATTATGATTTATTCAAGCAGTTATGTTTGGTCGACATTTAAATATGGTAATTCATATAAATATGTAATAAATCAATCAATATTCTTAATAATAGGAATTATATTAATGAAATTATTTTCTAAAATTGATTATAAAATTTACAAAAAATATGCAAATACTTTTTTGGGTATTTGCTTTTTATTATTACTTTTAGTTTTAATACCTGGTATTGGAACTGTTAGAAATGGTAGTAGAAGTTGGTTTGGATTTTTTGGCTTTGGTTTTCAGCCAAGTGAGTTATCAAAAATTGCATTAATTATTTTTACTTCAAAATACTTATCAAATAATGATAAATATAAAAGAAATACATTAAAATTTATTATTCCAATCATGCTAATTATTTTATTATTTTTTGGAATCATTTTACTAGAACCTGATTTTGGTAGTGGAATGGTTATAGTTTGCTCATTAATAGGAATAATCTTTATATCTGGTTGTGATATATCTATATTTATTAAAATTGGTATATTGGGAATTGTTGGAATAATAATTCTTATTCTGATTGCTCCATACAGATTAGATAGAATAACTTCATTTTTAAATCCATGGTTAGATCCCCTTGGAAGTGGATTTCAAATGATACAGAGTTTATATGCAATAGGTCCAGGTGGAATACTTGGGTTTGGTTTTTTAAGTTCAAGACAAAAACATTTCTATTTACCTGAGCCTCAAACTGACTTTATATTTTCAATTATTACTGAAGAGTTTGGATTCTTTGGATCAGCTATTTTGTTAAGTTTATTTGCATATTTGTTTTATTCATTAATAAAAAAAGCTGTTAAAACAAATGATTTATTTGGTAAATATTTAATATTTGGTTTTACTTTTCTTTTAATCTTTCAAACATTATTAAATCTATGTGTTGTAGTAGGATTAGTGCCAATAACTGGAGTAACACTTCCATTTATTAGTTATGGTGGCTCTTCATTGCTTGTTTCAATGATTAGCATTGGAATAATACTTAATGTTACATGAAAATAATAATTGTGTTATACTAAATATATAGTAGAGGGAATGCTTTATGAATATAATGAAAACAAGTAGTTATTTTGTTAACATAGTTGAAAAATCTGATATAAAATATATTAAAAGAAGAATAAGAAGAGGAAAAAAGCCATATGCTAGAACTCTATCTTTTAGAAAAATAAAAAAGATATTATCAAATTCTGATTTATTGTATCCTAAATTTTTAAAAATTCATTTTAATTATGTATATGAAGAATATATTAATTCTACTAGCGATGTAGAAAATATTTCAAAAAGAGAAATAAATAAGTACTTTTTAAACACTATATATAAGTTAAATAAATTAGATGTATCTCAATATAAGAGATATGTGTCATGGAATAATAACACTGAATTTTTGAAATTTCAAATTGATAATTTTAATAATGCTCTGAAAAAAAGAAAAGAATATGAAAAATTAGATGATGCTAAAAATAGATTAAAAGCAATAAATTTAAATATAGACAATAATAGAAAGTTGACATTTATACATGGCGATTTACATTTAAACAATTTAATAGTAAATAATGATAATATTTATTTAATTGATTGGGAAATGGCTACAATTGGTGATTTAGCTTATGAACTTGCTATTCATTTTCTACTGATGAATTATAGCAAACAAGATGAACTTGAATTTATAAATAAATTATTATTAAAAATAAAATGTGATAAATATAAGTTAATAAATGATATTGAAGAATATAAAAAGTTTGAATTGATTAGAAGAAATATATTACATAATGATGTTAAAAATCATTATCATTAAGTAAGGAAAATGAAAAAATGAATAATATTTAAAACAACTAAAAGAATTGTTTCCAAATTCATACATTTGTAATTTGGACGGTAAGGTTATTTGTTTATAAAAAAATAATAATATTTTAGATATTTAATTAATTGACAATTTTAATAAATATATATAAAATTAATTTTAGATAATAGGTGTGGTTTTATGAGTAAAGGAATTATTATTTATTTAGTAGCTATTTTTATTGTATCTTATATAGTTTTCTTATTAGTAAATAAAAAATATAAATTTAATAAACTATTCTTAGCATTGTATTCATTGTTATTAACTTTATTTGGTGCTTTATCCACAATGATACTTGCTTATATTGAAATGGGTAAATTTGGTGGAACTTCTTATTTTGGTGCAGTATTTTTGCTACCAGTATTTTTGTTAATGTTTTCTTATCTTTTTAAATTAAAAAAAACTTCTTATCTATTTGATTTAATGTCATTAATGGGAAGTGCAACATTAGTAATAATGAAAATTAGATGTTTTATTGAAGGATGTTGTGCTGGAAGAATATTATTCTATTTTAAGGATTCTAGTCCATTTATATTTCCAAGTCAAATAGCGGAAGGTGTTAATGGATTAATTATATTGGCAATATTACTGGTATTAATATTCAAAAACAAATATAAAGGCAAATTATATTTTATATTTATGCTTATATATGGAATAACAAGATTTATACTTAGTTTCTTTAGATACTATAAACCAGTATTTTTAAATCTAGCAATGGGGCATATATGGAGTATATGTTCTATAGTAATTGCCGCATATGTGTTATATTGTTATAAAGAACTTGAAAATAAGGAGAAAAAGTAATTATTAATAGTATGAAAGAATATGAAAGTGAATTATATAAAAATGGTATTAATTTAATTGCTGGAGTGGATGAAGTTGGACGAGGACCATTAGTTGGCCCAGTTGTGTGTGCTGCGGTTATTCTTCCTAAAGATTTCTTCGATGAGAGAATTAATGATTCAAAAAAGCTTACTGAAAAGAAAAGAGAATTACTGTATGATGTTATTTATGAAAATGCAATTTCAGTTGGTATTGGAATGTGTACTAATGAAGAAATCGATGAAATAAACATATTAGAAGCAACTAAAAAGGCAATGAAAGAAGCAATTAATAATTTAAGTGTTAAACCAGAACATGTATTAATAGATGCAGTTAAATTAGATATTGATATTCCTAGTACATCTATTATTAAAGGTGATGCTAAAAGCGAATCTATCGCAGCAGCATCTATCATTGCAAAAGTAACAAGGGATAGGATGTTAATAGAATTAGATAAATTGCATCCAGAATATGATTTTAAACATAATAAAGGATATGGAACTAAAAAACATATTGAAGCAATTTATAAATATGGTGTTTTAAAAGAACATAGAAAAACATTTGCACCAATAAGTGAAATAATAAAAGTATAAAAATACTTTTGTTTTTTATTGATTTTTTTTTAAAATTATAATATCATTGATATAGAAAGTAGAAGAGAAAGGGACATATAAAATATTTGGTATTATATTTTATGTCCTTTTTTTTGAGAGAGGTAATATTATGGATGAAAAATATAAAGATGAAATACTAAATATGAAATTTAGTGTAGAAGTTTTAGATGGAATTAAACCCGAAAGAACTTTCTTTGCTATTAACGAGCATTCATTAAAGAACATATATCATGTTCTTCCAACTGATTCAGTTGAGGAAGCAAGAAAGAAAATACTTGATGTTGTATCAACAGATGAATTTCTTTACAAATATTTTAATAAAGATCCAAGGGTGTGGGAAATAGTAAGCTTTGAACCTGGTTACTGGACTACTCCTGCTAAAGAAGAAAGACTATTAGCTAGAGACGAAATTGAAGATTTAGGATATTTTGATGATGACTTTAAGAAAATGAGATTACCAGCAAAAGAAACCAAAGTAATTCAAACTGTTCAACAAAAATTAACTATTAAATTTGCAAAGAGAAAACCAATAAACGCTTATACCAATGAGAAGTTTTTTGAAATGTATGATGATGAGTTTAAAGAATTTCTTACTCATGATAATGTTTATAGTATGCTACTAAAAAATAAAATTGCTGCTACTATGCCTAAAGTAAATCCAAATACAAAATATGATTCTGAAAAGTTATTAGTTATTCCAGATGTAGAATTACATATTGGAAAATTAGCTAGTAAATTTGATTCTACTGATTCATATGATTATAAAAAAGCATTATATAGATATATTAAAATAATACTTGAAGCGGAAAAAGTTCAGAAGAAATTTAAAGCAAAAGAAGTTTGTATGACAATAGGTAATGATTTCTTCAATACAGATACTGAACAAAATACTACTACTGCTGGAACTGAACAACATAATGATACAAGGTTCCAACAAATGATTGGAAATGGTATTGTTGCACATGTTTGGGCAATAGAAAGAATGAAAAAGAATTGTGGAAAACTAATTCTTAAATTCAATCCAGGGAATCATGATTATTTAACAGATTATACTTTATTTATGCAATTATATTATCTTTATAGAAATGATCCAAAAATAGAAATTGAATGTAGAGTAAAAGATAGTAGATGGGCAACTGGTCTTGTGTGGAATAATAATTTAATTATATTTGCTCATGGTAAAACTCCAGAAGGAAAAGCACTTAATGATGATAAGTTAGCATTATTAAGAGATACAATGTTTAAGGAAGAAGCAAGAGAAATTGATTATACTACTGTTTTAGCAGGTCACTTACATAATGCAACTGAAAATAATTATTCAAAAAGAAAAACAACTGCAAATGGCGTTACAGTAATAAGAAGTGGTTCACCATCTGGAGATGGAGCATGGGATAGTGGAAATCTATATTCATCTGATAAATCTCATCAAGTTTATTTGTTTGATGCAAATAGAGGATTATATTCAACTGTAAATATTAAATTAACTAAAGATGAATTAGAACGTGGAATCTCAATTCCAAGCATTACAGATGATACAGATTATTTAAGATCAGTAGAAAAAAGCGTTGCATCAAAATCTGATGATATATTAATTGAAGATGTTAAGAAATTAAATTCAAATAATGAAAGAAAAATAAGACAAATTGAAAGATGTTATGAAAAAAGATTAAGAAAAATAGAAGAAACATTAAAGTGTCCTATAAGTTCTATGGAACAAAAGAAACATTTGCTTTCAATTATGGGATATGATGATGAGATTAAACCTTATTTAGAAACAAGAGAGACATTAAGTAAATATTTATCTAATGATAGAACATTATCATTAATACAAAAGCCTAATTAGGCTTTTTCTTTTGCAGTAATAATTATTGAAAAAATTTATAATTTATGATAATATTTATTTGAAAATATAATATAATAATTGTGCATTTTTTGTTTGGGGAGATTATATATGGAAGAAAATAAAAAGAATAAAAAAGTATTATTAATAATAATTATTGGATTAATATTAGTAGGATTATTTATATATTTCATATTCTTCAACGAAAAAAACTATGAAGAATGGAATACTATTAATGAATCAAAATATTCAATAAATATTTATGAATATGATAATATGCTATACTTTGATTCCGTAATTGGAGAAGAAGAAAAGAATAAAGGATATATTAAATATACTTATTATTGTAAAAGTGAAAATTGTAATGGATATCATATTATAGATGAAGCTCCTTTTGCAATAATTAAAGATGGAAGATATTATGTAATTTATAATTATAATGATAATAAATTTAGATATTTAAATATTAAAAACGAATTAAAAAATGCGGATATACTTTATTACAACAATAATATTTATGGATTAGTTACAGCTGATAGTGATAATAAATATAAACTATATTCATTAAATACAAATACTTTTGTTACTGAAAATAAATATATTGATTATGAGAATAATAGTGCTGCATTTATTGATAATAAATTTATTGGCATATACAATCCAGTACAAGAGGATGCCAGTTATGATATAGTAGATTTAACCAATGGTAGTGTTATATCTACAATAAATGGAGCATATACAAGTACTATTAAAATGGTTTCAAAAGGAAATAATAATGTGTTCTATCTTATTCCTAGAGTTGTAGGTGATTATGATGGTATTGCATATGACTTATATAATAGTTCATTTAATTTGATAAAAACAACTAATTATGGTTTTTTAGAAATATTAAACGATAATGCAGTAATTAAAACATCTAAAAATGAATTTGCCACTATCGATTCAAATGGATCAGTTGTTAAAAAAAGTAATAATTATCAAGAAATAATTATGTTGTGCAAAGATTATGTCTTTGTAGTAGACAATGATAATTACATAAAGATAGTTGATTATAATGATAAATTTATAAGTAGAATAACTGAGTATGTAGGTAGTTATTACTTTCATACTGAACTTTCAGGATGGAATACAAAAGATGGAAAAGATGTATTATATCTAGTAATTGAAGATACTGATTTAATGGATGATGAAATTGGAAAAAGTATAGAATACTATTATAATCCAACTACTAAAGTTGTAGAAAAAAATGTATTAGATGGAGTTAATGGATATGAAAAACCTATTATATATTTATATCCGACATCTGACAATACAAAAGTAACTATAGAATTTGAAAAACCTAATTTATTAACAACTACTTATCCAAAATATATTAATAATTGGAGTGTTATTGCTAATAAAAATGGTGACTTATATGACAATAATGGTAAATATTATTATGGGTTATATTTTGAAGAAAAAAATATAAAAGAAATAGATTTTAAAGAAGGATTCTATGTAACAAAAGATAATGCAATAGAATTCTTAGAAGAAAAGTTATCAATAATAGGACTTAATGACAAAGAAAAGAATGAATTTATTATGTATTGGTTACCAGTACTTGAAAAAAATGAGAAGAATTTAGTATATTTTGAATTAACTTCTTCAAGAGAAAATTATAATAAATTGAAAGTAACTCCTAAACCAGATTCAATATTAAGATTTTCTATTCATATTAAAAAAGTGGATAATAAAGTAAATATTAATGAGCAAGTATTAGAAAAATTTAATAGAGTAGGATTTACTTTAGTTGAATGGGGAGGAGTAAATCATAAATAATATTGAAAATATAGTATTATTGTGATATTATTTCTATAGAAAGCGATGATGTGTGTGGAAAACACTAGGCTATTAATAATGAGTGATTCTTCTAGAATAAGTAGGGTGGAACCGTCCTAATGGACTCCTACATATTTTAGGAGTTTTTCTTTTAAAGGAGGAAAATTATGCAAATAGTTGGAAAAACATATTTAAATAATGGTAATTATATATGTATTGCTGTTAATCCTAATATAATTATTGTTAGAGGGGATGGCACATTTATAGAAAGTAAAGAAGGTAATAAGTTTACAGACAATTTAAATGACAAAACAGATAATGAAATAGTACGTGATGTTGTAGATTACTTTTTAAATAATAATAAACTAGCATATATATCAAGTGAATCAGCTATTGGAATCGATGGAAAAAAACTTATATATAGAAATATTTGTGATCCAGTAATATTAAAAAGGATAGTTGATAAATATTTACAAGATAGATTTGAGTTTACTAAAAATAATGAGTTAAGTAGATGTACTATAGACATTTCTAATACAAGTTCTGGCTATGATTCTGAGGGTAAATATGTTTTAGCGGCGATGGAAGATTCAGTTCATAAATTTAGATTATGCGGGCGTGAACTTAAATTCATAAATGATTTACTAAATGAGATGTATACCGATGAAATAGTATGTTTAAAACTAGATGATAAAAGATTTGAAATAACTGCATTATATAATGAACAAAAAGTAATTAAATTTGGTGAATCATTTAATGATGAATATTTAAATGATTTATGTACTTTAGTAAGTAATCATAATCAAGAATTATCTGATAGAATGACACTATCTATGAAGAAAAGAGAGGATATAAATGAAAAATGAAATAAGTATGGAAGAATTAACTAATTTTTGTAAGCAATATGGTTTTATATTCCAAGGAAGTGAAATATATGGAGGACTTGCTAATACATGGGATTATGGACCTTTAGGAAGTAGACTTAAAAATAATATTAAAGATGCTTGGAGAAAAAGATTTATTCAAGAAAGACCAAATGCATATGAAGTTGATGCAGATATTTTAATGCATCCAAGAGTATGGGAAGCAAGTGGACATGTATCAGGATTCTCTGACCCGCTAGTAGATTGTAAAGAATGTAAGACAAGGCATAGAGCTGATAATTTAATAAATGATTATACTAAATCTTCTATTGGAGATGGTATGAGTCAAGAAGAAATGGTTAAATATATAAAAGACAATAAAGTACCTTGTCCAAAATGTGGAAAATCAAACTTTACGGATATTCGCGAGTTTAATTTAATGTTTCAAACATATAGAGGTGTAACAACTGACTCTAAAAATGTTGTTTATTTAAGGCCGGAAAATGCACAAGGTGAATATGTGAATTTCTTAAATGTATTAAGAACTATGAGATGCAAATTACCATTTAGTATAGGTCAAATTGGTAAAGCATTTAGAAATGAAATTACTCCAGGAAATTTTACATTTAGAACAATTGAATTTGAACAAATGGAATATCAAACTTTTTGTAAAGAAGGAGAAGATACTAAACTATATGATTATTTTAAAGAGTATGGTAAGAAGTTCTATATGGATTTAGGATTGCCTGAAGATAAATTAAGATATCATGATCATGAAAAATTAGTATTTTATGCTAAAGCAGCTTGTGATATAGAGTATTTATTTCCATTTGGATGGGGAGAAATAAATGGTACTCATAACAGAACTAATTATGATTTAACTCGTCATCAAGAATATAGCGGAGAAAATATGTCATATTTAGATCCTGATACAAATGAAAGATATATTCCATATATTATTGAATCTACTTATGGACTTGATAGAACTGTTTTAGCAGTATTATTTAATTCATATTATAAAGAAACTCTAGAAGATGGAAGTGAAAGAGAAGTATTAAAATTGCATCCTTTCTTGGCTCCTTATAAAGTAAATGTTCTTCCACTAATTAAAAAAATACATGGAGAGAAAGCAAATGAAATATACAATATGTTATCAAAACATTTTATGACTAGTTATGATGAAACTGCTAACATAGGTAAACGTTATAGAAGAGCAGATGTTGTGGGTACTCCATTCTGCATTACTATTGATGATGACACATTAAATAATAATACTGTTACTATTAGAGATAGAGATACAATGAAGCAAGAAACAATCAGTGTTGATGAAATTGTTGACTATATTAATAAAAGAATTGAATTTTAAAAATAATTATTGATAGTAAAATTATTCTGTGATAGAATTATATTGTATAAATAATAAAGGAGGAATAATATGGCAATTAAATTACCAAAAATATTTCAACCAGATGATGACAATGATGAAATTGATGATTATGAAGTAAAAGAAACTAGTAAATCTAGTGGAAAAGATTATAAAAATAAAACTATATTAGTTGAACCAAGAGCATTTTCTGAAGCACAACAAATAGCTGACTATTTAAAAAATAGAAATCAAGTAGTTGTTAACTTCAAAAGAGTAACATCAGATGTTTCAAAAAGAATTATGGATTTCTTAAATGGAATTATATATGCAATTGATGGAACAATGCAAAAACTTGGTCCAGGTATTGTTATTTGTGCTCCAAAAGGATTTGAGATTGAGGGCAATATAACAGAAGATGAAACAAAAAAGACATCTAAAAAAGATGATATGGGTGAATGGTAGAATTATAAAATAACAAAAATATTATGAGAGGTGTAGCATGAAAAAGTTTGATACTGTCTTTCGTGGATATGACAAACAGCAAGTACAAACATTTTTAGATGATGTTATTAAAAACTATGAAGTCTTGCTTAATAAAAGTCAAAAAACACAAGAAGAGAATATTAGATTAAATGAACAAATTAAATATTATCAAAACATTGAAGACAGAATGAATAGAGCAATATATAATGCTGAATCTGCTAGTGATCAAATAAAGAAAAATGCAAGACGTGAAGCAGATATGTTAATAACTGAAGCTAGACATAATGCAAGTAGAATAATAAATGATGCTCTATTAAAAGCCGAAAAAGCTCAAAATCATGCAGACCAATTAAAAAGAAATACCAATGCTCTAAAGAGAAGATTAAGACAAATTATTCAAAATCAATTAGATGTTATTGAAGAAATGGATAGAGTTGATTTTGATAATATCGATGAGAAATATAATTAGCACTTAAATAAGTGCTTTTTCTTTATATTAAAAAATGATAGAATATAAATTGAGAGGATATATTATGAATTACATACCAATTAATATTAAAACTGAATATGAACTAATGAATAGTCTAATTAAAATAGATGATTTGGTTTTATTTGCAAAAAATCATAATATTAATACTCTTGGTATAACCGATAATACTATGTTTGGTACTATGGAATTTATTAAAAAATGTAATTTAAACAATATTAAGCCTGTAATTGGATGTGAATTTAAAATAGATGGTATTTTATTTACTTTATATGCAATTAATTATAATGGGCTTAAAAACTTGTTTAAATTGGTTTCTAAAAATAATATAGATGGACTAAAATTAAGCAATTTTAAAAATATAAATAATGTTAAATGTATATGTAATATAAATAATTATGATGATTTAAAATTATTATTTGATAATGTATATATTGGGTATTCAAATAATGAAGAAAAAATAAATTCATTAAAAATTACAAATAACATAGTTTATAATCCGCTAATTAGATATTTTAATAAAGAAGATAAAGAATATTTTAAATTTATTAAATATATCGATGAAGGAAAAACAATCGATGAAAATATAAATGTTTTAGATAGTAACTTAATTGATAATTATGATGCGGAAGATACATTTAATTTTTGCAGTGATATTAATATCATTTTACCAGAGGTAAGTTTACATATTCCTAAATATAAGGATAACTCATTAACTTATTTAAAGGCTCTTGTTAAAAAAGGATTAGATAAAAGACTTAATGGTAATGTTTTAGATAATTATAAAAATAGAATTGTATATGAACTATCTATAATTGAAAAAATGAATTATGTTGATTACTTTTTAATAGTATATGATTTTGTTTTATTTGCAAAAAAACACAATATATTAGTAGGTCCGGGACGTGGTAGTGGTGCTGCTTCTCTAGTTAATTATGCTCTTGGAATAATCAATATAGATCCACTTAAATATAATTTAATATTTGAAAGATTTTTAAATCCTGATAGAATCACTATGCCAGATATAGATATTGATTTTGATTCTGAAAAAAGAGAAGATGTTATTAAATATGTAACTGATAAATATGGAAATGAAAATACTGCAAGAATAATATCATTTAATACATTACTTCCAAAGCAAGTAATACGTGATGTTGGAAAAGTATTAAATTCATCTTCATCTTTAATAGATAATATTTGTAAATGCATTAAAGATGAAAAAACATTTGATGAACTTGATAATAATTATGAGTACAAAAAGATAATATCTAGAAACGAAGAAACTAAAAAGTTAATTCAAATATGTAAAAAATTATGTGGCCTTAAAAAGAATACAGGTATTCATGCTGCTGGAGTAGTAATTAGTGATGAAGAATTATTTAATTTTATGCCACTTTATAAGAATAATGAAGTAATATTAACTGGTTATTCTATGGAGTATATCGAATCACTAGGATTACTAAAAATGGATTTCTTATCAATTAAGAATTTAAATACAATTTCAAATATTTTAGAAGATATTAAATCTCATGGCTATGATATAGATATAAATAATATAGATCTAAATGATAGTAAAACATTAGATTTATTTAAAAATGCATATACTACGGGAATATTTCAATTTGAAAGTACTGGTATGAAATCATTTTTAAAAACTTTAGAATGTGATTCATTTAATACTTTAGTTGATGCAATTGCATTATATAGACCAGGTCCTCGTGAAATGATTCCATCATATATTAATCGTAAAAAAGGAAAAGAAAAAATAACCTATTTAGTTAAGGAATTAGAACCTATTTTAAAAAGTACATATGGAATTATTATTTATCAAGAACAAGTATTAGAAATATTAAGAGAAATAGGTGGATATAGTTATTCTGAAGCAGATATTATTAGAAGAGCTATGTCTAAGAAAAAAGAAAGTGTTATTTTAGAACACAAAGATAAATTTATAGATGGAGTTATTAATAAAGGCTATTCAAAAGAAATTGGAGAAAAATTATATAATTTAATTATTAAGTTTTCTTCTTATGGATTTAATAAATCTCACTCAGTTGTATATTCAGTTCTTGCATATGATATGGCTTATTTAAAAACGCATTATACATTATTTTTCATGAGAAATTTATTAAATATGAATAAGAGTAGTGAATTAATCAAAGAATATATTGATGAATCTAAACTATTAGGTATTGACTTTATTAATTTAAATATCAATGAATCTAGTAAAGAATTTATTATTAAAGATAATAAATTAATTTTACCATTTACTTTAATTAAATCTATAGCAGGAATAGTATCAGAAGAAATTGAAGATGAAAGAAAAAAAGGACTATTTAAATCTTTTTATGATTTTATGATTAGATGTTATTCTAAGAATATTAATAGAAGAGTAGTTATTTCATTAATTGAGTGTGGTGCTTTTGATGTGTTCAATGTTAATAAAAAAATGTTAATTAATAATATTGATGAAATAATTAATTATATTACTCTATGTAAAGATTTAAATACCATAATTGAAGAAGAACCAGTTTTTGAAGATATAGATGATTATGATGATAAAGAAATAATAGATAATGAAATAAATAATTACGGATTTTATTTATCATTTCATCCGGTAACCAAATATAATAGAGAACAATCACTTAATTTAAAAGAATATAAACAATATTTTAATAAAACAATTACTTCAATCTTATATGTTGAAAGTATTAAAACAATAAAAACTAAAAATAATGATAAAATGTCATTTGTTAGATTAAGCGATGAATTTAATTCGATTGAAGGAATAATATTTCCTGATACATATAAGAAGATTGGTGAACCATTAAAAAATAATGTGTATAAAGTTAATGGCAAAATAGAAAGAAGAAATGATATTTATCAATTAATAATATATAACATGGTATTATTATGATTGAAATATATAAGTAAAAATGATATATTATTAAATGAATAGTAGGAGATTATATGGATGGTATTATTGATAAAATTGTAGGTAATTATACTAAAGACAATAAAAAAAGAATAAAGTCTATAGTAGAAGCAGTAAAAGAAAAAATTCCTGAATATACATCAAAAGATAGAAGTTTCTACAAAGAAAAAACAGAAGAATTTAAGAATAGATTAAGAAACGGAGAGTCTAAAGAAAGTATAATGGTGGATGCACTAGCTCTTTGTTCTGCAGCTATAAATGAAATTAATGAATATTTTCCATATGATGTACAATTAGAAGCAGCAGCCGCAATGCAAGGAAATGTTGTTGCTGAAATGAAAACTGGTGAAGGAAAAACATTAGTACAAATATTAACTGCTTATTTAAATGCTTTGGATGGAAAAAGTGTTCATATTGTAAGTGCTAATGATTATTTATGTGGACGTGATTATGAGTTAAACAAAGATGTTTTTGAACTTCTTGGATTAAGTGTTGGTTTAGTACAAGCCGACACAAATAGTAAAGATAAAAAAGAGGCTTACTCATGTGATATAATGTTTTCAACTTTAAAAAACATTTCTTTTGATTATTTAAGAGATAACATAGTAAAAGATAAAAAAGATAGAGTTGTTACTAGACCATTTGGTCATATTGTTATTGATGAAATTGATAGCATTTTAATTGATGAAGCTAAAACACCAGTAATATTATCTCCTGGGGAAGATAGTGAATATAAATTAGAAACAGAAAAAGATAAATATTTTGAAGCTGCGCATAAAGTTCTATATGAATTAAAAGGCGCTAATGCTGACACTACATTTACAACAGATCAATTAAATGCAACATTTGAAGCTAATCCTCACCTTGATTATATTATTGATACATGGAATAAAACAGTTCATTTATCTGATAAATATATAGGTGATGAAATATTAAACTATGCTGTTATAGCTAGAGTGTTTTTTGAAAAAGGTAAAAATTATGTGCTTGCTGATAAACTAGATAAAAAAGGTAATGTAGTTTTAAATGAACAAGGTTTGCCAATTAAAGTAGTACAAATTATTGATGGACCCACTGGTAGAATTTCTAAAAGTAAAAAATACATGAATGGTATACAGCAAGCTATAGAAGCAAAAGAATCAGTCTTAGCAAGGGCAAACAATGAAAAATATGTAATTGAAACAAGCGATATGTTGCTTCCTCTTGGAACTTGTACATATGTTGATGTTTTATCAATGTATGATGGTGGAGTTTCAGGTATGACTGGAACAAGTAGCGAAATACTAAATGAAATATATGGACTTCCTACATATCAAGTTCCAACCCGTAAAAAAAATATCAGGGAAGATGAAACAAAATATTATTTGAATAAAGAAGAAAAATATGAAGCAATTATTAAAGATATAGAAGAGTGTTACAGAATTGGTAGACCAGTTTTAATTGGCACAGCAAGTGTTAGCGAAAGTATAGAAATATCTAAATTGTTAGAAGAAAGAGGAATTATTCATAGTGTACTTAATGCAGAAAATGAAAATATTGAAGCATCAATAATTTCAAATGCAGGTCAATTTGGAAGTGTAACAGTTGCTACTAATATGGCTGGACGTGGAACAGATATTAAACTTGGAGAAGGTGTAAGAGCATTAGGTGGACTTCGTGTTATAGGGACATCAAGAAATATTAGTTCCCGTACTGATAATCAATTAAGAGGACGCTGTTCAAGACAAGGTGATCCTGGAAGTAGTATATATTATAGTTCTTTACAAGATGAAAGAGTAACAAAATATACTGGAAAATTAGAAATGTATATTAAAAATAAATTGGCTCAAAGAGCATTACAAGAAAAGAGACTTGGTATGCCAGTTCAAGATAAATCAATTGACACTGATTTAATAGATAAATCACAAAAATCAGATGAAAATTTAACTGTAACAATGATAAGAGAAGTTAATGATTACAAAGGGCCATTAGTAACACAAAGAAAGAAAGTATATGAATTTAGAAATTTAATTCTTGATTGTGAAGATCCAATACAATTGTTAATTGAAGTTGTTATTCCACACCAATTAGAACGAATTAATGATATGGATGAATTAAAAGTAAGGTTTGGAGATTATATTGATTTGGAAAATGAAAACAATATAAAGAGTGCTAAAGACAAAATAAATACAATAATTTCTACCAAAATTAAATCATTTGCTAATGATTCAAAATTCAAAGAAAAACTAAGAAGCAAAATGCTTAAAATACTAGATGACAATTGGATAGTTCAAATGCAACTACTTGAAAATGGTAGAGTACAATGGATGACAGAGACACTTGATGGAAAAGATCCTACTAAACATTACGGAAATAGAGCATATGATGAGTTCCAAATGATGATAACTTGTGTTTTTGATGAAATGTTAGCATACTCATTTAATCCAGATATGAGATATGGAACATATGAAGCATCAAGATATAAAAATGAAAGAGATATTCCAATATTATAGTGTTGATTAATTAAAATACATGTGCTATTATATAGAACTATAGGTGGTAGTTATGTCCAAAGAAGAAAAAGTAATTAGATATTATATTTTATGTAACAAATTAAAAGAAGTTATTAGAAAAATATGGATATCTTGGAAATTGGATAGAAAGAGATTAGAAAGCGTAGCAGAGCATGTATATAGTGTACAAAATTTAGCTCTAATGATGTATATTCAATATAATTATGATATTGATATGGAAAAAGTTGCAATGATGCTTGCTATTCATGAAATAGGTGAAACTGTAATAGGTGACATTAATCCATTTGAAATGTCAAAAGAAGAAAAAACTAGATTAGAACATGAAGCAGTTCATAATATATTAAAAGAATTTGATAGTGAAGATGGATATATTGAAAAATTATTTTTAGAATTTGAAGAACAGAAATCAAAAGAAGCAAAATTTGCTTTCTTATGTGATAAATTAGAATGTGACTTACAAGCAAAATTATATGGTGATGAAGGATGTGCTGATTTAAATCATCAAGAAGGTAATAATATTGTAAATGTTCCAGTTATTAAAGAATTAATTGATAGTGGAAATACATTTGGAGAACTATGTATTAAATATAGTCAAGGTTCTTATCCATATGATGAAAATTTCTTAAGCGTATCTAATTATGCTTTAACTCATAAATTGAGAAAAAATAATAGCAAATAAAAAGCAAGATAGTTGATTGATCTTGCTTTTTCTATTTACTAAAATTTGATACACATTTTTTGGTATAATCATAAATATATTTATATCCTGCTGTTGTATAGTGAATTCCATCATCTGCAATATATTTTTTACTTACCCATTCATTTAATGGTAGAGAATTGTAAGAATCACAATAATATACTTGAGCGTTTGGAGTTTTTTCTTTTATTCTATTAATACAAGTTGTTTTCATATAATTATTAAATTTTTCTATATACTCATTTCGATCATCTAATTGATAATATACAGATTTACTTTCATCAAATGGATTAACTGAAACAATAATAAATTTATTTTTTCTATCAATGCTATTTACAAAATTAACATAGTAATCACAAAATCCAACCATAGTTGTTGGAGCATTAACGCCATAATTAACAGTTATAGCATAAGATTTGTTTTTATTAGAAAGAATTAGATTTTTAGCATCATTCATATTATTAAAGAAACGCTCATCATATTTAGCACCTGATGTTGCAAAGATAGTTTCCTGTTTGTCGTTGAATTTTAATACTCCTTTGATTCCTCTGTATGCATCTATTCTTGAATCACCTAAATATATAATATTACTTGTTGTATCAACTTTTTCTTCAACTTTGCTAGGAGCAGTAAATGTTCCATTATCATATAGATTTCTGCAGTCATAAACTCTAGCATTTTTATAATTCCAAGCATCATCATTACCAGATTTAATAACATTCTCAAGAATTTCTACAAAACTTGTTCCTTGTGCACCAGCTTTTTCAATTTGTTGTTCTATACCAGTAAATGAATGATAAGTAGCATCTGTGGTTGTACCATCTGTATTTGCTAGTACTAAATACCTTGTCTTTTCTACAGCATCATCAATTTCTTCTTTATATGCGCCACTATCATATCTTGACACTCTAAGAGAATTCATATAATTTTGTGAACAACTACCAGCATTATAATATATTTGTTCAAATTGGCCTAAAGTAACTTGATTATTAATTGCTCTCCAAACAGTATTATGTAAGAATACTGTTTTATATATTATCATGAATGCATATCTTGAATCTGGTGCATTTTCAACTTTTTCTTCTCCAAAGAATACACCTTTTTGATACTCATGTAAAGATATATTTTTAAGTGCGGATGCTTGACCAGTTGATATATCTACTGCCCCTCCTGGTAATTCTTGTTCAGGATATGGATATTTATATGGCCCTGGTGGGCAAGTTTGTAATCTAATTTGTAATTCATCATCATGAAGTACCCATTTACAAGCCTCAATTAATTCTGCCTGTGCAACTATATCTTTACCTAAACCAGTGCTAACAAATTCATTTTCAACATTTGGAGTAGTTGTTTTAGGTTTGTTTTTTTCATCAATTAATTCTTTTATTGCATCTAATTTAGCTTCATATTCTTTTCTTTTATCACTATTTTTTATGTTTGGAAGATAAGCATATGCATTTGTATAATCAGAATATTCAAGTGAACTTTCAACTTCTGATATTAACTTATCCATCTTATTATTATATGCTTCATCAACTTTTTCTGGTGTTATGTCTGATATGCATTTTGTATAATCACTATTTGGCATTGATATTTTTGCCACTATGTCTACAAATGATGGTACTAGAAAGATTAGTACTGCTGCGATTATATTTGGCACTACTGATTTCATTGCTTTTGTTACTGCTGCGTCATCATGTTTTGTCATTGCAGATGCAAATCTTAACATCATTACTATTATCAATATTATTGGTACTGCTACTCTTAATATCTTTATTAATAATACTACTAATCGCATTACATTTAATATTGCTGGTTCTTCACATATTCCTAGTATCATCTTTCATTCCTCTACTATATTATAACATATATTGACTAATAAAAATATTGTAATGTAACTTTTATGTCATATATGTAAACTCAATGCATAAATATTAATAAATGACTAGAAAGAAGGTTTTTATGGATAAAAAAGAGATAATTAAAAGTCTTGATAAAAAATCTAATGGAGAAATATATTTGGGTGTTGTTGGAGCTGTTAGAACTGGTAAAAGTACATTTATTAAAAAATGCATTGAAACATTGATTATCCCATATGTAGAGGATGAAAATGAAAAGAAAAGATGCTTGGATGAAATTCCTCAAACAGCTGGTGGTAAAACTATTATGACAATAGAACCCAAATTTGTTCCAAGCAGTGGCGCTGATATAAATATTAATGGATTGAAAACAAATATTAAATTAGTAGATTGTGTTGGATTTGTGACACCTGAAGCATTAGGATATCAAGATGAACTTGGTAACCCTAGAATGGTTAAAACTCCTTGGTTTACTGAAGAATTACCCTTTGTAGAAGCAGCTGAAATTGGAACTGAAAAAGTAATTAAAGATCATGCTACTATTGGAATAGTAATTACTACTGATGGAAGTATAGGTGAAATGTCTAGAAATAATTATATTGCCGCTGAAGAAAAAGTAATTAATGAATTAAAAGAAATCAATAAGCCATTTATCGTTGTTATGAACAGTATTCATCCAAATAATGATGATACATTGAAAATAACTAATGGTTTAAAAGAAAAATATAACGTTCCAGTTATTCCAGTTAGTGTAGCTGATATGAATGATTCTGATATTACTAACATATTAAAAGAAGCATTATATGAGTTTCCTGTCGATCATATTGAATTTAATATACCAGATTGGGTAGGTGTACTTAAAAATGATCATGAAATAAAAAAAGAATTCCTTGAAAAAATGAAAACATCTATAGTAAATATTGATAAATTAAGAGATGTAGAAAAAATAAATTTAAATTTAGAAAATTCACAATCAATATCAAATGCTTATATTTCATCTTTAGATACTGATAATTCTGAAGTAACAATTACATTAGAAGCAAAACCAGAACTATTTAATGATATTTTAAAAGAAGTAGTAGGAGAAAATGTTAATTCAAAAGGAGACTTGCTTAAAATATTTTTAAATGTTAGTGAAGGCAGAGGAGAATATGAAAGTATTAAAGGCGCTCTTAAACAAGTATACCAAACAGGATATGGAATTGTTTTGCCAAGAATTAATGATATGAAATTAGATAAACCAGAAATTATTAAGCAAGGTGGAAGATTCGGAATAAAACTAAAAGCAAAAGCATCGAGTATTCACATGATTAAAGTAGATGTTGAAAGTAGTTTTGAGCCAATAATTGGAAGTGAACTTCAAAGTAAAGAATTGATTGATTACATAATGAAAGATGAAGATAACCCTGAAAAAATATGGGAAAGTGAAATATTTGGAAGAAGTCTAAATGAAATTGTTCAAGAAGGAATCCAGGGGAAATTATCGCTATTACCGGATTCAGCAAAGTATAAATTATCACAAACAATAACAAAAATGGTCAACAAAGGAAGTAATAATTTAATTGCAATAGTCTTATAATAAGGCTATTTTTTAATGATTTTATCGATTTTTCTTTGATTTTTAATAAAAATATACTATAATTAAATTGTAACCATATAGAAGGTTATAAGGGAGGTAATGGAAAAAGATGAAATCAAAATGGGTAGCGGTACTCATTGTTTGTATTTTAGCAGCTATTGGAATTGGCTTTCTTATATATAAAGCAATAGATAATGGCAAAAATACTATTGAAGTTAAATTTATAGATGACTACAATCATGAAACAATAAGTACTCAAGAATTAGAGGTTGGTCAAAACGCTGAAGTACCACAAGCGCCAAAGCATGAAGGATGTGAATTCTCTGGTTGGTATACAAAAGATAATAAGAAAATTGAATCTTTTGAAAAACTAGAAGAAGCTTTAACTGTTTATGCTAAATGTGATACTTTGTATTATAAAGTAAAATTTTATGATACTATAGCTAAAAAAGTAGTTGATACACAAAAAGTAAAATATGGAGATGATGCTTATGCACCAAGTGCTCCAGAACATTACGGTTATAATTTTGTTAGATGGAAAGGTAATTATACGTCTGTTAAATCTAATTTGACAGTAAATGCAATTTATTCTGCACAAGGTGCTAAATATGTTGTTAATTATTATACTGTTGATGAAGATAACAATGCTAAACTATATACAAGTAAAACTTATAATAGTTATGTAAACAGAAAAGTCAAAGCAACAATTATTTCTATTGGTGGATATTCATACGATAGTAGTAATACTGCTAATAAGTTGAGTGGAAGAGTTAGTAAGGACAATAAACTAGTATTAAAAGTTTATTATGATACTAATTCATATAGTGTAAATATTGATGGCGAAGAAGCAGGAACATATAATTATAATGATGATTTTGAATTGCCTTTACTTCAAAAAACCGTAACATTAACATATCAAGAAAATGATGCTGTTACTAATAAGCAAGAACCTAATGAAATTGATTTAGTTTTAGTAGGATATTGTAAAAATAGTGAAACCTGTGATGAACCAATTGAAGCAGGCGCAAAAGTAAAAGTAACTGGAGATAGTGTATATTATCCTGTATGGAATATGGAATTAGAATTGATATTACCAGAAGGAGAAGGATACATCGATAATGATCAAACATATTCATTTGTAAATTGGATGGATGGAGAAGAAAATGAATATGAGGCGTCAGAAAAAATAACATTTACTGATGATATGATTCTACGCGCTATTTATAAAAAAGATGGTGTTGATAGTGAAGATAAAGAAGCATTTATTATTGAAACATATCATGATGGAGAATTATATTCAAGTGTTACTGAATATGGAGAAATAGGGGAGCAAATCTTAGGATCTAAATATGCAGTTGATTTAGAAGGATATAAGCTAGAGAATTATACTGATTCAATATTTATTTCAGATAAGCCTGAAGAAAATGTTATTGAAATTTATTATATAACTGATGGTGACACACCAACTGAACCGGGAACAGGAGATACTCCAACCGAACCGGAAACAGGTGACACACCAACTGAACCAGGAACAGGTGACACACCAACTGAACCAGGAACAGGAGATACACCAACAGAACCAGGAACAGGTGACACACCAACCGAGCCGGGAACAGGTGACACACCAACTGAGCCAGGAACAGGTGACACTCCAACTGAACCGGGAATAGGTGACACACCAACTGAGCCAGGAACAGGAGATACACCAACAGAACCAGGAACAGGAGATACACCAACTGAACCAGGAACAGGTGACACTCCAACTGAACCAGGAACAGGAGATACACCAACTGAACCAGGAACAGGTGACACTCCAACTGAACCAGGAACAGGAGATACACCAACTGAACCAGGAACAGGTGACACACCAACCGAGCCAGGGACAGGAGATACTCCAACCGAGCCAGGAACAGGTGACACACCAACCGAGCCAGGAACAGGTGACACACCAACAGAGCCAGGAACAGGAGATACTCCAACTGAACCAGGAACAGGTGACACACCTACTAATAGTTCTGCTGTGCAACCGGAGCAAAGTAGTTCAAATGTAAGCGAATCAACTAATCCTCCAGTTATTCCTGCAGATTCTGGAAATGTAAGCGAAATTGAAGAAGGAAATAATTAATTCCTTCTTTTAAATTGACATTAAAATTCAATAATAATATAATACTTTCATGGGAGAATAATTATGATATTGAATGAGAAGTTTGATAAAAAATATGAAGGTATAATTAATTTATATGAGCCTCTTGCCGATTGGTTTGAAAAGAATCAAGATGTAATGGCTGAATATGGTTTTACACATAAGAATTGTCTAAAATTTATAAATAAGAATATTAATATGGACATTATTATATTGGGTAAGATGTCTGCCGCTGCATTTAATTGGTTAGAAGCTACTCCCGATATTTCGATATCATTGCATGCAAGAGCTTTTAATGCTGCATCTGCCATACATAGAATATATGTTGATGAGAGTAGTTTATTAAGTGATAATGCAAAAGAATTATATAATATACATAAAGGTGAAATTAGAAAAAATAGACTTGTATTAGCAAAAGATCATAAATAAAAAATTATGATCTTTTTTGAAGTGTTTTTATTAATAAATCTTTAATAATATTATTAGGAGGTAGATATGGATGATATTATTAAAGTATTTAGATTCGGTTATTTAGATGCAATAAATGATATAAATAGTGGGTATAATAATAAAAACTTTATAAATATTGTTAATAAAGATTTTTTATCAAAAATCTATGATATTGGATATATCATGGGCTATAATAGTTACTCTAATTATATAAAAAATAATCTTTAAAAATATTTTATTATAGTGTATAATCATAATAGGTGAAGAAATATGAATAAAAAAGGTTTTACTCTTTTGGAATTGCTTGCTGTAATTGCTGTTATAGCACTACTTGGTGGTGTTACAATTTCTATGTTTAGTGCAAGTACAGATACTTCAAGTGAAGAAGATTTAGCTAACAAATTTAAAGAAATTCAAGAGGCTGCAATTGTATACGTAGATTTAAATGACTCATGGCTATCATCTTTTACAAATGGTAATGAAATATATGTTAGATTAGGTGAACTTCAAAATACTAATTATATATCTAGTGGTATCAAAAATCCTTTAACTGGTGAAGACTTTCCAAGTGATTATTTAATTAAAATATATAAAGTGAATCCTACTGGTGATAATTCTTATGTCAATTCTTGCATTATTTCTAAAGTAGGTTCTAATACTAGATGTATTGCAAACAGCGATGGATATGCATGTGAGTGCTGTGATTATGAATTAAATGCAAATGATAATATGAATATTAGTTGTAATTATTAAATATGCTAATATTTTTGTTTAGTTATTAATACAAACATTTTTTTGCTTTAAAAAATATAGTTTTCTATTAATTAATGTGTTATAATATTTAACACTTTGAAGGTGATATAATGGATAAAATTGTTATAAAAAACGCACATGAGAATAATTTAAAAAATATAGATTTAGAACTTCCTAAAAATAAGTTAATAGTTATGACCGGAGTATCTGGAAGCGGTAAATCAAGTTTAGCGTTTGATACTATTTACGCGGAAGGTCAAAGAAGATATGTTGAAAGTCTAAGCGCTTATGCTAGACAATTTTTGGGTAATATGAATAAACCAGAAGTTGATTCAATTGAAGGACTAAGTCCAAGTATTAGTATTGATCAAAAATCTACTAATAAAAACCCTCGAAGTACAGTTGGAACTGTTACTGAAATATATGATTATTTAAGATTATTATTTGCACGTATTGGGACGCCTTATTGTCCTAATCATAATATACCTGTAACAGAACAAAGCATTGAAGAAATGACTAATAAAGTTCTTGAATATCCAGTTGGAACAAAAATTGAAATATTATCTCCTGTAATTCATGGTGAAAAAGGAACTCACAAAGATTTACTTGAAGATTTAAGAAAAGATGGATATGTAAGGATTAGAGTAGATGGTGAAGTAAAAGATTTAAGTGAGGAAATAATTTTAGATAAAAATAAAAAGCATAACATAGATATTATTGTTGATAGAATAGTTATAAAAGAAGATAGTCGCTCTAGAATATTTGAAGCTATCGAATTGTCATGTAAGAGCGCTAATGGAAAAGTTGTAATTAATATTATTGGTGATAAAGAAATAGTAATGAGTGAAAATTATGCTTGTCCATTATGTGATTTTAGTATTCCAGAATTGGAACCAAGATTGTTCTCATTTAATAGTCCATATGGAGCATGTCCAGTTTGCAAAGGACTTGGTGTTAATTTACATATAGATGAAGATATATTAATACCTGATAAAAATTTATCAATAATGGAAGGGGCTATTGCTTCTTTCCAAAGTGGTGAAACATTAAATATTGCATTTAAAAAACTTGCTTTAGTTGCTGAACATTATAATATTGATTTGTATAAGCCAGTTAAAGATTTAACTAGAGAAGAATTAGATATTATACTATATAAATCTCCGGAAAAACTTGATTTAACTTTAACAACAAGAAGTGGTAGTACAATGAAAAGTTATGATTATTTTGAAGGAATTATTACTAATTTAGAAAGACGTTATATGGAAACCAATAGTAGTGCTATACGTGAATGGATAGAAAAATATATGACAGAACTTCCATGCCCATATTGTCATGAAACAAGGCTTAAAGATGAAGCACTAAGTGTTAAAATTAATGGTAAAAATATATATGAGGTATCTAATTTAAGTATAAGAGATTTAATCGATTATTTTGAAAATTTGAAATTAAATAATGAGCAAAAAGAAGTATCATTCTTAATTATTAAGGAAATAAAGGAAAGATTAAATTTCTTGAAAAACGTGGGTCTTGAATATTTAACACTATCTAGAACAGCTGCAACTTTATCTGGTGGTGAAGCACAAAGAATTAGGCTTGCAACACAAATAGGAAGTAGACTTTCTGGAATTCTTTATGTATTAGATGAACCTTCGATTGGTTTACATCAAAGAGATAATGCTAAACTAATTGCATCATTAAAAGAGATGAGAGACCTGGGTAACACTTTGATAGTTGTTGAACATGATACGGATACTATGTTAGAGGCAGATTACCTAGTGGATATCGGACCAAAAGCAGGTAATGAAGGTGGATATTTAGTAGCATGTGGAACTCCTGAAGAAGTTATGAAATGTAATGAATCTATTACTGGTAGATACTTGAGTGGTAAAGAAAAAATAGAAGTACCAAAGAAAAGAAGAAAAGGCAATGGTAATTTTATTAAAATTACTGGATGTAAAGAAAATAATTTAAAAAATATTTCTGTTGAATTTCCATTAGGTAAATTCATTTGTGTAACTGGCGTATCAGGAAGTGGAAAATCAACATTAGTAAATGAGATATTAGGAAAAACATTGTTAAACAAAATTAATAAATCAAAGGATAAACCAGGTAAATACAAAGATATCAAGGGTATTGAACATATTGATAAAATTGTTAATATTACACAAGATCCAATTGGAAGAACGCCAAGAAGCAATCCAGCAACATATACTGGTGTATTTGATGCAATACGTGAAGTGTTTGCTGAAACTCGCGAAGCAAAAATACACGGATATGATAAAAGTAGATTTAGTTTTAACGTTAAAGGTGGAAGATGTGAGGCTTGTTGGGGTGATGGTGTTAAAAAAATAGAAATGCATTTTTTACCAGATGTTTATGTTCCTTGCGATGTATGTAATGCAACTAGATATAATAAGGAAACATTAAAAATTAAATTTAAAGGATTAAATATTTCTGAAGTATTAGACTTAAGGGTAGAAGATGCATTAAATGTATTTGAAAATGTGCCAAAAGTATATAAGACATTAAAAATAATGCAAGAAGTTGGTCTTGGATATGTTAAGTTAGGACAAAGTGCTGTAACTCTATCAGGAGGAGAAGCATCAAGAGTTAAACTAGCTAAAGAACTACAGAAAAAGCCTACTGGTAAAAGCATATTTATACTAGATGAACCATCAACAGGACTTCATCAAGATGATATTAAAAAATTACTTTCAATATTAAATAGAATAGTTGATAATGGGGATACCGTAATAGTAATTGAACATAATCTTGATATTATTAAACAAGCAGATTATATAATTGATTTGGGACCAGAAGGTGGAGATTTTGGTGGAAAAATTATTGCTAAAGGTACACCTGAAGAAGTAATAAAAGTAAAAGAATCATTTACTGGACAATTTTTAAAAAAATATTTATAAGAGGAGCTATTTATGGAAAAAATATTAGATAAATTAACAAATATGGGGATTGATTTTGGTATTAAATTGTTAATATGTATTATTGTACTAATTGTAGGTAGTAGATTAATTAATATGTTAACCAAATTTTTGAGAAAAGAGCATAGATTTAGTAAATTAGATCCTGGAGTTAAAGGATTTCTTGTTAGTTTTATATCAATCGCTTTAAAAGTATTATTATTTGTAACTATATTAAGTATTCTTGGTGTTCCAATGACATCATTAGTTACAATTATAGGATCTGCTGCAGTAGCAATAGGTCTTGCTTTACAAGGAGGTCTTTCAAATCTCGCTGGTGGTTTAATGATACTTATATTTAGACCATTTAAAGTAGGCAATTTTATTGAGGCAGAAGGTAAAAGTGGTACAGTTGAGTCAATATCTCTATTCTATACAACTATACACACTATTGAAAACATAGTCGTACAAATTCCTAATGGTACTTTATCAAATACGTTAATTATTAACTATAGTGCTATGGAAAAAAGAATGGTTAATGAAATAATAAGTGTGTCATACAATTCTGACATAGAGAAAGTAAAGAAAGTAATTACAGATGTTATAAAAAGCATTGATTATTTATTAGAAGAAGAACCAATATTTGTTAGACTTAAAACTCATAATACATCTTCTATTGACTTTACAGCTAGATTTTGGGTGAAAACTGAGAATTATTGGAATGCTTATTTTGACTTTATGGAAAAAGTAAGAATAGCATTAAAGAAAAATAATATAGAGATACCATATACACAAATGGATGTACATATTAAGAAGTAATTTTATTGCATTTAAAGTGGTACTATTGTATAATTATTTTGTATGATAAGGAGTAGTTATTATGTATTATAGCAATGTAAAAAATGAATTGATTTCTTACATTAGAATTGCAAATGAAAAGAAAAATAATAGTGTAAAAGATGCTCAATGGTTTAAAACAATATATGGATATTATGACAATATTAAAAAAATCAGTAGTGATAATGATGTACAAAATTTTTTGAGTACTCTTTATGCTGATATTCGTACAAGTATTGCCAATTATGACAAATATTATGCTGAATATCAAGAATTAGAAAGAAAAAATGCTACTATTCCTGAAAGAAATGAAATTGCTATAATTATTAATAATTATAAATACGAAGCTGATACAATTAAATATCTTATAGAAAATATTAATAGACTTATTGCCGAACAAAAATTTAAACGTACCAATCCTGTAAAACAAGAGTCTAAACAAGAAAAGAAACCAGAAGTTCAAAATCAGAATGAAAAAGCTAAAACTGCTCCTACTGTTATTCCAGAAAATGAAAGATATTCAAAAGAATTTTCAAATAATGAATATACCTTAGATTATTTATTATATACAAAAATGATTAGAGAAGATTATCAAAAATTATCACGTGTTAGACCCGGTAGTACAGAAGAAAAAGAATTACGAAGCAAATTATACAAAGATGTAACAGGAAGACGTTCATTAATTAATGATTTGTTCGGTGAAAGTGATGTATTTAAAGATGCTCATAGTAATCTATTATATATTGAATCTCAAGAAAGATTGCTATATAAAGAAGGTATGCTTTCTGAAATTAGAGAAGAAGATTTAGATTATAATGATTGCTATAATAGAATTAATGAATGTTTAATTGAAATTAGCGATCTACATTTTGCAGATAAAATAGATGGTAGAAAATTAAGAGATGCTAATAATCGATTTGAAAATATTATTATGTCAATAAATGATACAGTAAAAAGTAAGAAAATAAAAGAAATTGCTCGTGATTTGTTGAATTTAGCATCAGCATATAATTTAGATGATGATTATAAGAAATTTGAAGCACATTATAAAGGTAAAAAAATAGGAACTGAACCTGTTTCAAAAAATCTTTATAGAAAAGGTATGGATGAAGTCAAGACTAAATTAAATGAATTATTTAGTGAATTATTAATGGAATTATCTGATAAAAAAGTTCACATTAAATCACATGATAAATCATTTAAAGAAAAAGAAAAAGAGTTATATAGATATCATTATAGGATTTGCAATGGTTTATTAAAATTAAATATGGCTAAATCGTTATAGGAGGATTTATGAGTAAAACTAAACTATATAAAATTGACAATAATAAATATGACAATAAAAGTGATTTATTAAAGTTTTTAACTGGTATACTTGTTTATGCTATTGTTTTATTAATTGCTGATTATTTATTCGTAAATATTTATATTGATAGTTTTATTTCTGCTGTAGTGGCTGCAATATTGTTAAGTTTACTTAATTATACTATTAAGCCTTTATTAATATACTGGACATTGCCTCTTACTATTGTTACTTATGGTATAGCATATCCAATAGTGAATATTATTATATTAAAATTATGTGATATTCTAATGAAAGAACATTTTATTATTGGCAATTTTATATCTGTCTTCTTCATAGCAATATTTATTAGCATTTTAAAAATGTTTTTAGATAATTTAATAACAAAGAAAGTAGGTAGATAATATGTCACCTGTTGCATTTACAATAGCTGGATTTGATATTAGGTGGTATAGTCTTTTGATAATAATCGCAGTCATAATATCATATTTTATGATAATTAATGAAACAAATAAATTCCATATTAGCAAGGAATTTACTTTTAATATGATATTTTGGACACTGGTTATTGGAATTCTTGGTGCCAGATTATATTATGTATTATTTGAATTTGGTTATTATAAGGAGCACTTATCTGAAATATTTATGATATGGAAAGGTGGTCTTGCTATACATGGTGGACTGTTATTTGGCTGTCTTACTATGATTATATATTGTAAAAAATATGGGATGAGAGTAGGAAAAATGTTTGATATAGTAGTAGTTCCTTTACTGCTTGCACAAGCAATTGGAAGATGGGGTAATTTCTTTAATTCTGAAGCATATGGTATTAGTGTTGATTATTATACATTAATTAATATTAAAATTATTCCTCAATTTATTGTAGATAATATGTATATAAATGGTGCATATCATTTACCAATGTTCTACTTTGAATCTTTATGGTGTTTGCTAGGATTTATAATTGCTCTATTTGTTAGAAGGAGAAAATACATTAAAGAAAAACAAATATTTGGATTCTATTTAATATGGTATGGATTTGCAAGATTCTTTATAGAGATATTTAGAACAGATAGTTTAATGCTAGGAAACATTAAAGTTGCTAGGATAATGAGTGTAATAATGGTAATAGTTGGAGTTTTAATTGAAATAATTCAAACAAGAAAGCCTAAATTAGATGAACTATATAATCATATAAATGGTGATGAAGTGAGATTCTAAAGAGAATATAATTTCTATTCTCTTTTAAATTATTTGGTGGAGGTAAATATGTTGGTATATGGAAAAAACGTTGTTAATGAAATACTAAATAGTAATAAAAAAATATATAAAGTATTTCTAGATAATAATTTTAAAGATGAAGAAATAATAAATAAATTAAATAAATTAAATTTAAAAAAATTTCATATTGATAAAAATAAATTAGACAAAATGTGTAATAATTCAGCTAATCAAGGTATAGCACTAGATATTGAAGAATATGAATATTTAGATATTAAAAGCATAGAAAATGATAACAATTCTAATTATGTAGTTATGCTAGATTCTATTGAAGATCCTCACAATTTTGGTGCGATTATTAGAACTTGTGAATGTGCTGGGGTTAATTATATAGTAATTCCTAAAAATAGAAGTGTTTCAGTTAATAGTACTGTTTATAAAACATCTGCTGGTGCGATTAACAATGTTAAAATTGTTGAAGTCGTTAATTTAAATAATACTATTAAAAAATTAAAAGATTTGGGTTATTGGATATATGGTGCTGACATGTCTGGAAAAGACTTTAGAAGTATTGATTTTAGTGGAAAAACCTGTTTAGTTATTGGCAGTGAAGGACACGGGCTTAAACATATTGTACATGAATCATGTGATGAAATTGTATCATTACCAATGAAAGGAAAAATCAATTCACTAAATGCTTCTGTTGCGGCAGGTATTCTAATTTATGAGATAATGAAATATAAATAGGTGTACTTATGCAATACAATGAACATAATGATAATGAATTATTATATTTATGTAGTGAAAATAATGAAGAAGCTACTAATATAATCATAAAAAAATATAAAAAAAATATTTTAGGTATCTTAAAAGAATACAAAAAACAATATAATATAGTTGGCATTGAAACAGCAGATTTATATCAAGAAGCATTATTAGGATTGTTAAATGCAATACATAGTTTTGATAAAGAAAAAGATGTAACATTTTATACATATGCAAATGCGTGTATAAGAAAAAGTATAATTAATGCTATTAAAAAAACTTTTGAAAAGAAAAGTAGAATTTTAAATAATTCTTATTCTCTAGATAAATTAATTAATAATTCTGAAAGTAATTTCTATGAAATATTTAAGGATGAAACTAATCAACCAGATAGATTATTAATTGATCAAGAAAGTGTGGATGAATTTATTAAAAAAATCGAATCCAAACTAAGTAAATCAGAAATAGAGATATTTGAACTTAAATTAAAAGGACTTAAAAATAGCGAAATATCTTCTTTAATTGATAAAGATAAAAAATATGTAGAAAATACTATGTTTAGAATTAATAGAAAATATAAAGAAATAATGAATAAGTAACTTCCTAAGTTACTTTTATTATGATATAATTTTATTGGTGAATAAGATATGTTTGATTATTTAAAAGGTAATATTGTTAAGCAATTTGCTAATTATATTGTACTAGATGTAAACGGAATAGGTTATAAAATATATACTTCTAATCCTTATGCATTTAAAGAATTAGATAATATTAAAGTATATATTTATACTCATATTAGAGAAGATGAGAATACACTATATGGTTTTAAGACTGAAGATGAAAGAGATTTATTTTTAAGATTAATAGATGTTAAAGGATTAGGTCCTAAAATGGGAATATCAATACTTGCCAGTTGTTCTTTAACTGGATTAGTTGATGCCATAGATAGGGAAAATGTACTATATTTAAAAAAAGTACCTAAAGTGGGAGAAAAATTAGCAAGACAAATAATACTAGATTTAAAAGGAAAACTTGCTTCAATTGAAGAAAGTAATGATAATTCAAATGAACTTGTTCTAGCTTTGGAAGCACTTGGATATAAGTCAGCAGATATTAAAGCTGTTGTTCCTAAAATAGATAATACATTAAATATAGAAGTACAAATAAAAGAAGCGTTAAAATTATTATTGAAGTAGAGGTGAAATTATGACAATTGGAATTGATATGGATGATACAATTTGTTCTACTAATGAACGTATAATTGTTGAAGCAGATAAATATGATAAAGAAGTATTAGGTGGAACAGGAATTAAAGATATAAATGCATATGAGTTTAGTGAAATGATGGGATGGCCAGAAGGAATGAAAGGTCAATTCTTTTCAGATAGACTTGAATATATTATGGATAATGCAGAAATCAAACCTGGAGCCAAAGATGTAATTAATACTTTATATGATAGAGGATTCAATATAATATTTATATCATTTAGAAAAGGTAAATATATTAAAGATCCATATAAATTAACTAAAAATTGGTTAGATAGAAATGGTGTTAAATATACTAAAATATATGTGGATACTGGTAGTAAAGTAGATGAATGTATAAAAGAGGGAGTAAATCTTTTCATAGATGATAAAGAAAGCCATTGTGAAGATGTTAGTAGTGCTGGAATTGATGTATTATTATTTACAAATGCGTATAATCATGATGAAAAGAGATTTAGAAGAGTTGATACATGGAATGAAGTTCTTGATTATGTAGAGGAGAAATACAATGGATGAAAGAATCGTAACTAATCATGAATTAGAAACTGATACATTTGAAAAGACTATTAGACCAGATTCATTTGATGAATATATCGGACAAACAGATGTTAAAGAAAATATTAAGGTGTTTGTAAAAGCAGCTAAAATGAGAAATACAAATCTAGATCATGTTTTATTATATGGTCCTCCTGGATTAGGTAAAACAACACTCGCACATATTATTGCAAATGAACTTGGAAGTAATATTAAAACAGCAAGTGGTCCAACAATTGAAAAAAGTGGAGACTTAGCTGCTATACTTTCTACACTTGAACCAAATGATGTTTTGTTTATTGATGAAATACATAGAATTCCTAGATATATCGAAGAAATATTATATAGTGCCATGGAAGACTTCAAATTAGATATTATTATTGGTGGAGAAGGCCAAAGCAGAAATATTAAAATTGATTTACCGCCATTTACTTTGGTTGGAGCAACAACTAGAGCTGGAGATCTATCAGCACCTCTAAGAGATAGGTTTGGTATTGTATCTAAGTTAGAATTTTATACTAATGATGAGCTATGTGAAATAGTACAAAGAAGTGCTAGAGTCCTTGATTTAAAAATCAACAAAGATGCTGCATATGAAATAGCTATTAGAAGTAGAAAAACTCCTAGAATAGCTAATAGATTATTAAAACGTGTTGGCGATTTTGCTCTTGTTGAGGGTGATGGTAAAATTACATTAGACTTAGTTAAAAAAGCATTAAAAAGACTTAAAATTAATGATTCTGGACTCGATAGTACAGATGTTGAATATTTAATGAGTATAGTTGAAAAATTCAATGGAGGGCCGGTTGGTATAGAATCAATTGCTTCTTCAATTGGAGAAGAGGTTGGAACTATAGAAGATGTTATTGAGCCATTTTTATTACAGGAAGGATATGTTAAAAGAACTTCTCGTGGAAGAGTTGTAACAGAAAAAACTTATCAAGAATTTAAAATAAATACTCAAAAAACATTATTTGATTATGAATAAAGATTATTAAAATAATCTTTTTTATTATGTAAAAATATGTTATAATATGTCACTTGAAAGGGGAATATAATATGTTTGAAAATACTAGTGTAGATAAAAAACATATAAAAGATATTGCAAATATAGATGATAATTATGTAAACTCCGGAGATAGAGAAAATAGAAAATATTTGAAATCTAAACTAGAAATAGAAGGCTATTTGTTAATAGCATATAATTCATGGTTTAAATTTGATGATGGATTATATTTTTTTAAAACAAAAGCAATATTTAATGAATTATTTTTATCTGAACTAATAAAAGAATATAAAATAAGATGTGTTGATTATTCCCTAGCTTCTTTTAAAAATAAAATAGGTATAATTAGTAAATCATTTAGAAGTAAAGATAAAAAATACTATGAATATAATACCTTTTTTAATTATCAAAATATGAGTGCTCCTAAAAGATTAACAACACTTAATCATGTTTTTAGAGAAATATTGCCTGATAAAAATAGAATTAATTTAATGGATAATTTTTATAGATTAACTGCATTTGATTGGTTTACAGGACAAAATGATAGGACAGTTTCAAACATTGTATTTGAAGTTGGCGATGATGTTAAACTTGCACCACTTTCTGATAATGGAAGTTCATTATTATACATTAAAGAAGAAGATAGTGAACTTGAGAAGTATTATAGAATTTATATGTCTTCATTTGATCATTTACTTTTTCCAAAAGATGATAAACTTAATAGAAAAACTTTGTATTTAATTAATTTAATAAATAATCATTTAGAATTCTATAGATACTTATGTAAATCATTAGATATTGATATAAATAAAATATTGGATAGAGTAATAGAAAAATATAATTTAATTGTACCTTTGGAAGATAGAGAACAATTAATAAAATATTTTGATAAGAAAAAACAAATACTAGAAAGAACATTAAGTATTGCAAATAAACATAAATAAAAGGAATTATTTTTTATATAATTCCTTTTTATATTCACTAATTATATCATTCATAATACTAATATAATCTTTTCCATCTTTTCTATTTTCATCTGTTAGAGTAAATATATTAGGTATTTCTATTTTAACAAGTGAATTATCTGAAAGAAATTTATTTTGGCTTTCTGTAAATTCATCGCCTTGTAGATAATATACATACTGTATCTTTTTATCTTGAATTAATTTTTTAGCACTTGCATATGCTTTATCAATTGTGTCATTATTTTGATCTATTGATATAACATTTATATTGTATTTTGTTAGATATTCAAATACATTGTTAGTTACAAGTAATGTATCATAATTACCATTTTTACCAATATTATATAATTGAACATCTAATTCTGATATAGATACATTTAATTCTTTATATTTTTCTTCTATTTCTTCCTTAATATATGGATTTTTAGTATATTCAATTAAACTCACTTTTATATTGCTACATAACATTAAGTAATTTGATGGATCAATCCAAGTACTAGCAAGTTTATTTGCAGAACTCATTCCTTTAGTAGCATCTATCAAATTTAATTTATTATTTAAGTTTAATAAGTCTCTAGCTAAAGATGCTTCATTTGCAACTCCAGAATAGATAAATGTTTCTGCTTCTGAATATTTTTTCTTTTTCTTATCTGTTACTACATAAGATTGATCAACTCCATTTGGATAAACAGATAATACTTTTGCATGATCTCCATACAATTCGTTCGCAGCATATTCAATTGGATACATTGTTGTATAAAGATAAGTGTCTTCGAAGCTTTCTCCAAATGTACATCCACTTAGTAAAAATATAATAAATCCTATTAAAAATATTTTCTTTTTCATATTGTTTCTCCTTCTTTTTTAACTGGGTCATATCCAAATTTACCAAAGGGATGACACCTTAATATTCTTTTTATTCCAATAATAATACCTTTATAACCATATTCATTTATACACTCTTTCATATATTCACTACATGTGGGATTAAATCTACACATTGAATGAGTATGAAGTGGTGTTATTTGATATAAATTAATTAATTTTATTAATATTTTTTTCATAATAATATTATATAATACATTTATACAAAAATAAATAAAAACCTTTTAATTAAAATGTTAATTTGTTATAATAATAGCAGTGATAATTATGAAAAACATATACAAAGATTATGGTATAAAAATTAAAAATGAAAAACTATTATTAACTGCATTAACTCATTCTAGTTATGCTAATGAACACGATTGTGAATGTTATGAAAGATTAGAATATTTAGGAGATGCTGTTTTAGAAATAGTATGTAGTGAATATCTTTATACTAAAACTGATTTAGCAGAAGGACAAATGAGTAGATTGAGAAGTTTATATGTTTGTGAAAATGCTTTATATGAATATTCAAAAAAAATTAATTTAAAAGACTATATTAGATTAGGCAATGGTGTAGAAGAAGCCAATAAAACTATTATTGCTGATGTATTTGAAGCTACAATGGCAGTTATCTATTTAGAGCAAGGAATTAGTGCAGTAAAAAGAGTATTTAATAAATTAATTGTGCCTTTTATTGAACATCATGAAGACTTTTTAATGGATTATAAAAGTCTTTTACAAGAAAGTGTTCAAACAGTTAAAAAAAGTGTAACATACAATTTAGTTGAAGAAAGTGGACCTGCTCATAAAAGAAAATTTAAAGTAGAAGTTATTATAGATGATTTAGTTTATGGCGTTGGATGTGGAAATTCTAAAAAAGAAGCTGAACAAAATGCCGCTAAAGAAGCATATATGAAAAGGGCAAAATAATATGTTAAACAAAAAGAAAGTTATTGTATCTTTATTAATTATGATAATTACATTTAGTGCGTTTATGAATGATTTAAGTGCACTAACTTTTTCTAATGCATTAGCTGTTAAGTTTTGCCAAAGAGAAGAAGTTGCTAATGTAATAAAAATGATAAAACTTCTTTTGGATATATTAAGAGCAGTAGTTCCAATTATTTTGATTATAGTAGCAATGATAAAGCTTACTGGAGCAATTACTAGTGGAGATGGACTTGATAAAGTAAAGAAACCATTAATTGCTAATGTAGTTGCAGCTGTACTCATATTTTTAATACCTACATTCGTATCACTTATTATGAGAATAACAAATACGTATGATGATATGACTGAATGTTTAAAATTAACAAATAATCCAATCAAAACAAAGCCTAGCGAAGATATGTCTGGTGGAGGAGAAGAAGGCGGTGAAAGCACTCCATCTGATAATGGTGCGCCAATGATAAAATCAATAACACATAAAGGATCTTATGTTGTTGTTACTGCTCAAAAAGGTACTAAAGGAAATATTGCTGGTTATTATTTTTCAAGCACTAAGAAGACTCCAACTGGAAAAGAAGATAATTGGGTTAAAAAGAGTACTAATAAATTAGAACTAGGTGTAATACCAGGCAATTATTATGTATATGTAAAAGATAATTTGAACAATATTAGTAAGCCAAGTACATTGACAATTACTTGGGAAGATTTGTATAACGATGGAACTAGATCGAGAGATGATGCAAATTATCCTCCAATTAATGGAGAAATTGATACTGTATTACAATCAAAAGGAGATTCACTTGCAAACTTAAATGATTTTATTGCATGGTCAGTTAGAAGTGCTGGATTATTTACTAAAGAGGGCGTTGCAACTGCTGGTATAGCGCTTGAAGCATATTTACATGCTAAATATAATATTCAAGTGTCATATGTATGCAATATACATTGCTTTGGTCAAAGATATAATGTTGAATTTGGTGGAAATCCAAAATGGGGGCATGTAATTACATATGGTAATATTACTTCATCTTATGTAGATAGCAAAACAGGTGAAACAATATATCCTAGACAAGAAGCACAAAGTAAAGGAATCAAAGCTTTTTGTAAGGGACTATACGGAGGTCTTGATTGTCAATCATTCTTTGGTTGGTCACTTCATAATGCTGGATTCAAAGCAGAAAATACACATGGTAGTTACCTAGGAAAGAATAAAGCAAAAGAAGAATCTTGCGGATCTTCATGTTCTAAAGCAAAGATGGAAACATTATTGGACACATTAGTATTATCTGATGAAGTAATAAATGATTCTCACGTGATGTTATTCTTAACGCATTATGATGAAAATAAAGATGGAAAAAATGATGGTATATATGTTTATGAAGCAGCTACAAGAGTTGGTATGAAAAAATGGAGTTATGAAGAATTGTATAGATCTAAATATTTTACTATCAATAAGATGGCCGGATATTATGAAAATAGTTCTAACTATGCATGTCTATTAGATAAGAATGGTAATAGAGTTTCTGTACCTGATGCATGGAAAGATAAAGAAAGCTTATTTAGAGCAAATTGTAAGGCAACAAATTAATCTTTACAAATAAAATATATGGTGTTATAATTAACACGTTCAAAACAAATGAGGAAGACGTTATATAACTGATTATTTTAGAGAGTTAACGTATGGTGAAAGTTAATATATAAGTTATATATGAATCACTTCTGATGTTACTTACGGATAAGGTAAGTATGCTGTTATCAGCATTATCAAATTAAGTTAAATAAAGGGATGGTACCGTCTAATTAGACTCCTTGTACTATTCCTTTTTTATTTATAGGAGGATATTATGAAATTTGAAGCATTAAGTAATGAAAATTTAAAAGAAAAAGAAGAGCGTCAAGCTGAAGTTTGGAAAAAAGAAGATTTATTAAATAAAACTATAGATAATAGATCAGATAAAGATAACTTTGTCTTTTATGATGGACCAGCATATGCAAATGGTTTTCCAGGAGTACATCATTTACTTGCAAAAATATTAAAAGATGCATTTTGTAAGTATAAAACTATGAAGGGTTTTAAAGTGGATAGAAAAGTAGGTTGGGATACACATGGTCTTCCAACTGAAGTTGCTGTTGAAAAAATTCTTGGTTTTAAAGATAAAACAGATATAGAAAAATATGGTGTAGAAAACTTCTGTAATGAATGTAAGAAAAATGTTAGATTAAACGAAAAAGAATTTGTTCATTTAACAGATAGAATGGGTCAATTAATTGATACTGATAATGCATATATTACATTTAAAAACGAATATATTGAATCAGAATGGTGGAGTTTAAAAAAATTCTTTGATGCTGGTCTTGTTTATCATAGTCATAAGATATTACCATATTGTCCTAGATGCGGAACAGAACTTTCTACTCATGAAGTTGCTGATGGATATAAAGAAATAGATGTTAATTCAGTAGTTGTTCCATTTAAAGTAAAAGATAAAGATGAATATTTCTTAGTCTGGACAACTACACCATGGACTTTAATGGCAAACTTAGCACTTTGTGTTAATCCAAATGAAGAATATATTAAAGTGGAAAGCAAAGGTTATAAATTCATATTAGCTAGTGCTCTTGCTGATAGTATTTTAGGAGAAGACTATAAAGTACTAGAAAAATTTGTTGGAACAGATTTGGAAGGAATAGAGTATGAACAATTATTACCATTCTTAAAAGTTGACACTAAAGCTTTCTTTGTGACGTGTGATGAATACGTAACAATGGAAGATGGAACTGGTATTGTGCATATTGCTCCTGCATATGGTGCTGATGATAATAGGGTGTGCCAAAAGTATGGAATAGAATTATATAATCCAGTTGATCTTGAAGGAAAATATATTGAAGGTCCATGGAAAGGTAGAGTAGTTACTGATCCAGAACTAGAACTTGAAATAATTAAATACTTAAAAGAAAATGATAAATTGTTTAAGAAAATTAAAATGACACACAATTATCCTCATTGTTGGAGATGTAAAAGTCCATTAATATATATGGCTAAACCAGCTTGGTATATTAAAGTAAGTGAATTTAGAGATAAGTTAGTTGATGCAAATAAAAAAGTAAATTGGTATCCAGATTATATTGGAGAAAAAAGATTTGCTAATTGGCTTGAAAATGCTCAAGATTGGGGTATTTCTAGAAGTAGATATTGGGGATGCCCAATACCACTTTGGACATGTGAATGTGGTCATAGAGAAATGATTGGTTCTATAGATGAACTTGTAGAAAAATCAATTGAAAAAATTGATAATACAATAGATCTACATAAACCATATGTTGATAATATCCATATTAAGTGTCCAGATTGTGGTGCTTCTATGAGTAGAATTCCTGATGTTATAGATGTTTGGTATGATAGCGGATGTGTTCCTTTTGCACAATATCATTATCCATTTGAAAATAAAGAATATTTTGAAAAACATTTTCCTGCAGATTTTATTGCAGAGGGACTTGATCAAACTAGAGGTTGGTTCTATGTACTTCTTGTAATAAATACATTCTTATTTGGAGAAAGTCCATTTAAAAATGTTCTTGTTAATGATTTAATACTTGATAAATTTGGACAAAAGATGCATAAATCAAGAGGTAATGCTGTTGAACCATTCCCAATATTTGATAAATATGGAGTAGATGCTACTCGTTGGTATATGATGTATACTAGTCCAGTATGGACACCAATGAAGTTTGATGAAGATGGAATAAAAGAAGTAAATTCTAAATTCTTCAGTACTCTTAAAAATACTTATACATTCTTCCAAATGTATGCTAATGCTGATAATTTGGACCCAAGAAACTTTGATGTAAAATATAAAGATTTAGAAGATATAGATAAATGGCTACTTTCTAAATATAATAATTTAATCAAAAATGTAACATCATCTATGGAAAGTTATGATTTAAATAAAGTAGTACATTATATCCAAGACTTTGTATGTGATGATTTATCTAACTGGTATATTAGACGCAATAGAAGAAGATTCTGGCAAAGTGAACTTGATAATTCTAAGAAAGCAGTATATAAAACCACTTATGATGTATTAGTTGGACTTTGTAAAATGATTAGTCCAATCGCACCATTTATTAGTGATGAAATATATATGAAATTAACTAATGAAGAAAGTGTATTCTTAAGTGATTATCCAGTGTATGATAAAAAATTAATTGATAATGCTTTAGAAGAAAGAATGGATTTAGTAATTGAATTAATTAGTTATGCTAGAAATATTAGAGAAGATGCTAAGATTAAAGTTCGTCAACCAATTAGTGATGTAATATTTGAAGAAAAGTATAAAGAAAAAATTGGTGAATTTGAATCATTATTTAGAGAAGAATTAAATGTTAAAAATGTATTATGGGAAAAAGATTTATCTAAATATTTAACAATATCATATAAACCAAACTTTAAAGAATGTGGTAAACTATTTGGAAGCAATATAAATGCATTTAAAGAGTATTTAGAATCTATTAGTGCTGATGATGCTAAGAAATTAGAAGACGGAAAATTAACTATTAAATTAGGTGATATTGATTATGAAGTAAATTCTTCATATGTAATTAAAGATGTTTTATCAGCACCTGGCTATAATTCAGTAATGCTTAATTATAAAACTGTTGTAATTAATACTAATTTAACACAAGATTTAATTAATGAAGGTATAGCTCGTGAAATAGTATCTAAAGTTCAAAATCTTAGAAAAACTAGTGGATTTGATATTAGCGATAGAATTAATATGATATATAGTGGTCCTAAAGAAATAGTAGATGCTGTAAATCAATTTAAAGACTATATAATGGATGAAGTTTTAGCTTTAACTCTTGAAGAAAAATCTACTGCTAAAGAAGAATTAAAAATAAATGAATATGATATGAAAGTATCTATTAAACAAGTAAAATAAGATTTAGATTTCTAAATCTTATTTTACTTGAATGTTTATTGTGTTTATTATATAATGAGTATATATAATAGGTGATAGAATGAGAAGAAAAGGATTTACATTAGTTGAGTTATTAGCTGTAATAGCAATACTTGCAATACTAACTATTATTGCACTACCCAATGTATTAGAACTATTTAAGGATGCCAAAAAGAATGCTTTTTTTAATGAAGTTCAGTCAATATATGAAAGTGCTAAAAATAAATTTTTTTTAAACCAATTTAATAATAATAGCAATCATACTTATACAAATACTTCTGGTAATAATAAATTAGATATTGAAAATGGTACTGGTGAATTTAAATATTGTGTAAATATGGATTCTAATGGATATATTACAAGTATTAATATATCTGATGGGGAATATAAGTATGAAATTAATAGTAAGACTGATAAAGCTGATATAAGTAAAGTTGAATTGGTTGGGGATGATTATGAATTTAGTTGTAATTCTGAGTCAACACCTGAATATATCTATTATGTAGGAACTGAAAATAAAAGTATAGGAGATACTTTGTCAGTAAACAATACTAATACGTTTGATAACTATTCTGCTGCTGTCAATACATTTGGATATCCTATTTTCACTGCACATAATGTTAATGATAGTAATGCTATAACAGATTCATACGTTGGATTTGTTAAAAATGGGACTGCATATTATTTAAAAGGGGCAGATTCTGGTGCTTCATATCATTCAAATAAAGTAAAACTAATAGATTTATTTGGTGTAGAGAATTGTACCGGTGACACAAACATTTTACAAGCAAATAATATAAATTATAAAAAATTTTGGGGTATGACAGGCATTCCTAGTGTGAAAGCTGCTGCTACTAAATGTATTACCTGCGAAGATACCGAATTTACTGCAAATGCCTGCCTTGATGGTGCTGTTAGGGTAACAAATCTTTATGTATGTCAAATATCTTTTAACAAATCTAATTGTGGTGAACCTAAGTAAATTTTAATATATATTTTTTCAATTCAAATGGCACAAAATTGACTTTTTGTGTCATTTTTGATATAATTATAGTCGTTAGAGGGGGTTAATATGGAAAAGCTAAATGGAATTACAATAAATAAAAATAGTTTATTATGGCATAGAAAACTTGGACAAGGTAGAGATGCCATTATTTATGCTGCCCCAAATAATAAAGCTTATAAAATATATAGAGATCCATCAGAATCAAGATTTTATAAAGCTTTAGAAACAATTCAAAAAAATAATTATGATATTAGATTATCAAACATTCCAAAAGGAGCTATCTATTTTGGAGATAAATTTAATGGTGCAATACTAGAAAGAGAGCATGGTAAACAAATACATTATATGTTTAATAGATTGGATAGAAATGATCAAATTATAGTACTTAAAAGAATACTTGCTGCAGTTAAAGAATTAACTGATAGTTATATTTATCCACACGATCTTGCTAATACACCATTTTTACCAGGTAAGAGTAGCAATATATTATTAGATAAAAAATTATATCCACATCTTATTGATTTAGATGGTTCTGGTACATCTTATAAAGATAATTATAGTCAATATGATCAAGAATTTACTGATTTTGTATTAAATATATTATTCTTAGATTTAATGTTAGATACTACTGTAGATGAAGAACCTGATTTTGCTGATATAGAATATTATAAAAATAAATTTATAAAATTAGGATTTGATCCATCAATAGCTAATAAATTATCTTTGTATGAAGCAAATTATGATATGCTAGATGAAGCTATAAAATCATATTCACATGTACCAGAACTTAAACGTCATTAAATTTAATAAACTCACGGAGCATTTTAATTAATGCTCTTTTTTCTATCCTAGAAACATAACTTCTAGATATATGAAGTTTTTTTGCTATTTCATTTTGGGTTTGTTCTTCATAATTAAAAAGTCCATATCTCATTTTAATTATTTCTAATTCTCTATCATTTAATACATTTAAATATTTAGATAAATTTTTAATATTATCTTTATATTCTAATTTATTTTCTATAGTTTCAGTATGTTCTTCAAGCACATCTATTAATGTAATATCACCACCGTCTTTATCATGCGCAATTACATCATTTAAGCTAATATTATTATTATATTTTTTATTGCTTCTAAAGTACATTAATATTTCATTTTCTGCACATTTAGCCGCATAAGTAGTAAGCTTAACTCCTTTTTCCCCTTTATATGAATCAATTCCTTTTATTAATCCAATGGTGCCAATACTAATTAAATCATCTGATGATATGTTAATATTTTCATATTTTTTAACTATATGTGCCACCAAACGTAAATTATGGGTAATTAATTTATTTCTTGCATCTTTGCTCCCTTTCAGTAGTTCACTAACATAATAGTCTTCTTCTTTCTTAGAAAGAGGAGGATCAAATACATTAATTGAATAACTAGTTGTAAATAACATAATATTATTTAAAAAATTAAATATTTTTTTAAACATTTTTTATCACCTTGATAAATAATATGTTAAATAAAATATAATATGTAAAGCGAACATTTTGTGATAATATGTGTTTTTTGCCCTAAATAAAGGGCAAATGTTTTTTTGTGCAAAAAAATTAAAAAAATAAAATGTAAAGTTTTATAAAAAATGAAAAAAAATAACAAAAAAACATTTACAACAAAAACCTTAAGTGCTAGACTTAATGTAGATCATAGAGAACATGATCTAAGGTGAGGGAAAAAATGGAAAGAGAGTTTTTTAATGACATTATCGTTGTCAAACGTAGTGGGCAACGAGTAAATTTTAATGCGACTAAAGTGGCTATTGCAATTAAGAAAGGCTTTGATAGCGTATATGATGAGTACGATGAAAAAGAAGTAAATACTGTAAAAGAAAAAGTACTTGATCATATTGAGAAAAACTATAAAGATAGAAAGACAATTGGTGTTGAAGATATTCAAGACATCATTGAAGAAGTCTTAAAGAAAATGAAATATACTGAGGTATATGAATCATTTAAAGGATATAGAGAAAGAAGAGCAGCTTCAAGAGATGCATTTGTTGTAAAACAACAACATAAATTTGTTAAAGCAATTGAGTCTTTAGGACTTAAGACTGCTGCTGAAGCTGATGCTAAAAGAGAAAACGCAAATGTTGATGGAGATGGACCAATGGGTACTATGCTACATTTTGGTTCAACTGTTTCAAAAGAATTTGCTAAAGCATATTTAATGGATAGTAAATTTGCACGTGCTCATGATGAAGGAGCAATTCATATTCATGATTTGGATTTCTGGGCTATGGGTACTACAACATGTACTCAAATTGATTTAAGCAAACTATTTAAAAATGGATTTTCTACAGGACATGGGTTCTTAAGGACACCAAATAGTATTGCATCATATACAGCACTTGCTGCTATAGCAATTCAAGCAAATCAAAATGAACAACATGGTGGTCAAAGTATTCCAGCATTTGATTACTATATGGCCCCAGGAGTTCTTAAAACATTTAAAAAAGATTTTAAACAAGAATTAAATAACTTATTAGATTTTGAAGGATTCTTAAATCTAGTTAATTTTAATAAAGTAATTGAAACTATTGATAAATTAGAAACTATTGAAATTGATTTATCAGAATTTAATGAATTTACTGAAAAGAGTGAAAGGTTAAAAGAAATATTTAATGCCGCATATAACAATGCACTTAAGAAAACTGATAGACAAACTTATCAAGCAATGGAAGCATTTATTCACAATTTAAATACGATGCATTCAAGAGCAGGTGCTCAAGTTCCTTTTAGTTCAGTTAACTTTGGAACTGATACTAGTCCAGAAGGAAGAATGGTAATTAAGAATTACTTACTTGCTACTGATTCTGGTCTTGGACATGGTGAGACACCAATATTCCCAATTTCAATATTTAAAGTAAAAGAGGGAGTAAATTATAATAAAGAAGATCCTAGTTATGATTTGTTTAGACTTGCTTGCAGAGTATCTGCAAAAAGATTATTCCCTAACTTTTCATTCTTAGATTCAAGTTTTAACAAACCATTCTTAGTAGATGGTGATTATACTACTGAAGTTGGATATATGGGATGTAGAACAAGAGTTCTTGCAAATGTATGTGGTCCATCTGTAACACCTGGACGTGGTAATTTAAGCTTCACATCAATTAACTTACCAAGAATAGGTATTAAATATGGAATTGCATTAGGAGAAAGATCTAAAGCTGATATGAAAGCATTCTATAATGAACTTGATGAAATGATGGAATTAGTTAAGAATCAATTATTACAAAGATTTGAGTGTCAATGCTCTAAAACTAGATCAAATTTTAAATTCTTATTAGGTTCTGGGGTATGGATTAACAGTGAAAAAATGGATAATACTACTAAACTAAGAACTGTTCTTAAACATGGTACATTATCAATTGGATTTATTGGTCTTGCTGAAACATTAAAAGCGTTAATTGGTGAACATCATGGAGAAAGTGATAAAGCTCAAAAATTAGGAATTGAAATTGTTAAACATATGAGAGAAAAATGTGATGAATTTACTAAAGAATATAATCTAAACTTTACTTGTTTAGCTACTCCTGCTGAAGGACTTTCTGGTAGATTTGTTGCAATAGATAGATCAATATATGGAAAGATTAAAGGTGTAACAGATAGAGATTATTATACAAATTCATTCCATGTGCCAGTTTATTACAAAACTTCTGTTAAACATAAAATGGAAGTTGAAGGAAAATATCATACATTTACTAATGCCGGACATATTTCTTATGTAGAACTTGATGGAGATACAGTTAATAATGTAGATGCATTTGAAAGTGTTGTTAGAATTATGCATGATAATGATATAGGATATGGAGCTATTAACCATCCAGTTGATAGAGACCCTGTATGTGGATATGTAGGAGTTATTAAAGACGTTTGTCCAAGATGTGGAAGACATGAATGTGAAGGCGTTGAAATGGAAAAAATAAATTGTTACGACTGTATAGGTCGTTAAAAGAAAGGAAAGAGGTAAATATTATGGAAAAAGAAAAGAAAGCTAAAACTGTTGGAGAAGGAGTAAAATTCGATAGAATTAGAAGAATAACAGGATATTTAGTAGGAACTCTAGATAGATTCAATAATGCAAAAAAATCTGAAGTTGCAGATAGAGTAACTCATGGAACAAAAGAATAAGTATATACGCTTAGCAGCAGATCTTCAAACTGATAGTATTGTAGATGGACCTGGCCTTAGAGCTGTTCTTTGGACTCAAGGATGTCATCATCAATGTAAGGGGTGTCAAAATCCTCAAACATGGGATTTCAATGGTGGTGGTCTAGTACCAATTGAAGCAGTAAAAGAGGCAATAGATGAACTTGAATATCATACTGGACTTACTTTAAGTGGAGGAGACCCTATGTATCAAGTTGAAGCTTGTCTCGAAATAATAAAATATGCTCGTAACAAAGGATTAAATATTTGGGTATATACTGGATTTACTTGGGAAGAAATAATTGAAATGTCTAAGAAAAAGAAAGTATATATGGAATTTCTAAAATATGTAGATGTACTTGTAGATGGTAGATTTATATTAGAAGAACGAGATTTAAGTTTGTTATTTAGAGGATCTAGAAATCAAAGACTTATAGATGTTCCTAAAACATTAGAAAAGAAGGAAATAATTCTTCTTGATGAAAAAAAATATAATGAAGAAGAACTATTTAAAAAAGAACCAATGTTTATATAATATTGGTTTTTAATTATAAAAAATATACAGTAAAAGTAATTATAATAAATTGACATAAAAATATGAAATGCTTATAATGATAACAGGTGATAATAGATGAATAAAAAAGGATTTACACTAGTAGAGTTATTAGCAGTAATAGCAATACTAGCAATACTAGTTATAATAGCACTTCCAAATGTATTGAAAATGTATAATGAGGCAAGAAGAAATACTTTTGTAGCTGAAGCAAATAATATAATAAATACTGCAAAAAAACAATACTTTTTAGATGGAATGGGGGCAAAGAACTATAGTAATAGTGGAACTAATAAATTATCATTATCAGGAGGAAATAATATAGAATATTGTATAAGTTTAAATGGAAATGGAGAAATAATAAATTTACAAGTATATAATGGAACATATAAATATGTAAGTAATGGAATAGTAAGTGATGTAAAAAATAATGAAGTGGAAGATGTAGAAAGTGGATATACTTTTGAATGTAGTGGACCAATAAAATATGTAAATAGACAAAATGAAGGGCAAATAACAGTAGGAGATGAAGTTAGAATAGGAAGCGAACATTTTTATGTAATAAATTCAGATGATGGAGAAGGGCGTACAATATTACTTGCAAAGTACAATTTATTGGTAGGAGATGTATATAATAAAGCAAATAATATATGGTCAAAAACAAAGACATTAAGAGAAAGCGATACAGGATATGGACTACAAAGTGAGACAGCAAAAGGACATTATAATGGATGTACTGATAGAACAGGAGTAGTAGCGTTTTCAGGAATATCATATTGGGATAATGCAAATTGTGTATCAACTGGTTCTAGTGGATATTCTTGCCCTGATACCTCAGGTTTAAAGAGTAATTATTCAAACTCAGCAAATGCATCAGGAACAACAAGCTATAAAGCACCATATCCTTATGTATATAATAGTAGTATGTCAACAATTGCACCAAGTGTAGCAACATATATCAATGAAAGCAATACACAGGGCTATGCAGAAAATAATGGATATAATATTGCATACTATGTGGAAAGATATATAAACAATTTAAAAAGGTTAGGAGCACCAAATAACATAACAGGAAGACTTTTAACGTATGAAGAAGCTGGTTCTTTATCAAATACAATAAAAGGTAATTGGTCATATTGGGTTGGTTTTGCTCAAGATCAGCTTCGTGTTTGTTATTATAGGAATAGCATTCTACGTTGTGCTGACCCATGGTCTAGCTACGGCATCGGCCTTCGTCCTGTTATAACAGTTAGTACATCTGATATCTAATCACAAGATAAATCTTGCCCGAAAAGCAAGTTGAACAAATTTTTGAATATAATATGTAATATAATATTAGTATGCTAGAAAATTAAATTTTTTGGATTTTAACCCTTATCTAAAGGATTTGTTTTTGTCTATTGATTAGAACTAAATACGGATTTTATTTGATTATAATTATTTTTACTTTTAAACTTTAACAATTTTTTTAAAATTAAGGGATATAAGAACTGAATAAGTTCTTTTTTATTTACAAAATTACTTATATTATGATAAAATAATTACTGAAAGTAGGGAGGTACTAACAATGCAAAACAATCATTTTGATTTTGTAGAAAATCTTGCAATAGATGGATTAAAAACTTCTAGAAACATGGGACAAAAGATAATAGAGGCATTATCTAAAGGAGAAATAAAAAAGGACTTAGCATTTGAATTATTAAGTGATGTTAGAGAACAAATTGTCAATTCATTTAATCAGAGAATTGAATTATGTTCTCAAATGAAAATGGATCCTGAAAGATTAGAAAATTTAAAGAGAAATGAACTTGAAAGTTTAGATGCTGCAGTATATCGATTTAGCAATGATGAACAGAAATTAAATCCTGAAGTAAGAGAGCAACTAGAAAGTTTATTAAGATAATATGAAAACTAATGTATATCATTAGTTTTAGTTTGACTTAAAGTATCAATTATGATATTATATGCATCGCAAAAAGGAGATTTTTTTTATGATAAATAAATCTATTAAAAGCAATGAACTTCATTATAGAAAGAATGATGAAGAATTTGATATCATTAAAATTAAAAAATTCAATGTAATTATTAATAGACAGAAAAGACATTTAACTAAATTATTATTAAAACAAATGAGAGATGTATTTAATAATGAATTAGATACTATGCATTTAATATTAAATCAAAAGTAACTAGGAGGTTTTATGGAGTTTGAAGTTTTAGATATAAATAAAAATAAAAAAGAAATTCGCAAAAACATTGCTAAAGTTGCAATTGGATTAGTAGCATTAGGCTTGGGAGTAGTTGGAATGAGATATTTTGGTGAAGCTTTTGTAAATAAATTACATAGTGATGAACCATTTAGTTCATTAGTTGCATTTGCTGGATATGGATCATTAACCGCAGCATCTCTATTAGTTTCAACTGGTGGTGGTGTTATAATGTCTGAAAATATTCCTAAAATGAAAGAAAGTTTTAAAAAGAACAAAGAATTAAAAAGAGAATTAAAAAAGAGGAATTAATTATGAAAGAAATGGAAAAATTAGTATTACTTAGAATACTTAGAAAAGAAAGAGAAGAAGCAGAAAAAATAACAGAATCTATTCAAGATCCAGAAACAAAAGAAATATTTAGACAAGCTGCTTCTAAAACAAACAATCCAAAGGATAAAGTTAGTATGTTAGATACAATAATATCAGATAATTATAATTGCAAACATGAATATGGTCTTCATAATTCAAGTGATAAATTTATGGATAAGGATTGTGTATGCTTAGATTGCGGTGAATATTTGGATAGAAAAGATATTGGAATAATATATGAAACTAATCATAGTATGAATCTAGTAAGAAATGCATATCTAGAGTTAATACAACAAATGTCTATATGTGATTCTGTTACAACTTTACAACAAGAATATCAATTAAAAAGACACATTTAATATAAGGTGTAGAAATACATCTTTTGTTTTGATATAATGTTTTTGAAAAGAGGTGCATAATATGTTTATCGATGAAGTAAAATTAAAATTAATTGCTGGTAAAGGTGGAGATGGTTGTACTTCTTTTTTGCGTGAAAAATATGTTCCTTTAGGTGGACCTGATGGCGGTAATGGCGGTAGAGGTGGCAGTATTATTTTTAAAGCAGATAAAGGCCTTAGAACACTAATTGATTTAAGATATAATAAAATATTAAAAGCAGATAGTGGTCAAATGGGTAGAGGAAGAAATCAAACAGGAGAATCTGCTAGTGATAAAATAGTTATGGTTCCAATTGGAACAACAGTTAAAGATACTGATACTAACTTAATTATTTGTGACCTTACTAAGGATGGACAAGAATGTATTGTTGCTAAAGGTGGTCGTGGAGGTAAGGGCAATGCTGCTTTTATGACAAATAAAAATAAAGCACCATATACTAGTGAACTTGGAGAACCTGGGGAGGAAAGAAACATTCTTGTTGAACTTCATCTTTTGGCAGATGTTGGACTTGTAGGCTTTCCATCTGTTGGTAAAAGTTCATTAATTAGTGTAATTAGTGCTGCTAAACCTAAAATAGCTGATTATCATTTTACTACATTAACTCCAAACTTAGGTGTGGTTAAAGCTGATGATTACAGTTATGTTGTAGCAGATCTTCCTGGTCTTATTGAGGGCGCTAGTGAAGGAGTGGGACTAGGAGATAAATTCTTAAAACATGTAAGTCGTTGTAAAGTTATATGTCATGTACTTGATATGGCACAGGTTGATGGTAGAGATGTTATTGAAGACTACAAAATTATTAGAAATGAACTTAAAAAATATGATGAACACTTATATAATAAAAAAGAATTAATAGTGGCTAATAAAATGGATTTAGATGGTTCAAAAGATAATTTAGAAAGATTCAAAAAAGAATATCCAAGCTTAGAAGTAGTTGAAATTAGTGCTGCAACTAAATTAGGAATTCATGAACTGATATATAAATTAAAAGAATTACTATTAAGTATTCCTGATGAAGATCCATTTGAACAAAGTGAATTTGAAGATTATGTATTATATGAATTTAAGCACGAAAAACCATATCAAATTAAACGAAATGGCAATAAATGGATAGTTACAGGAGAAAAACTAGAAAAACTTCTAAAAATGACTAGATTTAATTCAGATGAATCTGCTTTAAGGTTTGCATCAAAACTTAAAAATCTTGGAGTAGATGATGAATTAAAATCACTTGGCGCTAAAACCGGTGATATAGTAGTAATCTTAGATAAAGAATTTGAATATGAAGAAAGATTATATTAATAATCTTTTTTTTATGAAATAAATTATGATAAAATATTTATGGTGATTACAATGTCAAAACTAAAATACTTTATCAATAGAATTAAAAATATTCAATTTAAAAGAATGAATGAGGTTTTAAATAGAGAAGCAAAGTTAAACAATCGAAGTAAGCTAAAAATTAAATTAGATTACGCTAAAAGAGTATTTGATTCTAAACTTGGTTATGTAGATTATATGAAAGGCAACTATGCCAACCTTAATTCTGAAGATAGAGATAAAATGTTAACTGGAGAAAACTATAGAAAATTGCTTGCTTATTTAAATCCAATTGAATATAGAATAGTGATGGATGACAAGATAATTTGTAATAGAATATTCAGAGATTTTATTAATAGAAAATATATTGATTTAAGAGTAACAAATATATCCGATTTTGAAAAATTTTTAGATAACAAAAAATATGTATTTGCAAAACTAGTAGATGGATTCGGCGGACAAGGAGTTAAAAGAATTAAAGTATCTGAAATAAATGATATAAATAAACTATGTAAACAGCTTATTAAAAATAGACAATATTTAATTGAAGAAGAAATAATTCAACATGAAGAATTAAATAAAATAAATAAATATGCAGTAAATAATATTAGAATAGTAACTATTTTAAAAGATAATAATGTTCATATATTAGAAAGAATACTTAGAATAAATGATGGTAAAACTGATACAATAAGTTCTCATGATATTCAAGGAAGATTAGATGAAGATGGTAATTTAATATCAAATATGGTTGATGATGATTTAAATATATTTTTAAAGCATCCTGTCACTAATTATGTGTTTAAAGGTATAAAGATACCTTTCATGAAAGAAACCATAAATATGTGCAAAAAAGCTGCTTTATTAGTACCTAATATTAGATTTATAGGATTTGATGTTGCCATTACTAAAAATGGTCCTGAGATTATAGAGGTAAATCCATATCCATGCTATACCAACTATCAATATTATTTAATGCATGATGAAAATGAAAAAATGAATTATTTAGAGCAAATAAAAGATATTTTAGGAAAAGAATCTAAAAATATTAAATGGTAATTATAAATATGTAAAATATTTATAAAAAATGATATAATTAACAAAGAGGTGTTATTATGGTTGAAAAATTTATGCCAGATGTTTATCAAAAGAGTATTTATTATATTAATTATGATAAATTATATAAAAAAGGTATAAGAGTACTTCTTTTTGATATGGATAATACAATTACACCTCCACATGTTAATAAACCAACCAAGAGACTAAAAAAGCTATTTGATGAGTTAAAAGATAAAGGATTTAAAATTATTATTTTTTCTAATTCACCAAAGCATAGAATTGAGGCTTTTAAAAATTATTTAATGGTTGATGCATGTGCTTTCTCATTAAAACCAAAAAAAGATAAATATATAAGAATAATGGAAAAATTAAAATGTAAACATACCGAAGTAGCTGCAATAGGAGATCAACTTATTACAGATATTTATGGTGCCAATAAACTTGATATAACAAGTGTTTTAGTAAATCCTTTATCAGAGCATGATCATAGTGTTACTTTGTTAAACAGATTACTAGAAAAATATATATTTAATCATTTAGCTAAAAAAGACGTTTTTATAAGGGGGAAATATTTTGAATAAGAAGTGTTTAGGTTGTGGTAGTGTTTTACAAAGCGATTCAGTAAATAAAGAAGGATTTGTTAAATTAAGTGTTTATGATAAATCAGATTACTGTGAAAGATGCTTTAAAATAATGCATTATGGAGAATATAGTGTGCTTGATAAAAAAATAGATACAGACGGTATCATTAGAAATATTAATAGTGATAAAATAGCATCTGTTGCATTTTTAATTGATGCGTTAAATATTAATGAAAATATTAAAAAATATATAAATAAATTTAGAAATAATAAATATATTCTTATTACTAAAAAAGATGTATTACCTAAAAGTTTAAAAGAAAAGAAAGTAATTAGTTATATTAAAGAAAATTTACTTGATACAGAAAATATAATGTGTGTTAGTTCATTCAAAAATTATAACATTGATAAATTTTTAGAAAAGTTAAATAAAGATAATGTAAGACGTTTATATATAGTGGGATTTACTAATTGTGGGAAATCTACTTTCATTAATCATATACTAACTAGTTTAAGTAAATCACCAACCATTACTACTAGTGCCATTCCTAATACAACTGCATCTTATATAGCAATTAAATTAAATAATAAATTAACTATTGTTGATACCCCTGGATTTATAGACAATGATGCAATATATAATTTTGTTGATTATGGAAAAGTAGTAAAACTATATCCTAAAAAAGAATTAAAAGTAAAAACTTTCCAGGTAAAAAGTGGATATTCTATAATTGTAAACGATATTTTGAGAATTGAAAATACATCTTTAAAATCAAATAGTTTTAGTTTTTACATGAATGATAAATTAAGATATGAAAAAATTAAATCTAAAAATGATAAATTAAGAATACTTCCAAATATGGAGTATGAAATAAATGAACCAACTGATATTTTAATAAATGGTTTAGGATTTGTAAGAATAACTAAAGTTGGAATGATAAGAGTATTTTCACTTGATAACAAGATGATTAGTAAAAGAAAGAGTATGATATAGTATGACAAAGATTAATATAATGAGTGAAGAATTAGCAAATAAGATCGCAGCAGGAGAAGTTGTAGAAAGAATTGCTAATGTTGTAAAAGAATTAGTTGAAAATAGTATTGATGCTGGTAGTAAAAATATTAAAATTGAATTAATTGAATCAGGTACTAAAAGTATTAAAATTGTTGATGATGGATGTGGTATGTCAAAAGAGGATGCTAAACTTTGCTTTTTTAGACATGCAACAAGTAAGATTAAGAATGAAAATGACTTATTCTTTATTGGAACTCTTGGGTTTAGAGGTGAAGCACTTGCTGCTATATCTGCTGTAAGTAATGTTGTTCTTGATACAAATGACGGAAAAGAAGCAACATTATTAAGGTTAGATGCTGGTGTTATTAAAGAAGAAGCAATAGGAAGTATGAGAAAAGGAACTATTATTGAAGTAAAAGATCTATTTTATAATACTCCAGCCCGTTTAAAATTTATGAAAAGTTTATATACTGAACTTGCTTATACAACAGGCTTTATTGAAAAACTAGCTCTTTCTCATCCTAGCATATCTTTTACTTTAATAAATGATGATAAAGTAATTTTAAAAACATCAGGTAGCAATGATTTATTTAAAGTAATACATGAAATATTTGGATATAATACATCTAAAAATATGATTAAAATAAGTGGAGAAAATTATGATTATACTATTAATGGATATATTAGTAATTTAAATATTTCAAAATCAAATAGAAATAATATGATTACTTTTGTTAATGGAAGAGTTGTTACTAATCAATCTGTAAATAGAACTATTAAAGAAGCATATCATACTGTACTTGCTGAAAATAAATTTCCTATAGTTGTAATTAATATAGAAACAGATCCAACTATAATAGATGTTAATATCCATCCAACTAAACAAGATATTAAGTTTTCTAAATTAGAAAGTTTAAATGACTTATTATTTAATATAATCAAAACTGCTATAACTAGTTCAGATAATTTATTTAAACCATATATCGAGACATCAAATAATAATTATAATAACTACGATTACAATGAATATAGTATTAATGAAAATCTTTTTAATAATGATGATATAGAGCAAAATGAAACACCTGAGAAAAGAGAAATAGAAGAAGTAAGATTAGATTTAAGTTCAAATGAAGATGTTAAATATGATGAAGAATCAATTAAGAAAGAAAATTTATTGATTAAACCTGTTGGACTTGCTCTTGGAACATATTTAATTGCTCATGATGAAGATACAATGTATATGATTGATATACATGCTGCTGCTGAAAGAACAAATTATGAAAGAATATTAAAAGAAATGGATAACAAGAAAGTATACACAACTAGTATGTTATTTCCATTACAGTTAGAATTTTCTCATAATGAATTTATGAACATAAAAAATAATATTGAGGAAATAAAAAATATTGGAATTGAAGTTGAAGAATTTGGAAAAAATACTTTTAGAGTTACAGCTCATCCAACATGGATAAGAGAAGGAACTGAAGATGAAAGTATTAGAAAAATATTTGAACTAGTTGGTGAATTTAAAGATAAATTTGATAAAACAAAATTCAATGATAGGGTTGCTGCAACTTTAGCATGCAAATCAAGTGTTAAAGGTAATACTGCTATTACGTATGAAGAACAGGAAGCATTAATAAATAATTTATTTAAATGTAAATTTCCATATACATGTCCTCATGGAAGACCAACTATAATTAAATATCCTATTTATGAATTAGAAAAATTATTTAAAAGAGTTAATTTTGCGAAAGGAATGAATGGTAATGAATAATATATTAGAAGATTATAAAAGTCAAGAAGATCTATTTGAAGAATATTTAGAATATTTGTTTGTAACTGGTCAATTAGATTTAAGGGCAGATGATGATGATGAGCAAAAATTAATTTTAACTAATAAAAATACAAGTGATAAAAATGAGTAAAATTATATGTTTAGTTGGTCCTACTGCAACTGGTAAGACTAAGTTATCAATTGAACTTGCTCATAAGTATAATGCTATTATAATTAATGCAGATTCTACTCAAATATACAAAGAGCCTATAATTGCTACAGCAAAAATAACTGAAGATGAAAAAGAAAATGTTTCTCATTATATGTTAGATTTAGTTTCTTTAAATGCTGATTATACCTTATTTGATTACCAAAAAGAAGGCAGAAAACTATTAGATAAATTTATTAAAGAAGATAAAAATATTGTTATAGTTGGTGGCTCTGGATTATATATTAAAGCATTGCTATATGACTATAATCTTGATGAAAGTAATAAAGTGGATATGGATTTTAGTATTTACAATAATAAAGAATTGAAATCTATCGCAGATAGAATTGATAGTAATAATGATATTCATATTAATAATAGACAAAGGTTAGAAAGATTTATAAGAAGATTTTATGAGACAGGAAAGGTAAATTCTAAAACAGATAATATAAATAAGAGAATATATGATTTTACTTTAATTGGTCTTAAAACAGATAGAGAAACACTTTATCAAAAAGCTAATGATAGAGTAGATAAAATGTTTGAAGAAGGCTTATTAGAAGAAGCAAAAAAATTATATTCTAAGAAGTATAAAAACTTTACAAACATTATTGGCTATAAAGAATTAAATAGCTATTTTAATAATGAAATATCATTAGATAGAGCTAAAGAATTAATAAAACAAAATACTAGACATTATGCTAAAAGACAATTTACTTGGTTTAATAATCAAATGAAAGATATAATTTGGTTTGATGTTAATTATGATGATTTTAATAAAACAATAAATGAAATAATAAATTATATTGAAAAAAAATAGAAGAGAAATCTTCTATTTTAATTTAATTCTAAATATGTTGAAATATTAAATGCGTGAATATCACTATCTTTTTCAAGTAATTCTTTTGTATTAATCATATAGAAATTATATGTATTATTTTTATTTCTTTCATCATCATCCCAAGTGATATCTATATGATGCCAGTTATTGTTGTAATAAATTACATTCCATATGTGTTCATCATTTGATACTCTAAAATTAGGAATATTTAATCTATTTAACATAATTGAGAATAAATCTGAATATCCACTACATAAAGCAATTTTATTGAATAAAGCACCATTTGCTTTATTTGATATAGTATATTCTCCTTTAACATAATCATCATCATAAGTTGTATTTTCTATAATATAATCATGTATTTTTTTGACCGTACCAAACACATCGGTTGCATCTTTTATATTTAATTCATTAAATATTCTATCTATTTCATTATCAATTTTAATTATTTCGTCATCATTATATAACTTATCTACTGATAAATGTATTTCTTTGTCATTCACTAATAATGTATTATATTTTATATATGAATTATATGGACTAACATAATTATTAATTTGAGATATATATTCGTTTCTGTCAGCTATTACTTTAACATCATCAATGCATTTTTCGTATTCTTTTGGACAATAGAATGTAAAATCTTTCCATCCGTTATTTAAAACTGTATAGTATATATTTTTAATATCATCAATATTCATAGGTTTAAAATTAGTTGTTTCAGTAACAGTTTTAAACTTGTAATCAATATGATGAACAGTTTGATCATAAGGAACTATTACTTCTTGTTCTCTAAAATTATCTATAAATGACTTAACACTTCTAATTATATTGTCATGAAATAAATAGAAAATATAAGAAATAAATGCGAGTAATAATAGAATTAGTATTCTTAACAACCTTTCTGTTCTTGTCATATCTTTCACCAAAATAATTATAGCATTTAAAAAGTTAAATATAAAGAAATATATTTAACTTTTATTTTAATGTGTAAACGTTCTTATATTACCAAGAAACTCCACCGCCACCACCTGATCCACCGCCAGATGATCCTCCACCTCCGGAACCTCCAGAATCTGAAGGACTAGAATTTAGAGTACTCGCGGCAGATACAATAGTTTTATCCATAAATGTATCCATCATCCCAACATTAAATGCTGTATGACCATAATCATACCATTCAGGTGGTTCAATAGCAATTGATTCAAATTTAGAAATCCATTTTTTTGATACTCCCAAAACATATGTATAAGGTAAGATATCATAAAAATATGTTGGATTTTCACTAACTAATGCTTCTAATTTATCTTTTTCTGCAGTTTCTAAAAAATTCTTGAAACCATTTATCTTTCCTAATATTTCATTTCCAAATTGAGTTCTCTTTTGAAGTCCAACTCTACAAGCACGTATGCTAGCAATTGATAGCGTAGTAACAGTAACTGTTAATATTGTTATTAAATCAAAATCAATATTATTTCTAAGTCCATAATAGAAAATTATGCAAAATACTATTGCAAATATTATAGGAATTATATTTGCAATTATTGAACCTGCAGTTGTTTTAACACTTGCTTTATATTGATTGGGATCATAGAATTTTAAAAAAACTGATGATAATGCAAATACAAGTGTGAAATATATAACCATACCAACCATTCCGAATGCCATTAACAGATCAGGATCAACTCCAGCATTAATTAAATATCCAATTAGTATAACTAGTGGTACAATCCCTAATAATATCATTAAGAATGATTTTCCAAAACTTGTCTTTTCAAACATTTTGTTTCTTTTATCTTTAGTATTTGTACTTTTTAATATACTACTTATTGTTTTATAAAATCTGTCAGTTAAATCAGATTTTTCAACTGTATTCTTATCTTCGTTTTCGTCTTTAATTTCTTTTCCAAAGAAAGAATATTTTTTTCTTTTAACAAATAATTCTTTTAAGAATTTTTCTTCTCTAGAATCATTCCCATCATATTCTTTTAATTTTGTTATATAGAAATTACCATGTTTTAATAATTTTCCTTCCTCATCTCTATCAGTAATTTTTAGATATCCCTTATTAGCTAGATAGATGAGTAGGGAAGTAACATCTTTAGAATCAGCATTTCCTTTATAGTATAGTCCTAAGTCTAAACTGCTATAACCATTTGGTGGATAAAATTCTACTGTTTCTATTACAACATCATCAACACCATTCTTTTTGAATATAGAATATGCGATTATTGCAAATAGAATAGGTAGTATTATTCCAACTATTCCAAGAATATTTGGTTTATATTCATAAGTAAAGTATCCTTCAGGAAGCTCTATTCTTATTGTAATTCCTTCATATGCGTTTAATCTTTGATTATATGTTCCAGTAATTGTATTACCATCAGTACTATAAGTTAAATTTGTAGTACCAATTGTTCCTTTGCTTCCTGCAGAAAATCCAACTTTTGATGTATCATATTCTTTTGGCATTGTAATACTAAATGATACATTATCAATAGTTGTCCCCCATTCAGTACCAATAATATTAAAATATAATTCATCAAAATCTTTTGCTTTGTCTTTTCCTATGTCATAAGTATATTTAATTTTATAATGTTTATCACCTATAATTGTAACATCTGCATCACCAAGCTTAATTACTTTGTATCCACTTTCGTTATAAACACTTTTATTTTCACTAGTTTCAATGTTAGAAATCTTTGCTCTATTGCTAGATTTAGTTCCATCATTTCTAACAACATTATTTCTAAGTGGTAATTTTCTAAATATACCATGTTTATATTCAGTAAAATATACATCTATATCTTCGGTAATATCAAATGAATTATCTTCATTTACTACCATATTAACTGAATATTTTTTTATACAATATCCATCATTACAATGCGTGTATTCTTCTGCATTAATCTTATTTAGAATTAAGAAAAATAGTATACTAAATATTAAAACATTTACAAATATTTTTAAATATTTCATATTATCTCCTAATTAGAAACTTACTTTAACGTTTTCTCTTTCACTTTCATTAATTTCATACATTGCTTTTTTACTAAATCCAAGTATTCCTGCAATTAAATTGTTTGGAAATACAACAATCTTATCATTAAATTGTCTTACACATCCATTATAATATTTTCTAGCATTAGCAATATCTGCTTCTACTTTAGAAAGTTCATTGCTTAATTCTTTGAAGTTTTCACTAGCTTTTAAATCTGGATAATTTTCAGCTATAGCAAATAGTTTTGTAACTCCTTCAGATAATTTTTTATTTGCTTCAACTTTTTCATTATCAGTCATTTTGTTGTAACTATCATTTCTTAGTCCAACAATTCCTTCAAGTGTTTCTTTTTCATGTTTAGCATATCCTTTTACAGTTTCAACAATGTTAGGAATTAAATCCCATCTTTTTTTAAGGTAAACATCCATTGTTGCAAATGCTTCCTCAACTTTATTGTTTAATTTGGCTAAGCCATTGTATAGTGGTAATACCAACAATAAAAGTACTACTACTATTGCTATAAGTATGTATAGCCATGTCATAAAATCATCTCCTTAGTTTAAGTATAACAAAAAAAGTAGATATTATCTACTTATTTTTCATTAACTACTTTATTTAATCTATTCTTGTATCTATCTCTTGTGTTAGCTTTAATAACTCCTTTTGAAGCAGCATTATCTATTCTTTTTACTGCATCAGCTAACTTAGCTTGTGCTTCTTCTTTAGTAGCAGCTTTTTCTACTTTTTTAATAGCAGTTTTCATACTAGCTCTTAATACATTGTTTAATTCAGTTTCTTTCTTTGTAACTAATACTCTTTTCTTAGCACTCTTAATATTAGGCATTATTCCACCTCCCTTAAAACTTATTTAATATTATCAAATTATTTTAAAAAAATCAATGTATTTAATTGTTTTTCGACATTTTTTGATTATTAAAAATTATATATTATTTATGGTGATTATATGTTTAATAAAATAAATTATAAAAAACACTTATTAATTAGTTTAATAATTATTTTTTCATTGTTATATTTATATCTTTTCAATAAATACGATTATATTAAATCAATTTTGTATAAAAGTACTAATAATTCTAATAATATTTCATCCAGATTATTATATAGTTCATTAAATAAAATAGTTAGTTATAATGATATGATTATTAAAACTAATGAGAATGATACTGTTAAAAAAGTAAATAAAATAATTAATGTAGAAGAAACAAAAATAGATAGTAAACCGATAATTTATATTTATAATACACATGATACTGAAAGCTATACATTACCATTTATAAGTGATTATTCAATAACACCAAATGTTAAGATAGCATCTTATATATTAAAAGATCATTTGAATGATTTAAATATTAATTCTGTTGTTGAAAAAAGAACAATTAAATCATATTTGAATAAAAATAAGTTAGATTATAGTTATTCTTATCAAGCAAGTAGAAACTATATCAGAGATGAATTAAAAAAAAATGATTATTTAATTCTTATTGATCTTCATAGAGATTCTGCTACTAAAAAATATACATCATATGAAAAAGATAATAAAAAATATGCAAGAATAATGTTTGTTCTAGGAAAGAATTATAGTACATATAGTGATAATGAAAAGTTTATGAATAATTTAAATGATAGAATTAATAAAAATTATAAAGGATTGAGTAGGGGAGTATTTATAAGAAAAAGTAGCAAATATAATCAAGATTTAAGTAAAAGGGCAATCCTAATTGAAGTTGGTGGTGTTGATAGTACACTAGAAGAAATAAACAATACATTATATGTATTTGCTAATGTATTAAATGATTATATAAATGAGGAAATATATGGAAGAAAATAATTCTAAAGATAAATTTATAATATTTTTATTAATACTTTTCATTATTTTTCTAATTGTATATTTAACAAAAGAAAGTGGATATTATCAATATAAAGCACATAATAAAGCAGTATTAACTGAAGAAAATATTAAAAGGTTTGAAAAAGATGTAGAAGAAGGTAAAAATGTAACAATAAATGATTACGTGATTTCAGATTATGTAGACTATTCTAATTCAATAACTGATCTAGGATATAACATAGGAAAATTTACTGAAAATATAATGAATAAAGGTATTAAAAAAACACTTAAAATATTAAGTGCATTATTTTTCGATTAACATTGAAGCACATTTTGTATATGTTCTTGTTAATGGACCACTTCCAAGTAATGTACCTCCAAAGTATCTAACTACAACAATTAAACATTTATTTAAATTTTTCATATGAATTATATCTAATAATCCTCTTGTAGTACCTGATGGCTCTTTATCTGAATAATTCTTTTCTTGTGAATCATATTTGTAAGCATAAACAATATGTTTTGCTTTTTTATTTTCTTTTGATAATTCATTAATAATATGTTCTATTTCCTCAAAAGAATTTAGTTCATATAAATATCCATAGAATTTAGATTTTTTAATTTCGATATAACTTTCATTTAATTTTTTCATGGTTTTATTATATTACATTATTAGTTATATTTCTACATTTTAAGTAAATCTTGACTAATTGTATCAAACATGATATAATGTTAATGTTTTTAAGGGGGCAATAGTAATGGGAAAAGAATATGGTATTTTAAAAATTGAAAAATTAGATACTGACAAAACAAGTAAAATTAAAGTACGTAATAATAATTTAATAAAAAAAATGAGTGATAATCGTGACTATACTTTAGTATCTGGCATTTTTGGAGGAGTTGCATTAGTTATGTTTTTTGCAACTATGAAAGCATGTAGGGATGATGCATATGTTGGTTCAATTGTTGCAGGTGCTGTTGGAACTGTTGTGTCTTCTTTAAGTTCTGCTATTTTTGGAATAGCTAGTAAAAAAATTCAAGACAATAATCAAAAAGAAGTAGGAAAGATATCAAGTGATTTAGTTAAAACTGAAGAAGAACAAGCGTTAAGATTAAGAAGTAAAAATTCAATAAATAAAATAATAAAAGGAGAATAATTATGAAAGAATACAAAATAATGGACAATAAAAAATTTCAAAATGTAAACAGAAAACAAAAAAAGGATATCATTTTAAAATCAATGACATCAGTTGTTTTAGCAGAATCATCACTTGCTTTTTTAGCAGCTGGATTATTAAGTTTAAATACAGATATTACACCTGTAGTACCCGCATTATTAGGAGTTAATACTCTTGCTACTGCAGTAATGACATATGCTTGTGCTAAAGATGCTCAAAAGTGCAATAAAAAGAATACTGCATTAGTAGATGCACAAGTAAAAGCATTAAATGATAAATTATATGATACTGAAAATCAAGTTCTAGCATATAGAAAATAAGGTTAATTATGAATATAGAAAGATATGATTTGTTAACACTTGATGATGGAATTAAATATATAGTTGCATCAATAATTGATTATAAAGATATTAAATACTATTTTCTTTGTGAAGAAAAGAATCCTAAAAGTATAATGTTTTGCTTCTTAAGAAATAATAAACTTGTAAAAGTTGAAGATGAAAAATTAATTGAAATATTAAAATTAAAAATTACAAAAGAATTATTTTCATAATAATTCTTTTTTGATAAAATTAGAAAAGGAGGAAATTATGTTTAAAAAAGAACTATCTAATGTGCCAAAGAAAAGTGGCTGCTACTTAATGTTTAATAAAGATGGCGTAGTAATATATGTTGGAAAAGCTAAAATACTTTTTAATAGACTTAAAAGTTATTTTACTGGAAGAGTAACTGGTAAAACTAAAAAACTAGTAAGTGAAATAGATCATTTTGAATATATAGTTACTAATAGTGAAACAGAAGCTTTTATATTAGAAATTAATCTAATTAAAAAATATGACCCAAAATATAATATTCTTTTAAGAGATGATAAAAGTTATCCATATATTGAATTAACCAATGAAAAATTTCCTCGCTTAAGAGTAAAAAGAGAAATAAATATTAATAAAAAATCTAATTATTTATTTGGACCATATCCAAACGTATATGCTGCAAGACGTCTTGTTAATTTAATAAATAGATTATATCCACTAAGAAAATGTGAAACAATGCCTAAAAAAGTATGTTTATATTATCATATAGGACAGTGTTTGGGATATTGTGAAAATAAAAATATAGATGATGCAAATATTAAAAATGAAATATTATCTATATTAAATGGAAATGATAAGTTATTAGTTGATAAAATAAATGAAAAGATAGAATTTAATTCTAAAAATTTAAACTATGAATTATGTAAAGAATTAGTAGAAGAATTGGGATACATAAATACTGTATTTAAGAATCAAATTATTGTTGAATTAGATGATAATATTAATAGGGATGTTATTAATTATTATTATGATAATTCATATATTAGTGTTGTAATATTTTTCATTAGAAATGGTAAATTAGTAGGTATTAATAATAAAATAATACCTGTGATTAACGATATTAAAGAAACACTTGAATATTATATACATTCTTTCTATAGTAAAAGTAATATAGTCCCAAAAGAAGTAATAGTACCAGGCATACTAGATACTGAGATGTTGAGCACAGTTCTTAATACAAAAGCAATAATAGTTCAAAGAGGTAGTAAAAAGAAACTGTTTGATATGGCATATAATAATGCAAAAGAATTGTATGAAAAAGAAATTAAATTAATTTATAATAATGAAGAATTAACATATAATGCTAATGAAGAATTAAGAAAACTATTAAAACTAGATAAATTAAGTATTATAGAGGCATTTGATAATTCAAATTTATTTGGAACATTTACTGTTTCCGCTATGGTATCATTTATAGATGGAGTACCATCTAAAAAGAATTATAGAAAATTTAAATTAAGTTTTGATAAGAATGATGATGTGTCATCTATGAAAGAAGTTATTTATAGACGCTATTTTAGAGTTTTAAAAGACAAATTAGAAATACCTGATTTAATAATAGTAGATGGCGGCATTAATCAAATAAATGCATGCATAAGTACTCTAAATGATTTGGATTTAAATATTAAAGTGATAGGTGTTAAAAAAGATAATCATCATAGTCCGGAAGCTATAGTTGATGGTAATACTTTAGAATTAATTCCAATTGATAAAAAAAGTAATGTTTTTAGATTACTTAGTAGAATAGATGAAGAAGCTCATAGATTTGTAATTAACTATCATAGAGAAATAAGAAGCAAAGGATCAATTTCAAGTGTACTTGATAATATTAATGGACTTGGAGATGTAAGACGTAAAAAATTAATTAAAAAATATGGTAGTGTTTCTAAAATAAAAAATGCTTCTGTACATGAACTTGCTGAAATAATACCATTAAAAGTTGCAGAAGAATTGCATGAATATTTAAATGAAAGAGAATAGTTGACCAAAACTACTCTTTTTTATTATAATAATGTTCATAGGGGATTTATATGTCAAATGAGCAAAAAATTATTATTTTAAAACAAGAAATATATGATTTGTTACAAACATATAAAACCGCTATCAAAAAATATAAAAATGAAAAAGACCCTATTATCAAAAAATTATTACATGATAGTATTATCAAATTATGTAAAATGGATCAAGAAAAAAGAAAAACTCTTTCTATACTTGAAAATATTATTAGAAAAAAAGAGAAGGAAAATAAAGGAACAAGATATTGTTATGTAAGACTATATAATCCTTTCATAGATTATGATAAATTAAATAATGTAATTATTGTTGGAGATAGCCTACGTTATAGTACTATTCCTGGAATAAGTCAAAAAGAAATATCTAAAAAAACATTTTTTGGCATAAAGACTAGATATGTAGATGATCCGTTTCCAATTATATGTAAAAGTATTGATAATAAACAATTGTTTGATTTAGTTACTAAAGATGAATATGTATTAATTGATAAATATGATAGTAAAGAGCAAACAATAAAATATAAGGGTAACCATATAGATATTAATCCAAAAGTGCTAACCAATGTGCCAGCATTTACTATATCACAATATATTTCAGAAGATGATGCGCTGAACATTGTAAAAAGTTTAGAGCAAGTTCAAAAAGAAAGATATATATCTAGAATGAACATATTAAAAGAAATAATAAATGAATCCTATAATAATTATTTATGCGATTCATCAAACAAAGAACATGAAATCAAGTTTGTAAATATAAGGAAATTAATGAGGTGAAAATATGAAAAATAAAAGCGAATTAAGTATTAATGAAAAAAATCAAATAAAAAGAGAGACTGCAGCTGTAGCTATTGGTTGCACTGCAGCAGCTGCTGTATTATTAGTAGTTATTGGATGTACTAGTTGTGTAACAAATTGTAATAGTAATAAACCAACTAATAAATATGTTATTAATTATGGAGATGTTAAAGTAAATGGAGAGTATTTTGAAAACTTTAATAGAAATAATGTAAGAGTAATTAAAACTATGAATGAAGAATATATTTTAGCGATAGTAGACTCTAATAACAATTATTATGTAGTTAGAGATAATGAATGGTATATTGTATATTTAAAAGATGGACCATCTGTTTCTTTAATATGTGAAGACGGGCATTTAATTGCGGGAGAAGTATTAAAAGTAGATAAATATTTAACTGATGAGGAAAAAGATAAATCATCATTTACATTCGATGATTTAATTAATATTGAAAATAGATTAAATGATGATATGTCTTTAACCTTATAGGAGTTTAACATGGGAAAAGAAATGTTTAATACTGAATTAAATAGAATTAAAAATGAAGATGTACGCTATAGTACGGAAACAATGCTTGAAATGCTACCTGATTATTTTTACACTATGCCGGCATCTACTAGTGGAAATCATCATCCTGCTTTTGCTCTTGGTGAAGGTGGACTTGTAAGACACACTAAAGTTGCTGCTTACTTTTTAGAAGAAGCATTTAGAGATAGTATATTCGCACCACATGATGAATACACTAAAGATTTAATGAGAATGGCTATATTATTACATGATGGATTTAAAAGTGGATTAACTTATTCAGGACACACAGATGTAATGCATCCTGTGATTATGGCTAATTTTATTTTAGATAATAAAAATGCTTTATCTATTTCAGAGAATGATACCTTATTTGTATCAGATTTAATTGCAACTCACATGGGTCCATGGACTAAAGATAAATATGGAAATGAGGTTTTAGAAGCACCTAAAACAGAAGAACAAAAACTAATTCATGCATGTGATTATTGGGCTTCTCGCAAAGGTATTGATGTTCATTTTGTAGATAATGAAATAGCTGATAGTAATAATAGAATATTAATTATGAAATAAAACAAAATTATCTTTTAATTTTGTTTTTTGTTATGTATAATAATTTATGAAGAGGTAGTTATGAAGAAAATATCACTATATCCAGCAGATATATATCAAGTAGTTGATAAAAGCCTATTAAATGAAAATGATAGACTTGTTTTAAATACACTTTATATGCCTATAATTGGATATACTGCAGTTGTATTATATTTAAAACTTCAAAGTGAAACAAATAACACATATTTTTCATCAGAACTTTCTCATCATCATTTAATGACTAGTATGTCATTATCGCTTGATAATATAAAAGAAGCAAGACTTAGACTTGAAGGTATAGGACTTTTAAAAACATATTATAATGAAGGTGAAATTAATAGTTATATTTATGAATTATATAGTCCAATGAGTGCACAAGAATTTTTTTCACATCCCATATTTAATGTTGTTTTATACAATAATGTTGGAAAAGATGAGTATAATAGATTAACTAGTTTATTTAAAACACCTCATATTTCATTAAAAGATTATGAAGAAATTACTTCTACATTTGATCAAGTATACAAAGTAAGAAACTATACACCACTTGAAATAAATGATGGAGAAATAGTATCTAAGAATAAATTATTACTTAAATATGAACTTGATTATGATTTTGATTTAATGATATCATCTTTACCAAAAGAAATGTTTAATGAAAAATGTTTAAATAAATCAATGAGAGAATTAATAACTAATTTATCTTATCTATATGAAGTTGACCCTGTCACTATGGCAGATGTTATAAGAGCATCATTGAATGAAAAAGGTAATATTGATAAAGATGAATTAAGAAAAAATGTTAGAAAATATTATCAATTTAATAATGATAATAGACTTCCTAGTTTGTTATTTAAGAGTCAACCAGAATATTTAAAAAGTGCTAGTGGGAATAATTCAATGAGAGGAAAAATGATTAAAGTATTTGAAAGTCATTCTCCATATGAATTTTTAAAAGCAAAATATAAAGGTGTAAAGCCTACTGATAGAGATATGAAAATACTTGAAGAATTATTAATTGATTTGAAACTTAATCCAGCTGTTGTTAACGTATTAATTGATTACTGTTTAAAAACAAATAATAATAAATTAATTAAGCAATATGTTGAAACCATTGCTGGTCAATGGAAGAGAAGTGGAATAGAGACAGCAAGTGAGGCTATGGAAATAGCTGAAAAGGAACATAAAAAGAAATCAAAGACTGATATTAAACAAAAATCTACTAAAGTAATACCAATATGGTTTAACAAAGATATTAATTCTTCGGATTCTAGTGCAGAAGAAAAAGATGAATTTAAAAAATTTATAGAGGAGTTTAGAAAATGATTAGTAGTAAGAGTTATATAACTAAAAGTAAGAAATCTATTAATGATGATTTAAGACGTGAATTTATAAAATCATCTACTGATGAAACATTTAAAAAGCTATGTGCTAGATTAAAATTAGATGATGAAATATTAATGAAATACACTTCTAAACTTGAAACTACATCATGCGAATTAAAAAATTGTTCAAAATGTAAAGGATTAGATAAGTGTAAAAATGAAGTGAATGGTCATGTATATTATCCTATAGTAGAAAAAGACTATCTAGAATTCATTTACAAACCTTGTAAGTATTTTAAAGAAAATGCAATTAAAAATACAACTACCTTCTTTGAAACTCCTAAGATATTAAGAAATGCATCACTAAGTAATGTAGTAATTGAAAAGCAAAGAGGTGAAATACTTAAATATATAAAAGATTTCCTAAAAAAGAAAGTTAATAATGAGGAATGTAAAGGATTATATTTAAGTGGATCATTTGGAAGTGGTAAATCATATTTATTAAGTGCATTATTAAATGAATTATCTAATAAAGGATTTAGAACAGTAAATGTATATTACCCATCACTATTAAAGAGATTAAAAGCATCATTTAATGAATATAATTATGATGAAGTGTTAGATGAAATTATGACTAGTGATATTTTACTACTTGATGATATTGGTGCTGAAAACAATAGCCCTTGGGCAAGAGATGAGGTTTTAGGTACAATTTTACAATATAGAATGGATAATGATTTATCTACATTTTTTACTTCAAATTTCACAATTGAAGAGTTAGAAAAAGTATTATCTGAAACATCAAAAGGCGTGGATGAAATTAAAGCAAGAAGAATAGTTGAAAGGATAAAGTATTTAACTATAGAACTTACACTAATTAGTGATAACAAAAGAAAATAATATAATTTAAGATAAAAGTATACATATTTAATGTATACTTTTATTATTAAATTTGTTATAATCAAATTGTTAATAACATAGGAGGAATGATGAGTAAAGTAATTGATTCCGTATTAGGATTAGCAATTGGTGATGCAATGGGTGTTCCAATAGAAACTTATAAAAGAGAATATCTTAAATTAAACCCTGTTATAAATATGATTGGGCATCTATCACACAATTTACCAAAAGGCTATTGGAGTGATGATACATCTCTAACACTAGCAACTCTTGAATCTATTGCTGATATTGGATATATAAGTTATGAAGATATAATGAAAAAGTTTCAAGAATGGTTATTTAATGGAAAATATACTCCAAGCGGTATTACATTTGGCGTTGGAAATACATGTATGCAAGCAATTGAAAAATATAATGGTAATAATGCAACTCAATGTGGAATTAATAATATAAATAATAATGGCAATGGATCAATTATGAGAATATTACCTTGTGCTTTATATGCTTACTATACAAATTGTAATAATAATACTATTTTTGAAATTTGTAAAAACTTATCTTCTTTGACTCATAGGCATGAAATAAGTATAATTGGTTGTTATATTATGACAAATTATCTATTATTTTTATTAAAAGGTTTTGATAAATTTGAAAGTTATTATAATATTAAGCATATTGATTATAGTATGTTTAATAAAGAATATTTAAAATTATATAATAGAATACTTAAGGGAAACATTGCAAAATTAAAAGAAGAAGAAATATCGTCTTTGTGGTATGTTATTGATACTTTAGAATCAGCATTATATTCAGTATTAACAACAGAATCTTTTAAAGATGCAATTATCAAAGCTATTAATTTAGGTGGAGATACTGATACGGTTGGTGCTGTTACAGGTAGTATAGTAGGAATAATATATGGGTATAAAAATATTCCGAAAGAATGGCTAAATGATTTATATAATAAGAATTATATTGAAAATATATGTATAAAATTTGAAAGAAAACTAAAAATTAAATAGATTTATTTGACAATTATAAGTATTTTTGTTATAATATAAGCCGTTTTAAAGAAATGTACTCGATGAAGTAAGGGGGAATAATTATGGGAAATGCTATATTAGTATATTTAATCATCCAGTTAATATCAACAGCATATGGTCTTTCAGTAATTGAAGCAGTTAGGCCTGTTGTGAATAAAAAATTAATAGATGATGGATATGTTCTTAAAAATAAAAATAGTATGTATAGATTTAATGAAGGACTAACTAATTTTGCAAAAGGATTAATTCCATTTTATTATACAATTAAAGCAATCAATTTAGTTAAAGGTTCTGATGCAGTTGAAAGAGCAGCTATAGAAGAAATTAGAAAAGGTAATTATATTACCTTAGAAGAAGCGTTAAATCCTAAAGTTGAAGAAGAAGTCGTTGATGATACTATTGCAAGAGCACCTGAACCTGCTATTTCATTTGAAAAGCCAGATAAGTATGTAGCAAGAAAAAATGATTTCTTATTACTTGAGACACATGAAGAAGATGTTGAATATGATACGATTAATGAAGTAAATGAAGATAAACAAGTAATTACTCCTTTTGATGAAAAGTTAGTTGATAAAACACCTAAAAAGACAGAAGAAAAAGTAGTTAGATTAGTTACTACTAAAGATATTACATCACAAGATGTAATAAAAATGTTACGTAATTTATCTCCAGAACAAATAAATAAATTTATTGAATTATTACATGAATATGTAGAAGTAAAAGAAGGACGTAAAGTATTACAATTAAAAGATGTTGCATAGATAGATAATTTGTGTTAACATTATATTTGAAATAATTAAGTGGACAACATTATTAAATTATTAAGCAAAGAGAATTAGTGGTTGGTGTAAACTAATGTGAGTATTTAATAATTACTACCATTTGTATGAGGTTAATAGCCTACGAGTTGTTATCGTTATATAACAAATAAGTTAAATAAAGGGATGGTACCGTCATTATGACTCCTTGTACCATTCCTTTTTATTTAGAGGAGGAAAATATGAAAGAAATTAAAAATGATGAAAGATTAAATATGTTAAACCATAGTTGTGCTCATCTTTTGGCACATGCTGTTAAACATCTATATCCAGATGCTAAGTTTTGGGTTGGTCCAGTAATTGATGAAGGATTCTACTATGACATTGATTTGGGAGATGTTTCATTAACAGAAGAGGATTTACCAAAAATTGAAAAAGAAATGAAAAAAATATCTAAAGATAATAAACTAATTAAAAGAATAGAATTATCAAAAAAAGAAGCTTTAGATATGTTTAAAGATGATCCATATAAAATAGACTTAATAAGTAGAATGGATGAAAATGATACAGTTATATCTGCTTATCGTCAAGAAGATTTTATAGATCTTTGTCGTGGACCACATGTAAACTCTACTAAAGAAATTAAGCACTTTAAGTTATTAAAAGTTAGTGGCGCTTACTGGAAGGGTGATGCTAAAAATAAAATGCTTCAAAGAGTATATGGAGTATGTTATGAAAATGAAGAAGATTTAAATGATTATTTAAATTTCTTAGAAGAAGCTAAAAAAAGAGATCATAAAAAACTTGGAAAAGAATTAGATTTATTTATGATAAGTGAGTATGGTCCTGGTTTTCCATTCTTTTTACCAAATGGAATGATTATTAGAAATGAACTTGAGAATTTTTGGTATGAAGAACATGCTAAAGAAGGGTATGAATTTATTAAAACTCCAATAATGTTAAATAAAGAATTATGGGAATTATCTGGACATTGGTTTAATTATAGAGAAAATATGTATACTAGTGAAATTGATGATAAAGTATTTGCTATTAAACCAATGAACTGTCCAGGAGGAATGCTAGTTTATAAAAACTCATTACACTCATATAAAGATTTGCCTTGGAGAGTAGGAGAACTTGGACAAGTTCATAGACATGAAGCTAGTGGGGCATTAAATGGACTTTTTAGAGTTAGAACATTTACTCAAGATGATGCTCATTTATTCATGAGAGAAGACCAAATTGAAAGTGAAGTTATAAGATTAATTAACTTTATTGATAGAATTTATTCAATGTTTGGATTAACTTATAGTATTGAATTATCTACTAGACCTGAAGAAAAATATATTGGTGATATTGAAATATGGAATAGATCAGAAAAAGCATTAGAAGATGCTTGCCATAAATCTGGCCATGATTGCAAAATAAATCCAGGAGATGGAGCTTTCTATGGACCTAAACTAGATTTTCATATTAAAGATTCTCTTGGTAGAGTATGGCAATGTGGAACTATTCAATTAGATATGAATCTACCAGAAAGATTTGATTTAACTTATATTGATTCAGACGGTAGTAAAAAAAGACCTGTTATGTTACATAGAGTAATATATGGTTCAATTGAAAGATTCTTTGGTATTTTAATTGAACATTTTGCAGGTGCTTTCCCATTATGGTTAGCTCCAGTGCAAGTTAATATAATTCCTGTAAACAATGAATATCATTTAGAATATTCAAATGAAATATTTAAATTATTAGAAAGTAATAATATTAGAGTTAAATTAGATGATAGAAATGAAAAATTATCTTATAAAATGAGAGAAAGTCAAACTAAGAAAGTACCATTAACATTAATACTTGGTGATAAAGAAAAAGAAAGTGGATTAATAAGTTATCGTAAGTTTGGTAGTCAAGAAACAATTACAGTATCTAAAGAAGAATTTATTGACTTTGTATTAAATAAAATTAAATCAAAAGATATTAATTTATAGGAGAAAAGAATATGAAGATAACATGTGAACATTGTGGATCATTAATTGATACTGCAAAAGATAAAAAATGTAGTAATTGTGGTGCACCTTATTCAAATAATAGTGAATATAAAAGTAAAAAAGAATTAGAAGCTAGACAAAAGGAAGCAGAATTAAAAACAAGACAAATCGGTAATGAAATGGCCGAAAATGTATTAGATACTTTCAAAAATTTTGGAAAAATACGTTTAGTTATAATATTTATTTCTTTAGTATTATTCGCAGTTATCGCATTTTTTGCAATTAATACATTTAAAGAAACAAAAACAAATATAGAAAATAGTACTAATTATAATACTTCATCTAGTTTTAACAATGAATTAATGTTGTTTAAAGGCACTCAAAGTGGCTTCTTTGTAGATAAGTTATTAGATCTTGTTATAAATAAAAATGCTCAGAATAACATACATAAGATAAGTGTTATCTATAAAGATTTTAATTTAACAACTTCAGATGAAATATTAAAAATGAAAAATGATCTTAAAGATGATAAGAATTATAATGTATTATTTAATTATGATTCTGATAACTATATTATTAACATAACAATTATCGAATAAAATACTGCTTATCAAAATTGATACAAAACTATTGACAATCCCCCTTATATGTGGTATAATCATACTGCAAATCAATAAGGGGGTTTGGTTTATGAAAGGTAGATTTATATTAGATTATTTGGATGAAAATAATTTTAAAAAGCTTGAGAGAAGTTTAAAAAAATATAATATGGTTGCTTATAAAAAATTAATGTTTGATTTTTATCCAAAACTAAGAAGTGGTGAATTTGTTGGTGAACTAGTTTCTTTAAATAAACATGAACAAACTGAAACATATGATTTAAGGCTTCCAACTGACTCATTATTTGTAAAAGTATATGGTGAAGTTAAGTTAAATTATACAGTATATAAAAATAATAATATAGTTATGTTAAATAACTTAGAACCAAAAGATATATTATTAGATGGTCATAAATCAGAATTAACTGCATATAAAGGAATTATGATTTCTAAAGCAAATGCACAAAAAGAAATGTTCAAAATTGATTTATTATGTAGATTAGAAGGAAGAGAGTAGTAAATAGGGGTTACTACTAAAAAAGAATAGTTTAAATACTATTCTTTTTTTGCTAGTTCTTTATATTCATCTTCAAGTACATATATGTCTTTACTACTCATAAACAATAATACTGAATCTTTATATTGTAATAATTTATTTATTGTCTCTAATGATATGTGCTCACCATTTTTAAGTAAATCTATTATCATATTTGCATCAACATCATCATATCCTACTTCTTTTCTATCTTCTGCTATATCCATAACGTATGCTTTATCTGCTAAATTAAGAGCATCAGCAAACTCTTTATAGAAAAATTTAACTCTTGATTTAGTATGTGCTTTAAATATAGCAATTATTTTTTTATTTGGATATTTCTTTTTAGCAGCTTCAATTGTAACCTTAACTTCGGTAGGGTGGTGTGCATAATCATCGATAATTATATTTGATTTAAATTTTTCTTCGATAAATCTTCTCTTTGCATGTTCTATTTTCATTATTTGTTTTTTAACTAAATCTTTATCTAAATTTTCTAAATAACAAACAGTTATAACAGATAAAGCATTAAGAAGTAGATGATCTGCATTAAATGGGAAAGTAACATTCATATATTTTTTTCCTTTAATAAATACATCAGCAATAGTATTATCATTTTTATATTCTATATTTTTTAAAGTAACATCATTATTATCATTGAATCCATAAAATAATACTTCTTTATTTGTTTTAATTTTTCTTGTATTAGAATCATCTCCACACATTATTACTGTATTTCTTGCTTTATTTGCAAATTCATTAAACGCATCTAATACATCATCTAAATCTTTATAATAATCAGTATGATCAAGTTCAATATTCGTAATTATTGCATAATATGGATTATATGATAAGAAATGTCTTTTATATTCACATGCTTCTAGGGCAAAGTAATTATTTCCTTTATTAGCAAAACCAGTTCCATCTCCAATTAGATAATTAACTCCAAAAGGTTCTAAAACAAATTTAAACATAGTAGTTGTACTGGTCTTTCCATGACACCCTGATACTGCAATTAATTTTGTATTGTCAGTAATTTTTGCTATCATCTCTTGATATGTGTATATCTTAAGACCTAGTTCATTTGCTCTTTTTACTTCTTCATTTTCAATAGTAAATGCATTTCCTTGAACTATTGTCATTCCTTCTTTAATATTATCTTTGTTAAATTCAAATATTTTAATATTTCGTTCTATTAATTGTTCTTCAGTAAAGAAATGATCAGGTTTATCACTACCCATAACAATATATCCTAAATCATGCATAATACATGCAAGTGAACTCATTCCACTACCTTTAATACCAATAAAATAATATATCATTCATATTCACCCTAAATTAATTATACAATAAATATTATTATAGACAAAGTATTTATTTTGAATTATAATAAATCTTATATTTTGGGGGAAATATGGAAAATAAAGAAACATATAATATTAATTATGGATATACTACTTTTTTGGCTTTTTTAATGTATTTAAGATTTAATAATAGTAGAAAAATTGAAATAGAAATACTATTAAAATACCCAGAATTACTTTTAGAAGCTTTAAAAGGATCAGAAAAAGATAATTATAATATTATTATGGGTATAGATGATAATAGTTTTTATGACTTTTTAAAGTTAAATAAAGAGATTTTTACTATAGATGATAAATATGTTTGTTTAAATGAAAAAGTGTCTATAAATGACTTAAATAGAGTATTAGAGACATATAATTTTCCATTCACCAGTTCTGCTATACATGTAATAAGATTTGATAATAGTTTAAAAGAGTCATTAAAATTAAATGGCATTAGAGATACTCTTAATAAATTTTATAATGTTGAAGATAAAATAAAATCATATTATCTTTCATATGCTTATGGGTTAGATAAACCAAATTATCCCGAAAAAATAAAAATTTTATTAGAAAAAAGAAATGATTTTTATTCTAAACTAGCATTAAGAAGTAAAGATTATGTTGGAGACTGTCATAGTGAAGTAAGTACTATTGATAGAGAAAATCCATTTGAGTATTTTTATCCAGTTGATAATGAAATTGATTACGATGAAATGTTTCCAGACGCTATTAATTTGGTGGATGAGGTATTAAATGATGTTTATATGTTTACTATTTTTATTGAAACTAGTAATCCTAGTAAATATAGAATGTATGAAGATGTTAATGGGCTTGATTTAAAATATGCGTATAATATTGATGTTGGTACTAATGATGAATATAGAAGAGAGTTTAAAAAAAGAGTAATGAAGAACTCTATTCAAACTGGTAAATTAATATTTACTCCAAGAACTAGAAGTCAAATGCTATTCTATCTTGGATATATTAAATGTATAAATGAATTATTAGATAAACTTGGTGATAATGAAGAATTAAAATTAATTAAATATAAATTGATATACTTACTTGATGATAATTCATTAAATTTAATTAATGAAGATAATATTGATAGAGAATATGATAGATTATATAAAAAATATTTAGAAGAAAAACAATATAGTAAAGAAGAGGCATATGAAACATTTGATGAAAATGATGATATTAATATTGATCCATTTGAATTAGATTGGTTTCAGGTATTAATAAAAGCATTTATAATAGATTTATTTGAAGGTCAACTTTATGATGAAATGCTTACATATAAGAAACTTGCAATGATAAGGACATATTATCTAATTACAAAAGATGAAGAAATAATGAACTTGATGAATAATTATTCAGACCACCCTAAATTTTGGGAATATATGAAATATATAAGAAATGGTAAACAACTAATAAAAAAATAGTTTCAAATTTGAAACTATTTTTATTATAGAAAATGAATTGTATAACTATTTGATAAACTTCTTTTAATGCCTTTTTTAAGTTTTCCATCTTCACATAATTTATGAAATTCATTACTAAATTTAGTAAGTTCTTCTATATCTTTTTTACTTGGCATTTCATTAACAGAATTTTTTTTGTTGCTTTTTGAATTAAATATAGTCTGTGCTTTTTCTAAGTAAAGCATAAATTGTTGCATTTGTAGATCATCTTCTAAATCAAAACCAGTTTTATCTGCAACATACATAATTGTACCTTCAGTATCCTCTGCAAATCCAACTAAAAATCCATAAATCATTTTTGCTGTTGGTTCGATAGTCATAGTAACATTTTCAGTTTTACATTTATTTTTTAATTTATTAATTATATCTATAAATAACTTAATGCCATCATTTTCTTCAAATGGTATTTCTTTAACTGTGCCATCAGATAATCTATTCATTAAAGACATCATATCAAAAGTAATACTATATAATGCTTCAGCTAAATTAAGTTCATCGTAATTTTTAGGATCTAATAATATTTCTAATGTTCTCTTAGCATTTTCATCTATATTTTCTTTATTATCATCTATTAGTTTATTCAAAACCCAAATATTTTTTCTTAACTTACTAAAATAATTCTGTTTCCTTTTATTAAATACCTCTGCATAACTTTCCATATATTACACTCCTTTGATAGTTATATATGATATATTATTTAAAAAAAATTGTCAAGTTAAAACCATACTTTTTTGAAGTATGGTTTAAAAATTACATATGTAGTGTTAAAGTTTTTTCTCTTTTAACTACTTTTCCTGGTAGTTTTACATCTTCTTCAACTAAAATAGGTTGTTCATTAGCAAAGAATAGTACTACTTTTCCGGAAGATTTCACTTCACCAACATTAGTATTATTTTCTAAATCAATTGCACCAAGTAAAGTATATCCATCTGGAATTTCAAATTTAAAGTTTCCATAATTATCAAATATTTCAGAATAATCACATGAATAATATATTACATGTGAATGTGGCTTATAAAAATTATCTCCATACATATTTTCAAATTCAGAATAATCTTCAGTATTTTCATATACTTTTCCAAAAGATCCATCAGACCAAATTTGATTAAGAGTTTCATATTTTTTCGTTTCTTGGTCTAATAATACGCTTTGCACATACATATCTGCTCGTGTATTAAGGTTTTTTTCAACCGAATCAACATTAAAATATATCCAAACATAAGGTTTGCTTTTATCTTCTTCATCAATTCCTACATATACATACCCATATCCTTCTGGCAAATATGGTACTATAACATTACCATTAGTCCATCCATCTTCTATGTCTTGATTGATTTGTCTTTCCGCTGAATTTATAACCATATGTACCCCTGGTTCAAGAATTACTGTTCGATTTAAATCATTCATATCAAATTCTCCTATTAAAGGTATACGTGGCATTTCATCTTTTGGTTCTGAAGTTGGCTCTATAGTTGGCGTTGCCGTTGGCTTTTCAGTTGGCACTTCAGTAGGTTCAATAGTAGGTGTTACCGTTGGCTTTTCAGCTGGTACTTCAGTAGGTTCTATACTGGGTGTAGGGGTTACTATTTTGGTTGGTTCTGGTGTTTCTTCTAGAATAGTAGCAGTTACTTCTACATTTGAATTTTGTATTTTTTTATTATCTTTACATCCTCCCATCAGACCTAGTGATGCAATTATTGCTAATAAAGATGCTTTTACTCTTGGTTTCATACAACCCCTCCTTTAGGCATATTATACATTATTTAATAAATAATTGTAAATATTTTTCTTAATCTATTAGTAATATCATTTTTTTATGTAATAAAAAACAATTCATTATAGAATTGTTTTGCATTTACAAGTGGTGCGATACAAGAGCCTATTTTGAACACTTATATCTAAAAGAACAAATAATAAATATCAGTTCTATATATAATATACCATGGTTTTATAACTTTTTGAATTAAGTTTTATAAAAAAATAGCATTTTTGATTTATTGCTAATTTTTAATTAGTTTTAATTCTTTTTGCCTATTTTCTTTTGATATTTTGATTTAATATTTTCTACTAAATCACTTGTTTCTATCTGATTTAAATCAGCCCCATTTTCTTGAATAAAGCTTATAAAAGATCTGATTGCATTAGCAAGATTATCATCTTGTAAGTAAAATACAATAGGATGATAGTAACCTAATATTTGCTTATTTGGTAGATTCAATCTTTCAGTTTTAAGTTCTTCATTTCCAAATAGAACCATAGAAAATCCATGTTTATAAATTTCTTCTAGCATTTCTTGATTTAAATATGGGATTTTTTTATCAGATTCGAATTTTGATAATGCTTCTTTTTCAGCCAATATAGTAATTTCTCCAGTATATTCATCAGTTGTACGATATCCATGTCTATCACTACTATCGTATGCTGGATATGTAATTGTTTTGATTTCATACTGCACTGATTCATTACTTGCTAATTGTCTTAGAACTTCAAATACTTTATTATATTGTTTTTCATCTATATTTGAATTCTTTAAGTCTTTTGAAGCATATTCGTAATGTGTATTTTGTATCTTCATACCTCTTGATATTAGTTCACCCATTTGTTTTAATAATTCTAACCTTTTTGTTAAATCTTTTGCAGCATCTTTTCGTCCTAAAATCATTTGTTGATAATCAGTTTCAAGGGACGCAAATTCACAATAAAGATCATAAAAATCTTTAATATCTTCTTGAGTAATTTGGTGCCTCATAATTTTATCAAAATCTCCTGGTTTAACATTTAATAACATTTCTTTTAAACTTTCTTTAGCCATAACAAACCTCCTTGCACTATATATCATAACATATTTTTTGATGTTTGAAACAGTTCTATCTCTCAAAGTCATCTTTTTTTAATAAAGATACATCTTTAATTAATATCTTATTACTTAAATTTTCTATATAGATATTTGTTTCATAATTAAATGCTAGAAATGTAATATCTTTAATTATTATTCTATGTGGTTCTACATAAGATAAATTTTTTCTTTCTATTGTTCTAATTGAACCTTTTTTAATTTCACATTTAGTGTTGCAAAAACTACATATAAATTCTAGTTTCTTTTTTAATGCTTCTTCAACTTCAATTTCTTGTTTAATAATATTTACCATTAAATCATCCCTTTCTTTTACACAACAAAAAATCAATTCCATTTCTAGAATTGATATTTATTAGTAAATTGAACCAAAGTTCAACCAGATTCTTTAATGGTGCAGGTGAAGGGACTTGAACCCCCATGGATTGCTCCGCTAGATCCTAAGTCTAGTGCGTCTGCCAATTTCGCCACACCTGCAAAATAAGTGGTGGACCTTGTAGGACTCGAACCTACAACCGCCCGGTTATGAGCCGGATGCTCTAACCAATTGAGCTAAAGGTCCATCGCTTATTAATGATAACATAAAATATATGTAATTTCAACATTTTTTTATAAAAGAGTTTAATATTTTTAAAAATATGATATATATATTTATTAAAGTGGAATGATATTAATATGATACTAATAAATTATAAGAAAAACTTATTAAAATTCCTTATATATGCGTGTATTACATTAATTATTTTACTTATGATAGTTAATATTGTTTATACTGAACCATTACGTATAAAAAGTTCAATAATTAATTCAAATATACAATTTATGAATGAAAATACATATATAAATGTAAATTATCCTAGATTTAAGAATGAAGAAATAGATAAAATTATTTCTAATTATATTTATGATTATGTAAGAAAATTTAAATTAATGGATAAAACTAAGACATTAAAAATAGATTATGATATATATTACAAAGATAATTATGCTAATATTGTATTTTATATTAAAAACAATTTAGATGATATTAAATATAAAAATATATTATTAAACTTAGATAATAATAATATTGAATATATTACTAATGTATTTGATAAAGATTTTTTAGAAAAAAGTATTAATGAAATATCATACTATAAATATGAATATTCTATTTATAATAAGATTAAACAATCTAATATAAATAATCATACTTATTTAATTAATGAAAATATGTTAACTATATATTTTTATGATATTAATTTTGAAAATATTGATTATTATCCATATATCACAATTAACTTAATTGAAAATACTAATAAAGAACAAACAAAATATTATAAATATGATAAGTTTATTGTTTTTACTTTTGATAATAGTCCATCTAAATATACAGAAGAAATATTGAAGACACTTAAATACAATGATTCTACAGCAACATTTTTTATGTTAGGCAATAGAATGAAATATAATCAAGATGTTGTACTAAAAGTATATAACTCAAATAATGAAATTGAGTCAAATACATATTCCTATAAAAATTTAACTAAAATAAGTGATCAAGAATTAGAAGAAGAAATTAATTCAACTGAGATAATATATAATAAAATAACAGGAGAAACATTAAAGTATATACGTCCTCCATATGGCAATTATAATAACAAAATAATAAGTTTAAATTATCCTTTAATATTATGGAGTATTGATTCTAAAGATACATTATATAGAGATAGTAATAAAATATATAATAATGTTATTGAAGATTCATGCGATGGATGTATTGTATTACTACATGATATTCATTTAGAAACTGTTGAAGCAGTAAAAAAATTAATTCCAAGTTTAAATAATCTTGGATATAATGTAGTAAGTATAGAAGAACTTATGAGAATTAAAAAGTATACTCCTCAGAAAGGAGAAATAATTAGAAAAATAAAATAATAAAAAATTTCTTTATTTTTCTTAATTTGTGTGCTATAATCATATCAATGAATTAATTTTAATTCATTTTTAACTGGACCGTTAGCTCAGCTGGTAGAGCAATCGACTCTTAATCGATGGGTCTAGGGTTCGAATCCCTAACGGTCCACCAGTTGAAATTAAAGAGCATTTTTGCTCTTTTTATTTGATATTTCAAATAATATATGATATAATACATGATAATTTCGGAGGGATATTTATGAATAAAAAAAGAATACGTGCTATAGCATTATCTGCAATATTATCTGCTGGTTTGGCAGGTTGTATTCCACAAGAATTATCTGCAGATGTTAGTAATGTTGCAATATTAACCACTAATGATGAAGAAACTGGTAAAACATTAAATCAAGGTGTAGCACAAGAAAAAGATATACAGGGAGAAAAATTTAAATTATCAATTCATTATTTAAGTGGTGAAGATACTTGGAGGATTACATCAAATAAAAAATTATATTTTGAAATTAAAACATTAAATTTACCTGATAATTTAGCTGTATACATTGATAATATTCATATGGATACATCAATTGTTTCAACTAAAGCAGCATTTGATGGTATTATGCAAGACACTATGGATGATAGAATCCATAATTCATTAATGTTAGGTTTTCCAATCGATAATGAACGTTCTTATTTTGGTGTAAATGAAATTGAAGGACAAAATGATTCTTTTATTAGTGGTTATAGTTATGGTAATGCATATTATCATGGTGGATCTGTATATCAAAGAAGATATTTAGAATCAGATTATCTTAAAGATGGTGTTTGGGCAAATAAAGTTGATGTTGTTATTGACTTATTAATTTGTGATAAAACTACAGGTGAAGTTTTAAGACAAGTAAGTGTAGATTCTAATTTATTAATTGAAGTTAATGATAAAGTAACATTTTTAGAAAAAGGTGATTATGTTACTTATGATTATGATAGAGACGGAAGTAAAAAAGAAATTAAAAGAGTTAAAAAGAATGATTAATTAAATATTTCCACTAGAAGATAAATAAAATATATTGTATAATTTTATTGGAGGTAGGATATGAAAAAAACATTTAAAGAATTCAAAGAATTTATTCAAAGAGGAAATGTAATGGATATGGCAATTGGTGTTATAATCGGTGGTGCTTTTGGAGCAATAGTAACATCATTGGTAAATGATATTATAATGCCACTTATTTCATTACTCACTGGAGGAGTAGATTTTACTAATTGGTTTGTAGCACTTGATGGTAACAAATATGAAACTTTAGAAGCAGCTCAAACTGCTGGAGCAGCAACATTAAATTATGGTAATTTAATATCTGTTGTAATTAATTTCATTATTGTTGCATTCTGTATTTTCTTAGTAGTAAAAGCTATTAATAAATTAAAGAATTTAAAGAAAAAAGAAGAAGAGGCTGCTGAAGAAGCACCAACTAAATCTGATGAAGTGTTGCTTCTTGAAGATATCAGAGATCTATTAAAGAAACAAAATAAAAAAGAGAAATAATATTTCTCTTTTAATTTGCAAATATTGCACTAAACACAATTGTAAATAAACTAGCTACCATGGCAATTAACATTAACCATGCTACTATTTTAATCCAAAGTGGACCAGATTTCTTTTTCTTTTTTTGTTTTTCTTTTGCCATACTTTATACCTCATAACAATTATAATATATTGTAATAAAAAAATAAAGTAATAAATATAATTTATTATGAAAATAGTTAGATCAAGAATATTTAAATTATTAATATTATTATTAGTAGTTGGATTTTTACTTGGAATAATTAGTTTTATTTTATCAGATAAAAAGGAAATCAATAATGATATTATAAATTATATTAGTTTAATTAAGAATGGTAATTTTAATAAACTTTTAGGTTTATATAATAGTGTAGTTTCAAATATAAAATATAGTTTTTTTATATGGATATTTGGAATATTATTTATATTTGTATTTATTAACCTATTTATAATAGTTTATAAAGGCATATCACTTGGTTTTATGATTTCATCAATAATTTATACTTATAAATTAAACGGTTTAATATTAAGCCTTATTTTGTTTATAAATAATATATTATATATTTTTATATTTATTTTATTAACTTATTATAGTGTTAATTTTGCTATAAAATCATTTAATACTTTTAGAAATAATAGATTAATAAATTATAAAGACTTTTTTAAGAACTATATAATATTATATTTAATATTTACTTTATTACTGATATTTAGTAGTTTGTTTGAAATATATATAAGTTCAAATTTAATAAAATTTGTAGTATAATGTACATGTCGAAAGGAATGTATATTTATGAAAGTAGTAGTAGGTATGAGTGGTGGAGTAGATTCTGCAGTAGCAGCACTTCTTTTAAAACAACAAGGATATGAAGTTGTTGGATTATTTATGAAAAACTGGGATTCTAACATAAATAATGATAAAGAAGGTATTACTGATGGTGTTTGTCCTCAAGAATTAGATTATAGAGATGCTCAAAATGTCTGTGATGAAATAGGTATCCCTTTATATAGGGTAGATTTTATTAAAGAATATTGGGATGATGTATTTAAATATTTCTTAAGTGAACTTGAAAAGGGTAGAACTCCTAATCCTGATATTATGTGCAATAAATATATTAAATTCGATAAATTTAAAAAAGAAGCTAAAAAATTGGGTGCAGATAAAATTGCTACTGGTCACTATGCTCGCATTGAAGGAAATAAATTATTAAGAGGGGTAGACAATAATAAAGATCAAACATATTTTTTAAGTCAAGTTACTTTAGAACAGTTAAAAGACGTAATGTTTCCTATTGGGCATTTAAATAAAAGCGAAGTGCGTGAAATAGCTCGTAAAAATCATATTCCTGTTGCTGAAAAGAAAGATTCTACTGGTATATGCTTTATAGGAGAAAGAAATTATCAAAAATTTGTTGCTAATTACTTAAAAGGTAAAAAAGGTGACATTATAGATGTAGAAACAGGAAACAAAGTAGGGGAACATAATGGTCTTATGAACTATACCATAGGACAAAGACGTAATGTTGGACTATCTGGAGATGAAAAAAGACATTATGTTTGTGGAAAAGACTCCAAAACTAATACTTTATATGTAGCATATGGTGATGACTCTAAATATCTATTATCTGATGAAGCTATAATTGAAGATATAAATCATATATCTGATAAATGTCCTACTTTCGCAACAGCTAAATTTAGATACAGAAGTGAAGATATACCTGTTACTATAGAATATCTAGATAATAATGAAATTAAAGTAAAATATACTGATGGTAAAGCAGTTACACCTGGACAAGCATGTGTTATTTATCTTGGTGAAGAATGCATTATGGGTGGTATAATTAAACAAGTATTTAAAGATAATAAAGAATTATGGTATTTGAAGTAGCAAAATCTTGAAAAATAAGCAAATTTATGGTATAATTAACATTGTTGAAAGGGAGTAGTTCCATCAATAGATGTTATAATTCAATAACACGGTTAATAACCTGGATTATATGTAAAGAACAAGACTTTTATAGAAATATAAAAGTCTTTTTATATTTCAGAAAGGAGAAAAATATGGAAAAGAAAAATATTAGAAAGGCAATAATGACAACTGCTTTAATTTGGAGGACTTGCCTTTGCAACACTCGGATGTAGCTGTAATTATGATATGGTAGATTTTAAATATAATTTTAATAAAGCAATTATATTTAATGGTAATACCGCTACAATAGTTGAAATTGAAAAGTGGACTGATTATGATGGCGAACAACTTCAAATAGTTACAAAAGATGGAGCAATAATTATTACATCATCTTTTGATACAAAATTAATTAATGATATAAATTCCACAGTAAAAGCAGATGATATTGCTAGATCAATCTTAGGAGAAGATGCTGAAATTAATTATTTAGGTCAAGGAAAGCAATTAACTCTAACACCTTAAATTGACAAAATATACCAAATATAATACTTACAATTATTTAAAAGAGAGGTGAATATAATATGAATAATATTAAAAGAAGAAAAGCTATAATGGCAGCTGCTTTAAGCGGAATGCTTGCTGTTACATCTTTAACAGGATGCGGCAATAATAAACCTAATTATAAAGCAATTATTTTTGAAAATAATAGAGCAACAATAATTGAAATTACTCGATATAATTTTTCTACAGGAGGTTCTGCGATTTTGTACTTACCAAGCGAAGAAATAATTGTTACTTCGACAATTAATACTAGAATTATTACTGAAAGAGGTTCTATTACTGCAGAAGATATAGCAAAAAGTATAGCTGGAGATGATATAGTAATTAACTATTTAAATAGTGATGATCAACTATTACTTAAAAAAGGTAATTAATATTACCTTTTTTATTTTATATTTTTATTGACAAATAAGTGTAAAGTATTATACAATTATTATGTAAGATACGGAGTAGAGGAGAGTAAACTATGAAAGAATTAAATGCCTTATTAGGTGAACTTGGTATATCAAAAGTTAAATTAGCCAAATATTTAGGTGTTTCAAGACAAATGATATATAATTATTTGGAACTTGATTCATTAAATAAATGGCCACAAGAAAAAAGAATATTATTATTAAAATTATTAGATATTGAAAATGGTGATGATGATACTATCAAGAGTATTAATGTTAATAGTGAATATTTAGAAAATGTAGAAACAAGATTAAATCAAAATGTAAAAGATTTAAATTCTCAAGTATTCAACTATAAGAATTTAACTAAGGAAGAACAAGAATTATTAAATGATATTGTATTTTTAATTAAAGAAAAATTCACTGAAGAAAAAACAAAAGATACATATTATACATTCCTATATTTATATCATGTACTACAATCTATTGATAATGTACCAGAGATTAAATATATATTTGGATATATATCTAAGAAAACTGGATTTACTAATCCAAATGAATTTAAGTTTAATGAAACAAAACAATTTATTTTAGAAAGTATAATCTATACCGCATTTAACTTATATAATAATGGAGGAGCATCTAGATCTAAGCTAACTGAATCTCATAATAGATTTGTACAAGAGATTGAACAAGATAAAGAAGAAAAATTAAGTAGAACTCAACAATTAAATACAGTTAAAATTCAAGCATTAAAAGAATTAGGATATACTGAAATTACTAAAGATAATGCATCAGAAGTATTAAATAAAATGGCTGAAATAGAATCTAGAAAAGTATAATCATAGGTTACATACTACTTTTGATAATTTATATTATGTTAACTTCTTGATAAGAAATAGAATGATATATAAATATAATATATTATTCTTTTTTATTTGTAATAATTACTTACTATTTAGATATAATTATATAATTTTAAATATTTACAAATTTTTATAATATTTAATTAATTATAAATTATTAAAAAATATTATATTATATAATTTGCATCGAATTATCAAAAAACATATAATTATTCATTTCAATGAAAATATCTATTTTTATAATTTGCATCGAGATTAGATAAAATGAATAGTTATTCATCTCAAAGTAAATTTTTAACAATACTTCCCCTCTTCATTTTTATAAAAATGTGTAATAGGGATACAATTTTATTTTTTTAAGTTTATTAAAAATATTCAATTTTCTAATTTGCATCGAAATATTACTAAATGACTAATTATCTTACTTAATGCAAATTTTAATCATATCATTTTTTAAATTCTAACCCCCTACTTCATTAATTTGAAAGTAGGGGTCTATAATATAAATGAAAGTATAAAAAATATTACTATCCCTACTACATATCCAATGTAACTATAATTAATTAAATTATATTTCTTAATTTCTTTATATATTTCATTAATACTTAGAGACATCATTAATCCTGATACAAATACTAAAATAAATGATATCATAGTATTATTTATATATTTTTTAAGAAAAATATATGATAAAAGTGCACCAATAGGTTCAGCAACACCAGAAATAAAAGTGTATTTTAAAGCTATTCCCCTACTTCGGCCACTATAATAGAGTGGGACTGCAATTGAAATTCCTTCTGGAATATTATGGAGTATTATAGCAAGAAATAACTTGTACCCTACTCTTATATTTACATAACTGCTCATAAATACTGCTATACCTTCTGGAAAATTATGCAACATTAGAGATATCATAGATAATATTCCAATTTTATATAGTGATGATTCAGAATTAATTTTATTTGCTATGAGATATATAGTTAAATATCCAAGAATAAAAGTTAAAATAGTTAATAGAATTCCATAATATATTCCATAATAATTAGTCATGTTATTAATCGAATTTGGTAATAAATCAAATATTGAAATAAGAATCATTATAGATATTGAAAATGATAAAGAAATTACAATAAACTTATTGATATTTTTAAATTTTATAAATATAAATAGTCCTCCTATAAGAGTACTTAATCCCGCAATTAAAGATAATAATAAAGGACCAAATATTTCCATTTTCATATTAAAATATTATACATTTAAAAAAAATTTATAACCATAATAATATTAGGTGGTGATAAAATTGGCAAACGCTAGAAACAATTCTAGATGTAAATCTAATGCTAGATCAAAATCTAGAAGTAATAGTAGTGCAAGAAGCAATTCTAGAGCAAAAATGTCAAATTCTAGAAGTCGCTAATTGTAAAGAAAAGATATTTCTAATGAATATCTTTTTTAATTATGTTATAATTTATTTGGTGAAAATATGACAAGACATGTAAAAAAAAGAAGACTTAAAAAATGGGTAAGAAAGTTTTTAAGAAGATCTTTCTTATTATTCATTACTGTTTTAACACTATTTATAATATATAAGATAGAATATAAGAAAGTATCTATTAAAGATATTTATTTAGAAAATAATAAATTATATATCAAATTTAATTCTAAAATTAATAAAGATATTACTTGTGCCCTATCCAAGGAAAAAAATATATCATCTGTTAAAGATACAGAATGGATTAAAATTAAGGATAAAGAATGTGTATTTAATTTTAGCGACGATAATTCTAATTTATTTATAAAGAAAAATGATAAACTTATTTATTCTTCAAATGATAGTAAAGTCTTAGATTTTGAATTTGACGATGCAACTAAATATTATGCTGTCAATAATGAATATAAATTAAATTATAAATATAAATATATTGGAAATAATCCAAAAATTACTTGGAAGAGTTCTAATGATAAAATAATTACAGTTGATAATGGAACTATAAAAACTATTAGTGATGGTGAAGTATCAATATTTGCAAATTTCGAGGGTAAATCTAAAAAGTTAGATATTACCTCTACTTCATTAATTACTGCAATACCAAAAGAATATGATTATAAGAAAAAATATCTACCATGTGATAAATATACTGAAGAAGAAAATGATAAATTAGATGAAATATTAGATTATAGAGTACATCAAGTTGGTTTTCAAACTAGAGCAGCGGCTGCAGAAGCAGCAAGATTTTTAACTTTAGAATTACCATATAGAATAAATTATTTCTATGAAACAGGAAGATTAACTCAAGCAAATAAAATTGATGGCGAAGGAAGATATTATCATGTTGGATTATATTTAAATTCATCTAGGTATAAAAGCATAAGCAAATCAACATCTAAACCTAAAATTTGGGGATGTTCAATGTATGACACTCCAGTCCACAGAAATGTAGATAATGGACTTGACTGTAGTGGCTTTGTATCATGGGCACTATTAAATGCAGGATTTGATGTTGGAGATTTGGGCGCAGGTGTAAGTAATGTTAAAAACTTATCTCAAAGTTTAGGAGAATTTAAAGATAGTTCTACATCATTAGCTAAAAAACTTAAAGTTGGAGATTTACTATTTAGTTATAGAGCTGGAGGACATATTGGCATATTGGTTGGTATAGATGATAATTATTTCTATACAGCTCAGGCACTATGGACAGGTCAAATCGGTGTTATTATCACAAAAGCAACAGCAAGCGAATTAGCTAAAGAATTCCCTAAGTTTGTACTTATGGATAAATTCTATAAAGAAGACGGAGAACTTACAAATATGTGGTACTAAAAAAGAAACTATTTAGTTTCTTTTTCTATTGGATTAACATGAATAACTGCTAGATATATTTCATCAATTGTATCTATTATTTCATCTTCAAGTCTATCAGCTATTTCATGACTTTCAAAAGTAGATAAATTCCCATCTACAAATATTGTAAGCGTTATTTGATATTTATACCCTACCGGTGTTGAATTAAAGTGATTTACTTTTTTAATTTCATCATATTTTTTAATAATCTCTAATACTTTCTTTTGAGTATCAATTGATGCTGCTTTATCCATTAAAACATCATAACTTTCAATGAATATTTTAATGGACGTATAAATAATCCATAAAGATATAATTATTCCAACAACCCCGTCTAAATAGAAAATATTAAATCTTGCTAAGATACATGATATTAAGTTAAGTGATGTGATTATCATATCATTGAAATGATCTTTAGAATTTGCTTTTACTAGTAAATTATTATATCTTTTGTATACTTTATTAGTATAAAGAAATAAGAATAATTTAACTAATATAGTTATAGCGCATACTATTATTAACCATATAGAATAACTATATTTTGTTTTATTAATTATTACTAAAAACGAATCTTTAAATACATATATAGACATTAAAATCATTGAAATACTTATTAATAATGAATAAATATATTCTGCTTTTCCATGACCTAAATTATGGTCTTTATCAGAAGGTTTATTTGCTATCTTATTTCCAATAAAAGTCATTAATGATGAGAATATATCTCCAGCACTATTAAATGCATCTGCTATCATAGATCTACTTCCAGAAATAAACCCTATAATTGATTTAATAATTAAAAGAAATATATTTCCTAATATTCCTAATATGCTTGAATTTTTAGTACTTTTATACCTTGACATAAGAATGCCTCCTAATGATAAAATAATTATATAATATATTTATATAAAAATAAATATTTATGATATACTATTATTATGGTATGAAAGGAAGTAATTATGAAAAATAGATTAGTAATGGTTATTATGGATGGAGTTGGATATAGTGAAAATAGTAATGGTAATGCCGTTAAAAATGCTAATACCCCTACTCTAGATTTATTAATGAATAAATATCCACATACATTAATTAATGCACACGGAACATATGTTGGACTTCCAAGTGATGAAGACATGGGAAACTCTGAGGTTGGACATAATGCAATGGGATGCGGTCAAATATATTCTCAAGGTGCTAAATTAGTAAATGAGGCTATAAATAATAAAGATATATTTAATAGTAGAACATGGAATGAATTAATAAATTATTGTAAAAATAATACACTACATTTAATTGGACTATTATCTGATGGTAATGTTCATTCAAATATAAATCATTTATTTGAATTAATTAAAAGAGCCAAAGAAGAAAAAATTAAAAAAGTAAGAATACATATTTTACTAGATGGTAGAGATGTTCCAAAAACAAGCGCATTAATATATGTTAGCAAGTTAGAAAATTTATTAAAAGAATTAAATGATTCAACTTTTGATGCAAGAATCGCTTCTGGTGGTGGCCGTATGAATATTACTATGGATAGATATGAGGCAAATTACAAAATGGTAGAAAAAGGATGGCATACTCATGTTCTTGGAGACGCTAGATATTTTGAAAATGCAACAACAGCCATAGAAACTATGAGAAATGAAAATCCTGATATTATTGATCAAGATTTAGAACCATTTGTTATTGTAGAAAATAATAAACCTATTGGTACTATTGAAGATAATGATTCAGTTATATTCTTTAATTTTAGAGGAGATAGAGCTATTGAAATATCAAAATCATTTGATGAAGAAAATTTTGATAAATTTGATAGAGTTAGGTATCCAAAAGTATATTATGCAGGAATGTTAGAATATGATAGTGAAGCTAAAATACCAAAACATTTTTTAACAGAACCACCAAAGATAAAAAACACTTTAACTGAGGAATTAAATAAATATAATATATATGAATACGCAGTTAGCGAAACACAAAAATATGGTCATGTAACATACTTCTGGAATGGTAATAGACAAGACAAATTTGATGACAATCTAGAAACGTATGATATAGTACCAAGTGATATAATTTCATTTGATAAAAAACCGGAAATGAAATCATTTGAGATAACTGATAAATTAATTACTGCTATTGAAAGTAATAAATATGATTTTTTAAGAATAAATTTTCCAAATGGCGATATGGTTGGACATACTGGCAATTATGAAGCAACTATTAAAGCAATGGAAGCAGTTGATAAAAATTTAAATAGAATTCTTGATACATGTCTTAAAAATAATTACATATTAATAGTAACTGCTGATCATGGAAATGCAGAAGAAATGTATGATAAAAACAATAATACTAAAACATCACATAGTTTAAATAAAGTACCATTTATAATTGCAACTAATAATATAAACTTCAAAATAAAAGAAGGTAATTTTGGACTTGCGAATATTGCCAGTACAATTACTACCCTATTTGATATACCTAAAAATCCTTCTTGGAAAGAATCAATAATAGAAAAAGAATAGTTTAACCTATTCTTTTTAATTGTTTTTGTTGTTTTTCTTGTAATAAATCATCAATATCTCTATATTCCAAATTTAATTTTTTAAATATTTTTAGTATTTTTCCAAATGATACATGTTTATTATACCATTTAACAATCCTATTTTTATTGCAAACATTATTAAATAATTTACATTTGTCATCAATTATAAACAGATCAACTATAGGATGTTCTTCATAACCTGCGTAATCAGTTGGCTCTTTAAATCCATACTCTGGTAAAATCTCATCTAATATTTTAATGGTAGTTATTATTTTTTCTGGATCATCATTATCATATTTTACTCTCAAATAAACTCCTCTAAATAAATATGATAGTATTAAAAATGCATCTTTTTCACTCATATTATCAGGTAAAGTAAAACATTTACTAGGATATTCAATTGCATGCATTTTATCTTTGCTATATCCATAATTCCAGTAATAAAAAGCATAAACTTTCTTATACATATAATTCACCTCGATTAGGGATTATCCTATCACATATTTAATAAATATTCAATCATATTGTTAATTTTATTATTATGAAGTAATTTAAACATTATTATAGCACCACTAATATTTAATAAATAATCATCAACATCAAATGTTCCTGATAATGTTAGAAATTGTGTTAACTCAATAACACTAACAATTACAAACATAGTTATCAAAAATACTTTTAAATTATTTTCTTTTTTTAATAGTCTTGGTAAAAAGAAAGCAAATGGCATACAAACTACGAAATTACCAATAATATTTTGTATCAATAAGGTTAAGGATAAATCACCATCAAAATATTCTATAAATAATTTAATAATCATTCTAAAAGGAATAAGATTAACTACATTATAATAATAATCATATAATACAACTTTATTCCATTTAACTAGTAAAAATCCATTTCTAAAATAATATGAATCTAATAAAGTTATTTTTAAAAGAAAAATAACATATAAAATAAACCATATGATGAGATTTAGTCTATAAAATGTATTCTTATACTTATTATTATATTTTTTTCCAAAATAAGCCCCAAAATATGTTAAAACAACAACTAATAATAGTAATAATATT
>JAFRQT010000047.1 GCA_017428485.1 Bacilli bacterium | reverse complement strand
CCCAATCCCCATTTTCCGTTTATAATATTTTTATATTATAAATAATAATTAATATTATTATAATATTTGGATTGAATAAAAAAAATTAAATCAAATATTTAAAATTAAATAAATTGTTTATTTAAAGGTTTCTGATTCTATTTAATAAAGTTAATAAAGAAATATTTAAATATAATATTAAATTTTAAGCTTTATTTTCAACATCTTTTAATTCTTGGCCTTCAGGCTCTTTATTTTCTTCTTCTTCAATTTTGGAAAGTTCTTTATATCTGAAGTAAGCACTTCCTAAAGAGGAGAGGAATCCAAAAGTAAACATATGAATAATTATTTTCCATGGTAATCTAGGATTAGTATCTCTAAAATTATCTTTAAGAAATCCATATAATATAGGTCCAGGTAAATTTCCTAAAAGATTTGTAATTAAAAGATTTAAAGAAGATCCAGCACCTTTATGTTCTCTTGGAATACTACTAACAACATATCCTCCAATAATTGGAAGTAAAGCACTAGCAAAGAAGAAAAATAAGAAAAGTCCAATACACATATAAACAGCACTATCTGAATAAATTACTATAAAAGAACTAAATAAAGTTACAAGAGCAAATCCAGCTAAGAAAAATGCTGATTTTTTTTTTTCATATCCGCCAACAAAAGAAACACATGCTCCACCAAACATTCCACCTACAAATGGTCCAAAAACGGATGCACTACCATATAATGGTAAAAATTTAGTAGTCTTTTCTTCTTCTGGCATTTTTAAATCATCAATTACATAACTTGTAATATTTAAGTGAATAACTTGGAAGCAGAAAAGACAATTTGCTTTAACGAAGGCTGAAAGACAATATACTGGGTTTTTAATAATTTCAAGCATTGAACCTTGCTTTTTAGTTTTTACTTTCATTTCTCCATTTTCGAAGAATGTTGTTTGTTTCCAATCTGCAGTTTCTTTTACGAATCCTTTTCCTTCTTCTTCATAACCTAAGAAATTATATTTTGCAGAGAAAAATTTAGCAGGGAAAAATAATAAAAGACTTCCAAATGAAAGAATAAGACCTCCAACAATCATATAATTTAAGTACCATTTATCTGGTTCATTAATTGTTCCTAAAACATATCCAACAGTTTGTCCTAATGGAGATGTTATATTAATTACTGTCATCATCATAGTTTTAAGTTTTTTGATACCAAATTGATCAACCCAAACAGGTATATAAATATGTGGATAAATTCTTACTGTTCCAATTAAAAATCTAACACAATATAATATCCATCTATTAAAGGTTAAAGAGTACATAAAGAATGCACTTCCATTAATAAAAATACAAATGCATGTAAGTAATTTTCTTCTATCAGTTTGAAGAAGTCCCATAAACATAACACTTCCAAACATTCTTCCTGCTGAGGCAGAGCTACCAAAAATACCATATCCTTTTTCATCTAGTTGAAGATCTCTTCTAACTTGTTTTTTACTTGAGGAAAGAACACCATTATCACCACTCATTATTATTGATAAAGCAATAAATATCAAAAATATGCATAAACGAGCTGGACGAGAAAATTGTTCATGTGGTTTTTCTTTTTCTTCTACTAGTTTTTCTTTATTTTCGTCACTCATGTTTAGATATATAAATAATTAATCAATTTGATAAAATAATATATTAAAAAAAATAATTAAAT
>JAFRQT010000046.1 GCA_017428485.1 Bacilli bacterium | reverse complement strand
TATTAAAAGATTTTAGTGAAATAAATAATATGAAAATAATAAAATAATATATGAATTTTAATAATTTATTAAGAGAAATTAAAGAAACTATAATTCCATTTTTTAGAAATAAAAGAATCAATCTACAAATTGATTCTGAAAAACAAATATATATTAAAGCTGATTATAATAGATTAAAACAGGTGTTTATAAATATACTTAAAAATTCTTGTGAAGCATTAGGTAAAAAAGGAATAATTAGTATTAAAGCATATACAAGTAATAGCAAACTAATTATAAATATTAAGGATAATGGAAATGGTATGTCAAAAGAAACAATTGAGAATATCTTTACTCCATTCTATTCAAAAAAATTAGATGGAACTGGTTTAGGACTTTGCTTATCAAAAGAAATAATAGAAAATCATGGAGGAAGTATAAAATATAATTCAGTATTACACAAATATACACTAGTTAAAATAATATTACCAATTAATTAATAATATGGGTAATTGCCATAATATGGACCATTAAAATACACAGGTCTTGGTCTATAAGGATTAAATGCACCTACTGCTACCCCACCAGTTAATGCTCCTAATAAGAATGGTGCTGCAAAAGGAACAAAACGATCATTTTTAAATTTAAATTTATTATACATACTTTTCACCTCTAAAATATGATATGAAAAAAGCACATTTATGATTGTGCTTTTAGTCTATATAAATTAATGGATGGTTTATTATTAAATCTATATTGATATTTATTAGTACCAATTCCGCTTGAAATAAATATTTTTGTTATTCCTCTTTCATACTTTTCATCATAATATTTATATGAGTATTTATCAATAAATAGTCCACCAAAATGCGGAAGAACAATACTACCATTTAAAGAATGGCCGCCTAATATTAAATCAACTTCATAATTGTCATTATCTAAGTATTTAATAGTACTTCCATCATGTACTAGAACTATAATATATTTTCTCTCATCATCATTGTAAAATTCAAATGCTTTACTTAAATCAACCTGTTCTTTTATTGAAGATGGTAACCCAACAATATATATATTATCATTTGTTTTATAATAAAGTTCCTCATAAGAATTATATAATATTTTAAATCCAGATTTTTCCATTATATCTTCATATTGACTTAATTTAAAATCTGTATCTCCATAAATTGCATACTTTTCTATATTAGCATTAATATTTCCTAAACTTTCAATTAAAAAATCTATATCACTGGTATTTAATTTAATATTTTCATCTACTAAGTCCCCAGTAAAAACAACTATATCTGGTTTTAATATATTAATTTTATCTACTAATGATTTTACATCATCTTTAGTAATTGTAGATTTATATAAAAGATCAGAAAAGTGTACTATTTTAAATCCACTAAAATTCTCAGTTAAAATATTACTCTCTACTCTATATTCTTTTACTTTTATTCCTTTTATGCCAATATATTTAGCATATAAAAAAAGTAATGCGATGCATATAATTATAAAGATAACAACATTTAAAAATATATGCTTTTCTTTTTTTACTTCTTCCATTATAAAGCTCCCATATAATAAACTATAAGTAACATAATTCCTGTTATACCATTATGAATTGCATGCATCACAATAGATGTAAATGTACTCTTAGTTTCATAATCCATTATTGCAAATGCAAATCCTAAACTTCCATATGGAAAAATATATAATAAATTTAACCAATTAAATTCACCTGCAAGTAAATGAGCACCACCAAATAAAAGTCCACAAATAGTTGCATAAATCCATTTATTTTTAATAATTGGTGCTAAACTTTTTCTAAATATTAATTCTTCACTTAAAGGAGCAATTATAACAATGCTTAACATTGTATATATTGGATTACTGAATAGCATATTTCTAACAGTATCTTCATTAGCAGAAACTCCTTTCATAACAAATGATAATATCAAATTAAAGAATATCATTGCCATTAAACCTAGAAAATAATATTTTAATCCTTTAAAAAATGAATCCTTAAAATTTTTAGAATAAGTTTTAGCTTCTCTATTTAAATCTTTAAAATACATTAAATATAAAACTAAAATAAATAAAATATTACAAACCAATTCTAATATATCTAAGTTTTTAATAAAATTTCTTAACATTAGAGCAAAAATAAGAGGTCCTACAAACAAACCAGCAATACTTAATATAAAAAATAATGCATTAATCCAAAAACTTCTTTCTTCTGAATATTTCATGTTATCACTTACTTTCATTATTAATTATATAATATATAGTAAAAATATTAAAGAAAAAGTTACTTTATTTTACTAAAGTAACTTTAATATGTGTCTTCTTTCCTTTACTAACAATTAAACTAGATCCATTTGTTAAATCTTTTACTAATATATTTGGATCAGTTTGTTTTATAGAATTAATAGATATTCCATTTCCTAATATTAATCTTCTTGCTTCACTCTTAGAAGGGGCTACTTTTGATAAAACTAATAAATCCATAAGATTACTATTATCATCAATATTAACCGTTTCTTCTATCATACCTTCTTCACTATATCCTTTGGAAAATACTTCTTCGCTCGTTTTTCTAGCTTTAATTGCTTCCTCTTCACCATGTAAATCTTTTACTACTTCAAATGCTAATGCTTTTTGAGCAAGTCTCTTTTCTGGTTCATTTTTAACACTTTCAGCAAGTTTGTCTATTTCTTCATGACTTAAGAAAGTAAATACTTTTAAATAATGAACTACAAGTGAATCATCAGCATTTATTAAATATTGATATATTTGATATGGACTTGTTTTATTTTTATCAAGCCATAAAGCATTACCTTCACTTTTACCAAATTTCTTTCCCGTAGAATCTAATATTAATGGCATTGTAAATCCATATGCTTCTTTTCCTTCAATTTTACGGATTAATTCAATACCAGTAGTAATATTTCCCCATTGATCAGATCCTTCAGCCTGTAATACAACATTTTTATTTCTAAATAGATGCAAGAAATCATATCCTTGAAGTAATGTATAAGAAAATTCTGCATATGTAATTCCAGTTTCAAGTCTTCTATTTATAATATCTTTATTAAGCATATAATTTACATTAATATATTTACCAATATCACGTAAGAATTCTAAATAAGTATAATCTTTAGTCCAATCATAATTATTAACTATTTCTGCTTTACCATCAAACAATCTACTTACTTGAGTTTTAATACCCTCTATATTATTATTAAGAACTTCTTTATCTATTATTTCTCTTTCAGAAGTAGGTCTAGGGTCTCCAATAAGTCCAGTTGCCCCACCTACTAATAAAACTGGTTTGTGACCATATGCAGCAAGTCTTTTAGCAGTAACTAAAGATGAATAATGTCCTAAATGTAGAGAATCAGCAGTTGGATCAGTTCCCCAATAAAATGAAATTGGACTTCCATTTAATATTTTTTCAATTTCTGGACTACTTACATCTTTAACAAGTCCTCTCCATACTAAATCATCATATAATTTCATATCTATTTCTCCTTTTTATTAGTGGAACCTATTCCACCTTTTCTTTTATTATTAATAATTTCTTCATCATCAACAGTCAAGTATTTCATAAATACTCCTTGAGCAATTCTATCACCAACTAATACCTCAAAATCCTTGCTACCATGATTTATAAGTTTAATTTGAAAGTGACCTTCGTTATCAGGATTATTATAAAAATCACTATCTATTACTCCAACGCTATTAGAAAGACAAATATCATATTTAAATCCAAGTGAACTTCTATCATATATATATAATACTTCATCAGAGTTCATAGAAACTTTAAGGCCAGTTTTAATTGCTTTAGATTCCCCTGGTTTAATAATAACATTCTCTATACTTCTAATATCATATCCAGCACTATTGCTTGTACTTCTTTTAGGCAATTCTATTTTATCATATAGTTCTTTATTATCACATACATCTTTTTTAAATTGCTCAAAACTAATTTTCTCAAACTTTCTCATTTTTTCCTCCAAAATAAAAGGTAGTACATAAGGACGAATTATCGTGGTACCACCTTAATTTATAGAATAACTATCTCAAAGATTATAAGGCATCACCCATTAAGTTCCAAAATATGTATCTTCATTATAATTATTTATTAGTTTCCATCAACCACTAACTTTCTATAAAAATAAATTATAACTACTATTTATTTCTTCATCACTTACAAATAGAAGTATATATTATTTACTATTAAAAGTCAAATAAAAAAGGTCATAAGACCTTATCCTCTACTAAAATATTTACCATCACGAGTAGTTATAATTATTTCTTCTCCTTCTGATATGAATAAAGGAGCTTTTAATGTATAACCAGTTTCAATAGTAACATCTTTTTGAGCAGAACTTGTTGTATTACCTTTGACAGCATCTGGAGCACTAATTACTTTATAAGATACTTTTTCTGGTAAATCAATACCAACAATTTCTCCTTCAATAGTCATTGATTGAACATTCATACCTTCTTTTAAGAATTTAATTTGATCTTCAATTAAAGAAGTAGGAATTTCAATTTGATCATATGTATTATTATCCATAAATACATAAGTATCACCAGTACTATAAAGGTATGATAAATCACTCTTTCTTACATCTGCTTTTTCTATTTTAATACCAGCATTAAATGTAATTTCTTGAGTAGTTCCTGCTTTTAAATTTTTAAGTTTTGTTTTAACAAAAGCACTACCTTTACCTGGCTTTACATGTTGGAACTCAACAACTTGATATATATTTCCTTCATATTTAATTGTCATTCCATTTTTAATATCATTTACATTAAACATAAATTAACCTACGCTTTCTTTTCTTTATGAAGTGTAGTTTTATTACATTTAGGACAGAATTTCTTAACTTCTAATTTACCTTCAGTATTCTTTTTATTTTTACTAGTTAAATAATTAATATCTTTACATGCAGTACATTGTAATGCAACGCCTTCTCTATTTTCTTTCTTTGCCATTTTTATTTCCTCCCTCTTTGCACATTAAGATTATAGCAAACAAAATGAAAGTTTACAAGTAAAACTTTCATTTTGCATCTTTAAAATTATTTAGAACGTTTTAATATAAATTCTTTATCATCATTGTTATTCTTTAATATAGATTTATCATCATAATTGTTTTTCCTTATACTTGAGGGTTTTGTTATACTTCTTAATAAATTATTAATAGCAAATATATTACAATCTACCGGTACACAAACACCCTCAATTTCAAAGTCACCACTTACATTATCAATAGAAAAAATTAGACCTTTTTCTCTACAATAATTTATAATATACAAAGTAATTGCAGTCACAATATATGACTTAATTGTTGAAAAAAGATCATACAAAACCTTCGAACTACATAAATCAACATTATTAAGTTCATCTGCTAATTGAAAACCAATCACTTGTTTTTCAATCTCATCATATAATAATACAAATTCACTATCACTTTTTCCGATACTTTTTAAGTATAATTTTTCTCCATTATGTCCAAGATAATTTAATAGTTCTTTAAGGTATTTGTTATATAGTAATTTAAACACTCTTTGATCAATTTTATCCACAAAATCTTTAAAACTTGAATTTTTATATGTTATTAGTGCAGAATTTATGCAAATGCTCTCATTATATAATTGAAAATTTAATCCATGAAAATTACAAAAAATTCTAGCATATTCTATGAATAATTTATTAACTCTTTGATAATAAACATCATAAGAGGATAGATAATCAGAATTTTCAATTTCTTTTATTATTTCTTTGATTTTATTAATAGTATTAGATATCATTGCGTTTAGTTCTTGAGCATTAAACTTTCCAATACGTTCATTAATTCTATCAATAAAGATTCTTTTATCTTTACTAATACTATAGTCCCCTGGCGAGTATTGGTTAGATGACCTTGAATATCCTAATCCATTTAAAAGAACGCTCTTTGCCTCATTAATTTGTTTTGCTTTTTCTTCTGCTTCTTTAGTTTTGTTAACATCCGGATGCCATTTCATCATTAATTTTCTATATGTCTTAGTAACATCTTCTTTAGTATAAGAAGTAGGCAAATTAAATATAGCTCTAGCTTCATATAAAAGCATAATTATATCTTCCCCCCCTTTTTTAACTGAGTGATATTATACCATATATACACAAATTAGTCAAAAAATTATTCTAATGTTAATTGTTTAACTGGAACACCTGGTTCAAAAAAACCAATTTCATTATTTTCTGCATTATAAGAACTTGTTGCTTCTACAGGAACTTCATTTACAAAAACATATATTAAATTAGAAGAGTGTCCATATGTTCCATCATTAATTGTTATTGTATCTAAATATTTATATCCATCTGGAGCATCAGGAATATCTAATTTAGCATTTCCCCAACCATTTTTATTATCAAAATATATTTCGTTTTCAATATCAACATTATAATATACAATATGCTCTCCAGGTAAAAATGTTTTAGTTTGGGAAGTTATAGCAGTAAATTCTTCACCATCTTTTATATATTGTTTACCCCCAATTTCGACTATTTCTTTTCCTTTGCAGCCTGTCATTAATAATGCAGATGTAAGTCCGAATAATAATACCTTTCTTACGTTTTTTTTCATATTTTCTCCTTTCTGAAATATAAAAAAGACTTTTATATTTCTATAAAAGTCTTGTTCTTTACATATAATCCAGGTTATTAACCGTGTTATTGAATTATAACATCTATTGATGGAACTACTCCCTTTCAACAATGTTAATTATACCATAAATACAGCAAAAAGTAAAATAACTAAGGTGTTAATTTTCTTTCAATTACGTCTTTTTTAGGAAATACCGGTTCAACGTTGTCTAAGTATGTTGTAGGTATTAATATTTGACATAATTTATTCTTAACTTCCTCAATACTTGAATCTTTTACTCTGGCTGCAGCACTATGTTCATTACCGCCACCACCAAATAATTTCATAATTTTAGATACATCAATTATTCCTTTACTTCTTGCACTAATTGATATCGTGTTTTCATCAATATATGCTATTGCAAAAGTTGCATTTACTTGATATTTAAGTAAATAATCTGCTGCTTTTGCTATGTCTTCAATTTCATATACTCTGTTACTTTCATCTTTATCACATGCTATTGCAAAACCATAATTAATAAATCCAGTATTATCAACAAGTTTTTGAATTGCTCTATCATGTTCAAAGTCTTCAATAAACATATTATTTACATAATATAAACTAGCTCCTTTATTTACTAATTTAGTAATTACAGATAATGTTTCACCATTAATATTAGGTTTGTTTAATTTATTAGTATCAAGTATTATACCTGCAAGTATATAATTTGCATCATCAGCAGATAGTTTTATTCCATACATAAATAAAAGTCTACTGATTTCTTCACAAGTACTAGACATCTTTTCATCAATAAAAGTATTAGCAGATTGAATAGTATTTTCATCAATATTATGATGATCAAGTATAAATGTATCATGAAATTTATCCATAAAAGGACTTACTGATACCAAATACTTTTTATTGCAATCAACTGCAATCATTAAACTTCTATCAGTCATCATACTTTCTGCTTCAGACGCATTAATAATATTAAAGCGTGAAGATATATCCATTATTACCTTTCTTGTTACAGATTCCAATTTTTCAATTTGGTCATTTATAACAATGTAACTTTTCTTCCCCTTTTTTTCACAAATTAATGACATTCCTATTGCAGCACCTAAAGCATCCATATCAGGTCTATTATGTGGTACTATAAAGGCAACATCATTATTTTCTAATAGTTTATCAAGACAATCCTTGATATCCCTACTACTTTGCATAAAAATGCTCTTCCTTTCATCATTTTAAAAAAATGATACCACTATTATGCCTTTTATATTTTTATTTGTCAATTTGACTTTTATTTAAAAAAGTGCTTAGAACGTAATTTAAGCAAAATATTTACATATTAATAATTCTGTGTTATCATTTTTATAGGAACAACTGATATTCAAATGTCAGGTGTTACCATTATTGGTTGCCTAACTATTTTTAGTTAGGTGTTTTTTTTATATTAAAACTACATATAGTAGGATAATAAGTAACAGGATTATAAAGATTAATGATTTAATCAGAAAATCTTTTTTAATCATCTTTATCACCTCCTTTATGAGAGTGATAACACCTAACAATCAGTTGTTCAAAATACATTTTAATTCTTTTAAAATTATTGTCAAATCACTAGTTTTTTAATTTTTAACTGTATAATTTTATAAAAAAATAAATAATAGTTAAAAAACATTAATTGATAATTAAAGAAAAATCATACAAAATAACTAATTATTTAAAAATAAGTAATATTTACAAAAAAAATAAATTGTGATAACATCTTTATAGGAACAACTGATATTCAAATGTCAGGTGTTACCGGTTTGGTAAGTACCTAACTATTTTTAGTTAGGTGTTTTTTTATATTAAAACTACATATAGTAGGATAATAAGTAACAGGATTATAAAGATTAGTGATTTAATCAAAAAATCTTTTTTAATCATCTTTATCACCTCCTTTATGAGAGTGATAACACCTAACAATCAGTTGTCTAAAATACATTTTAATTACTTCAAAAATATTGTCAAATCACATATTATTCAATTATTAAATATAGATATTCTACAAAATTTAAAATTTAAAACAATTTAAGATAGAATTATAAAAAATAATAACTATTTGAAAAATAAATATTATTTTTAACTCTAAATTTAAAAATTTAAGTTTTTAATAATTTATGATATAATATGCTTGATTTGGAGGAAATATATGAATAAAAAGAATGTATTAATAACTGGTTCTACTGGCCTTGGTGCTTCTATAGCTGAAGTATATGCAATGAATAAATATAATGTGATAATGACATATAATTCTCATGAAAAAGAAGCAAAAGAACTAGAAAAGAAATTAAAAGAACAATATAATGCAGAAATACTTTGTATAAAATGTGATATATCTAAAGAAGATGATATTATTAATTTAAAAAATGAAATAATTAATAAATTTAATAAATTAGATGTATTAATAAATAATGCTGGTATTGCAATAGATACTACATTTGATATGAAAACTAAAGATAATTTTATGAAAACGTTGGAAGTTAATTTAGTTGGTACTTTTCTTATGAGTAAATATTTTGGTGAACTTATGTTTAAACAAAAAGAAGGCAATATTATTAATATCTCTTCAACTAATGGAATTGATACTTATTATGAATATAGTTTAGATTATGATGCTTCTAAAGCAGGTATTATTAATTTATCTCATAATCTTGCCAATCACTATGCACCATATATTAGAGTAAATACAGTATGTCCTGGATGGATGAATACTCCAATGAATAAAGAATTAGATAAAGAATATATTGAAGAAGAATGCAAAAAAATATTATTAAATAGATTTGCAGATCCAATTGAAATAGCAAAAGTAATATATTTTATTACTAGTGATGATGCATCTTATATAAATGACTCAGTAATTAGAATAGATGGTGGTAAAAAATGTTAGCATTAAATGATAAATATATTAAACTGGTTAATAAATGTGAAAAAGAATTATTAAATATATTTAATGATATAGATAGTAATTCATTTATATTCAGTAAAAAAGTATTAGATGCTTTTCATAAATATAATATATCTGAAAGTGATTTAAATGGTACTACCGGGTATGGATATAATGATGTCGGACGTGACAAAATAGAAAAATGTTTTGCATACGTTTTAGATAGTGAAGATGCCTTAGTAAGAACACAAATAATTTCAGGAACTCATGCTATCACAACCGCTCTATTTGGAATATTAAGACCAAATGATACTCTGCTTTCAATAACTGGACTTCCATATGATACATTACATGAAGTAATTGGAATTAAAGATAATAATAGTTCACTAAAAAGTTATAATATTAATTTTGATATGATTGACTTAAAAGATAATGACTTTGATTATGAAAAAATAAAAAGTTATTTAAATTCTAATCAAGTAAAAATGATACATATTCAAAGATCACGTGGATATTCTTTAAGAGATTCTTTAACAATTGAAAAACTAGAAAAAGTAATAAAATTTATAAAAAATATAAATAAAAACATTATTATATTTGTAGATAATTGTTATTGTGAATTTGTAGAAGAATTATCCCCTACTTCAATAGGTTCAGATATTATGGCTGGATCACTTATTAAAAACTTAGGTGGTGGTATTGCACATAATGGTGGATATATTGCAGGAAGAAAAGATTTAATTGAATTGTGTGCAGAAAGATTAAATGTTCCTGGTGAAGGACGTGAAGTTGGGCCCACAGATAATGCAAATAGATTATTCTTACAAGGATTATATTTATCTCCAAGTGTTGTAGCTTCTTCTTTAAAAACAAGTATATTAACAAGCAAAGTATTAGAAGAATTAGGATATAATGTTAGTCCAAAATATAATGAACCAAGAGCTGATATAGTAGAATTAATTTATTTAGAAAATGAAGAAAATATGATTAAATACTCTACTGGCATTCAGGGAAGTGGCGCTATAGATGGAAATGTAGATCCTGTTCCAGGAGATATGCCCGGATATGAAGATAAAGTAATCATGGCTAGTGCTTCATTTATACAAGGAAGTTCAATTGAAATATCATGCGATGGTCCAATAAGAAGCCCATATGTAATATTTCAGCAAGGATCACTTACTTATGATTATGGAAAAATAGCATTAATAAATGCAATATCAAAATTAAATGAATAAAACACCCTCTTACTAATAAACTATTTAGTAGGAGGTATTTTTTTGAAAAAACAATTATTAGAGACATATATAAGTAGATTAACAAGACAAGATATAGTAGATTATTTATCAAAAGAATGTATACCAGCATCAAATTATGAAATAGATTTAATATATAATGCAATAAAAAATGATTATAATGAAATATTAGAAACTGATTTTAATAGTTATATTTCCAATTATAAATTAACATTTAATAAAACATTATATGAAAAAATTATAGAGAAATATAATCAATATAAAAAGTTTATTGAATAAAATCAATAAACTTTTTGTTTCTAATCATTTCAATTTCTTCTCTATATGGTGCTCTTTCATCCTTAGTATTTCTATTAATGTATGGAGTTTCAAGTATAAAAGGAATTCCTTCTAATCTTTTATTGTATGCAACATTAATTAAATTATCAAATCCTATAGTTCCATATCCTATATTAGCATGTCTATCTTTATGACTTTCTCTTTCATTTAAACTATCATTTAAATGTACACATTTAATTTTATGAATTCCTATAATAGAATCAAATTCATCTAAAAATTCATCAAATTTAGATATATCTACTCCAGCATCATTCATATGACACGTATCAATACATACCCCTATTCTATCTTGTTTATTTATTAATTTGATTATAGAATTTAATTCATCAATACTCTTACCAACTTCATTACCTTTACCAGCCATAAATTCTAGTAATACTACTACATCTTCAGTCATATCAAATACTAAATTTAATGCGTGAGCTATGTTATCAATTGCATCTTCTCTACTACAGTTAACAGCACTACCAGGATGTAATACAATCTTATTCATACCTAAACTTTTTACTCTATTTAATTCTTCTGCAAAGAAATTAATATAAAATTTATATTTATCTTCATCTACTCTATTAGCAAAATTAATAATATATGGTGCATGAACAATAACATTATCACTATTAATACCATTTTTAAGCATTAAATCAAACGCTTTATAAGTTAATTCATCACTAATAGTACCTCTTTGTGTACTTTGAGTAGAACCTGTATAAAACATAAATGTATTAGCATTATATTTTAATGCCTCTTCAACACTACCTAATAATTGAGTACTACTTGCAAAACTAACATGACTTCCAATAATAAGATTGTTCATAAATATCACCAAATTAATTATATAATAATTTAACTCAATAAAAAAGACCTTAATAGGTCTAATTTTATTGTGTGCATCTATAATCAGCAGCAGATCCTACTGCTGTAGCTGCGCTTTCAAAGTTTTTAGTTTTGCCATTCTCTGTTACTTTTATAAATTCAATACCTTGGGCATCGGTTAAATTAGCTGACTTATTATAATAAATGTATGTACCATTTGATACAATCAATTGAGTTACTTTTCCCTCGCTACCAAGTTTAACACAATATTTAAAATTTGTTCCTCCACCTTGAAGATCTAATTTTTTTCCAACACCAGTTGCTTCACTTGTACCATTACTCTGATATATTTTTACATCATCACTTTTATAAAATACAGTTGCCCCAGCACTAGTTGGTATCATTGAATCAATTAAGAATTGTTGTTGTGCAGTTCTAAATACTTCTTTTACTTCATTTTGGAATGAATTTTCTCTTGCTTGTCTATACATACTAAGTACGTTAGGTAAAGCAATAATTACTAATATTGCTAAAATAGCTATAACAGCTAATAATTCTACTAATGTAAAACCTTTCTTTTTCATAATATATTTCTCCTTTATTAACTACATGAATGATCAGTGTCAAATCCAACAGCTGTGGCAGCAGTAGCAAGATGGCTATCATCAAAAACAATACTTTGAGCATCAGTTAATTTTAATTCACTATCTTTATTAGTGTAAATGTATGTACCATTTGATACTATTAATTGAGTAACAGCACCTTCTTCATTCAACTTAATACAATACTTAAAATTTGTTCCGCCACCTTGAAGATCCAATTTTTTAGGATTACTTCCAACATTTGCATAAATTTTTGATGTACCACTAGTTGTTGGTGTCATAGAATCAATTAAGAATTGTTGTTGTGCAGTTCTAAATACCTCTTTAACTTCATTTTCAAATGAATTTTGTCTCGCTTGTCTATACATACTTAGTACATTAGGTAAAGCAATGATTACTAAGATTGCTAAGATTGCAATAACTGCTAGTAATTCTACTAATGTAAAACCTTTCTTTTTCATAAATTTTTATTCCTTCCTTTCCATAGCATCTATGTCTATTCTATGTATTAATTATACCCTTAATATTATTTTTATGTCAATATGAATTGATACTTTTATTTGAAAATTTTACAAATTAAATGCAAGTATTTAACTTGCATCAATTATTTTAGTTATCAAATCTACACTATCTACAAAGTTATCTACTTTATCTATAGTTCTAAGTTTATATTTAATTTTCATTTCATGAACAAATTTATCATATATATTAGGATTTCTATTAAATTCTTTATACCAGAATGAATTTTGTCTTAAATAATTTAAAAACTTTGGATTTTTATGTAATTTTTCTAATATTTCATATTTCATAATTATTCTCCATATAAATTATCTATTTTTTCTTCATGAACTTCTTTGCTTTCTTTTTTATCTTCTTCTTTTTCGGATTTTGTAAACTCCTCTACTAATCCTACTGCTTTTTGTATGTTATTAATATTTTCTTCTAATGAATTTAAATCTATATTCTTTATAGTATTTAATAGTGATTTTATATCAAATACTGAACTTATTTTATTATTTAGATATTTGTCCCACACTTTGGTGTTTTCTCCATATATATCATATAATTCATATAATGATTGCCATGATGTGTTATTATTCTTAACATAATCTATAAATTCTGGATGATTATATATAAATTGTTTAAATTTATCTATTTTTGTCATATTAAATTATATTAAAAAAGATATGACTTATTCATATCTATTTTTGTTTTACTTCAAAATAGTTTCCACTATCTAAATATAATATTCCTTTTTTATTATCTAGATTTTTAACTATATCTATATATTTATTTAATAAGTTTAATCTTACAATATTTACATATACTGAATTACCATCATTCATAGTAAGTAAAAATCTTTCACTATCATATGCTGTTTTATCATATTCTATTTCACTAATTAAACTTATTACACTACTATCAATGTCTTTAAATTTACTAGCAAATCTTTCTTCTATATCACTAGGAATAAAGTTAATTAATGTTGGAATTCCATTAACATTATCTAGTTTGTATTTATTGTTATCAGATACTTTATATAAATCATTTGATCTATCATAATAGAGTATCTTCTTTTCTTTAATTTCAATTATTAAAATATATCCTTTTTTCTTAGTTACTTTAACATCTTCAATTAAATCTAATTTTTTTAATTTCTTTTTAATTTTATTTTTATTAATAAAGAAGAATTTAGGATAATTTTCTAATGAAGCAGTTTCTATAATAGTCTCATCATTATAATAATTATTATTTAATATAATAATATTTTTAAGTCTTATATTCATTAAATATTTACATACTAATATAAATACAATAATAAAAACTAGAAATGATATGAATTTCTTTAAATTAAATTTTTTAATCCTCTTTTTTTTCATTTTTTCCCTTTAATTCTTTATATATTTCTTCCATAATAATAGTACTTGATGATATATCTTTTATTTCTTTTAGATTCTTTTTAATTTCTTTAAATGTATCTTCTTTAAATATTTCATCAATTGCCTCAATTAATGATTCTTTATTTAAATCTTTTTCTTCTAACATAATGCTAATATTTTTATTTACTAAATCAAGAGCATTATAATATTGATGATTATTCGCAACATATGGACTAGGTATTAAAATAGATGGTGTTTTAGTTGCCATAATCTCAGCTATAGTTGAAGCACCTGCTCTAGAAATAATTAAGTCAGCTGATTTCATAATACCTGGTAAATTTTCAAAGAATGGTACAATCTTAGTACTCTTTGGAACAATTAAATTATTGTTTAATGTTGCAAAACTCTTTTTACCTGTGATAAATAATATTTCAGTGTCTTCTCTTTCATATGATCTTAGGAATTCAAGTAGTCTTTCATTTACTGATGTGCTTCCTAAAGAACCCATAACTATAACAATTAATTTTTTATCTTTAGAAAATCCTAATTCTGTTTTATCAAATTTCTTAATTTCAATAGCTCTTTGACTAACTGGATTACCAGTATATATTATTTTTTTACATTTTAATTTTCTAGTGCCATCTTTAAATGATACAAAAACTGCATCTGCTTTTTTAGACACAAATATATTTGATTTCCCTGGTAACATATTTTGTTCATGTAAAAATACTTTAACTCCTCTTTTTTTAGCAGCTAAACATACTGGAAGAGTAACATATCCACCAAAGGCAATAACTGCATCTGGTTTAAAATCATCCATTATTTTTAAACATTTTTTATATGAATTACGTATACATTTAATATTATGTATATTTTGTAACATATTGGTTTTAGAAAGTCCATAAACTTCAATACTTTCATAAGGTATTCCCATACTAGGTATAAGTTCACTTTCCATTCTATCTTTTGTTCCAATATATAAGTATTGATTATTTTTATCTTTCTTTATTTCATCTAATACTGAAAGAGCTGGATATATATGTCCGCCTGTACCACCCGCTGTTAAAATAAATTTCATATTTTACACCTCTTCTTACATAAATATTATATACTAATTTTCCTCTTTTTGCATTAATTTAAGTATTTTTTCTCTTAGTAGTTTATTAGCCTCTTCTAGGTCCATTCCTTTTACACTAAAGGGTTTTCCTATTCTAGTAGTTAATTTTCCTTTACGTCCAGTATACTCTCCAGTCGTACCAAATGGAACAATTAATGCACCTGTTTTTTGTGCTAAAGAAACTGCTCCGAATTTAAATGGAAGCATAACGACTTCATCCTTAGTTCCAATTGTTTTATTACGAGTACCTTCTGGAAATATACCAAGGGCTCCTCCTTGTTCTAATATTTCTATAGCTTTACTTTTTGCATTTTCATCATGTATAGTTCTATCAACGGGTATACATCCAGCCATTTTATAAAACCATGAGTTTTTTCCTTTAAAATATTCATCTTTAGCCATATAATGTATTACCCTATCTGTAACTATCATTACATTATATTGATCATGAACATGTCTATGGTTTCCACAAACAATAATTGGTCCTTCTTTTGGAACATTCTCTTTGCCATATACTATAGGATGAAATTTTAATTTAAAATATAGTTTTACAAATGGTCTTAATATTTTGTATCCCATTTCTCCTTTTATTTTAGACATATTATTCCTCCTTTAAATTAACTAACTCCTCATATGCTATTTTACCTACATTAGTTTTAGGTAATTCTTTTCTATATGCGTATGCATATGGAAGAGCATATTTAGAAATATTCTTTTCACAATATTCTTTTATACTTTTCTTTATTTCACTATTTAGTATTAATTTATCTTTAAGTACTATATATAATTTTACTACTTCTTTTTTATATGGATGAGGTACACCTACAATAGATGCGTCTTTTACATATTCATGTTTTTTAACAATATTTTCTATATCTTCTGGATAAATTTTATTTCCATTAGATACTATAATTCTTTTCATACTAGATTTATAGTATAAATAACCATCTTCATCTAAATAACCAATATCATCACTACATATTAAATTATTATAGTCATTTCTACAAATAGTAGGTCCACTTATACAAATAAGTCCTTCTTCATTTGGCTTACATTCTTTTTTAGTATCAGGGTTAATTATCTTAATAGATGTTCCTTTTATAGGTAATCCAGCACTTTCAATTTTATCATCTAAATTATCATTAATAGTAATATTAGAAGTACTTTCAAGCATTCCAAAAGATGCTACTACTTTAGAATTAGAATAATGATTTTTTAAAAAAAGTTTTGCTTTTTGATATACATTATCTCTTAATAATGAACTGCCACATATTATTAATTTTAAATAAGATAAATCTTCTTTATTAACCTTTTTATTCGAGCATATATATTCTAATGTATTTGAAGATATTTCTAAAATGTTAGGCCTAAATTTAATAATATTATCAACAAATTTATTAATATCTTCAGAACTGTTAATAATAACAGTTTGCCCATATATTAATGTTCTATGTATTAATGGAATACTATTAATAATTGAACTATCACATAAGTATCTATTTTTTTGAGTTAATATATCATTATTATATGAATAATTAATAGCATATGAATTTATATTTTTATTTGTTAAATATATTTTTTTAGAATGATTGCTTATTATAATTGCTAAGTTATCTTCTTTATCACATACTTTAACATTCTTTTTATTATGTTTACCCATAATTCTTAATCTATAGAATGATATAAATTTACTAGGTAATATAATAGATTTTTTAAATATGTTTTTAATTTTATCAAAAGGACTAACAATATCATTAATAGACAAATATATTACATTATAAATGCATTCTTTAGATGTTATATTTTCTATACTTTTTAGTTTATCTTCATAAGTTATAATATAATGAGAAGATGTTTCATTAATACTATTATTTATTTCTTCTTCACTTGATAAATGATGCATTATATTACTTATAGCTCCTATTTTATTTAAGGCATAGATGCATACAAAAGTGTCTATAGAATTTGGTAAAATTAATGTAACTACATCGCCTTTATTAATACCCATATTATAGAAAGATAAAGCATATTCATCTATTTTTTGAATAAATGAATCATATTTTGTTTTATTTAAATTATTAATAAATGATGTCCTATCACCATAATCGCTTACATTATTTTTAATCATACTATAAATTGATATTTTAGAATAATTAAAACTATTTTTCATGTTGAGAACCACCTTCTTTTAACTTAAGAATTTTGTTTCTTAACACTTCTGTTTCTTTTTCAACATCATTAGTTTTAGGATAATATGGTTTCCCATATTCTATTTTTAATCCTTTTCTAAAGATTCTATGTTTTCCAGTTACAGCGAACGGAAGTAATGGAGCACCTGATGCAAGAGCAAATTTAACTGCTCCAGGTTTAAATGGAAGTAAACTCACTTCATCTTTAGTACCAATTGTTCTATTACGAGTGCCTTCTGGAAATATTCCTACAGCATGTCCCTCTTTTAATGTCTCTATTGCTTCACTTTTAGCATTTTCATCATGAATACTCCTATCAACCGGAATACATGCCATATTTCTAAAAAACCAATTTTTAAATTTTGTATTAAATAACTCTTTCTTTGATAAGGTGTGAATAATTCTTTTAGGAGTACTAACTATTACTGCCGCATCAGCAGCACTAGTATGATTTCCTGCCATTACAAAAGGACCAGTACTAGGAATATTATTTACACCTACATACTTAGGCCAAAATATTAACCTATAAAAAGGTTTTAAAGAATATTTTAATATTTTATATACTAAATACTTCATATTAAATATTATACCATATATACAAATTATTGCATAAAAAAAGAAACATAAATGTTTCTAATTTAATTTTGACTTTATTATTTCATTAACTTCTTTCATATCAGCTTTACCTCTAAGCACTGGGGTAAGTTCCTTCATTAATGCACCCATATCTTTCATAGATGTAGGTTTTACTTTATCAAATGCTTTATTTATTTCTGCTTCAATTTCTTCAGAAGTTAATTGCTTTGGTAAATATTTACTAAGTAAAGCTATTTCACGTTCAAGATTATCTACTAAATCTTGTCTATTTCCTTTTTTAAATTCTTCAATACTTTCTTTATGAGTTTTTACTTGTTTACTTACAACATCAATAACAACTTCATCACTAGCTGTTCCTCTTTCCATTTTATTATTGATAATATAAGCATCAACAGCAGATTTTAATAATCTAAGAGTACTTAGGGTATCTTTATCATGGCTTTTCATAGCCTCTTTCATATCATTTGAAATAGTTTCATATAACATAAATATTCCTCCTTAATTATTAATATCTTTGTTTGTTATGTTTTTTAGCATTTCTAATAGCTTCTTTTTTTGCTTCTCTTCTAAGAATTCCTGGTTTAGAATATTCTTTTCTTTTTTTCATTTCAGTAGGGATACCGCTTCTTTGAACCTTCATTTTAAAACGTTTTAATGCACCCTCAACATTTCCGTCTTTTACGTCTACATGTGTCATTGTTTCTTCCCTCCCTTCATGACTATAGACAATTATATTACAAAAAGTGCCAAATTTCAAGTAAATTTTCACATATTATTGTTATATGTTTCAAAAATATTATATAATTGTTCTAGGAGTGATTTTATGAGAATAAAAAGAACAATTTTAATTATATTGATTATTTTAATTATAGGAGTTATGTCATTTATGATTTATAAGAAAGTTACATACAAAAAGCCAGAACCAAAGCCTGATATTCCAAATCCACCACAAACAACTACAGTAACTGACTTTAATTATGATATTATTCATAAAGTAAATAAAAAAGAAGAAAACTATTTAGTTAGTCCCTACTCTATGATTTATGCATTATCAATTTTAAATGAAGGGGCTGCTGGAAATACTAGAGCGCAAATTGAACAAGCATTAAAGAATAAAACAATTTCAAAATCATCTATTGTTCAAGATAAAATATCTATTGCTAATGCACTATTTATTAAAAATGAATATAAAAAATTTATTAATACAAATTATATAAATACTATAAAAGATAAGTATGATGGCGAAATATTATTTGATGATTTTTATACTCCAGAAGTAATTAATAACTGGGCATACAAAAAAACATATAAAATGATTGAAAAAGTAGTTGATCAAATTGATAAAGACTTTGTTCTAGGAATTGCTAATGCAATTGCAATAGACGTTGAATGGCAAGTTAAATTTATGGAAAATGCAACTACAAAAGAAGATTTTAATAAATTAGATGGAACTAAAAAAGAAGTAGATATGATGCATAGTAGCGAAGGAATAACTTATATATCTAATGATAATGCATCAGGTATTATTAAAGATTATAAAAAATATGATGATGTTGAACTTGAATTTATAGCAATATTACCAAATGAAAAAGATATTAAGAAATATATAAATAATTTCGATGAAAAAGAATTAAATAGTTTACTTTCAAATCAAAAGACTACTGCTAATTATGATATTAATTTGTCATTACCAAAGTTTAAATATGATTTTGATTATGAAGACTTTATGAAAGATTTAATTAGCTTAGGAATAACTGATGCATTTGATAAAGATGCTGCTAATTTCGATTTAATGGAAACAGAAGATTCAATTTTAGATTTATATGTTGGTGAAGCTGTTCATAAAACTCATATTGATTTATCTGAAAATGGAACTAAAGCTGCTGCCGTAACATACTTTGGAATGTTTAAAAACACAGCTATAGCACAACCAAAAGAACAATTGATTATTAAATTTGATAGACCTTTCTTATATTTAATAAAAGAAAAAAATAGTAATAATATTTGGTTCTTTGGAACTGTATATGAACCATAAAAGTTGAGAAATCAACTTTTTTTATTTATAACAAATAATATACTCTTGAAATAATTCTATCATCACTAGAATATTTAATTATAAATTGATTATTTTCTTTAACAAGTATTAAACCAATAGTATTGTTTTGATATATTGTTTTTATGTTTTCATCTATATAATTCATATATACCTCTATTTGTCCTATGTGTTCTTTCTTTAATTCTGTTATTTTTAGTTCTATTATTACATAACAATTAAATTGAATGTTATATAGTAATAGATCTATGTAATTATAAGTTTCTCCTATTTTTATCTTATATTCATTTTTTATAAAACTATATCCACTACCTAACTCTTCCATAAATTCACTTATATTTTCTACTATTATCTTTTGTAACATTTTTTCACTTATTTGTTCTTTATCTATTAAATTACTTTTTATTATTATTGGTTCTTTTATTAATTCTTTTGTATCTGTTCTCTCTTTATTTATTAGTTTATTTTTAGTTTCTTCTGGTAATCTTTCATATTCTTTTGATTTTATTCTTTTTCTTAAATCTCTTACTGATAAGTTATTCTTTTCAATCAAATTAATATAATAATTAATTATATTAATATTTTCTAATGGAATTATTTCTACATAATGACTAAAACTCAATAAGTGCGACAGTGTCGCACCTTTTTCAACCATATAATAAAATTGTCTAATCCTTTTTAATAAAGTTGTATTATACTTCTTATCTAATTCTGAGATGAGTTTAATAGAATACTTATTAATTATTCTTTCACCATAATGTTTACCTGCTTCACTAAGCATTTTACCAACTTTATAATATGTTTCTAGATCACTTTTGTTTTTGGAATAATCTTTTACTTTTTTAGTTATTTCATTATTTATTAATGATTCTTTTATTTCTTCATAATAATTCATGTATGCCTCCTAATAATATAATTAGGAACTTAATAGTTAAAACACTATAAAAAAAATCACAAATTTTAAATTTGTGATTTTATTTTAATTACTTAATTTGATTCATTACTTCAGCAGCGAAGTCATCATTTCTCTTTTCCATGCCTTCACCAACTTCATATTTTACTAATCTTACTAATTTAGAATTATTTTTCTCTAAGTATGCCTTAACAGTTAATTCACCATCTTTAATGAATGCTTGTTCTTCTAAAACTGTTTCTTCATAGAACTTTCTTAATCTACCTTCAACAATCTTATCAGCAAATTCAGGTTTCTTTCCTTCATTGATAACTTGTTCACGAATTACAGATTTTTCATGTTCTAAATCTTCTTCAGGAACACTTTCAACATTAACATAAAGTGGTCTCATAGCTGCTGCTTGCATAGCTACATCACGAGCAACTTCTTCACTATTACCATCAATTACAGTTAATGAAGAAATTTTTCCACCCATATGTAAATATGTGCCAAATACTTCTGAATCTTTCTTAGTAACTTTTTCGAATCTTCTTAAACTAATCTTTTCACCAATTTTAGCTGTAGCATTTACAATTAAATCATTAATAGTATCACTACCAACTTTAATATTTAATGCTTCTTCCATATTTTTAGCATCACTATTTAAAATAGCATTTCCTATTTTATCTAATAATTCTTTGAATTCAGCATTTTTAGCAACAAAATCAGTTTCTGAATTAATTTCAACAACTACTGCATCATTTCCATTAACATAAATGTTAGAAAGTCCTTCAGCAGCAATTCTTTCAGTTTTTTTAGCAGCCTTAGCTATACCCTTTTCTCTTAGGTAATCAATAGCTGCATCCATATCACCATTGCTTTCAACTAAAGCTTTCTTGCAATCCATCATTCCAGCTCCAGTTTTTTCTCTTAGGTCTTTAACCATACTTGCACTAATTTCCATATGTTCCTCCTAATTCAATGATGAAATTAATTCATCTTTTTTCATTTTTGAATATCCAGTAACGCCTTTTTCTTTTGCGAGATTTTTAAGTTCTGCAACTGTCATACTTGAATAATCAACTTTTTCTTCAACTTTTTCTTCTTTTTTAGTTGCTTTCTTAGTAGCTTTCTTTGGTTTTTCTTCTTTTACTTCTTCAGCACTTTCAGAGAAATCATCAAATTCAACTACTTTTGTTTCAACTTTGATTTCTTTTGCTTCTGCTTTTGGAGTTTCTTCTTCAGTTACATAATCAACTGTAGGAAGACCATTAGCTTCACAAACAGCATTAGCTAAAACACCTAAAACAACTTTAACACTTCTAACAGCATCATCATTTGCTGGAATTACAAAATCAACATCATCTGGATCACAGTTAGTATCAACAAGACCAAATACTGGAATATGTAATTTACGTGCTTCACGAATAGCATTAATTTCTACTCTTGGATCTACTATAATAATAGCTTTTGGTAATTTTTCCATTTCTCTAATACCACCAAGAAGTTTATTAAGTCTTTCATATTCTTTTTGAATTTTAGCAACTTCCTTCTTTGGTAATAATTCGAACTTACCATCTTTTTCCATATTTTCGATTTCAACTAATCTTCTAATTCTTTCTCTGATAGTTCTGAAGTTTGTTAAAATACCTCCTAACCATCTTTCAGTTACATAAAAACTATTACATCTTGTAGCTTCTTCGATACTTGCATCTTTAGCTTGTTTCTTAGTACCTACAAAAAGAACCTTTCCGCCATTTTCACATGCTTTAAGAAGTTCAGCGTAAGCTTCTTCAATTTTTTCAACAGTTTTTTGTAAATCGATAATATGAATATCATCTCTAGTAGTAAAAATGTATTCCTTCATTTTAGGATTCCATCTTTTAGCTTGGTGTCCAAAATGTACACCTGCTTCTAATAAATAACTTTTTGCAACAACTGCCATAATAATTCTCTCCTTTCGTTAATTTCTTCTGCCTATCTTTTAAATTAATATTCACTTAAATTTAATTTAAGCACTAGAATATTAAATCAATAGACATGTCTTTTTTCTTAAAGCCAATTTATTTTAACATAAATTCAAATAAAAAAAAAGAGTTTTTAAACTCTTTTTAGAATATGCATGATAAATCATAACCAAATACTAATCCAATTAGATGAACTATTGACGGAAGTATTCCTATTATTGCAAGTACTACTGCCATTACAACTAATTTTCTTCCTGCTTTCTTTAAACCATCTGCATCTTTTGATATTACTGCTGGTATCAATGTAATCATGGCATTGGCTATTGCTATAATTGCTCCACCTATTCTAAGTACAATAATTATTCCTTTTATAATTTTTAAACCTGTTTTTGCTCCAAATACTTTATCACATGGTAATGAATCTCCAAAACTCCATCCAAGAAGATCAGGAATACTAAAAAATGATTTATGAGCCGTATTCGAAGCGTTTTCATCGATTTGTTCTTCATCATGTTGATTAGATGAATCTTCTATATCTTTAATTATTTTATTTTTAACTGATTCAGCTTCATTAATACAAGATATTTGCTCGCTAGTTAATCCCATTTCGGTATATGCTTTTTGTAAACAGCTACGACAATCTCTTTCATTTGTTGTTCCATAGCACTCTTCTTTACTAATACTTTCAGGATGACATGAACTATACTTTGATGTTTCGGATGAATCAATCCATTTGTAAAAATAATTGGGTGAAGTACCACAAACCCAACAAGATGCGCTAGAACTATCTGATTGGTCCTTGGCACTAGAAACACAACCATCCTGACAAATAGTACCCTTCGTTTGTTCTTTTATTTTTGATGGATCAACACCGCATTTATCAGCATAGCATTCATCTACTCTTTGAACAACCGCATCATTTATTATTTTTAAATATTTTTCTGAAGATTCAGTTATCAATTTTCTAGAATATAATTCATCATATTTTTCTTTACAAACTTTTTGATAATTATCAAAATCTTCTTTTAATTTATCGTAGCCAGAAGCATCATCTGGACAATTAAATTTTTTAATGCTTTCTGCTCTATCAGTAAAGCATTGTTTCATTTCTTCAACACCAACTGTATCTTGTGTAGTACACCCGGATATTTCGTGTGTATTACTATAAGTATGAGTAAAGAAATCTAAAATTGCCTCAAGTTTATTTTTATCATATATCATATCTTGATCATCTGATATTTGATATCTATTATCAGGGCTAAAGAAATCACTAATATCGGAATTAAAATTTAAATATTTAGGACAATTTCCAGTACCTTTTGGTACCCAATTACCTCTTCCTATGCCAAGACTATTAAGTCTATCATTATAGTCATTAATTTCTACTCCTTGTTCTTCTAATAAATCTTTTGCTTTAGAATCAACTGAAAAATATAATGATACTCTTTTTTCAGTAGGAATACATGTATGTTTATCTGGCATAATCATTTTAAAGAAATATGCAGTACCCAAACATTTTTCACTAGAAGAATTACATTTTTTGGCAAGATTTAAATCCTCAGTTGAAGGATCATATGTTTGAGGTCTTAATTCAATTTCACCTTTATAGCATCCTACAAATCCAACATTATTATTTTTATCTACAACTACATATGATCTTTCTAAAGGAACATCGTTATCAATATATGTCCATTGCAAAGCAGAATACGCCCAAGCTGGGGATATTGCATAATTAAATTCACTTGTAGATTTAGATGTTGAATATATAGGTTCTTTATCATCGAAAGCACATCCTTCGAATTCCTCATCCATATAACAGTATTTAACGGTATTAACACACTCATCCTTTACTGAAGTGTCTTTACAATAGTCTTCTGCTTCTTTTGATTTTACGTTTGAATTAATCAAAAATAGCACTATTACCAACAAGAATACTTTTATATATTTCATATTATCACCTATCCTAATTGATTATATCATATTCTTACAACAATATAAATGCATTTTTTATGGTAACATGAAAATTTACATTATATATATTTAATTATAGAAATATGTTTATATTTATAGTATAATTAAATATGGTGATTTGCATGAAGAATAAATCATTCGGAAATAGAGGTATGTTTTTAGAAAATATAATTAATGATTCAAATACATATTATAATAGTATTGAAAGATCATTAATATATAAAAAACCTACTCCAATTAAAGTATTAAATGTAAGTTACCCAAATGATAGATCTCACTTAATAGATAAAGCAGTATATTCTAGTATATCAACTCTTGATTATAATGGAATATATAGAGGAAAATATATTGAGTTTGATGCTAAAGAGTGTCACAGCAAGACATCATTTCCCCTATCTAATTTAAAAGAACATCAATTTGAACACATTAAAAAAGTAATAAAGCAAGGAGGAATTGCTTTTCTAATAATATTTATGAATGATGAATTCTTTTTACTAAAAGGTGAAGATATTATTGAATTTAAAAATACAACTGAAAGAAAATCAATAGATTTTGATTATTTGAAAACACATGCATATAAAATTAGTGAAAGTTATACACCTAGATTAAAATATTTAGATACTGTTGATAATGTATATTTCTAAGGAGAATTATGAAAAAATTTAATAAAAAAGAAAAAAAGGAAGTACAAGATATGAAGAAAAAAGAAAAAAAGGCAAAAACAAGAAAAAAAATTAAATTTAGATTTTGGTATTGGCTATTAGTATTAATAGTATTTTTCGCAATATGTGTATTTATAGGCGGTATAGGATTTTGCTATTACATCGTAAAAAGTGCACCAGAATTTACTGCTGAAAAAATGTTCGAAAAAGAAGCTACTAGAGTATTTGATTCAAAAGGAACATTAATCGCAACACTAGGAAGCGAAGTTCGTGAAAAAATAAGTTATGATGAAATACCAGAAGTATTAGTAGATGCAATAATTGCAACAGAAGATTCAAGATTTTTTCAACATAATGGATTTGATGCACCTAGATTCTTAAAAGCATCAGTATCACAAGTACTTGGAAGAGGCGGTGGTGGTGCTTCTACATTAACAATGCAACTTTCAAAACTAGCCTTCACTTCTACTGAAGCAAGTGGTATTGAAGGTATAATTCGTAAATTCACTGATATTTATATGTCAGTATTCAAAATGGAAAAATACTTTACTAAATATGAAATACTTGAATATTATGTAAATACTCCATGTATGGGTGGTAACATCTATGGAGTTCAACAAGCAAGTAAATATTATTTTAATAAAGAGGCTAAAGATTTAAATTTAGTAGAAGCTGCAATGATAGCTGGACTTTTCCAATCACCTAATGGATATAACCCTTATAATAATCCAATTGATGGAAATGCTCGTAAAAATACAGTTTTATATCTAATGAAAAGGCATGGATATATAACTGAAGAAGAATATAAAGCTGGAGTTGCAGTAGAAGTTAAAACTTTACTTAAAAGTGGTTCAACATCTACTAATGAATATCAAGGATATATTGACACAGTTGTAGATGAAGTTGAAAAAGCTACAGGAAATAATCCATATAATGTTCCAATGCTAATATATACAACAATGGATATGGATAGACAAAATGTAATTAATAATTTCTATAAAAATCATAAATTTAGAGATAGCAAAATTCAAGTTGGTGTTGGAGTTGTAGATGTTAAAACTGGGACACTAGTTGCTGTAGGAGCTGGACGTAATAAGACTGGCGCTATGACACTTAATGTAGCAACATTTGCAAATCAAATAAAAAGACAACCTGGTTCAACAATAAAACCAATTATGGATTATGCACCAGCTATTGAATATGCTAATCTTAGTACATATGGACCATTTGTCGATGATAAAACTCCTTATGGTGGTGGATATATGAAAAACTTTGGTAAGATTACTCAGACAGTAAGAAATACTAAAGATTGCCTAAGCCATTCAGTTAACACATGTGCTCTTCAAGCATTTAATATGACTACCAATGAACAGAAAATTGAATTTATAACAAAATTAGGAATAGATCCTGGTAAAAATGTTGAGGTCTTACCTCCTTCTTATTCAATTGGTGCATTTAATGGAACTACACCTGTTGAAATAGCTGGAGCTTATGCATCATTTGCAAGTGGTGGCTATTATACTAAGCCATATACAGTTACTAAAATAGTTTATACTGAAAGTGATGAAGTTTATGAACCAAATATAACTAGAGAGAGAGTTATGAAACCTCAAACTGCTTATATGATTGCAAATATTCTTCAAGCTGCAACACCTGGAACAGTTAGTGTATCAGGAACTCAAGTAGCTACAAAAACTGGAACAACATCGTATGACACAGCACAATTAAAGAAATTTGGTTTAAGTAGTTCAGTTGTACCAGATTCATGGATTTCAAGTTTCTCACCTGATTATGCAATATCTATTTGGATTGGTTATACAGATAGTTTAAATAAAGATACTGTTAAAAATAAATGGTATTTACCAAATAGTCATGCACAAACAGAAAGACGTAAAATACTTGGTGAACTTGCTAATAAAATATATAAGAAAAATTCTAAATTTAAAAATCCTGGTGGATTCTCATCAGTTGAAGTTGAACTTGAAACAATACCACCTGCAAGACCTACTGAATATACACCAAAAGAAATGAGAGGTTCTTTCCTATTCATAGCCGGAACAGAACCAAGTGATACATCTGTTAGATATGCTAAATTAAGTGCACCATCTAATATAACATATGTACAAAATGCAAATAACTTAACATTATCATGGACATCTCCTGGTACTCCACAAGCAGTTGATATTGATTATCTTAAAGAATATTTTAAAGAAGGATATACAATATGGGCTGATGATTATCTAAAAAAACGTTTAACATATAATACAAATAAAATTGGTAACTTTGGATTTGATATTTATGTTACAAGCGGAACAAATTCTACTTACTTAGGATCTACTGAAAATAGTAGTTACACTATTAACTTAAATACTTTAACTGGAATATATGATGGATTTATAGTTAAGAGTGCTTACTCAATATTCAAAAATAATGCATCTGACGGTGTAAAGATATTATTTACACCTAGAGAAGATTATGAAGCTAGTCTTTCTCCTTTATCAGTAACATATACTGAAGGAGATGCATATTCTATATTAACTTCATCTAACGTTAGTTCAGTTAAATTAAATGATAATGATATTACTTTAGAAGCACTTAATATAAATGTAAAATTATTAAGTATTACTAACAGCATTGGTACTCCTGTAGATACATCAAGTGTAACATCTGTACCAGGAACATACACTGCAAAATATGAAGTATCTTATACTCACAATAATAAAATAAGAACTCATACATATTCTCAAAAAATTACAGTTAATAAAAAAGAAGTAATAAACAATGAAGTTGTAAATAATGAAGAAACATCAGATTAATTAATCTGATGTTTTTTTATAATACTTACATATATTTTTTAAATTACAATTTTCACAATTTGGTTTTCTACTTGTACATACATATCTTCCGAATAATACTAATTGTGAATTTACTCTATTCCATTTATCTTTATTAAAATACTTTTTTAATTTACTTTCTGTTTTTAATACATCATCTTTATTTGCAGCAATTCCAAGTCTTTTGGAAACTCTATGCACGTGAGTGTCTACTGCAAAAGCTGGTTCATCAAATAAATGTTCTAAAACAACACTAGCTGTCTTTCTACCAACTCCAGGTAAACTTTCTAAAAATTCTCTATCATTCGGAACATAACCAATATCAATAAGTCTTGATACTATTCCTTTAAAGTTTTTAGCCTTAGATTTATAAAAACCCAATCTCATGATTAGTTTCTCTATTTCTTCAATGCTTAAATTATTTAATTCTTTAAGAGATTTATATTTTGAATATATTTCTTTAGTTACTTCGTTAACTCTTTTATCAGTTGTTTGAGCTGATAACATCACAGACAATAATAATTCATAATCTTTTTCATAATTGAGTTCACATCTAGCATCTTCAAATAATCTATCTAATTCTTTATATATTATTTCTTTATTCATTACTCATCAAGCCAATCATAATCAAACATTTCTTCTTTTTCTTCTTTAACTTGCTTTTTAGCGCCATTTTTAGACCATTCATAAACAATTTTATCAATGTACTTAAAATTCCTTACATTGTTTAAAATAGCTTCTTTTAACGCTCCTTTTATTGTTTCTTCTGGTACACCATCTTCTATCCATCTATTAATAATTTCATATTCAAAAGAAGATAAAGTACGTCCAAGTTCACGTTCAAATAAACCATATATATCAACATTGTTAGTTTCTACTTTCTTATTAAGTGCCAAACGATCAAATAATGGATCAAGATTAATTCTTTCAATTACTTCTCCATTCTTATTAGTTACATTTATTTCAATATATTTCTTATCTACTAAACTTCCAAATGTTTTAACAGCTTTTCCTTCATCGAATCCAAGTTTTTCCTTAATATCATCAGTATTTAAAGTATTAGAGACATTAATAAAATACAACACTAAAAGAAACTCATCAAGAGTAATATCTATATTGCTAATACATTTAACAATATTTGCATTAATTACAAAATCCTTAGTAGTAAACATCTTTCTAAAATCTGTCATATTCCCTATTCCTGATATACCTTTCTATAGCAAATTTATTATTACTTAAATTACCCTCTAATATTTCTCTTTCTATTTTCTTATATACCCTTCTTATATCAACTATTGGAACATATCTAAATAAAGCTTCATAATCCATATCAATATCTATTATACTATGCATATTTTTAATTTCATAGAATTCTTTTACATCTCTATCCATATTTAAAATACATCCAGCATTTTTAACAATATTGTCATTGTATAAGAACATATTTGATAGTGTTAATGCATGACTACCAACTAAATATTTAATACAATCAATGTCTTTTTTTTCTGCATTAGATAATGGTAACAATGTCTCAATTTGAGCCCATACACCTATCCTATTATAAGCGGCTTTTACATTATCGAACTTTATAGATAAATACTTTTCTAATTTATAAACTTTAGCTAAATAAAAGAATTTACTATATCCATCACTATCAAATATCTTATCTAATTCTTTTTTTATATATTCTCTTGGTATTTCATTTAGCATACTACCATGTTCTTTTAAAAATTCTTTGATATTATCATCTAATTCAAAATTCAAAGTACAAGAAAATCTAATAGCTCTTATTATTCTAGTCTTATCTTCACTTAATTTTTCATAAGTATCCCCTACTACTCTAATGATATTATTTTGTAAGTCAACTTTAGAATCAAGTAAGTCAACAAATTTACCATTCTTATCCATAGCAAAAGTATTAATAGTAAAATCACGTCTTAATAAATCAGTCTTTAAATCTTTAGCAGGCACTATTTTAATAGGTTTATTTTTCTCATATTCAAGCTCTTTTCTATATGAAGTAATATCAAACCTATAATCATCTTTTAAGATATGATAAGAACAATATTTAGGATTTGGTGTACCCATTTCACCAAATATTTTAGTTAAGTTATCAACACTAGCATTGGTTGCAATATCAATGTCATTAGTTTTTAAACCAAGCAGATAATCTCTAACATATCCACCAACAATATATGCTTCATAACCAGCATCAACTATTTTATTAATTATTTCCCTTATTATCTCATTCATAACATAATTTTATCAAATTTCAAAATTTAATTCAATAAAAAAGAAACGTTATAATTAACGTTTCTTTAATAAATGTTATTGTACACAATAGCTTGTACTACCAACTTGTGTTCCAGAACTACATCCATATTGTGGTATTGCATTACTATAACCGCTTGGACAACATGAATTGTTATTACATGATGTTACACTTCTCCAAATATAACATATAGTACCATTACTTGTAGATCCATTACTTGGACAGTTCCAAGATGATGCTGTACATGTTCCAGAAACCGCATTAGGATAAGCCGCATAGTTTGCACATGCATCAGAACAGTTAGAGTGAGTACCACATACTGTAGTAGAATAAGGTATACAATACCTTCCCTCGCAATGTCCGGGTTGGCACGAAGATTCACATGCAGATGGAGATGAATATGCAACAACATTACTAGATGAGCATGTACATATTCCACTATAACCTGCAACAGTTATTCCGCTTGTAGTACTACATCTATATGATGTTAATGTTGTACTTGTTAATTTTAATTGACATGTTTGTGTTGTAGTTCCATCACTAGCTAATGTGTGTCCATAAAAGGTTCCGGTTGATAATGCAACTGTCGTATTATTACTATATGTTGATGGCGTTGCTGATGATTTATCTATTTGATATGAGGCTGCTTTTTTCTTATCCCATGTTACACCACTAGTAGTTGCTTTTAATGTACAATATGTTGGTGCGTTACTTTCGGATACAATCTTAGCATATACATGAGCATATGAGTTAGCCGTACCTATATCTTCAAATGTTGCTGTTGAAGTAGTAAAGTTTGCACCGGTTGATATCTGAGTTGTTAATCCAGGTTCTTTATACCATCCCAAATGTACATAACCACTCATATTATTTACTAATGATAAACTATTACTTACTTCAGGTAATTCAGATGCAGTATATACTTTGTTGTATGCAACAGTTCCAGCCTCGTTAAGCACTTGATATATAGCTATATTGGTAAGTTTTACTGTTACAGTATCAGTTCTAGCTCTATTTGGTTGAATATATATTTCTGGGCTAGCACTTCCAGCAACAAATTCAAATTTAATAGTATGTACGTTAGTATCATTAGTAATGTTTGTAAGATTAGATGTATCAAACTTATACGTACTACTTGCTGCCGTACCGTCAATTGTAAATAGCTTTTGAGTTGCATTAGATGTATGTCCACCAATATTATATAAATTTCCAGATGTCTTTTGTATCTTATAGGTTACTAAGTACTTATTACCATTATCGAATACGTCAGGGAAGTATAAACCTCCATAATCAGTATTAGTAGTTAGATTTGGACTGCTCCATGTTTCACCACGGCCAGCTTTAACCATGCTCTTGCCTGACATTTTGTTTCCGCTAAGTCCAGTTAATTTATAATTTTTTGGAGTCCAATTAACTTTAACAGTAATTGTACAATCTGATGAAGTAGTATTACACAATTCATTATCAGTATTAGATATATTAACTGCACTATGTTTATACACTGATCCTGATGTAGTACAACCATTTATACAAACATATTGTCCAGCACTTGGCGTTGCATAACCTGTTTTTGAAATATTCAAGTAAGCAGAATTATTATAGTTTGGTAAATCTATTGATGTAACACCATATCGATAATTATGGAATGTTGCATATGGTGTAGCACCATTTACTGAAATCATTATAAGATTATTGCTATCTGTAGACCAAGTATATTGTGTTCCACCAGAACTTTGTGTATTTGCGGTTAAATTCTCATCTGGCTGTAATTGGAATACAAAGTATATTAAGTTTCTTTCAAACCATATAGCATATATAGTATTATTTGAACTTAATGTTTTATTCTCATTAGCAACACTAGCTGCTGTTGTTGATGGTGCTCCTACTGATATACCTTGATAATGTTCACTACTTGAGTGACTAGGTATTGTGTATACAGTTGTTGGAACTATCGTTGTTCCACTTGGAGCTATATAATCATAAGTACTTGCCTGTGTATAATCAGTTGTAGTATAAGTAGAACCAGTTACGTTTTGGAACATATTTTTAACAGTATATTTATAGAATGTAAATGTCTGACTACAAACATTTCCATATATATCTTCAAGTCCAAAATAATATGTTCCAGCACTGCTTATGGATTCAGTACCTCCGCTGTAAGATGTAGTTGGTGATACATATGTAAACGTACTATTAACTGTTGGTTCGGATGTACCCCAATAATATCCCATAATTCCGCCATTATCACTTCCTGCTTTTGTAACTGTTTGATTATCTGATTTTAATGTACTTGTTGTTACTGCTGAACAAGTTGGATTAGCTGTTGAATTTTGAGTCCATTTAGCATACAAGGTTGTTACTGAAGTTAAATCCCAAGATCTTGCACTTGCTCCAGCTGCAGTATAATATTGGGTTCCAGTGCCATTATATCCTGTATAATATCCACCAAATGTAAATCCATATTTAGTAGGTACTGTAATACTTGGCATTGTACTATTATATGTTGCTGTAACTGTCTTAACAGGAGTTACTGATACCCTAAATTTATAATTAGTAAATGTTGTTGATTCTCCAGAAGTATGCAAAAACCAGAATTCCAATCCATTAGTATCACTTAATGTATAAGTTATTAAGCCTGTTGAGGTACCGCTAGAAGGTATTGCTACTGGCTTATAGTGTGTTCCTGAAGTTCTTCCAGAATATCTTGCTCCATCCTTTTGAAATTCTAGAACAAATGAATTACTTTCAGCTGTAGTTGTGAAACTACCAGAAACATAAGTTAATAAAATCATATAAGATGTATAGGCAGATGGTGTGTAATTATATATATTTCCAAGTGCAAATGAGTTAGATGTGGTTGTTCCATTTAGAGTAATATATTGATTTGCTGCATCATATGTAACGGTTACACCATTTTGTGTTCTTGCTTTTGCATGGAATAAATTATCATCAAGAGTAAATATATATGTTTTTGCTGTCCAGTTAGCCCTTAATGTTACTGTTCCACTTGTATCTCTTAAGTTCATAAAATGAGTTTTTGAAGTTGCAGTTCCTGTCCATGTAGTCGTAGGATTTGCACTTAAACCATTTTTTGCATGAGTTCCAAGTCCATCACTACTACTAGATGTCCATCCTGCAAATGTATATCCTGTACATGTTGGATTCGTAATACTAACATCAGCATCATAAGTTGCTGTTTTATTTCCATATGTTGTAGTATCCAATGGACAATTTGCGCTACTTGCAAATGCTATTGTATATGTATTAGCAGTTGCGGTTGCTGATAAAGTCTTCGCTGCATTAGGAGTTATTGTTAATGGATTCGAAGTGCTTGTTGATCCATTTTTCCATGCAGAGAATGAATATCCAATACTTGGCGTTGCACTTGCAGTAAGTTGTTCCCCATATCTTAAAGTTACAGTTTTATTATCAGCAGAACTTGTAGATGTGTTTGAAGAACTTCTTTGATTAGTGATAGTTATCGAATCAATATGACTACTATTTGATATATTAGCAGTTTGAGTATATTCTGTTCTATCATACCAGAAATAATATGTTGTATCAGCGTTTAGTGTTGGGTTAGAACTTAACATTGTCGCAGCTGTTGTAGTTGGTGCTGCAGCAGTATATCCTTTATAAGTACTACTTGATGCACCAGTCGGAACTGTCGGTTTAATACTAGATAATGTTAAGGTAGTACCCTTTTTAATGTAATAAGAACTAGATGCATTTCCATTTGTTGAATAATGTGTACTTGTATACGTTCCAGATGTCCCTGTTACATTAATCAAGACATTTTGAACTTTATAGTAAACTACATCTGCTGTAGCTGTTGCTGCTGTGCTTACGTTTCCGGCTGCATCCTTACATGCTAGATACCATTTACCAGTTGCATTTGCAGATCCACTTCCACTCCAATTTTTTGTGCTCGTTACAGGTGTAAATGTGACATTACTTCCTGTTTCATTTGGTTCTGTTTGATCCCAATAATATCCTGTCACTCCAACGTCATCTGTACAACTTAGCGTGAATGGCTGACTAGTTTGGTTTAATGTTGTTCCTCCACTTACAGTTGCCACTGGAGGAGTAGTATCAGCACAATATGCATAGAATGTTTTGTTAGCTGTCATTGCATATGCGCTTGCACTTGTATATCCTGATACTGCAGTACCAGTAAAGCTTCCATCTGCATTTAATATTTTACTTCCGCTTCCATTTGCTGTATACCATCCAACAAACGTATATCCTTCTGGAGCAGTTACAGTTGGTAATGATGCAGCAGTTGAATTTCTTATACCACTATATAGGCTTGTCGCTCCAGTTCTTGTGTATAATACTGTTGATGAACTTAAAGAACTACAATTTCCTTTATTAGGTGTTACTGAAGCATTATTAATTAAATGTGAAGTGCAACCACTTGATGCAGCACTATATGTACATTTTGTTGATGTACATGTAACTTCTGCGGCAGTTGCTATCACATAATATTGTCCTACATTAGCTGGTGCACCACCTGTTGCTGTTGCTCCATTGCTTGTTGTTGTCTGCGTACTGCAACTACTATCTGTATAGTATTTGTATGTTATTGTTCCACCACCACTAGCAGTTGCTGTATTTGCGCTTATTGGACTACCAGTATAAATTGATGTTTTTGCTGTTAAAGCAACAGTTTGGCTTAATTTATTTACTGTTACAGCATACGTTTTTTGTACTGCAGAATTACAGTTGTTTGTATCACTTGGTGTGTAATTTACATTTATATTGGTAGGTGATGTATAACAGATTCCTTTATACTTAATTGTCTGTGCAGTACCACTAGCAGCATTAGTTGTGCTAGCTCCAGAGGTAATAACTACTTTTGTCGTATTTGCGCTCGCTGCAGTTAATGTTCCTGAACAACAACTAAGTGTTGTTGGTGTTGCTGTAAAGTTATTATCATTAGTTAAACTACAATTAACAGTTTGAGCACCACTATCGCTTAGTGCAATAGTTGGTGTGTATTTGCCAATTGTAAATGATTTTGTTGTATTTGTTAATGTATAGTTTGCACACTTAGCACGTCCACCTGTTACACTTTTACAACTAGCAGTTGATGTATAACTTGGATTACTTGTTGTATTAGCATTTGTTCCACCACTGACATCAAGTGTCATTGTCTCTCCAGTTACTCCAGTATTTACACTTGCTGTTGGTGCTTGTTCATTACAATTGTATGTAAATGCGGTTGTGCTTCCCCATGTTACTGGCACTTCTTTTGGATTTATCTTCCATGTTATATTTTTTGGTGTTGTCGTATTATCATTCCATATATAGTTTGTTGTCGATGATAATGTACATGTACGTGTATAATATTGATTTGTTCCAGTGTTTGCATCTGTCGCACTTAGTGTTCCACTTGCTGTTGATCCAGTTGGACATGTTATCCCACTATTTTGACTGCTTCCATTATATGTAAAATCATTTGGACTACTTGGTATAGTTAATATCTTAGGTCCTATTGTTATAGTCATTGTGGCATCTGCTTCAGCATTAGATGTATTATCTTTTGCATGAACTACAACATTATATGTTCCAACATTTGTACTATTTGTAAATGATATTGTCCTGTTATTACTATTTATTGTTGCTCCACTTGGCGCACCACTTGATATTGTATATGTATAATTTCCAGTACCATTACTTGCTCCGGTGAATGCTCCACTAGTATAAGCAGTTCCATATGTTCCACTTGATAGTGTTTGATTATTAAATGTTAGGGGATCAGCTGTCCATTGTGCTGTTATTGTTGTATTTCCTGCACCATATGTAAATACTTGACCATCATTTGCATTAGCATTGCTTGTATAATCAAACATATTTGCATAAGCTACATACCATGTTACTGGATTTGATGATGTTGCAGCTGTTCCAGACAAATATACGTGTCCAAATGTACTGAATGTTCCACCACTTCCACAGGTATGTTTATAAATATAGGTTTCATAATTTCCAGTTCCAGCTTGTGAAGTTAACCATTGAATTGATCTTCCATTACCAGTTGCATTTTGTGCATTCACAATAGTATAACCAACTGGTATTTTAGCTACTATAACATGATAGAATACAGCGCTATCCCTAGACGTAGTAGTTTGTACAAATCCTCCTAATCCAGGTGATGCTGTTCCATTAGTTGTAATTTGAATAACATATGATGAATCCTTCATTGGATTATCACTTGTTGTGGCAATTTTAGTATGGACAACAGTTCCGTTATTAGAATTGTTATATACTCCCATGCTATTCTTACCATTATTAAATCCATCATCATTATATAATCCTACACCATATTTTGTTAGTATTCCGCTTCCAGATTTAGACCATCCAGAGAATGTAAACCCTGTTCTATATGGTTTAGGAACTGCTAATTTAGTATTATAATTTTGCGATACAGAATAACTACTAGTATTTCCAGAAATTGTTCCTCCATTTGGATTAACAGTTAATGAATACGAATTAATAGTTCTAGTGAAATTTGCATAAATTGTCTTAGCAGATGTTATTGATACTGCTGTTGATCCTATCTGAGTACCACTCGTTGAATCTTGTGTCCACTTACTAAATGATGTGGTGTATCCTGTTGCAGCAGTTGTACTTGCTGTTATGCTTGTTCCACTCAGTGTTAGCGTTGACCCACTAGCAGTCATTGTTTGATTCTTTAATACTATGAAACTTGATTTGCTCGTTGTTCCATAATCATTATTATTTCTATTAATCGTTACTGTGTAATAATCAATTGCACTTGTTTGAGTTGTATTTGCCGCAGCAGTAAATGATACTCCAGAGTAAGCCCTTGTTGTTTTTGCACCCTCATTTTTTCCTGCCCAAATATAATATGTTGTTCCACTAACTATGTTCGTTGGTGCCCAAGTAGAAACATTCGTTCCACTTACATTTCCAGTAAATGCTTCGTTATCATTACTACTGCTTGTAGATAAACTAATGCTCATTCCACTATTTGACCAAGCTGTTCCATCTTTTCTTACAGTTATAGTTACCTTATTGGCAATACATACTCCATATAGTGTTACATTGCCAGTAGGTGTTAAGTTCCCTCCACTTGCATATGTTATTGTTGTTCCAGTGCTACTTGTTGTCCATCCACATAAATATCCACTCTTTGTTATTGTTGGTAGTGTTTTTGCTGAATGATTTCCACATTTTGCATATACTGTTGCTGTTCCATCTTTTATCCATTTCTTGTTCGCATCAGTATATCCACTTACACTTGCTACCCATGCCGCTGTTGTTCCTGTTAATACTTTTGTACTTCCTCCGTTTGTTGTATAGTATCCATCTGTTGTCACTGTACTTGTTATATTTGATGTGCTACTTACTGTCGCTCCATCTGAATTCCTTGTTGATGATAATCCAAATCCACTTATTGTATATGTTGTCTTTGCCATTGTTATTGTACTTGGATTTATCGTTGCGCTATTATATGTAGATGTTACACTCGTTGTTCCATCTGTTGCACAAGTTCCTTTATTTAACGTTACAGTATATGTATTCGCTGTTGCTGAACAACTTATTGCTTCTGTTGCTCCTACATTATAAGTATTATTTGATATATTTGTGCTTCCATGTTTTAATGTTACGCTATTATATCCTGTATTCGCACTTGATGTTGCATATATTGGTGTTCCTGATAACATTACTGTTGTACTTGTAAATGATGTTCCTCCACTACTTGTACTTGTATCATATTTTGTTGTTAATGTACAATTGCTTGTACTTCTACTTACACTATATGATGTTATTGTTGCTGGTGTACATGTGTTTCCAGCTGCATCTTTTGCCCATACATACCATGTATTTGCTGTACTTACATCTTTTGTT
>JAFRQT010000045.1 GCA_017428485.1 Bacilli bacterium | reverse complement strand
AGAAAGAAAAAAAGAATTTCTTTGCTAGATTTAAAAAAGAAAAAACATTAAAAGAAAAAGTCGAAGATAAGATTGAAAGCGTTACTGATAAAAAAGAAAAGAAAAGTTTCTTTGATAGATTTAAAAAGAAAAAAACTCTTAAAGAAAAAATTGAAGAAAAAATTGAAGAAATCCAAGAAGAAGAAAATGAAATAGTTGAAACTGCTGAAATAGTAACTGAGAAGAAAATATTTGAAACAAAAGAAGAAAGAAATAGAAGAATAGCTTTAAAAGTTATTAATATAGTTATTACAACAATTTTATTATTTATTTGGTTATGGGTATGTGTTGTATTTATCGCTAGTGTATTTGCATTTTTAGATGGTGTTAAGTTATATGGACTTGTAATTGCATTAGCTGGATTAGTATTATTACTTTTTGCAATTATCGTATTAATTAATAAATCTGTATTAAGAATTAAAATTAATAGAAAATGGTCATTTATAATGATTCTTATTTCAATAGTTGTTCTTGCACTTGGTATAGCTATATTTGTAAGACAAATATATAAAATAAAAGTGACGTCTGATGTTGGTGAAAAATATAATATGACTAAGAAAAATAATTCATACAATTTACCAAGCGATCCAGATAAGAAAGTATTTATTTCATTTAATTCTAATTATAAAACAGATTATATTATTGAATATGATGATACATTAGATAATAAAGTAAATGTAGAAGTTAAGTATTTTGAATGTTATTATGATTATTTTGTTAAAAAAGATAGTAATAATATTTATATATCTTTAGGATTAGACAATAGAGATAGATTAAGCGTATATATTGATGATCTTAAAGAAGGAAAAATATATGATAATAAAGAATTAGAAAGATATGTAGTTAAGATATCAATGAATGAAAATGACAAAGAAAGAGTAGTTATTCAATAATTACTCTTTTTTAATATTATTAATTTCTTTTTCTAATTTTTTTATCATTTTTAAAAGTGAGGCAAATTCATTTTTATATGTAGGATATAATTTATTTAATAAATCTTTTGTTTTATTAATATCATAAATAGTTGGATTGTATATTGATTTTAATTCTTTAGAATTAATATTAATAGTATTATTATTTATTTTATTTTCTATTACCATTTGAAGCCCAGAATTAGTTATTAATGTTTGACCTAATAAGATTAGCCATTCACCAACTGCATTTTGCTCTGCAGCTGTTAAATCATCTATTAGAATTAATCCGATTACAAAAGCAGCTGTGGTAGAGAATTTTGGATTAATATTAAATAAATTATTAATACTTTTCCTCATATTTAATAATATGAATTTGTCAAAAAATAAAGAAGAACATATATTACTATAGTTGGGGTGATAATATGATTCTAAATAAAATTGATTTTAATAAAAAAGCAATTATTAAACAAGTAAAGTTGCATGGTATCAAGAAAAGAAGATTATATGATTTGGGTTTTATTCCTGGAGAAGTAATTATAAAAAAATTTGAATCTATATTTAAAAATCCAATATGTTATAAAATTAAGAATACTTTAATTGCTGTAAGGAATGAGGATGCATGTAATATTGAGGTAGAATATGAATAATATTCTTTTAATAGGTAATCCAAACGTTGGTAAATCTTCAATTTTTAATAAGCTTACTTTATCACATGAACAAACAGGTAATTGGACTGGGAAAACTGTTGAACTTGCATCTAAAAAGATAGTTGGTACAAACTATACATTAATAGATCTTCCAGGGATATATTCCTTATCTAGTTTAAGTGAAGAAGAAGCTATTACTAAAAATACTTTACTATTTGAAAATTATAAAAAAGTAATTTATGTCTCAGATGGTACTAATTTAGAAAAGAATTTAAATCTTCTACTTCAAATTTTGCAAATAACAAAAGAAGTAATATTGTGTATAAATATGGTTGACATTTTAGAGATTAAAAATATAAAGATAGATACTGAAAAGTTGAGTGAAATTCTCGGTATAAAAGTAATTCGATGCTCTACTTTTAAGAACATTGGATTCAAAGAATTAATCGAATCACTTGACGCAGAATCTTATAGTTTATTTAGCTATACTTATAGCAAAGAAATAGAAGAGCATATATATAATATCAGTAAATTACTACCTGATTATTTTAACGATAGATATATTTCATTAAGTGTTTTATCTAAAGATAAAAATATTGTTGAAGTGATTAAAGAAAAATATGGAATAGATATTATTAATAAGGGTGTTAATGATTATTTAATGAGTATAAATGGTGAAGATATATCTGATGAAATATCATTAACAATAAATAAATTAAGTAAAGAAATAATAAATAAAGTATATTTGAATAATAGTAAGGGTAATAATATCTTAGATAAAATTTTTTCTAATAAGCTTGTAACTATTATATTAATGTTTCTAATAATGTTCAGTATATTTTTTATTACAATTGTATTATCTAATTATCCAAGTGAATTATTAAGCTTTGTTTTTTATAAAATAGAAAATATTCTATATAATATTGTTATTTATTTTAAAATACCACAATTCATATATGAACCATTATTATTTGGAATTTATAGAATAGTAACTTTTATAGTATCTGTTATGTTTCCTCCTTTAGTTATATTTTTTTTACTATATACTTATGCAGAAGAAAGTGGTATTTTGCCAAGAATTGCATTTAATCTAGATAAAGTATTTTCAGTGTGTGGTTGCCATGGTAAACAATGTTTAACTATGTGTACTGGATTTGGATGTAATGCTTGTGCAGTTGTTGGTAGTAGAATAATTGATAGCAAAAGAGATAAATTAATAGCTATACTTACAAATTCTTTTATTCCATGTAATGGAAGATTTCCAATGATAATTGCATTTATAACAATGTTTTTAGTTAATTCAAATAATAGACTATTAATATCTTTATATTTGTGTTTGTTTATTGGATTGTCTATTATTATTTCATTTTTAGTTTCATTTATTCTATCAAAAACCATATTAAGAGGATATCCTGGCTTTTTTGTTTTAGAATTACCTGACTATAAAAAAGTTAAAATAACTAAAATATTAAAAGAAAGTATAGTTTATAAATCATTATCTATTTTAAAAAAAGCAATTAAAGTTTCTATTCCTTGCGGAATTATTATTTGGATATTTACTAATATTAAAATATGTAATATGACTTTATTTGAATCATTCTCATATTTTTTGAATCCTTTTGCAAAAATGATAGGATTAGATGGAGTAATACTTTTTTCATTTTTATTAGCGCTTCCTGCAAATGAAATAGTAATACCAATTATAATGATGGGGTATTTGGGATTAAGTAATGTATCTACTATTTCTAATTATTTGGAAATTAAAAATGTCCTTATAAATAATGGGTGGACTATTAATACTGCAATATCAACAATATTATTTTCAATTATGCACTTTCCTTGTGGGACAACATTATCAACTATCAGAAGTGAGGTGGGTACTAAATGGATGATTTATTCATTTATTATCCCATTAATATGTGGTATAACAATATTATTTATTTTCAATTTAATTATATAAAAAAACTCAAGCAATGCTTGAGTAATTTTTTAATGGCGCCTGATGCAGGACTCGGACCTGCGACCTAACGGTTACCAGCCGTGCGCTCTACCGACTGAGCTAATCAGGCACTTGTATTAATAATTATAATTTAACAATAATAATTTGTCAATAAAAAAGTAGACTTTTATTATAAAAATTGATAAAATTAATTCAGTAAAGGAAAATGGAAAATGAAAGAAGATTTAGAGGTTATTGAATTTGAAAAACCTTCCACAAAAGTAAGTATTCTTGAGACGTATGGTGAAAATCTATCATCTAAAGAATATGTTACTAATCCAGCAATTGGAAGAGAAAATGAAATAGAACAAGCAATTATCATTTTATTAACACCTGAAAAGAGTGCTCTTTTAGTAGGTAAAGCTGGTGTAGGTAAAACTGCTATAGTTGAAGGTATTGGATATAGAATGAAAAATGGAAATATTCCAAATGCATTAAAGGGATATGAATTAATAAAGGTAAATATTTCTAGTTTACTTGGTGAAACTGTAAGCGATGGACATAATGAAAATAGATTACAATTATTAGTTGATGAATTAAAAACTAAAAAGAATATAATTCTATTTATAGATGAAGTTCACTTATTAGTTAATAGAAATACTTCTAATATGAGTATAGACTTTGCTAATATGTTAAAACCTGGTCTAGATCGTGGTGAGATTAAAATGATTGGTGCTACTACATATGAAGAATATGAGGCATATATATTAAGAGATAGAGCTTTCTTAAGACGTTTCTTAAAAGTAGATGTAGCAGAACCTGATCAAGATCAGTGTACTCAAATATTGCTTGGAACTTATCCAAAATATGAAAAGAGAACTGGTGTTAAGTTAGAATATACTGATTATGTAAAAGAAAGAATATTTAGATTCTTAGTTGAAATGACTGATGAATATAAGAGAATATATGAAATAGGTAATAGGTATCCAGATATTGCTCTTACATTAGTAATGAATGCATTTTCTATCGCATCATATGAAAATAGTCCAATTGTTACATTAAAGCATTTTTATAAAGCAATTTGTAGAACTAAAGTTGTATATGAAGATGCTAAGCAAAAAGAAATAGCAAGATTTAAAGAATTGTTTAAAGATATAATTGCTGAAGAAAATGTTGATTTAAGTGAAATGTAGTAAAAAAGTGTATTAATAATTGAAAAATTCCCTAGAGAATTTTTCTTTTTTTATACTAAAATATTGTCTTAAAATTCAAAAATACCGATTTGCATAAAAAAAATATACTTTATATAATCCTTTTAAAAGAAAGGAGATTATATGAAAAAAGTAATTAAAGTAAGGAACATTACAAAGACAATTGGAAGAAAGAAAATATTGGATGATATTAGTTTTGATATTTATGAGGGCGAAATAGTTGGTTTAGTTGGCAAGAATGGGGCAGGCAAATCCACATTGTTAAAAATAATGACTGGTTTATATTCTATGGATGAAGGAGAGATATATTATTATGATATTAGTTTAAAAAATAATTTTGAAAAAGCCATGTCTATGGTAGGCACATTAATTGAAAGCCCTGATTTATATAAAAGCTTAAGTGGAAAAAAGAATTTAGAACTATTTAAAAAGATGTTTAAAGGTGTAGATGAAAATACTATAGAAGAAATAGTTAAGATAGTTGAAATGGAAAAATATTTGGGTAGAAAGTTTAAAACATATTCACTCGGAATGAAAGAACGATTGGGTATAGCATCTTCATTATTAAATAAACCAAAAATATTAATATTAGATGAGCCAACTAATGGTCTTGATCCTGTAGGTATAAAAAATATTTTAACAACATTAAAAGGCTTAAAAGATACAACTATTTTAATATCTTCACATATGTTAAGTGAGATAGAGTGGTTATGTAATAAAGTAATATTTATTAATGATGGAAAAATAGAAAATATTAAAATAAAAGAGAAAAATGATAAGAAGAATATTACTTTTGAAGTAGATGATTTTTCAAGAGCAAAACTATTAATGAAAAACTATTGTATAAATGAGAATTTAGAAGTATATGAAAATGATGAGACAATAAGTAACATAAACAAAGAATTAATATTGAATAATATTAAAGTATACAGAATACAAGAAAGCGAAAATACAATAGAAAAAGAATTCTTCTCTATTGTTGGTAAAAACAATGATTAATTTAATTAGAAATGAATTTACTAAACTAGGTAAATTCAAATTAATTATTCCATTTTTATTATTTATTAGTATATTTTTTATAGAGTATCATTTAAATACAATTGTTACATTTGATAATTTGATTGTATTAATTCCGTATATTGGAATAGTATTATGTATTATATTTTCAGGAATAGTGTCAGCCGAGGTAGAAAATGGTACTTTTAAATATTATTTAACTAAAGCAAAAACAAGAGCAAAAGTTTTATTATCAAAAATTATTATGGAGTTTATTTATACTTTCTTATTAACAACAGTATTGTTAATCCTGTTTAACTTATTAGGTGGTTATTTAAATATTCAAATTATTTTAAAATATTTTACTTTTACAATTCCATTATACTTTATTATATCTTTAACAACTGTTTTATCAATCATTATAAAAAATACACCTATTAATTCTGGAATGTGTATAATTTTGTTGAGTTTCAGTGGAATTTTATCAGAATTATTATTTAAAAATAATATCAAATTTATTGAATATACGTTTTTTCCTTATTTGGATTTAACTATTTTTAATAGTAGTGAATCTATTAATCTAGTTAATCTCGAATATGGAATTAATTTAAATATTAGTTATGGTGTTTTAATAAATATATTATTCATTATCTTATTTAATATTGTTAGCTTTATTTTATTTATAAAAAAAGATATTAAATCCTAATATCCTTTTTGTTTATAATAATCAAGTAATTCTTTAAATCTTGTATAATGTACTATCTCCCTTTGCCTTAGAAAACTAAGAGGGGCTAGTAAACTTTCATCATCTGTTAAATCCATTAAATTCTCATAAGTTACTCTTGCTTTTTCTTCGGCTGCTAAATCCTCATGTAAATCTACAATAGGGTTACCAGTTGAAGCTATATACGCAGATGTAAATGGTACACCATTAGCATCCATTGGAAATACTCCTTTATTATGTTGTGTATACCAAGATTCTAATCCAGCATTTTTTATTTCATCAATAGTGGCACTACTAATTAATTGATCTATCATTGTACATATCATCTCAACATGCCCTAATTCTTCAGTCCCAATGTCAGAAAGCAATGCTTTTCCTCTTGAATCAGGCATTGAGAATCTTTGAGACAAATATCTTAATGCAGCACCTAGTTCTCCATCTGGTCCTCCAAATTGAGCAACTAATAGTTTTGCCATTTTTAAGTCTTTCTTTTTAACATTAACTGGATATTCTAACATCTTTTCATATTTAAACATTAGTTATTACCTCCTTTATCCCAAGGCCAAGGTTCATTTAACCAAGTCCATTTTGAAGTGCTACTTGCACCAGTAATACATAATGGACCATATTTTGATTCATATTCTTCTTTTAATGACATATACATTTGATTTGTATCTCTAAATTCTCTTAATATTTTTGTATCTTCTGGATGAGTATCTAAATATAAACTATAGTCTTTAAGAGCAAAAGAATACATTTGAATTTTATATAACAAATCATCTTTAGGATTGTTAACTTTTAGTTTATAAATATGATTTTTATACTTTGAATAAATTTCTGGAAACATATTTCCTTTATTAAAGCCATCAAATGGTTTATATAATGTTTCTTCTCTATTAAAAATAATAGTGTCTATATTTACATTTGTATCATTAGACTTATCCATATCAAAATAATTGTTTGTTTCATTAAAAAACATTTTTACCATCCTCCTAGATTATTTTATGTAAGTAAAATAATCATTGTATGGGTATATATATTAAAAAAATGTAAATTATACAAAAATACTTGTATAAAAAATTGTAATAATGGTAAAATGAATATGGTGAAGGATATGCAATATAAAATAACAACTTATTCAGAAGATGAAACTATGGAACTAGCTCAAAATATTGAGTCTGAAAAATTCCCTAATATGGTTATATGTTTAGAAGGAGATTTAGGAAGCGGTAAAACTGTTTTTGCAAAAGCATTTGCTTTAGCATTAGGAATTACTGATAATATTACTTCTCCAACTTATAATATTATTAAAGAATATGATAATGCTGAAATGAAATTATTTCATATGGATGTTTATAGATTAAATGATGTTAAACAAGATCTAGGAATTCCAGAATATTTTAATAAAAAAGGTGTATGTATCATAGAATGGGCAGATTTAATTGAGGATATTTTACCTAAAAATAGACTTGATATCAGAATCAGAATATTAGGTGAAGAGACTCGTCAATTTATTATTACTCCTCATGGAAGTAAGTATGAAGATTTATGTGAAAGAGTTTTATAACTCTTTTATTTTGAAATAAAATATAGTAAAATTAATTTATGATAGGAGGCAATATGAGAGCATTGAATGACTCAGAATTAAGAAAAATAGACGCTTATTTTAGAGCAACTAATTATTTATCTGTTGGACAACTTTATTTAAAAGATAATCCATTACTTAAGGAGAAATTGACATTAGATCATATTAAACCAAATGTAGTAGGGCACTGGGGTACTGCTCCAGGGCAAAACTTTATCTATGTACATTTAAATAGAATTATAAAAAAGAATAAATTAAATATGATTTATATTTCTGGACCAGGTCATGGTGGACAGGCAATAGTAAGTAATGTATATTTAGAGGGAACATATAGTGAAATATATCCAAATATTACTGAAGATGAAGAAGGATTAAAAAAATTATTCAAACAATTTAGTTTCCCTGGTGGAATATCTTCACATGTTGCACCTGAAACACCAGGAAGTATAAATGAAGGAGGAGAACTAGGATATAGTCTTTCCCATGCATATGGAGCTGTACTTGATAATCCAACATTAATTGCTGCTTGTGTAGTAGGAGACGGAGAAGCTGAAACTGGACCACTTGCTGCATCATGGCATTTAAATAAAATTATTAATCCACTTACTGATGGAGTTGTACTTCCAATTCTTCATTTAAATGGATATAAAATTGCTAATCCAACTTTATTTGCAAGAATGCCTAGAGAAGAATTAATTAAATTCTTTGAAGGATGTGGATATCATCCATATGTAGTTGAAGCAAATACAACTAATAAGATGCATGAACTAATGGCAAAAACATTAGATAAGTGTATTGATGAAATAAAAGATATTAAGAGTAAATCAAGATTAAATAAAAGAGCTTGCTTTCCAATGATTATTTTAGTTAGCCCAAAAGGATGGACTGGACCTAAAATGGTTGATAATAAAGAAATTGAAGGATCATTTAGATCACATCAAGTTCCAATTGTTGTAAATAAAGAGCATCCAAAAAATGTTGAAATATTAGAGGCTTGGTTAAAGAGTTATAAACCTCAAGAATTATTTGACAATAATGGTAAATTAATTAAAGAATTAAAAGATTTAGTTCCACCAAAAGAATTAAGAATGGGCATGAATAAAAATGCAAATGGTGGACTATTATTAGAAGAGTTAAATATACCAGATTTTAGACAGTATGGGGTTTCATTTGATAAACCTGGCTCTGTAATAAAGCAAGACATGATGGAATTAGGATATTTCGTAAGAGATATTATTAAATTAAATGAAAGAAAGAAAAACTTTAGAGTTTTTGGGCCTGATGAAGCGTTATCAAATAGATTAAACCACATATTTGAAGTAACTAATAGACAATGGAATGGTATTACATATGAAAATGATGAATATATTAGTAATTATGGAAGAGTTATTGATTCGGTATTATCTGAACATTTATGTGAAGGTATGTTAGAAGGATATTTACTTACTGGTAGACACGGATTTATTCATAGTTATGAAGCATTTATTAGAATTGTTGATTCAATGGCCAGTCAACATGCTAAATGGTTAAAAGTTGTTAAAGATTTACCATGGAGGCAGGACATCGCATCACTAAACTACATATTAACTTCTTATGCTTGGCAGCAAGACCATAATGGATTTACTCATCAAGACCCAGGATTCTTAAATCATATAGTTACTAAGAAATCAGATACAGTAAGAATATATTTGCCACCTGATACTAATACATTAATATCATGTTTTGATCATTGCATTAGAAGTAAAAATTACATAAACGTAATAGTTGCATCAAAGCATCCTCGTCCACAATGGTTAAATATGGATGAAGCAATTAAGCATTGTACAAAAGGATTAGGTATATGGAAATTTGCAAGTAATGATGAAGGATGCGAACCTGATATTGTAATGGCATGTGCAGGTGAAACACCAACAATTGAAACACTCGCAGCTGTAAAAATATTAAGAAAGAATTTCCCTGATTTAAAAATTAGAGTTGTTAATGTAGTTGATTTAATGAAATTAGAAAGTGATGATAATCATCCACATGGACTTACTGACAGTGAGTATGATAGCATATTTACTAAAGATAAACCTATTATATTTGCATTCCATGGATATCCTCATCTAATACATCAATTAGCATACAAAAGAGCAAATGATAACTTACATGTTCACGGATACATTGAAGAAGGAACTATCACTACAACATTTGATATGAAAGTACAAAATAAATTGGATAGATTCCATTTGGTAATGGATGCTCTTAAATATTTACCAGAACTTGGTGAAAGAAGAACATCATTAAATGAATGGTGTAAAGATAAATTGATTGAACATAAAGAATATATTCATGAATATGGTGAAGATATGCCTGAAATAAAAGATTGGAAATGGGAAGACTGATATTAAAACATCAGTCTTTTTAAATGTAAAGCAAATTAAAATAATTAAAAAAGTAATAATAATTATGTTAATATTAAGGTGGAGGGAACATTATGGAAGAGGAAAAGAAAGTAGATTTCTTAAAAACATTTTATTTGTTATTGATAATTATCCCAACTCAGTATATTACATTGAACTTGTTTCAAATATTTGAAGATACCCCTATGATGATAGCAATATTCTTACCAATGCTATTGGGATACTTGCTTTACGGTATTGGTTTTTCCAAACTAGAAAAAAAACAAAAGATATTATATATATTATCTTTTATATTATTCCTTATAGCATTTTGTTCATTTAAAAAAGCAATGAGCATAGACGGAGGATTAGATTCTGTAGGAGAAGCACTAGGATTGGTAATTATTTACAGATTTTCAATCATTATATGCAGAATATTGGCTTTAATATTATTAGTGATAAGTGAAAGAAAGAATATTTTTAAGAAAAAATTTCTTATTCCATTTTCTATTATTGTGGTTATAATAGCGATTATCGTTTGTTTAATAAAATGGATTCCAACTTTAAATTATAGAGAAGAAAAAAACATTAAAACCTTGGCTGACTTCAAAAATGAATTAGATAGGAGAAATATATTTAGTAACAGTTCACTTTATAAAGTATATGGAATTAATAAAAATGGTGAAAAAGAATTATCATTTGAATACAATTCTGCTGATCAATACCCAGAATTTATTTTTGTTAAGTATGGCAACAATAATGAAAATGAATGGATTATTTATTATGTAAATGGCCAAATATCCGCAGTTTATGGACAATTCTATATAGGTTATAATGGCGAAGAAAAGATAATTTGGGAATATCCATATTTAGTACTTAGTGAAGGTGATGAAGTTGTTACTTATAATGATGAAAAAGATATTATTGAAAAAGGCAAATCTTTATATTTTAGTCCTTGTGATAAATGTAAAACATATATCTATAACACTAAACTTTGCTACGGCAGCCAATATTGCGATTTATTAGCAATTACTCTTAATAATGTTGGTTATATTGATAAGAATTCATTAGAAAAGGAAAGACATAATTATTTAAAGAAATATAGTTATAAAAACTGATCTTATTAGACCAGTTTTTAAATTGAATCAATTTCAGAAACTATATAATCATAATTACTCATATCAATTACTTGTTTACAATATGGGCATATACCACTTGCATTAATATCTAAGCTATGCCCACAACTCGGACAAGGTCTTGCCTCATTTAAGTGCTTAACATTAAATTTTTTAGTAAATACAATTCTATGTTCTCTTTCAATTCTATGATCATTAGTTCCATATAAGTAATTGCCATCATCATCAATAAAATAATCCATATACCTTGAGGTTAAATTGACAACTATGTTAATTGTTTCTTCATCAGTATAGTAACTATCTATACTAGATGTTTTTACATTTGTTTCATCAAATATTCTAATTACATTTCTTGAAGTATAATCACTAACCATTGAATTTAAGTACTCATATACTTTTTCACTTAAATAGTGTTTTACTTCGTTTAAGTCTTTCTCCATTACTGCATCTAGCATCATCATATATATGTGATCTGCTTTTGTTAAGAATGTTGCTTCAGTAAATGAAGGATCATATTTAATTATTTCTTCTGTCATATTAATTTTTCTTTATCTCCTTCTTTGATAATACCCAATCATAATGTTCACTTACTATTGTTGATTTACAATATGGGCACTTGTTAGAAGCCACATTATCAAGTGGAGCATTACAGTTAGGACACTTGTTAGATTTATTTTTAACTTGCTTACTGCTTATGAATGTAAGAATATAATGATTAGTTATTTTTCTATTCTTTTGACCTCTTACAACATTGTTATCTTTATCAACTACGTAATCATAGAATGAAACAATTAATTCAACTTCAATAGTTGCTTTTCCTTCATTTTGATATGCAGTTACAGTATTAATATCAAGTTTATTAAAATCAGTCATTATATTCTTTTGTTTTTTAGCATTTAAAACTTTTAATTGAGATTTATACGTATTAAATAATTCATCACTTAAATATTTTCTTAATGCGTCATAGTCAAATTCGGACCAAGCACCTTGAACATCTAAGAATTTTTGATATGCATTTACTAAGAATTCTTCTTTATTAAAATCAGGTATTATTTTTCTAATTTCATCTTCACTTATGAATTGAGTTATTCGTAGATAAGAACTATTAGGTGAACCAGATGCTTTTGATTTACTCATAACATAAATTACTACAGCCATTATAATTAGAAATGTAACAAATCCTGAAAATGACATGGAGCCACCGCCACCACCACTACTATAACTACTAGAAGAGCTCCAATCAGAATCCCAACTAGAGCCAGAATCCCAACTTGAGCCTGAATCCCATCCAGAATCATAATCAGAATCCCATCCGCTGTCTGCTTTAACTTTAAAGTTGTTTAAAGCTGCGATTCCAATAGTAAATACTAGAAGTATTCCTAATACTATATATTTAATATTACTTTTCTTCATAATTCACCTCTATCATATATAGTATATCATAAAAAAAAGCGATTTAAAGACATATTTTTATTAAGAAAAGGGCATAATTTTAAAGTGGAGTGTAAATAATTGTCATTTCTATTGTAAAGTTGCAAAAAAAATGATAATATTTAAGTATAAAAATAGGAGGGAAATAATTATGAGACAAGAAAGAGGTTTACAAACAGTTGTTATAGGAGTTTTAGCGGTAGTTATTTTAGTTATGTCAGTAGGTTTCGCTGCATTCTCAACTACATTGAATATTAATGGTACTGCAACATTTACTGCTGCAAAGTGGGATGTGCATTTTGTTCCAGAATCACTTACTGAAACAAGTACAATTAAAGCTACTACAAAGAATTTAACAAATACACAAGCTACATTTACTGTAACTTTACCTTCTCCAGGTTCAACATATTCTTTTGAAGTTGATGTTAAAAACTATGGAACTTTAAATGCTGCGCTAAAAAGCATAACATTATCTAATCTAACTGCTGCACAACAGGAATACATTACTTATACTGTAAACTATGCAGGAACTGATTATACACAAACTACTAGTGGACTAAATATTGCATTAGCTCCAAATGAAACTCAAACTGCAAAAGTAACTGTAACAGTTAACTACGTATATCCTGAAAATGCAACAGACTTACCTACAACTGATCAAGAAGTAACTTTAACAGCTGCTTTAAATTATGAAGATGTAAGAAGCTAATAAATCAACTAATATAAGAATTATCCCATTCTTATGGGGTAATTCTTATATATAACTTGGGGTTGACTATATGAGAAATATCAAAATTTATTTAATAGAATTGTTATTATTTATTTTTATTATAGTATTTAATACAGTTTTTAAAAATAATTTCGTTTTGTATGGATTAATTGTGGCATTGACTATTGCTTCTTATTTGTTATTTGGTTTTTATAAGGATAATTCATATATCAAATCAAATATAACTAGAGTGGTAATATCATGTCTTTTGTCATTTTTTATAATTTCATATGCTACTGGACTATTTGTTGGATTTAATAAGACAGTATTAAGTATTAGTTCTGATTTTATTTTCAAAGTTATAATTTTAGAATTAGTAGTAATTATTTGTGAAGAACTGATGAGGTATATAATATCAAGGAATTCATATAAGAGTAAAATTCCTATTATATTATATACAATAATTTTATGTATATTAAATATTATAATAGAAATAAATGGTTACAATTTTGCGGATAGAGAAATGTTATTTATTTTCGCTAGCGTAGTTATTGTAGTAGTTATTTCTAGAGAAGCATTATGTTCATATATAACTTATAAAGTAAGTTGGATACCAAGTTTAGTATTCAAAAGCGTTATAGTTTTATATGAATTCATATTGCCTATAATACCAAAATTAGGTAATTATTTATTCTCTGTATTTAACTTAATATTAGTATTTTGTATATTTATATTCTCTAATAGAATCATTACGTATTCTGATAAGAGCAATTTATATTCAAAAAAGATGTCAAGAAGGGTAATATATATACCTATTTTAGCAGTATTATTGGTGGTTGTTGCATTAGTATCTGGCATATTCAAATATAAGATGATAGCTATAGGTTCTAATTCAATGATGCCTGTATATGAAAAAGGGGACGCAGTTATTTATGAGAAGATGACTGCAGATAAAATTGGTATCGGTGATATTATAGCATTTAAAAAGAGCGGAGTTATTATTACACATAGAGTTGTTGAAATACATAAAGATATAAATTATGTTTTTAAAACTAAGGGTGATTATAATAATACTGTTGATGGTTTTGATGTTGATGCTTCTGATATATTGGGAAAAGTTGAATATAAAATTAGTTATATAGGTTATCCTACAATCTGGATAAATGACTTTTTTCAAGGAAGGAGAGATCAAGAATGACAGCAAAAAAATATACGTTAATTCAATTATTTTTTGTCTTGTGTATAATAGTTTTCTCTATAATTGATGTATATATGTATTTTAGTGGTACTTTCGAAGCAAAGAAAGTAACTTTGAAATATCAGGAAGATAATGATATCGATTATAAAGTTTACTTAAAGAAAAATGATTTCTTTGAAACAAAGTACTTAGGAAAAGGTGAAACATATATTACAAGTTTAATTGACCATATAAACGTTGATTATAACTATAAAATAGATTTTGATTCATTAATCAATGGTAGTTATACATATTATGTATATGCTACAGTAGAATCAAATAAATCTAATGGTCAATCAAAATATTGGTCAAAAGACTATAAAATAACTGATGAAAAAAAAGTAGATTTAAAAAAATCAACAGGTTTTTCTGTTCATGAGAATGTAGATATTGATTATAATAAATATAATAATATATTACTTTCATTTAAGAAAACATTAGGGCTAAGTGGCGCTAATGGAATATTAAGAGTATACTTCGCTGTTAATAGTGAAGTTGAAGGCAATCAAGTTAGTACACCAATTGAAAGTAAATTATTATTAGCACTACCTTTATCTGAACAAACAATCGAGGCTAAAGTAGATTTAGATGCACATGATACTGTAAAAGAAGTAAGCAAAGTTATAAATGCTGATAGGGCAAGAGTATCAAAAGTACTTGGTACTATATATGCTGCGGCAATAGTATTCTTAATTATATTAATTATATTTATAGATAAGAAAAAGAAAAATTTAAATAAATATGAATCTGCGTTAAAGAAAATACTTAATACTTATGATGGAATTATTGTAAATATTAATAAGATACCTGATCTAACTGGATTTAGAATAATAGATGTTTCTTCATTTGAAGAATTATTAGATGCTCATGGGGAAGTTAGAATGCCAATCAACTTCTATAGAGGAGAAGATAAATGTTATTTCATATTAGTCAGTGAAAAGACTGCATGGAAATATAAAATGAGCAGAATGAATGTTCAAAATTTAAAAATATAAAATGGAAAGGATGTGATTTAAATGAAAAATAAGTTAAATCTTATTGTAACTTTAATCACAATTTTCATTTTTTTGTTTACGACAATAGGTTATGCCGCATATGGCGCTAGATTAGGATTCACAGGGAATGTGTATGTAAAAGGCAATGGTGAGATAGCAATAACTAACGTTGTATTAGATACTCATAGTAATTTAAGTAATCCAACTGCACCTGTTTTTACTAAAGATAGTATAACATTTGATTTAAATTTTAATGTTGCATCAAATAGTAATTTAGATGATGATTATTATGCAACATATGAAATAACATTGAGTAATACAACATTCTATGATTATGAATTTGCATCTGCAGTTTTTACTCCATCTGTAGAGACACTAAATGATCAAAACATGACAGTATCTTATGATGTGGATGGAATAGATATAGGTGAAAATATTCCCAAATTAACTACTAAAACATTTACATTAACAATTCACATGTATCCAAAAACACCAGGTAATTATAATGTTGGTGGTGAGTCAAATGTTGATGTTGAACAAGAAGCAGTTGAACCTGTAGGTTCATTACTTGCAAGTCTTCCTAAAAATTCACAAGTTAATTTAAGAAATAGTAATGTAAGAGATAAAGTTACAGTTTCAGTTATTAATTCATTTGATACTGCTAAAGGATTTAATTTTAGTATTAATAATTCAAATTTCAAATTAGTTAATGCAAATGGAAATACACTTGGAAGTTTAACCATTCCTGCAAATACTACACAAGATTTTGATGTATATTTTGAAAAAAACGGTAATATTTCTTTTGCGATAGATTATCAAACTGCGAATTTAGTATTTAACAAAAATGATGGTAGTACAAACCTTGGAAGCGTAAAAATATTAGTTGATAAAGATGAAACTTTACTTGATGATCAAGCTCCAATAATTAGTGATGTACAAGCATCATTTGTAGCTGATAATGGAAAAGTAAATGTTACTTGGTCAGCAACAGATATAAACAATATTACAGATTTCATTGTAGATGTATGTAATTCAAGCAATGAATGCACATCATATAATACTGGAAGTACAAGTAGAAACTATACTGCTACAGGACTTTCAAATGGAACATATTATTTCAAAGTATATGGAATAGATTCAAAAGGAAATAATGGAAAAACTCAAGCTACTACGTGTACTCAATCTGAAGGATATTGTTCTAGAAGTACAAGTTCAAATTATAAATGGGTATTTAATGTAACATATAATTTAGATAATTATGTTACTAAGGCATCTGGACCGGACACAGTAGTGATTAATAATAGTTTCACCGCAACATTTACTCTAGGTAATAACAGACAATATAATCAAGTAACTGTTACTATGGGTGGTAATACTCTTACAAGTGGTAGTGGTGGTTATACATGGAATGCAAACCAAAACAGAATGACAATTAATAGTGTAACAGGGGATATAGTTGTTACTATTACGACTAGTTCGACAGGTAATATTTGTAATAATTAAAAAAATTCTTGAATAATCAAGAATTTTTATTTTTTCCAATTTAGTACTTCTTCAGCATCATCTAAATGATGCTTTTCTTTTCCAATTATTTGATAGTTTTCATGACCTTTTCCAAGTATTAATAGTATGTCATTGTCTTGCATAATATCTATTCCTTTTTTAATAGCGGTTCTTCTATCTAATATTACTTCATAATTATCTGTTTTAACACCTTTTAGAATGTCTTCCATAATCTTTTCTGGGTCTTCTGTCCTAGGGTTATCGCTTGTTAAAATTACATAGTCACTTAATTCAGTTGCTATACCACCCATGATTGGTCTTTTTTTAGGATCTCTATCTCCACCACATCCAACGATTGTAATAACTCTATTTTCTTTTAATTCATTATAAGCTGTTATTACTTTTTCTACTGCATCAGGAGTATGTGCATAATCTATTACTGCAAATCCTTTATTTACTGGATAAGCTTCGCATCTTCCTTTAGGTGCTTTTAGCAAACTAGTATTTTTTATGATATCATCTATATTAAATCCACAATTATTAACTAATGATACCATTGTTAAGTAATTATATATATTAAATTTACTTGTTAATGGAACAGTTACATTATATTCTTTATCCAAATAACTAAATTTAAGATTAGTATTGATTGGTGTGATTTTACTTTCTAATATTTTATAATCTCCATTGCTTCCAAATGTTAGAAATTTATGACCTTCTTTTTTGAAATTTATATAAGCAGGGTCATCCATATTAGCAGTAATAATTGCATCTTTTTTTAAATGATCTAATATTAATAATTTTGCTTTTAAATAATTCTCCATAGTCTTATGATAATCTAAATGGTCTTCAGTAAGATTTGTAAAACTAACAACTGAATAATTAATACCAAATAATCTATCATAAGATAGCGCTTGCGAACTTACCTCCATAACAACATATTTACAATTTAACTCATATGCATGATATAGAAGTTTATAAATAGTTAATACATCCGGAGTAGTATTATTTAGTTCAATAAATTCATCTTTATGATGAAAACCAATTGTTCCAATATATGCCGTATCTTGTCCTAAACTTAATAACATTTGATAAGTTAAATAACAACTTGTTGTTTTTCCATTAGTACCAGTAACACCAATAAGATTTAATTTATCAATATATTCTCCATACTCTTTTTTTAATGTTTCTTTTAACCATTTTTCTGTATCTGGAACGATCTCATAATCAATATCATAATCTATTTTATGCTCACAGATTATTTTAATTGCTCCATTTTCAATTGCTTTTCCAATAAAATCATGTCCATCTACTGTTAGACCTTTAATAGCTATAAAAGTTTGTCCCTTTGTTACTTTTCTAGAATCGCATTCATATTTAAACATATAATCACATCCTATAATAATTATATCATAATGGAATTATTATTATTTGCTTTAATATATTTTTTACGTAAAGAGGTATATTAAAGAAGTAAAACTATGTTATAATTATTTTGGAGGATAGCTATGAAGGTAATATGTGATGGTAAAGAAATAGAAATTGATACAGAACTTGAAGAAGGAGAAAGAGAACTTGATATGTTAACGCCTGATGATATTAAAGAAAATGATAATTTAAGCGATACGGTAGAACTTACTACTGAAGAATTGCAACAGATTAAAGAAAACATGGAGAATCAATAATGAATTATAGTGATAGAAATAAAATTATAGATGCTTTTTTAAAATTCTTTGTAAATCTCGCAAGAGAAAATCCTAATTTAGATTTCAAGTCAGAATCCATGAGTAATTATATTTATAAGCAACTTTATCACATTGGTGTTAATAGTAATGAATTTAATGTTAATTTAAGCGATAATCCTAGTCCAACATTTCATGGGCCAGTTATGAATAATGGAGTTGGTCATCCAAAAAGTTCATTTAATGTTTGGATCAACAATTTTAAAAATAAAAAAACAGATGTATTTGTTCAAGATAATTGGAGATATTTCTGTCAATTTATTTCACAAGATAGAAGTGCTAAAAAAGCTAATCAACATTTAAAAGTATATGTTCCTTTAGATGCTGCTCATATTGAAAGAGGGGCAACTATGATATTTGATTTTCTTGAAAGAAACAATATATCTCATTTGTCCAAAATTGGTAAAAAAATAAGATTTGATGATATAGTTATTAGACTTATTAATGAGCAAGATATGGATGCACTAATTAATTTTGTAAATAATACTCCATATTTAATGCAAGGATTAATTCAACCAAATCCATTTGCTTACAATAAAAATGGTATTGCTTTAGCCGTAGATGGAGATTTATCATATAATTCGACTATAGCTGGACTTGTAGCATTATATATAGACAATAAAATGAAAACAAGAACATTTAATAATGTAAGTAGTGATGATTTTTATTCTTTTGTTAACAATATGCTTATTAAGGAATTTGTTAATGAAGAAAGTACAGAATTAACAAATTATTTCCAAATATACGGAGAAGATGTTAAAAGAAATTATAAACAGGTATTCTCTTTAATAATGGAGGCTCATGACCCAACATTTAGTTATGAAAGATTAAAAGGTCATTATCGAGATTGTGTAAAAGAAGATAAGAAGTTATCTTTACAGCAAATTTCTAATGTTGAAAGAATGTTATTAGAAGCAATTCATCTTATGATAAAAAGATTTAATGATGTGCAAGCTATATACAATGTTGAAGCTTATTATCTTACTGGTGAACCAAGTAGGCTTACCAGAAATAATAATTTAAGAGACAGAGTTATTCATTCTACATTTAGAGAAGATTTAAAAACAATTTTAGAACTAGAAGGAAAAACATTTATGCAATATGCTACTGAGGTAATGCATAAATATGGATATGAACCAAGTAGAACTATAGATCATAGTATGGCTAGTAAATATTATTAATAAAGAAGATTTAATATCTTCTTTTAATTTGACTTTTTCCATGAAAAATAATATAATATGCCTCCGTAAGAAGGGGTTACAATGAAGAAATTAACCGAAATAGAAAAATGTAAAATTATTAAAAAAGATCCATCTGGCAAAAAATATTTATCTAAAGGGGGAGTAGTAGCATTAGCCATTGCTTCAGTAGCATCTAGTATGGGTGTATCTATATTAGGAACTAAATTGTTTAGTGAGAATTGTAATGGTAAGAGCACTGATTATATATATGACCAAACTATTGAAAATGAAATAAATGAAGTTGAAGAAATTCAAATTGAACCAAGACCAAACATTGATAATATAGTTGTAGATAACGTTGTCGTTAATAATACTGAATTAGAAGAAGTTACTTTAGAACCTACTTTTGAACCAGTGATGGTTACTTGCACATACGCAAGTGCAAAAGAAAATGCAAAAATATATTCAGATGCGAATATAAAATCAGATAAACTTGGAATGTTAATAAAAGGTGAATCATTACTATTTGTTTCACAAGTTGATGATAAATGGTCACAAATAATTTATGATGGTAATATGGGTTATATCCAAAATAGTCAAATTGAATTAAATGAATTTGAAGAATTTCCATGTGATGAAGATATACCTACTATTACTGAAAATAATTTTTTAGATTATTTTGATATTTCAAATACAGTAACTGCTAGCGCAAAGGTAAATGTAAGAAGTGAAGCAACTACTGAATCAGAAAAATTAGATCAATTAAGTGTTGGAGATTCTCTTCCATTATTAAACGTTTATGATGAATGGTGTGAAGTTGATTATAATGGAAGAGTTGCTTATGTATATAGAGAATATGTAAAAGAATCAAAAGGTTATATTCCTAAAAATCCTATGGCTGATATGGTATATATGACTAGCAAGACCCCACTTTATGATATTGAAACCGGCGAAATTATTGCAAATATTTCTATGCGTGAAGTTGCTGAAGTTTATGGTAAAACTGATGATTATTATTTAGTTAATTGTAAAGGCAATACTGGATACATTTCAAGAGAGCATGTATGTTCTTTAGGCGATAACTATGTAATTATAGATATATCTAGTCAAATATTGCAAGTATATATTAATGATGAACTAGTTATCGAAACATCAATAGTAACTGGAAAAGATAGTTCGCCTACATATTGTGGATTATTTGATGTAAGAACTAAAGAAGAAAATGTACATTGGCCAGAATTTAAAGTAACAGTTAGATATTGGATGCCTTTTAATAGAGGAGAAGGTATGCATGATGCTAAATGGAGAAAAAAATTTGGTGGAGAAATATATCATAAAGATGGTAGTCATGGTTGTGTTAATATTCCACCAGAAGTAATGCCAGAAGTATTTGAAAAAGTAGATGTTGGCACACCAGTTCTTGTAAAAAAATAATTATAAGATTTCTTATAATTATTTTATTTTATTTAAATTTTCTTGTAGAGTATTAAAGAACTCTCCCAATTTATATCCATCCATAAATCCATGATGTACCATAACCATCAGATGAGTTGTAATTTTTCCATTATCATTTTTGAACTTATCCCATATAAATTGTGGAATATAATTATCATGATTAAATGGTGGAGTTGCTGCATTAAAACTAAACCAAGGTGTACAAGAGAACCAAACCTCATCGATATTATATTTTTTTTCAACATATTTTTTGTCATTTAAAATATAATCATTTTTTATTTTACGATAATTATTATTAAATTCTTTTAAATTATCACTTGATTTGACTGAAAAGAAGAAAATATCTTTACCATCTACACTATCTGTAAAATTAGCATTAACTTTATCAAATAATACTAATTTTCCATCTTCATTTCTATATTTAAATCCATCAAAATTATTAATTGTTTTTAAAAGATAAAATCCCATAGAAGCATACATTGATAAAATATTACTCTTACAATAATAATATAATTTTGTAATATCAACTTCTGTTGTAACTATCATGAAAGGATTAGTAAAAGCAGTGTAGTGATTAAATAACTCTTTTCTTTCCCAATTATCAATATCTATAATTTTTTTCATATATATCACTCTCATAATAATTGTATCTGATTTTTAATAAAAAGTCATTTATTTTATTGAAAATATTGTTTGACTATAATATAATATATGCTATATTTATGAAAGTTGGGGGATATTTATGGTTAAAAAATTATCAAATTTAAATATGAATAAAAAGAAATATATCATATTTGACTTAGATGGTACATTAATTGATTCTATTGGAATATGGAATTTAACAGATGTGACAATTATTAAAAAATTTAGTGGAAAAGATGTAAGTTTTGATGAAATCCAAAACGAAAGAGATGAATTTTTACATAACAATACTTCTGGGGAAATATATGTAGAATACTGTAATTTTCTAATTAAAAAGTATGGATTATCTATCAAGGATGGAAGGCAATTATCAAAATTAAGACGTGAATTATATGAAGAAATATATGAAAATGAAATAGAGTTTAAATCTAATGTTGTTGATTTATTAAGAAAATTAAAAGAGTTAGGATATACTTTAGTACTTGCAACTATGAGTTCAGAAAAACAAATAGATATTTATGCAAAGAGTCCAAAATTAATTAAGGAAGGTAATATAAAAGAATTGTTTGACTTAATCACAACTAAAGAAACAGTACAGTTAAAGAAACCAGATCCAGAAATATATAATAATGTTACAAAATATTTTGGAACGACTCCAGACAGATGCTTAGTATTTGAAGATTCATATTCTGGCGTTTTAGCATCAAAACGTGCTGGTATGGACGTTGTAAATGTCTATGATAAATATTCTGATAAAGATAGAGAAAGAATTAATGAAATGGCAGACTATAGTATTATAGATTATCAAGAAGTAATTGATTTATTAAATAAGAAAAACAAAAAAAATAAATCAAATAGTTTTGAAGCTGATTACAGCAAGATGAGTGCTTTGGCAGCAAGTACTTTGCCTAGACAAGATAGAGATTATGATAAAAGCAAAACATTAGTGAACGCTTCTTTACTTTTATCTAAAAAATCAAATAAATAATTTAATAAAAAGATAAAATGTGGTATTCTATTTATAGTAACTTGGAGGATTAAAAATGAGTAGTAGAGAATTGTTAGAAAAAATTAGAAATTTATCTCAAGAAGAAAAACGTAATATAGCTTATGATGAATTAGTCAAAATGATTGAACAATTATCTTCTGATGAAATAATTGAATTAAGCAATATTATAGGTTATCCAGTTTTTACTAGATTATGTATGGGTGTATTAAAACATAGATTTGTATTACTTCAAGATGGAGCAGCTGCAATAATAGAAAATGAAAACGGACAAATTCTTCTTCAAAGTAGAGCAGATAGAGATAAATGGGGTGTTCCTGGTGGATGCCAAGAATTAGGTGAAAGGTTTCAAGATACAATAATTAGAGAAGTAAAAGAAGAAACAAATCTTGATGTAAGAGAAGAAGATTTAGAATTAATAGATATAGTTTCTGGACCATCAAGAAGAAATGATTATCCTAATGGAGATGTTGTTATAAATAATACCGCATTTTATAGAATAAGAAATTATTCTGGTGAATTAAAGTGGAATGAAGAATCAAAGAAAATGCAATTTTTTGATTTAGATAATTTGCCTAAAAATCAACATGACCCTGATTTAATTGAAATATATAAACAATATTTAGCAAGTAGACTTATGCGTTAATTTGTTTTGGAGTAACATTATGTCAGAAAATATAATTGATAAATATGTAACCAAAAAAATTAAAGAAAAAGATGAAGCTGAAAAGCAAAGAACAAAAAATTATATGGAAAGCATGTATAATTTATTTAATACAATTTTAAATTTAGATAGTAAGGTTGGTAAAATAGTATTGAATCCAAGTAATTTTGCTTCACTTGGTAAGAAAGAAGTTCCGTGTTATTATTTTAAAGAAGAAGGAAATATTAGATTAATATTAGATTATTCATTTAACTGGGGACTTAAGGGTAAATCTTTTGATAGTAGTAAAATAGATTTCTTTTATTTAAGAAACCTATTAGCAGAACAAGGAATTGATATTGAAAGATTTACTGACCATCCTGAATATGATGGAGATCCAATGATCGGATATATATTTAATGATTATTTAGTAATCAATGCTCCTTATGAAAAAGAAAAAGAAATGAGGTTAGTTCCAAAAGATTATAATTAATATAATCTTTTAAATTGTAATATTTTACATGATATATGTATAGATTTATAAACTGTATAATATCTTATGGTATAATTATAGTAGAGGTTTTTTATGAATAGAGAAGAATACGTAAAAATGGTAAAAGAAATTTTGATTAATAAAAATCCATATGGTCAGTATCATAAGCAAAATTTTGATCGTTTTAGTGCCTTTGGAGAGAATGCACCTATAAATTCTGCTATCATAAATAATATTCCAAGTGGAAATATAATTTTAACTGAACAAGTTTATGAAATGTTAATGGCTGTTCAAGAAGCAACTAATTCAACTGGTCAAGAATTTCCATTTTTCTTATATGGTAGAGAACTTCCTGGCAATACAGTTGAATTTAATCAATTTATGTCTGCAAGTAATAATAGGCAAGGTGCACAAGCAAGTTTTAATCAAACAATGATAAATGATTTACAAAATAGACTAAGAAGTAATAATGGAAGAGGAATGGTTGTTTGCCATGGTCACTCACATCCATCTATAGGAAAATATCATCAAAACTTTTCTTTGGGAGATTTGACATCATATATACAAATGAATCAAGATAATTCAGTATTTAGAAATAAACAAGCTGAATTGATGGGATGTGTTGTAACAAGTACGGGAGATGTTAATTTTGTTTTCTATGATAATGTTAATAATAATTTCTATAGATTCACCAATGTATATGTTAAAGATAAGTTTGGTAATTTAACTCCTGTAAGTTGTTATGGATTAAATCAAGGACAACAAAATCATCATCGAGTATAGTGCTTCTATGATTTTACGTGGGTGTCCTACAAATATTCCAGTTACTTGGAAAAAAGGCATTGGAAGTGAAAAACTTACAGATTATGCATATTTAATTTATAATGATGGAGTAGTTTTTAGTTATCCTAACAGCAAAGAATATATTAAAGAATTAATCTACAGCTTGGCTTATTATCAAAAAGAACATGATGTGAAATATATGACGCCAGAGCATACTT
>JAFRQT010000044.1 GCA_017428485.1 Bacilli bacterium | reverse complement strand
ATGGTGGCTTCAGTTGGAATCGAACCAACGACACCAAGATTTTCAGTCTTGTGCTCTGCCAACTGAGCTATGAAGCCACATGGCGGTTCGTACGGGACTTGAACCCGTGATCTCTCGCGTGACAGGCGAGCGTGATAACCACTACACCAACGAACCATGGTTGCGGGAGTCGGATTTGAACCAACAACCTCTGGGTTATGAGCCCAGCGAGCTACCAGATTGCTCCATCCCGCGATATTTAAGATGGCGGAGGAAAAGGGATTCGAACCCCTGCGCCGATTTCTCGACCTCCCGGTTTTCAAGACCGGTCCCTTCAACCAGACTTGGGTATTCCTCCAAATATATAATTGGTGCCTCAGGTCGGACTCGAACCGACATGAGCTTTTACACTCGCAGGATTTTAAGTCCTGTGCGTCTACCTATTCCGCCACTAAGGCACAAAAAATGGTGTCTCGCTGGAGATTCGAACTCCAGACCCCTTGATTAAAAGTCAAGTGCTCTACCGACTGAGCTAGCGAGACGTTTAAAATAAAGATGGTTGCCTCGGCTGGATTCGAACCAGCGGAATGCAAGAGTCAAAGTCTTGTGCCTTACCACTTGGCTACGAGGCAAAATACAAGTGGTGGAGAGACATGGATTCGAACCATGGAACCCGAAGGAACAGATTTACAGTCTGCCGCGTTTAGCCACTTCGCTATCTCTCCAGATTGATTGCAAAACCATTGATTTTGCAATACATTTTAGTCGCTAATGGACTAAATCTATAATAGCTTGAAACAAGCATATTATATAAAAATGGTGCCGAAAACAGGAATCGAACCCGTAACCTACTGATTACAAGTCAGTTGCTCTACCAATTGAGCTATTTCGGCATTGTAAACATAAAAATGGTGGGCGATGAGAGACTCGAACTCCCGACCCCCTGCTTGTAAGGCAGATGCTCTAACCAACTGAGCTAATCGCCCATATTTCCTGTTGACGCTATTAAATATAACATTTATTGTTTTTTATGTCAAGTCAAATGTTAAAATTTTTCAATTACTTAGTCATTTTTTTCTAATTCTTTTATCTTTTCATCCACCCATATTGGTAGTTTATCTTTTAGTACTTCAAAGCCACTTCCAGACTCCTCTATTTTCTTTCTCTTTCTAGCGGCTGCACCTACTTTTTTAATAGATAATTTAACTTGTAATTTATCTTCATCAATTGATAACACTTTTACTCTTACAATATCACCAATTTTAAAGTCATCATTTAAATCACTAACAAATTTATTTGACACTTCAGAAATATGTACCATACCGACATAATTATCTTCAAGGCTAACAAATACGCCATACTTTGTTATACCTGTTATTTGCCCTTCAACTATTTTTCCTACTTTTATACTATCCATTTCAATCACTAATAAAATTATATCATATTTTTATCAATCTATCCATTCTATTTGTTGAATTTCACTTATATGATTCATTGTATTTTTAATATATATAATTAATTCTTTATAATTATTTATTTCATTTATATATTTGCTCAATTCTTTTTCTTCTTTTATATTAGATAATATATCCTTTACACAAGTAAAATATTCTTTTTGATATAACATACATGAAAAAAAGCATATTAGATCTTCTTTATTATTATTTATAATTAATTTATATAGTTCTTCATAATCAATAGTTTTATTATAAAATTTATATTTAAAATAATTAGCATAATCATACATTTTATTTGTTTTAATTAAATTAAATGGATTATTGAATTCATATTTATTATATTTTTCTATATCTATGTTATGACATAAACATTCTTCTTTAAGATTGATAGTTTTTAATAATTGAATTCCATTTTCAGATAATCCTATAAAATAATCTATGCTTTTTTGTATAATGGAAAATTCTTTATTATATTCGGTTATTTCTTTTTCTAATTCATCTATTTCATTTTCAAAACTATTAATTAAATTATAATTATCTATCTGTAAATTACTAATAGTTTTATTTATATTTATATCATCAAGTGTTATTTCATTATAAGAATCATCATTATACTTTAATAACAAAATATAATAATTATCTTTTTTTGTGTAAAATTTTCCTTTTACATTTAATAAAAAAGTACTAATATTTATTTTTGCCTTATATACATTATTAGATAAATCTATTATTTTATTTAAATACTTCTCATCTTTAAATGTTTTTAATATAAATATTTTTTCATTATTACTGAAGAAAAAATATTTATCATCTTTTTTATATATTTTTTTAGGATATATATTATAATTTGATTTAATAAAATTTCTCATATTAGATTATATGTTTTATTTCAAAATAAAAGTAGATATTTTAAATATCTACAATTTATTAATTAATTTATTATCGTTGTAATTCAGGCATGATAGATTCTGGCATAAATGATGCGCCCATTATAGGTGCTGCTGGCGCAGCAGGTTCTGGTGCAAATGATGCATCCATAATAGGTGCTGCTGGCGCAATTGGTTCTGGCATAACAGGTTTATCCACCACAGGTACCTCAGATTCTTTTGATTTATTCATAACTTGTGCTTCTAGTTTAGCGAATTTATCATCTAGTTCGTCTATATAATCATGAAAAGCTGATAACATATTTCTTATTTCACTAATCTCTTCTTCTACATTATCATTTTTACTTGCAGTAGAAACTGGTGAAACAGTTGATTCTACAGGTGCTTCTTGTGCTGTTGGCTCTGGCATAACAGGTGTATCCATTGCAGGTGCTACTGGTGCTGTTGGTTCTGGCATAAATGATGCGCCCATTACAGGTGCTACTGGTGCAACTGGTTCTGGCATAACAGGTGTATTCATTGCAGGTGCTACTGGTGCAACTGGTTCTGACATAACAGGTGTATTCATTGCAGGTGCTACTGGTGCTGTTGGTTCTGGCACAACAGGTGTATTCATTGCAGGTGCTACAGGCGCAACTGGTTCTGGCATAACAGGTGTACCTATTACAGGTGCTACTGGTGCTGTTGGTTCTGGTGCAACTGAAGTCCCTCCATTCATAAATGCATTAACTTCATTTAACATATCAGTTGGTACACCAGGAACTTGAACACTTGTAGGTTGTTCTGGCATTGGTGCAACAGGATTATATAGTGTTGCCTCTTGTTTAATAGCTCCTGTCTTTGATAAACTTTCAATATTTTGACTACTCACTGCAGCTGTCCTTTTATCAGTTTCAAATTCTGCTCCGGCATTCATTACACTAATATCTGCAGTTGCATTTAATTCTAAAGTTTCATTCATTTCTATACACCTAACTTTCCACTATTTCTTTCATAGCTTGTTTTACTACTTGCCATGTTTCATCATCTTTAATACCTATTAAATTATATACTCCAGGCTCAGTTTCAACAAACTCAGAAATATATATTTTACTCATTCCCTCACCTGCTGACTCACCTTTTGATAGAATTACAAATTGTTTATTAATTTTATTGATTTTGAAAGAGTTAACTAAATCAACTTCTTCCATAGTACCATCCATATTTTTTATTGATATTTTTTTCATAATCCAATCCTCTCTATCCTTCTTTAATTTTATCACACTGAAAAAATAATATCAATTCATTATTGATAATTATTTTATTTTTTCTAATATAAAATACCTACAATCATATGCACAATTTTCTTTAATATATTTATCTACATTTTTATAATTATTTATCTTATTTAATACTTTGTTGCCTTCTATTGCAAAGCCTTTTAATCTAAGCTTCGAATAAGCAATATCTCCTACTAAATAATCATAGGGTTCAAAAAATGAAGTATACTTTGATAAAAACATATCTTTATCAAAGGCATCTCTATAGTCTTTTATTACTTTATATTTAACATTTTCAACTTCTATAATCATATAATCACCTTGACATGATTATTATATCATTATTATTTTTTATTATCAATTAGAATTCTTTATTAATCCACCATAATATGTAGGCACTTTACCCTCAATTATTTTTGTGTCTATTGGTATATCTTTAGAGACATTTACCTCTTTTGATGAAAAAGGTAATATTATTTGAATATTTAAATTGATTTTTAATATTACTTCTATAATTGAATTGTTTATACCATATTCTTTTATATTTGTATAAATTGAATTGTTTGTATTAGCAATTATATCTAATTTAAATGGTATTTTAGGACCAATTCCAACTAATATTGGTATATCATAAATCACTCCGATTGGTACACTAAATATTAAATTATCATCTAAATATTTATCACTAAATATAGTAAAATTACCTTTTTCTATATTATTTATATTTCTTAATATATTATCATTTATTTGAAATAGTATTTCATTAGCTTTTTTATTATCCAATTCAATATCTAGCATATTATCTTTATTTATATTTGTTTTCATAAATGATTCATAATTATTATTATATGTTATTTCATATATAGCATTATTAATTAATATTGAAGATAACTGCATTGATTTATTTTGAGCATAATCTAATAATATTTTTTCGCTTTTAATAGTAAATAATTTAATCATTAAATAAGTTAATAAAAAAACAGATATAGTTAATATTATTATTTTATCTAGCAAGGTAAAATATATCTTTCTAATTCTCATTTTCTCCATATTAAAATATATACAAAAAAAGAGCAATTAATGCTCTTATATAATATTCCAGTTAAACACAAAATTTAATATTAAGAATACAGTTGCTAGTAATAATAATATTGCAACAGCAATTGCTACTTTAGTAAATACACTATTGCCAGTACTCTTCTCCAAATCTTCAAACCCTTCAAAATCTGTCTTTGTAAATGTCATTGAATTAGTATAGAATGATTTATCTACTGAAGATAATTTTTCTGTACTAAATGTATCAGTATCACTAAAAGTACCTGTATCGCTTATTGTATCTTCTTGATTTTTTTGTTTTAATCTTTCTTTTTCTAATAATAATTCTTGAGTAGCATCATTTACTGGCTCTTTTATTTGTTCTAAGTCTGATGTTATATCTTCAAGTGCTTCTTTCATATTATTTTTATTTGTTTCATCATCAGTAATTGGAGCCATAACAACTGTATTTTCATCATCAGCCATTAAATCTTTAAATAAGTCTTCTACATTTTCTTCTTTTTCTTCTTTTTTACCATCTTTTATGTTTTTAATTAAATCAGCAATAGTTTTCTCTTTTGTATTTAATTCATCATCATTTTCTTCTTCAGATTCATTTTCAATCTTAATACTTTTCAATATGTCATATTGGGTATTATTTATTTTTCTGTGTCTTTGATCTTCATAATCAACTTCTTTTTTCTCTCTTGCTTCTTCTAATACAGAATTAATATCATAATTTCTTAATTCTTGTCTTTCGATTTTTTCTTCTGCTTCTTCTTTTATATCTAAATTTAGTCTTTTCCTTTTTTCTTCTTTTCCATCTTCTAGTGAATCTAAATAACTTTTAATTTTTTCTATATTTATTTCTTTAGGTGCATCAGAAATAACGCTAACATTTGCATTAGCTTTAAATCTAGATAATTCAGTCATATCAGTATTTTTATAGATGTCTTGGTTTCTTTGAGTTCTACTCATGTTGGTTTGCTGAATATCATCATATTTTTGCATCCTTGTATTCATATTATTCACCATTATAATAATAACACAAATATATGTTAAATTCAACAAAACAAACTTTACACAAATATATATTTAAGATATAATTATTTTACAAGGAGATAGATAAAATGGAAAAATTAAAAGTTAGTGATGCATGCATAGGTTGTGGACTATGTGTAAGTCAAATGGAAAAATATTTTGAATTCAATGACGAAGGATTAAGTCATGCTAAAGATGTTAATGTTGAAGAAGAAGATAAAAAAGAATTATTAAACATCGTAGAAAGCTGCCCAGTTGGAGCAATTGTTATTGAAGAAGAAAAAGAGGCATAAGCCTCTTTTATTTTAATGAATATAATTTTTTTACTTCTTTTGCGCTCAGCCTTCTATATTCTCCTATAGATAAACCGCTCAAATCTAAAAATTCATAATTAGTTCTTTTTAGTTTTAATACTTTATAGCCAAAATAAGCAAACATATTTTTAACTTGATGATTTCTTCCTTCTGTAATAGTAAGCTCTACATATGACTTATTATTTTTTTTATCAATTTTTTTAATTTTGGCATATGCTCTTTTAGTTTTAACACCATCAAGTACAATTCCCTTTTCTAATTCATTAATATCCTTAGAATTAATTATTCCATCAAGTTTAGCATAATATGTTTTATTTATATTATGAGAAGGATGAGTTAACTTATTTGATAATTCCCCATCATTCGTAAGTAATAATACACCACTAGTATCATAATCAAGTCTACCAACTGGAAATATTTTCTCATTTGTATCAATTAAATCTATTACTGTTTGTCTACCTTTTTCATCTTTGACAGAACATATTATTTTTTCTGGTTTATATAGTAAGTAATATACTTTCTCTTCTCTTTTAATATCTATATCATCAACTGTTATTATATCATTATCATTAATTTTAGTTCCAAGTTCTTTTACTACTACTCCATTTACTTTAACATGACCAGTAGATATTAATTCTTCACTTTTACGTCTTGATGCTACTCCACAACTACTTAAGTATTTTTGTAATCTTTCCATACAAATCACCTAAGTGAATTATACATTATTATTTCCAAAATAACAACATTCGCTTAACTTTTTTTAATGCACTTTCATATTTAATAATATACAATTGTTCAGTATGAATTAATTTGTCTTTTAAATACACTTCAACATTATTCTTTTTCTCATTTAAATTTATTTTAATTTTTAAATCATCTATTTCCTCTTTTGAAAGCAACATATAAAAATCATTTTTAATATAATAGTGATTATTATTCTTATTATTTACTTTAAATGAAAAAGTATTTTTATCTAATATTTTATATCTTTCATATATATTAAAGTATTTTTCATATAATTTTTTATGTAAGTTAAACTTATCTGGTTCATCTATACTAGTTATTATTAAAGTTTTTCCATCTTTTTTAGCAGCACTTACATATACTTGACCGCTTTTTTTAGTATATCCAATTTTACCTGATATTAAATATTTATAATCAGTTAACAATTTGTTTTTGTTATACCAAATATAATTACCTACTTTATATTTAGTTTGTCGTGTTATATCAATAAAGTCTTGATTTTTAATTGCATATCTCATTAATAATGCCATGTCATAAGCTGTAGATATGTTTTTTGTCTCATCATTAAGTCCATGTGGGTTTTCAAATACAGTATTATACATTTCAAGTTTATATGCTTTAAAATTCATCTCATTTATAAATTTATCATAAGGCATTATTCCATTAGCAATTGTAAGTGCGGCATCATTTCCGCTTTGGAGCATTAATCCACTTAATAAGTCTCTTAGAGAAAATTCTTCACCTTCTTTTATATACGTCATTGATCCGTATGCTTTATATATTTCTTTATCTACTTTTATTTTTTTATCCAAATTGGAATTCTCAAGAGCAATTATTGAAGTCATTATCTTAGAAGTAGATGCTATTAACTTTTTTTCATTCATTTTTTTTGAATATATTACTCTTTTACTATCAGCATCCATAACTACTATAGATGCAAAAACATTATCTAAAAAAAATAAAAATAATAAAAAAAATAATATTAGTTTTCTCATACTATATTATAAGAAAAATAATATTATTTAGAACTAATCATAATTATATAATCCATGTATTTTTTCAAGAGCAATTCTATCAGGAGATTCTATTACCCATTCTCCATTAACTTGATTTAAATAAAAATCAATATCATATTCAACAGTTTCATTTGTTTTAAGCATTTCATTTAATCTATATTTATTAAATAAATTATCACTATATGCGCCATTCTCATCAATAAATTCTGTTGAATTATTGTTCATATAGTTTACTGAATCTTTATCTATTTTATATAAATCGTATACTGTTACTTTAGCTCTTACAGTTGCTTTATTTCCATCGATACTTTCATCTTTAATACTATATTTTAGATTTTTATATTGTCTTGTTAAAACATCTAAATATACTTTTTTATTCTCTTCAGATAGATTTTCAGATTCAACTTTAGTCTCCATGTCTGCTTTAACTGAGTCACTCATACTAGTATATTCATTTAAAAAAGCTTCTACTTTTCCACTAGGCGTATTTGACAAAGAACAAGCGCTTAATAATAAAACTGTCATTAATAATACTACTATTTTTTTCATTTATTCCTCCTAAAAATAGTATTATCTATTATTATGATTTTATACATTTAAATGTCTTTTTTTAATAAATGATATATAAATTAATATTATTCCAAATAAAATAGAGATACATTCTATTCTAGTAGAGATATATTTAAAATATTCTTTAAACGTTAATCCCATTTTAATAAGATTTAGATATATTATTATAAACATAAGTGAATATGATGTAATTAACATTCCAATAATAAAGCACACTACCCTTTTTAACATACTTAATTATATTTAATAAAATTGAAAATATTATATAAATAATTTATAATTTTATTGGGTGAATAGTATGTTTAAATATACACTTGATAATAAAAGATACCATACATTAAATTATTATTATAAGAATAAATATAATGATAAAGTATTTAAAGTATATTTAAATGCAGGTTTTTCATGCCCTAATAAAAAAAATGGAACTGGATGTATATATTGTTATAATGGCAGTGGAGAAAATAATGGAATGGATTTAATAACTCAATTTAATAAAGTAAAAGATATTATGTCTAAAAAATGGAATACTACTAAATATATAGGATATTTACAAGCAAATACTAATACATATGCACCAGTAAATGTATTAAAAGAAAAATATGAAACTATTTTAAATTTACCTAATGTTATTGGACTTAATATTGCAACAAGATGTGATGCTTTACCTGATGATGTAATTGATTATTTAAGTGAATTAAATAAAAGAACAGATTTAACTATTGAACTTGGACTTCAAACAATTCATGAAAGTACTTCTAAATTAATTAATAGAGGCCATACATTAGAGTGTTTTGAAGAAGCAGTAAAAAAACTTAGAAATAAAAATATTGATGTCGTGGTCCATATTATTAATGGTCTTCCTTTTGAAACGAAAGAACAAATGATTGAAACAGTAAAATATTTCAGTAAATTAGACATACAAGGTATTAAAATACATATGTTATTTATAGAAAAAGGAACTAAATTAGAAGAATTATATAATAAAACACATTTTCATGTTCTTACGAAAGAAGAATATATTGATATAGTATGTGATCAATTAGAACTTTTAAATGAAAAGGTTGTAATTCATAGAATTACAGGTGATCCAATAAAAAAACTTTTAATTGAACCAAAATGGTTACTTAAAAAAGTATCAGTATTAAATGATATTGATAAAGAAATGTCAAAAAGAAATACATATCAAGGAATCAAATACAACAAATAAAACAGAGGAACTATTCCTCTGTTTCTTCATATTTATCTTCAATTTTAACATTGCTAATTGAATCAAATCTTTTAGTAATTTTTTCTGTTGTCTTATGAATATTTTCAACATCATTATTAACAGTTTGAATACTTCTTGATAATTTATCCCATCTTTCTTTATAACGTCCAAATTCAATTCCTAATTTATTTAATTCATCATGTATTATAGATGTGTACTTATCTCTTTCAAGTCCCATTAATACGGATTGTATAATAGTAAGCAAACTCATTAATGTTGTTGGACTAGTAATCCATACTTTTCTTGATGCAGCATATTTGATTAATGATGTATGATAAGCATTTATTTCTGCAAAAATAGCTTCAGCTGGTAAGAACATAATTGCCTGATCAGATGTTTCTCCAGTGATAATATATTTATTTGCAATTGCATCTATATGTTTTTTAACATCACTATCAAATGCTTTACTTCTACTTTCACGTTCACTATCACTTATTCCTTTTTCAACAAGTCTTCTATAGTTTTCTAAAGGAAACTTTGAATCAATACAAATTGTTCCTAAAGGCTCTGGCCCAAATAAAATTGAATCTGCCATATATCCATTTGATAAAGTATATTGTGTTTGATATATTTTATCATTTTTTTCTCCAAATATTGATGCAAGTATGTGATACAAATTAACTTCTCCAAAAATACCCCTGCTCTTTTTATCCGTAAGAATTCCTTCAAGTGAAACTATTTCATTTCCAAGGCCATCTATTTTCTTTTGTGCTTCATCTATTCTAGTCAATCTATTCATAACTTCATTAAATGTTTTATTTGTTTTATCAAATCCATCTTCTAATTTCTCATTTACTTTTTGATTAATTAGATTTAATTTATTTTCTATTCTATCATTTAATGTATTAAAGTCCTTGTTAATATCACTAGAAAAATCATGTTTAAATTCTCCTATTTCTTTTACAATACTAACTTCAGTTTTATTTAATTTATCAAATAAATGACTATTATCCTGCTTTTTAAATAGCAAAATAATTAATAGAATAACTATTAATATTAAAAGTCCTAAATATACATATTCCATATTATCACCAAATTAATTGTATCATATTTTTTAATATTTAAGTATTATTTTTCTATAGTTAATACATTATATCCAATAGATGATAAAACAATTGCCGCTCTTTTACTTAATTTCCCACTTTTACAATAAAGATAATATAATTCATTTTTATTTAAGTATTTTCTATAATTATTAATTAGTTCATCATATGGAATATTAATACTTCCATTTATATGACTATTTTTATAGGTATATTTATCACTAACATCTATTATTTTCATATAATCACCTATAATACTATATGAAAAAAGAAGATGAATGTTATTCATCTTCACTTCCAAAAAAGTCATCAAAGAAATCTTCATTATTTGGTTTTGCCGTTTCAACGACACTATCAACATCAACATTAACAACAGGTTTTTCAACGCCATTATTTTCAGATTTATTTTCATTTGTTTTTTCAACAATATTTTCTGGTTTATTTTGATTTGGTAATTCAACAAATTCAAAATCTTCATGTTTAGGTTGTGTTTGTGTACTTGGTGATGGTTCAAATATTTCACCAATTTCTTTTTCAATTTGTTCTTGTGTTTTTTCAACAATTGGAGTTGGTGGAATGTTTGTAACCTCAGAAGAATCATCAATATTATTTATATTAATATCTGTGGCTTGTGCCTTTTTTGCTTTTTCTTGAGCTTGTCTTTCCATTTCTTCTTCTTTTTCCAACTCTGCAATTTTCTCATCAAGTTTTTTAACATAATCATCTAAACTTGTTGGAGAAATACCACCACGCCCTCCAGGTACCATACCTTGTGGCATAAATGGATTAGCCATTCCCATAGGATTATCCATCATATTTGGCATTCCATTATCAGTAGTACCTTTTAACTTATGTACAAATCCTTTTAAGTCAAATACTTTTACTTCTCTATGTGCTCTATCATGATATTGCATTTCTGGATAAGGTTTACCCCAATCTATTTTGTAATCATACATTAATTTAGTTTTAAAAGGCATACTTCTAAATCTATTAACTATTACTTCTCCTTCTTTTAGAGCTTGTAGATCACTTACTGTAAATAATGGTCTAATTGGAGGAGCAGGTTTATCTTTTTCTGCTTTTGGAGGTTGTTGATCTCCTAATAATTTACTTATTTCTTCTAAAGCCGCAAGTTCAGTACTCATAATATAAACAAAGTTTCCACAGTTACCTTTTATAGTTTCTGCTATATCTTTACCATAAACTTGATTTAATTGTGAAAAGTTCTGAATTGCAAATGTAAATCTTATATTTCTTGAACGAGATGCAGTAATCATTGTACCAACATCTTTAAGGGCTGGCATGTTAGCAAACTCATCAAGAACAAAGTTTGTTCTATAAGGTAATTTTAATTTAGGACATGTTTGAGCAACTGCAATTAATGCTTCATATGCTTGTTTTACAAATATTGTTGCTAAAGCATGGTATGTTGTTTTTTCATCATGTACTTTTAAGAACACAGCTGTTTTTTCTTTACCTATATCTCTAATATCAAAATCACTATAAGAAAGCATTTCAGAAAGAGCTGCTTGTGATGAGAAAATTCTTGTCTTTGTTCTAAATGTAGACATAATTCCACCACGAGTTTCAGTAGGTGCATTGATACATGAAGCAGCAGCAATATATGCAGGAGATAATTCCCCCTTACTTCTAAAGTATTCCTTAATATAGTTAGATGAACCTACTCTATCTTCACCAACTTCAGCCATCATATTTATACTATTAATGTTTATTTCATCTTCAGTTGCATCATCAAAAAGTCCAAGTGAAAGTCCAGTAAAGAAGTTAGATGCAGTTTGCTCCCAGAATGGTTCTGCTTTATTATTTGGGTCTATCAATATGTTACTAGCTAAGTCTTGTAAAAGTTCATTAGCTTTATCAACATTACCTTCTTTATATATTCTATATGGATAACTAAATGGATTCCATGCTGCTCCTTCTTTAGGGTCACGGAAATTGATAAGAATTATTCTATATCCTTTTTCTTTAAGCATGTTACCACAGGCCTCATAAAGTTCACCTTTAGGGTCAGTAACAATCATACTTTCACCATGTCTTCCCAGTATTCTAATATATGGGAACATAAACGCTTGAGTTTTACCTGAACCAGAAGCACCCATGATTAATGCGTGTGGTTGTCCGCCATCATCTACCCAAGCATTTTTTCCATCATTAATAATTGGAATACCTCCAGCATCATATGTATCATCTTTTAAATGTACTTTTTTAATACCATAGTCTTTTTTCATTTCTCTTTCTGTCATTAATTTAGAATAACCATCATTTTTTGATTTCTTTTCTGTGGTAATTCCAAATCCTTCTTCACGCTCAAAGAAGTATGAAGAAGATGCTGCTAATACAGCAACAACAGCAAGTAAGAAAAATACCAAAGTCGCTACAATATATTCTGGGTAAAAAGCAGGAATTGGATTTAGTCCCATAAATTCACCTGTTGTTGCTACACTATGTAAGTTAACAACTACAATGGCAACTAGGTATAATAAAACAACACAAAAAATAAGAAATATAACTATATCTTTTGCATCTGCTCTAAACTTCAATTTCATGACTAATCACCCCAGTCAATAATATTATACAATATAAATAATTATTTTTCACTATTTTTTGTTTATAAATCTATTGATGTAGTATCTAAATATACTGTGTAATCCATAATATTTTTTTCTTTAAATACAAATATATTACCAGCAGCATCTTTTATAAAGAAATATTTTGTCTTATTATCATATTTAACACTATAACTAGTTACTGTTGCATCTAGAAATAATTTGGAACTAATTATGTCCATTTTTCTATTGAAATCAGAAATACTGTTAAATGTTTTTTCTTTATAATAATCATCTATTAATTTATAAGCTTCTTCTCTATTGGTTTGAACTGTATTAACAAAATCAGCAAGATATTTTTGTACAATATCAGATTCTGTTACTTTAATATAATTAATTTGATTGGTTGCTCCCGTATATTTAGAATCAAAATTAGCATAATCACTTATTTTAATATTTTTACCAATTTTAGAACTTTCAATAAGTAATACAACAAAAGCTACAACAATAAGAACTAATACAAAAATATCTTTAATTTTTAAATCTTTCATTGCTACTCTCCTTTAAATACTTTTCCATCATATGGAGAAACATCAAAAATAAGTGTATCAGAATCTATATTTATTTCTAAGTAATAATTTCCATAATTTGTTGTTTCATCTATATTTTCCATATATAATTTCCCACTAACATAATATTTCATCACATTATTAGATACTTTTTTAGCCAATACCTTTTCAGTTTGCATAGTAATCATTTTATCTTTAAATTTCATTGTATCTATTTTATTTATTACATTATTTGAATTAATACCATTATTTTCAATATATTCTTTGTTTAATAAAAGTAATAGATTTTCTTTGTCACCATTAGATATATACCCTATAAATCTATTAGCGCATTCATCCACAGTAAAGAATACTGAATAATTGTCTACTGAATAGACTTTACCTTCAGAATCTAAACTATTTTGATATTTTATTCTTTCAACAATTATTAACGCAAAGACTAAAACAGCAAGTACAATTGATAAAACTATTGAAATTGTTTTTTTGTTTTTCATATCTTACTCCTAATCCTTACATCCATTAATGACAAATTTGCTAATTTGATCATAATGTTTTGTTGCTCTTTTAGGGCAATTTATTTCCTTATCTTTAGGTCTTTCATATAAAATGCAAAAATCTGTAGCCATTGTTTGAGCAGAATTATCTTCATTCATCAAACTTTCATATGCCTGTTTTGCCCTATTACCGCCATGAAGCATCTTATAGAATACAAAATTTAATTGAGCTTCTACACTTCTATAATCTAATCCCTTTGAATTAGCAAATTGTTTAAGTTCTTCTTTTTGTGCAGCACCTTTCCATTGGAATAATCCATAACTATGATCCCCATCTGATTCAATATAATCTTCTTCTGGATTAAAACCACTTTCTGCTTGTATATTAATCATTAATCCAATTGTTGCTTTAGTAGAAATTCCACTATTTAAAAGTGATAAACATACTGTTGCTTTATTACTATCACCACTAGTAAGCGCTATGTCTCCACCTGAAGCAGGTCTTGGATTTGCAGGATCAACATAACTAAGTGGATTTACCACACCAGCATTAGTTGAAGAAGTTCTCACTTCAAAATGAAGATGTGATCCTGTAGAATTTCCTGTATTACCAACTTTTGCTATTACTTGCCCCTGCTTTACCTCATCATTAACGCTTACTTTAATTGAATTGTTATGCAAGTGTGCATAAAATGTATATTTTCCATCAGGATGTTGTAATTTAATATAATTACCATACCCATATCCACATGAAGTATTACCAGGAGTACACCCATTTTTAATTTCAACAACTTTTCCGCTCTTAACAGCAATTACATTTGTTTCTCCTTCTTTGCCAGCAATATCTATTCCTTTGTGCATTTTGTAAACATTATCTATTGGATGCTTTCTCATACCAAAGTAACTATTTATTTTTATATAAGCAGGATCTCCAACAGCTACTGTAACACCATCAGATTCAGAAGTTTCATTGCTTCCGATAGGCCAATAGTAATTTTTTGATTCTACAATTTCAATATTTATATCATCTACAATATCACTCTCATCATTTTCATAAAATAATATTTCATTAATATCAGCTTTTCTACTGATAATCTCTTGAATATTTTGCTCTATACTTCTAGGAGTAATTCCGCTATCATATTTTTGATTTCCTTCATCTATTGCTTTTTTATACATAGTAAATTTGTTATATATGAAACCTGATCTATAATCAAACTTTATAGTATCATTTTTATTAGTTCCCCAACCATTTCTATATGAAGCATATATACTTTTTAAACTTACTGGTGCAGTAGAAGTTATGTCTTCAACAGCTTGTAAATATGGGCTTAGATCTTTTTTACTAGTTATATTTCTATCTGTAAAGAAGGATTCACCTCTACACTCTTCAGCACTTTGGCTCCATGCATTATTTAGCGCATTTTCATATACCCATCCAGTTCCATTTAAACTGCTTAATGATTCTGGTGATTTTTCGAGATTTTTATTTTTATCTACTATGTAATCTGTTATATCTTTTTCAAGAATTTTATCCCCATTAATAGATAAATATCCGGCAGCACTAAAATCATTGTCACTTATTCCTAAATAGGAGTTTTCCTCTACGCCACCAAATCTCATGAATATTTTCCATTTGTCTAAACTAAATTTATAATTTACTTTTGACTGTAATACGCACGATGAACCATCATATACATAGTATGGATAGATATCTTCTAGGATAGTATTTTTAATTAATTTATCTACATCAGATGATTTTATGTTTCCTTCTTTTGCAATATCTTTTAACACTTCATAATGATTTGTTGCATCTACTACAGCATTACTATTTGCAGAATCACTAGAATATAAGTCTTTTTCTTGTTTATCATAGCTATATATTATTGAACTGACTATTAGTCCCTTATCTAATTTTAAATTGTAATCTTTATAAAAATCTTCGTGAGCCTGTATACTTCCTCTTACAAATCTCAGTAATTGACATTCATCATTAAATTTTCCACCTGTAAATCCTCGCCCAATTTTATCCCAAAATTGTAGCCAAGAACTATCTATCTTACATTTATCTTCACTTTTTAATACTTTTATTAGGTCTTCATGACTTAAATTAGTACAACCAGATTCATCTGGACTACATGCGCATTTTGATTCATTATATTTATCTAAATCACATGATTCTTTAACATATCTATATTTATAGTCTGTCATTAATCCATCTTGTTCATATTCTTTTAAATCTATTTCTTTTTCAGTAGACATTTCAGATATTCCAAAGAAAGATGAAATGGAACTTACAAAACTTTCATAAAGAATAATTGGAAGCATTATTATTAAATATATGGCATATAATATCAAAAGACCAATTGCAATATATTTCAAAGCAACGAAAATAATTCCTTTTGAAAAAACTGATTTTCCAGCTTCTTTAGCTCCTTCCTTGGCAGCCTCTTTTGCAACTTCTTTTCCAGCTTCCTTTGCTGTTTCTTTGGCACCTTCTTTTGCAGTATTCTTTGCAGTATCCTTTGCGGCTTCTTTGGCGTCTTCTTTTGCAGCATTCTTTGCGGTATCACCAGCAGAACTATCTTTTTTTGCTTTATCTTTTTTATCTTTAAGTCCTTTTCTATCGTCTATATCATTGTCTTTTTTTTCTAATTCATTTTTGTTTTTTTTCTTTTTGCGACCATTTCTTTCATCAATATCTTCATCTTTTTTTCTTCTTCCATAATTCAGATGATTTTGAGCATTATTTCTAATATCTCTTAGTTTATCAATAACGTTTTGATCAGAATATGGTTGATTTGGGCCATAAGAAAAATTACCATCGTAATCTTGATCGATAGCATCTTCGCTTTCTAATTCATCTGCAATTTCACTTATAATTTCAGAATCATTATTTCTATCAGTTAAATTTTTCTCATCGTCCATATTCTTACATCCTTAATAAAAATAGGAGGGGACTATTATAGCCCTCCTCCAGAACCAAACGAATCTAATTCTTGCTGTGTTGCTATAACGTTAATATGCATTCTTCTTTGCCCGCAGACAAATAATGCTTGTCCTTGATTATAACGTTTTATATTTTCTTTCTCTCTTTCATTCAAGTCTACTAACATTGACAAATCTTCAACAGCTTGTTTTCTTAATCCCATTATTAAATAATATGAGGCGTTATCAAATATTGCTTTTCCATGTACTACTACATTAGGAGCAGCAAAGTCTGTTGGCTGTTGAGTAATAATTATTGTTCCTGTGTTATATTTACGACTACGTCTTTGAATTCTAGCTAAGAATTCAGCACCCAATGTATTTTGATCAGCAAGAAGCATATGTGCTTCATCTACTAATAATATGGTATTTATTTCTCTATCCAATGTTAGTCCCCATGCATATTTCAAAATGTTGAAAAATAATGCATTTCTGATATTATTATCAGCATTCATAAGTTCACGTATATTAAATACTATAAAGTCTGCTTTACTATCAATTGAAGTTTGACCAGTGAAATAATATCTTAATTCATTTACTAATGGTCTAATCTTTATTTCTAATCTTTCCATTATTTCTCTTTCACGGGTACGTTCTGTCATTGATAGAAGCCTTCCCTTTATGGTGTCATACACATTATCAAATGTTGGAAAATCAGTGGATGATATTTTTGAAAAGTCAGTTGTATAATCTATTTTAAATCTTCTATATGTTTCTTGTACAACTTCACTAAATAATGTTAACACATCTTCTTCAATACTAGGACTATAGTATTTCATAAAGGCTTTTAAAGATTGTAGTGTTGTTGTTAATATAGAATATCCCAATCCTTCTTTTATTTCATCATCATCAGTATCTACAACAACTTCAAGTGGATTAATCATACCAAATTGACCACCACGTCCTAGATCAATGAAATCTCCTCCATATAATCTGGCCATATCTTCAAATTCACCTTCTGGGTCAATTGCGACAATCTTATGTCCATTTCTAATATTACTTCTTAGTAATATCTTAGCAGCAGTTGATTTACCAGAACCAGATGTACCTAAAATAATCATATTAGCATTATTTCTATTATTTTCTTTTCTTATTTGATATAAGAATTGATTAAATAATATTACTCCACCAGAATAATCTACACCAAGTAAGCAAGATAATCCTGGATCTTTGATACTATCAAATACAAATGGATACATCGCTGCGATTGTAACAGATGGGATTGGTGTTCCAATTCTTTCTTCTATATCATTAGGTTCAAAGATTGGAAGCATACTCTTTAAGATCTTCTCTTGTTCAAATCTCAAAACAATTCCTTTCATACCCATTGCATCTAAATAACTTTTAACTTGTACTTTCTTTTGTTCTAATTCTTCAGCAGAATCAGCGATTACCATTAAATGCATTTGGAAATCAAATATTCTTGCTTGAGTGGCAACCAACATTTGAATAAATCCCTCAATACTTTCATAATCTTGTCTGATTTGCTCTTGCATTGTATTATCTTTTTCATTAGCATATCTTGCTTTCATATCAGCAATTTCTTTGTTAAGCATTTTTGATAATATATCAAATGCAATTGGAATATGTTTAATACATATTTTTACTCCAGAAAGTTGAGATATATTAGCAAGATATCCCTCTGCTATTGATTTAGGATAACTAATAATAGTTAAAATAGAACAATGCTTATTACTTATAATAAACTCAGTTGGTTTAAATTCTAGTCCTTTTGGAGCTATTTGACTTTTAAAACTTACACTCATGATGTCATCACCGTCCCAAAAGTAGTGGTGTCTCCACCATTCATAAATCCATCCAGTAATGTTCTTAAATCATCATTACTAACTTGCGCAGACTGTAAACCAGCGCTGGCTAGATTGGATATTAAATTTTGTATCTTTTTTTGAATTAATTCAGGTCTAACATCTTTGAATAATATAAAATATTCAGTATCAGTCACACCAACACTTTTACCCATAAATAAATTTGCTTTATCTATATCCTCTCTTACTAGCTTTCGTATTGCAGGAAACTGTACTTGATTATAAAGTAATTTAAGTTGAGCTAAATATACATTAATATCAACGGGTCTATCAGAAATAATTAACCAAAATGGATAATCAATACTATTGTAAAAATTTCTTAGTTGAAATATAGCATTATTTTGAGAATCATAGTCCAAAATAAATATATTTCTTGGTCTAACTTTTACTCCGGTAACACGAGTTCCATTATCTAGAATTATTTCGCCATTTTGTATTCCTCTTATAGGAAGCCAATCTTCAGCATACTTTTTAGCAGCATTACTTATTTGACCTTGAGGCTTGCTCGCTCCAAACACGTCCTACACACCAACCTTTCCAATCATATCTTCTTCTATTAGTTAAATATATATACATTTCTTTTATAAACACTCTTACGTTATGGTAATAAGCAATAGGGAAAACAAGAAATAAGCTTGTCATAATAGGCAGTAACTTTATTATTATAAATATTACCCCTTCCCCCTTTATTATGAAAAATGTAAGAGTTGTAATTAACCCACCTATCAAAAGAATAATTAAATCTATTCCCTTAAATAAGTTGAAATATAATTGACCCTTTTTACTATTAGCAGGAATTAAATAATCCATAATTATTTACCTCCCTTTGGAGTAGATACTCCATTACGCTTTCTTTCATATTCTTTGTGAGTTGTAATAACTTTAAGATCAGAAATCTTTTGACCACTCTTCTTATAGTATTCCGTATCAATAGTATCCCCATTTAATTTCATAGCTCTACCAACATCTCTTCTATATTCATCACTACCACGTAAAGTCGCTTCTTCTGTATCTGTATATGTTTTTCCAACATCATTAAGAATAGCATTTCTAAAAACTGTTAATGAATCAACTTTAGCTGTATCTCCAGCAGACCTAGCATTTTCTATATCAATTTCTAATCTTCTGAATGCTTCAGTATCTTTTACTTTATTAATTGCAGCTGCTTTAGACATTGTACGCATATCGATGTCGAAGCCAAATTTTCCACCACGCGGATCACGCGGATCGGTAATACTGTGACTAATAGTTCCAGCTCTTTTTAATGCATATTCTCTACTAGCTTCAAGATTAGCAATGGCTTCTTTTTCTGCTGCAACATTGTCACGCCCATATTCTTGTTGCATTCCAAGAAGGAAACCTCCAATACCTGGGCCTCCAGCACGCCATCCTTCAGAAAATACATTTTTACCTGTCTTAAAGTAATCTGATACTTTATCACCTTTTAAATGCGATCCAGCTGCAGCTCCACTAAATCCTCCAGTGAATGCTCCACTCGCTCCACCTCTAACTGCATTTAATAAACTTCTTCCAACTCCAAGACCAGCATTTCTAGAATTTCTCCATCTTGTTCCAGCACCAGCAATACTACCAGTTAAGGCTCCAAGACCATATCCTCCGGCAATTCCAGCAGTAGTTGCAAGGAATTGTCCTAAACCAACTTTATTATTTTCAGCAAGTTTACTTCCAAATACTCCATCAATCATTTTTGGCAATTCTTTACCAAGTTTTAATGCAGAAATAATTATTAATCCATATAATAGTATTTTTGTAAATCCATCAGCATCAGGAGCTCCTGCAAATAGCTCATCTAAATTGTTGTATGCAACTGAAATAAATGCAAATGCAAAATACATTGCTCCAATTCTAATAAACGCATCAGCATATGTTTTAGTTAATGTGCTTAAATAATTTCCCCAAACTTTATTTGTTTTAGTTGGGCCATCTTTCATAATTGTAATAATCGCTACTGGTGCAATTATTTGTAAAACCATTAGTTTAAATGCACGAATTCCAAGTTCTATAGATGCCATTATTATTGTATAAACAATATATACACCTAAAGCAGTACTTATAATTGGAAAATAATATACGCTTCTTCCTACTTCACCAACAACTGTAATTAAAGTTCCAATTAGGTTAAAATCATCTGCTTTTAAAGCATCATCATATACTTCTCCAACCATTGACTTATCCCAGCCTTCTTCACGGCTGTATAATCCATCTTCTTCATATCCATGCAAAAATGAACTCAATGTAGTTATAGCAAGTTTTCGACCATAGTCAACTTTACTGCCATCATCAAGTGTACTTTCACCACCAACTATAAGTCTCATTATTAATCCCTCATCGCCGCCATCATTTTCAACGCCAAATAAATCGTTTAAATATGTATATTTGTATGTTGATGGTGTTCCTACTAAAACGAAAGTAAATTCATTCATTACTCCAAATATAAATCCATATGATATTAATAATACAGCAGAGATTGCAATATTCTTTATTACAGCAATTCCTCCAGCTTTTGATTTATCATTTGCCTTGTCTGGATTAATTAAATATTGTATTAAAGAATAGCCCAAAATAAATAAAATTAATACTGCAATTATTGCATTAATTCTATCTATTAAAGCAGTCATCCATGAACTTAGGGCATTAAAATTCAATTGAGCCATCAATTGAAATAATCTATATGATAAGCCTACACATGTATAAACTACGCCATCTATAAATAGCAATAAACAGTTAATAGGTAGCCATAACCAAGTCCAATATCCTGTTTTCAATAGTAATAATATTTGAGACATAAACTCACTTCCTACTTACATTATCCTATTAAGAGTATAACATAATTGTTAGTCAAATAAAAGCATTTTTTTATTTTATTAAAAAAACCATTTATTTAAAAATGGTTTATATTAATTCTAATATTTTATCTTTAAAATTTTGTATTAATTCATATACAACATGTTTAAATTCTTCATTATCATTAATACATTCAAATTTATCATCTATTTTCTTAACAATAGCAACATCATTGTCATAATATCCATTATTAATTATATATAAATATTTTGAATTATTATAATTAATTACATCAATTACTAAATAATTTGCATTTTCAAAACTAATTAAATCATTTATTTCTTCTTTTGAGTTAATTGATTCTTCTCTGCCTATTTCTTTTTCAATATTATTTATTATATCTTTTAATATTTCTTTTTCATCTTTTCCATCTTCCAAAATGTTATATGGATAATAATAATTAATAATGTTATACAATGCTAAAACAGCATTATCTTTTTTTATATCTAAAGGTTCTACTTTTCTAATCTCTTTAGCTTCTAGTTCAATATTCGGATTATTTTTTATAACTTCTAAATACTCTTGTGATGAGATATCTTTAAATTTCATATTATCACCAAAATTATTATAGCATAAATAAAAAGTAGAATCTATTACAATTCTACATTATGATAAACATTTGAAACATCATCTAAATCATCTAGCATATCTAAAAGTCTTTCAAATTTTTCTTTATCTTCTCCTGATAAAGTTACTGTATCTTTTGGATAATATGCTATTTCATCAATTTCAAAAACAATACCTGGAAAAGCATCTTCTAATGCTTTCTTTGCATTATTTAAATCAGCTACTTCAGTATAAACAACAATCATATCATCTTCTGCTTCAATATCATTAGCATCAACATCAGCATTAATTAAAGCTTCCATAACTTCATCTTCGGTATGTCCTTTAATTCCTACAGCACCTAAATGCTCATACATAAAGCTTACTGAGTTCTGCCCTGCTATTTTGGCTCCACACTTATTAAATACTGTTTTTACAAAACTGATAGTTCTATTAGGATTATCTGTTAAACATTTAACAATTAAGTTACTTCCGCCTTGAGCAAATGCTTCATATTCAACTATATCGTAGTTTTCTCCTTCACCTTTTTTAGCTTTATCAATATTTCTATTAATTACGTCTGCTGGTACTTGCTCTCTTTTTGCTTTTTCTATCACTCTTCTAAGAACATCATTTGTTGCAGGATCGGGGTTAGACTTTGCAGCCTTTATAATTTCTTTTGCATAAATTGAATATAATTTACTTTTTTTAGCAGCGGTTGCAGCCATTGCTTTTGCTCTAACCTCATGAGCTCTACCCATAAAAATCACTCCTCAAATAAATTTCTACTCATATTTTACTACAAAGTTACAATAATTTAAACATTTTTATAAAAAAAGAAATTAATTTTCACTAATTTCTTTTAAATATTTATCAATTTCATCTTTATTTCTACTAACAAGTTCATCAAATGCTTTTTGAAATTCTTTTTCATCATCTAAAAGTGTTACAGTATCATTTTCATATCTATATATAGCAACTTGATTTGTTCCATCATCAGCAATTACATATAGATAATGTTTCCCATCAAGAACAAATGAATCAACAACTACATATTTTTCTCCATTATCAAATGTAAGTGTTTCTCCTCTTTCAAATTCACCCATTAGTGTCCACCTCTTCCATAATCAATGCCATCATCCACTGGCACTTCATACACTTCACCATTGTGTCCAACTACCGTTCTTACACCTTCATATTGTTCTTTCCATTGTTCTTTTTGATATTGCTTTGCTTGGCAGCAAACAAATGCCAAAGCTAAAATACCAAAAGCAGTATATAAGGCAACTTTTTTCTTAAACATTTTTTCTCTTTGAACCCTATATTCTCTACGTCCTTTAGTTCTAATAGAATTTCTTGCCATTTCATCTGCATAATTTAATTGACTAAAAGTTGTTTTTGAACCAGGTGCAATTGGTTCATTTGATTTTGCTTCTAATTTATCTCTAAATGTTTTTGAATAAAAATAATTGTTATCCATAATTCCTCCACTATCTAATAGTATTATATCATGAATAACAATTATTTAACATTTATTTAACTTTTTATTTACACTAATCTATAGATTCTAAACTTTTAACAAAATCATTATAACAATCATAATTTAAATAATCTTTTGATTTAATAAATTCTTTAACATCATCTCTAGCCTGAAGAAGAATTTTAAAGTCAGACTTAATATTAGCAACTTTAAACGTCATATCACCACTCTGTTTAACGCCAAACAAATCTCCTTCTCCACGCATTTCGAAATCTTTTTCAGTAATATAGAAACCATCATTACTCTCACACATTACTTTTAATCTACTATTATTTTTATCTCCAATTAAAATACAAGTTGAATCATATGAATTTCTTCCAATTCTTCCTCTTAATTGGTGTAATGTTGCAAGGCCAAACATACCGGCATCATGTATTACCATCATAGTTGCATTCTTAACATCAATTCCAACTTCAATTACTGTTGTTGATATTAATATGTCAGTCTTTCCCTCTTTAAAATCATTCATTATTTTATCTTTGTCATTTTTAGACAATTTGCCATGCATTATAGCAGACTTAACACTGCCTTTAAAATATAAATCTATATTTCTTTTAATCTCATTTACAGTTGTTAAATCAGATACTTCCGAATCTTCTATTAAAGGAGAAACAACATATACTTGATGATGATTATCTATCTCATTTTTAATCATCTCATATACTTCAATCATTTCTTTTTCACTTTTAACTATTGTTTTAATATCTTTTCTACCTTTAGGTTTTGTCTTTATATTAGATATATCCATATCACCATAAATAGTTAAAGCAAATGTTCTTGGAATTGGTGTTGCAGACATATATAATGTATCAGGAAGTAATCCTTTATTCCTTAATAATGCTCTTTGATTAACGCCAAATCTATGTTGCTCATCTGTAATAACTAAACCTAAATTTTTAAATTCAACATTATCACTTAATAAAGCATGAGTCCCAATAATAAAATCTATTTTCCCATCTTTTAATTTTTCGGTTATATCATCTTTTTCTTTCTTTTTCATACTTCCAATTAATAATTCTACTCTTATATTAGTACTAGCAAGAGTATTTTTAATTGTTTCATAATGCTGAACAGCTAAAACTTCAGTTGGTGCCATTAAAGCAGTTTGATGTTTTGATAAATGATTTATATATGCTGCTATGACAGAAACAATAGTTTTACCAGAACCTACATCTCCTTGTAAAAGTCTATTCATTCTTTTATCAGATGTCATATCATCATATATATCTTTAATAGCTTTATTTTGATCAGCTGTTAATTCAAAAGGAAGACTTCTAATAAAATCATTTATTTCATTAATATCCACATTTCTTATATATTCAGTTTTACTTGCTTTATTTATTTCTTTTAAATAATTTATTTTAAACATGAATTCAAATAATTCTTCATACTTTAATTTTAATAATGATTTTTTAACATCACTTTCATTTTGAGGATTATGTATCAAATTAACGGCTTCTTTTTTAGAAATAAAACCATATTTTTCATTCAAATAATTTGGTATATAATCAACATAGTTATCATAAAAAGATAAGGCTTCATTTATATATTTCTTTAATTGCTTAGAAGTTACTCCGCTAGTTAAATGATATACACTTTCAATTGAACCAGTTTTAAGTCTTTCAAATTTTATATCAGAAGCAATAACTGTATTTTTTAAAGCATCATATTTACCAATAACAGTTATATATGTTCCAGGTTTTAAATGAGTTTTTAAAAACACTCTATTAAATATCATAACTGCTATCATTTTTCTATTTGAAACTGCTCTAAATGTTAATGAGGACATATTTGCTCTAAATCTTCTTGTTAAAGGAACTGAGTCGACTATACATTCTATTATTACATTTTGCTTATCAGCGCAGTTCTTAATATCATCTAAAACAATAAGATTATGTTTATATGGATAATAATTGACTAAGTCAGATATATTATAAATGTTTAAATTATTTAAATGAGCAATACTTTTAGGCCCTAAACCTTTTATAACTGATAAATTTTCCATAAACATGTCCTCCACAAATTTACCATATTATATCATGTTTACAATAAAATGAAAATAAAGATTTTTTTATTGAATTAGTTTTAAATAATTATTATAATATTACTAGGAGGTATAATTATGGATTTACGTGAACTTGCTGATGCTATGATGGCTGTAAAAGATGAAGAAGAAGTATCATTTTTAGGATATCCAACTACAGTTATGGAAAAAAGAGAGGGTTTTGAAGACAAAATTTATATGAAAAGTGATTTTATAGAATTAGGTGACGCTTTTTATGAGGAACCTGAAAAATATTTAGATGAATTAGGGCTAGATGCTGAAGAATTATTAATTGTTCTAAAAGATAAAGATCCTGAGGTTTTTATGAAACAAGGAATTACTTCTCAGAGTATAGCAGGAAGCATTAATTTAGCCACAAAAGAATTTGAACAAAATTATGAATGCTTCGTATCTTTAATGGATACAAGAACTCTTGGTTAATAAAAAAAGAATTTAATTCTTTTTTTGAAAAAATTTTCAAAAAAATGTTGACAAATCACTAAAAAATGATTAGTATATAGACTTACCAATTCACTATTAGGCGAATTGGTGCTAGTATCACACTAGCCAACCCCTTTTTATTCTTTTTTCCGGACTGTCATCAGGGGGTGGCAGTCCTAATTTTTTGAAATTTAAAAGAGACATAAGTCTCTTTTTTATTATTCTTTGGTTTCTAAATTCTTGAAGTATTCATATCTATTCATCGCATCATGAAGATTCTTTTCATATAATTGTTGATACTCTTCTTCATTTTTGAATTCTAAGTTTTTATATCTTAGTTCTCTTCTAAAGACAGAATCATAACTATCAAAATCTGGTTCTTTAGAATCTATTGTTAATTTATCTTCTTCTGGATTATATCTCATTAATAAATTGTATCCAACATCTACTAACATTTTTTGTTCATCAATTGAATTAGTAAGTCCTCCAAATATTCCTTGTTCAATACATGGACTATATGCAATTATTAATGAAGGGCCATTATGATTATAAGCCTCTTTTAATGTTTTTAGTGTTTGCATTGGATTTGCACCCATTGAAATACTTCCAACATATACATTAGGTATAGACATCGCTATTCTAAATAAATCTTTCTTACTTTCGAATTTACCAGATGAAGCAAATTCAGCAACGCCACCCACTCTAGTAGATTTTGATTTTTGTCCACCAGTATTTGAATATACCTCTGTATCAAGAACCATTACATTGATATTTTCATTACTATGAAGAACATGATCAAGTCCTCCATATCCTATATCATATGCCCATCCATCTCCGCCTAGTATCCATACCTTTCTTGAAGGAATATAGTCAATTAAGTCTCTTATTTCATCTGGAATATTGCTTTTTTCAAGTTTATTCTTAATTGCGAGCGTCAAGTCATCATCTTCCATATTGTCTATCCATTCTTTAAATGTCGCTTTTATTTCTTCAGATACAGTATCTTTATATTTATACATTAATTTTTTAATTCTTTCACGTGTATTTTTATATGACATATGAATTCCAAAACCAAACTCAGCATTATCTTCAAATAATGAATTCATCCATGGAATTTTATATGGAGTAAGTGGCAAAGATCCACCATAAATAGATGAACATCCAGTAGCATTAGCTATTACCATATTTTTTCCATATAATTCAGTTAATATTTTAATGTATCCAGCTTCCCCGCATCCTGCACAAGCACCACTAAATTCAAAATATGGTTTTTCAAATCCGATTCCTTTGATTGTGAATTTATTAAATGGTGTAGTATTTTCTTGATGCTCATATAATATTTCACTTATTTTATTATGTCTTTCACTATATGGACCCATCTCTAATGCTTTTTCTTGATTTTTACCAGGACATACTGATGAACATAATCCACATCCAGTACAATTAGCTTCGCTTACAGATATATAGAAGTTCTTATTTTCTTCTCCCATACTTTCTATTGTTTCACTCTTATCTATTCCAGCCATTAAAAGTTCATTATCAGTTATAGAGAATGGTCTTATACATGCATGAGGACATACGAATGAACATTGATTACATTGTGTACAATTCTCTTTTATCCATTTTGGAACACTAGAAGCTATTTTTCTCTTATCACTTGCCGCTGTTCCTCCATCAAAAGTACCATCTTTATGATCAATAAAATCAGATACTTTTAATTTATCTCCTCTTAATTTTAATATTTCTTCAGTTATATCTGTATTTTTAGTTTCTTCTTTTGATAATTTAAATATTCTATTGTCTACTTCTTCTAAATATTTTAGTGCTTCATCTATTGCATTAATATTATTTTCAACAATTGTTGCTCCTTTACTTTCATAAGTCTTAGCTATTAATTTTTTAAATTCGTCTATTTCTCTTGTTGAATATCCATTTAATTTAAGCATATATAAACACATTATATTGTTTATTTTTCCTTTTAAACTATATTTATCATTTAATTCATCCAATGAGGCAATATATACTTTAATATTCTTATCAAGTATCTCTTTTTTATTTTCATTACTAATTAAATCATTTAATTCTTCATCATTTTTATTACTAGATATTAATAGTATTCCATTTTCTTTTATATTTTTTAAACAATAGTATTTATTTAAATATATATCTTTAGATACAACTATAAAATCAGGATTAGTTAAAAAGTAAGGTGCATTTATTCTTGAAGGACCTACTCTTAAATGAGATATAGTTACTCCACCACTCTTCTTAGAGTCATATTCAAAATATCCTTGAACATAATTAGTATCTATTCCACCTAATACTTTCATAAAATTTTTAGATGCACCAACCATACCATCTGAACCAAATCCATATACTTTAATTTCTCTGTAATCAGGTTCATAGTCTATTTCTTTTGGTTCTAAACTTAAATGAGTTACATCATCATCAATTCCAATTGTAAAATTATTCTTAGTATCATAACTAAATAAATTTTCAAATACAGCATTTATATCTTTTAATGGAACATCCTTAGAAGAAAGTCCATAGCGTCCACCATATATATTAATATTTTTATCTTTTAATGCTGCAACTACATCTAAATATAATGGCTCTCCAACGCTTCCAGATTCTTTAGTCCTATCTAAAACAGCAATTTTATTAACTGTGGTTGGAAGAACATTAGTTAAATATTCTTTACTAAATGGTCTATATAAATGAACTTCAATAAGACCAACATGTTTACCTTGTTTATTTAGAATATCTACCACAGTCTTAATTGTTGCACATACACTACCCATCGCAACAATTACATATGTTGCATTTTTATCTCCATAATAATTAAATGGTTTATAATCACATTCACTTAATTTATTTAATTTCTTCATTAATTTGTCTACTATATTAGGGACCTCATTATAATATTTATTTCTTACTTCAGTATTTTGAAAATAAACATCTGCAGTTTGAGAAGTTCCACGTGTAATGCATTTTCCTATATTTAATGCTCTTTTCTTAAAATCATTTACTTTATCATAATTTATTAATTGCTTTACTTCTTCTTCATCTAACAATGATACTTTAGATAGTTCATGACTTGTTCTAAATCCATCAAAGAAATGTAAGAATGGTAAAGAACTCTCTATAGCAGATAAATGAGCAATAATACTCATATAATATGCATCTGTCACAGAAGATGATGCCAACATACAAAAGCCGGTACTTCGAGTTGCATATACATCTTGATGGTCTCCAAATATTGAAAGAGCATGAGTTGCTAAACTTCTTGCTGCAACATGAATAACACCAGGTAACATTTCTCCCGCAATTTTATACATTGTTGGAATCATTAAAAGTAGTCCTTGTGATGCAGTAAATGTTGTACTTAAACTTCCTGCTTGTAGGGAACCATGCATCAAAGCAGATGCACCCGCTTCACTTTGCATTTCAACTACTTTTACTCTGTCATCAAAAAGGTTTCTCTTGTCTGCGCTTGACCATTTATCAACTAAACTTGCCATAGGGCTAGCTGGAGTAATTGGATAAATGCCGCAAACTTCACTAAATAAATATGCTCCTTTAGCACATGCCTCATTTCCATCAATTATATAATCTTTTTTCATATTCTTCACCATTATAATTATATTACATTTTTGTAAATAAAAAAAGAATATAATATTCTTTAATATATTTTTATATTAGATGATAATTTCATCAATTCATTATTCTCACAAGTTATATTTAATCCTTCAATATTTATTCCTTTATTTTTATAATATATTTTCTCTTCATTAGATAAATTATTAGTATAAGCATTTATTAAACTCAAATTATCTTTTGCATAATATTTTTTAGAATCAATAATATAACTATTAATTTTTATATTATATCCCAGCAGTAAATCTTCTATATCATATGAATTAATATTGTCTTTAAAATAAATAGCAAAATTATTCTCATCATGTATATTAACTGTATCATATAGTACTATTTTTTCATTATTAGAATCTACTATATTTAAATCATAAACAAAAAAAGATAAAAATATTAATAATAATTTATATATACTTTTAATAAATATCACCATTAATATTGTTTACTTTTTTGATTAAATATTATTACCAATAAATGGTAAAATAAAAAACAGATAAATCTGTTTCTATTTTTTTCTACTTTTCTTTACTACAACTGGCTTTTTTTCTTCTTTAACAGGCTCAGGACTAGTTGGTTTATTATTCATTGCATCTAATACTTTTTTTGTATTTTTACATTGAACAAAAATAATAACTGCTGTACAAAGAACTGTAACAATAATACCAATTATAGATGCTGTTGAAGAACCTCCTGATGCAGCTTTTTTAGCAGCTTTTTCAGCTTTCTCTATTTCTTCAAATACATCATAACTATTATCATCATATTGATTTTTAATAGCTGTTTTAATGTCTTCATCCCAATCAGAAATATATCCTGGGAATACTTTTTCTCCTATTACAATATAAGGAACTCCACCAGCTGCTTGTCCTGTAGTAGAAGCAACCTTTTGCATTAATTCATTATTCTTAGAATCATTCCATACTTCAAATGAAACTAATTTAAAATATTTACCATAATCTTTAGAAATACTATTTAAGAATGTAATGAAATTTCTACAATATCCACATCCTTGACCTCTAAACAAATAAACGATTGCTTGTTTACTTGTTTCCTTATAGTCAGTATTTTCTAATTTCATGTCTTCTGCTTCTAAAGTTTCCTTTAAATTTTTAGTATCATATCCATCATAATATGTTTTAGCTAGTGATTTTACTGGAAATAACATTATTAATGATACTAATAAAATGATTAATATATTTTTAGTTTTCATAACTACTCCTTTCAATATACTATTTTAAAGTATATATTTAAAAATTTCAATAAATTATTGTTTTTTATGAGATTTAATAAAATCTACGGTATCAAAATTCTTAACAAAATCAAAGAATTTATTATTATATTTATCTAAAATATAATAAATTAATTTAGTGATATAGAATGCAATTACTGAAGCAATTAATCCTACAATTAATCCTCCTAAAATATCTGATGGATAATGTACCATCAAATAATTTCTAGATATTCCCATTAACAAAATAAATAAGAATACCCAATATTTTTTATTACTTTTAGATAAGAAGAATATGCTCATTAATGCACCTGTTATTGCTGTTGTATGTCCACTTGGAAAAGAAAAATCATCTTCCATTACACTTCCTGCATATTCCCACCATTCTTTATATTCTAAAATGTTACTCATAAATGGTCTTGGTCTAGCAACCCAATCTTTAATAATAAAGTTCGTAATTATCGCACCGCATCCTATAGCTCCAAACATACAAATACCAACTTTTCTTGTTTTTTTAAATAACATTAAGAATACTGAAAGACCTATTAAAAATATTCCATGATCTCCAAATAAACTAATTAATCTAAAAAACCAATTAACATATCCTGATGTTAATACTGCAAGGCTATGTAGAAAGCTTAATATTGCATGGTCATAACCTGCAAAAAAACTATTTAACCAATCTGCTATTACTGTTAATATCATAATAATCTCCTAACTAATTTCCAAATAGTCCATTTATAATTGAACTATAATCGTAATTTTTAACACCATCTATTTTAGTACTAATACCATTTCTAAAATTATCATATGGATCTAAATAATTACGTTTTAAATATCTATATCCAAGATAAACAAGAACTATTATTGTAATATAAGCAGCAAGTTTAAGACCTATTTTAATCCATTTAATTCTTTGCCTTCTCTTTTCGATTCTTTCTAATTTGTCTACTTTTTCTTCAAGCATACTTATTTTTTCTTCAAGACTTTTTTGTTCCAAAATATCACCCTCTATCCAAATAAATAATATCAAAATTATTAATTCTTTTCAATTAAAAAAATTAAACTAACTGTTTAATTTTTCTTTCTCTTTATGATATAGTTATTTATTTGAATAATTTATTAACAACAAATATAACTATGCAAGCACCAACTACTGAAACAACAATAGTTCCTAGATATCCAGCAAAACTTATTCCTAATAAATCAAATACTAATCCACCAACGAATCCACCAACAACTCCTAGAATAATATTTCTAAGTAAACTACGTTTTGATTTCATAATTACGCCAGCAAGCCATCCTGAAATTGCTCCAATAATAATGGCAATAAGTAAATCTACTAACATCTTTGTACCTCCTTACTTAATAAATTTTATTTTCAATAATAAATATTATTACTGATTATTTATTACTGTTTTTTTCTATTTGATTATTATAAACCCCAGATAAATTATCATAATATTCTTTATTTAATTCATCCTTTTTTATATAGTCACTTATATCATCAATATCTTTTTTTAATTCTTCTTCAATGTCATTAAGTACTGCATTAGAAGAATTAAATTCATCTAATAATGTTTTAAATGATTCGAAGAAATACTCATCATATAAATCATTATTTATCATATAACTACACATCGCAACAGTAATATAAAATTCTTCAGTTGAATTTTCAAATCTACTACTATCTAAATGCTCATCAATTATATGATCATTTGCATCTATGATACTATCCATATCTATACTACCAATATGTTCATAATATCCATATATTTCTTTTTTTATATCACTATATTTCATATTACTCCTATCTACTATTATACTTTATATTATTTGAATCTAGGAATTTAATTATTTCTTTAGATGATATACCTACTCCTAAATTAATAAATGGTGTATAAGTTATTTTCTTATTTTCGATTCCTCTTTTAACAACTTTATCTATATCAAAATTTAAATCTAAATGTTTTGTCATGGATTGAATTCCATAAACTAGTCCTTCTGGTGAAAAAATTGGTCCTCCACTTTGTCCCCTTAATCCAGGAGTACTTGTTTCAAACATAGTTACTTGTTTTTTCTCATCAACTATTTGTCTAGTAACAATACCATCCATTGGAAATAATGGAAATGATGATATTATTTCATTTTTCATGACAATATTTTCATTTTCCTTTGAATATTCAAAATAACTATATTCAGGAAATGCAAATCCTAGTTTACATACACTTTGTCCTTGAAGTGGCAATTCTTTTGCAAATACTGGATAGTTATCACATTTTAAATTAGCACCTTTGAACTTAATAATAGCCAAATCCAAATAATCATGAAGTTTAATTTCAATATTAATTGTATCACCTATTTTAAATGGTAAATTTATATTAGTAAGAACAGGGGTATCCTTTTCCAAACTATATTTTTTTTCAATTTCTTTTTTTTCCTCTTCTGTCTTACAACTATTTAATTCATTTATCAATCTTGAATATATTTCCCCAAGTTTATTATTATTGATAAACTCAATTGCAATATGTTTACAAGTTAGTATATCTCCCTCATCATTTAGAATAATCATAGTCCCAATAGCATGTTCTATTTCATCTGAACCATAATATTTAATACCTTCAACAAATGGAATTAAATATTTTGAATTTGCTTTAATACTTTTTTTATACATGTTAACGCACCATTACATCTTGATCTTCTAGCACTGGTTCTTCATCATAAAGCATCCTACTTATTTCACTCATATCTATTTGAGGGACTTGTTCTTCTTCCTTTATATCTATAATAGCTGGATTATTCAATGTATCAACAAATTTATCATTTTTAGACATAATAGAACTTTCATCTAATTTTGGTAATTCTCCATCCACTAACGGGTTTGTTAAATGAGTGCCATTTTTTCCTTTGTCTTCTTGTTTTTCCTCTTCATCTTCTTTTTGCCCTTTTTCTGATTCAGTTTCTTCAGCCTTCTCTTCTTGTTTTTCTTCTTCAACAACAGCTTTTTCTACTTCTTTATCAAGTTCAGCTTTTTCTTCACCATTTCCAGTAGAATCTGTCGTTTTTTCCATTTCTTCTAAATTATTATTTAAACTATCTAATTTTCCTATCAATTCATTATTATCTTCAGATATTATTTCATAAGCAGTCACATCATCGCTAGATAATTTGAAATCACTTAAATCAGATGCCTGAATATATCTTTCATCAGTTGTTTTAATTGTATATTTATGTCCATCTTCTTGTTTAATATATTTAAATTGCAAATTATTTCTGCTATTACTAACGGCAGCTTTTTTATCTCCATGTGCAAAGCTACATATATCAAAATATTTTTGCAAATCCTCAGGTAAATCATAATAATAATTTTTAGCGACATCATAATTTGAAACTAAATCGTTTAGTTTTCCAAATAGTTCTGTATTCTCTTTAGAATTAATTACATCTGTTATACTAAATGCAGATTCTTTTTCATTTAATTTTTCAAATGAGAATTCATAACCCTCTAATCTTAAAAGGGCCACTATTGCATAAATTAATTCTAAATTCTTTTCATTAAACATGAGTGAAACATAAGGAAATCCTTTTTCATTTGTTGAATCCTTATATGAAGGATTAAAGTCAATCCCCTTACTCATGCACATTGCCATAAAATGTGATAAATCATAGTTTTCACTTGCTACATTTTGTATATGATTATTGTTATTATAAATATCATCATAATTCATATATCTTCACCTATGATAATTATATCATTTTTATATTGTTATAATCAAATAAAAAGCCACATTTTGTGACTGTTTTATAAAAATTATTTAACTGTACAAGTATAACTTGCACTTTCCATACTCTTCTTAGCATTTTCTAAAGTGGTCATACTGTCTTGTACTCCAACAGATAATTTGCTGATTTCAATATCTGTTCTTACAAATAGTTTTTTATTAACTATCTCTTGTCTACAGTTATTAAATGCATCTCCATATTGAGTTAATGATGTTTTTAAAGTGTTGCAAAAATCTTGTTTTCCTACTGCTTCAATTTGAATATCATTATATTGCGATAAATCAAGTTCATATACTAAATTCATACCAGTTGGTTTATCATTAACATATAAAAAACCAGTACTAACTTTCATGGTATTTTCACTACGTTCACATGTTAATGTTTGTTTTTTATAAAAGCATCCACTTAATATTAAAAGACATACAAATATAAAAGAAACCATTAAATACTTTTTCATAATTTCACTCCTCATTAACTTATTATAGCAAACTATTAACTAATTGCAAATAACTATGTTATAATGATATAAGGAGTAAGCATATGAAAAAAATATACTTAATTATTTTTTTGATTTTTTTATCATTAATACCTCAAAGCATTAATGCTTTAACTGAGAATGAAGCCAGAAAAGCAATTACCGATTACGCTTATTATGTATATAACAATAAGAAAGATGAAATAACTTATGTTTCACCCAAAGAGGTTCAACAAGAAAGAATATTTTTGGGATATACTACATCAAATAATAAATATGCAATGGATTGTAATGCCTTTGCAGGTTTTATTGTATATAATGCTTTTCAAATAAAAGCAAATTCAAAAGGTGGAATAGATCAACCTACTAAAGGGGATGGATTATTAACTAGCTCAGGTAGACCCGCATTAAATGGAAATGATGGTTGGTCTACACATAGTTCCCTTTATAATTCTAAAAGTTATCCATTAAAAGCGGGAGAGACAGTACAAAGTGCTGTTAGTAGAATAGATTTGCAAAGCAAGTTAAAGCCAGGAGATTTAATAGGAATAGTAGGATTTGGTGCTAGCTCATATGGCAGCCAAGAAGAGTCAAATAAATCAACTCATATAATGGTATATGTTGGTGATGGAAAATATATACACAATAGATCTAGTGGAGTTTCATTAGACTCAATTACTTCAATTTCATATGGCAATAGAGTTGGTTCAAAATTTCCAGATGTTAAAGGAAATATGGGACCACACGGAGCAATAACTGTATTAACACTTGTTAATTATGAATCATTATCCTCAGATATTTTAGAAGGATATAGATTTCCAGATGGAAATGGAAAATTAGTTATTACAAAAAAGCAATCTGGAGAAAAACCTAGTAATGATGACCCTAGTAGTAGTTCATCTACACCTGGCCACTGGGAGCATGTTGCAGAAAGACTACATTTCTGTGAACGTGAAGATACAGCAAAAATTGTAAGGTTATTCTTTTTGCTTATTGAAATAGTAAGAGTTGCAGTTCCAATAATGTTAATTATTTCATTAATGCTTACAATCACAAGAGCTGTAATAAATGCAAATGAATTTGATAAAATAAAAAAAGAAGTCGTGGTTAAAGTTGTTGCATCTATATTAATATTTTTAGTACCCACATTTGTATCATTAATTACCAATATTGCAGGTTTTGAGGTGTCATTTGCTGAATGTAGAGAGATGGCGAAAAGTCCTAAAAAAGTAGATGTGTGGGTTGATGGTGAAGAAGAAACCACAACTGTAGAAGATGAAGAATTAAAAGTAGAACAAAAAGGAATATATATTGTTTTATCATCAAAAAATGTTACTGGATACTATTTTTCAAATAAAAAAGAAACTTTAACTATTGATAGTAATTTATGGATCGCTTCTAATAAAGATAAAATTGATTTTATTCTACTTCCTGGAACTCATTATATGTATGTAAAAACTTCTAATGGAAAAATATTTGAGAAAAGTGTTGATATTAAATCAAGTGATATTATAGTAACTAATGATGTTAAAGATATAAAATTATTAACAACTAGTTTAGATGCTTTCCTAAAAGAAAAAGGTTCTTCTATTGATGAATTTAATAATGCTATAGCAAGAAGTGTTTATATAGCTGGTGGCCAAACTAAAGCAGGTGCCTCTGCTGCATCTTTAGCATTAACTCAAATATTATATATTAAATATAAAGTTAAAATTCCTTATGGAAGTTCTCGTGGTAATCACGTTGCCATAGGGGTACCTCCAGTTTGGGGTTCACCAGAAGTTACTAGTCTTGAAAAAAAAGGTAACTTCTTAAATCAAGGAATTCACTGTGGTGGATTTGTAGCATGGTCTTATGCCCAAGCAAACTTTGATATGAATTCCGGAATTGGTTCTTCTGCAACATTATGTAGATGGAGGTATGCATCTATTAAAAGAATTAGTTCAAATGATAAAGGAGAAGTTGGTGATGCACTGACATATGCTACTGCATGTGAACAAAGTTCTCATGTTTCAATAATAAATGCAATTGATAATCAAGGATATTATTTGACAGAATCAAATGCTGTAACTAAAACAATTGATGATGTGAAGACTTTAATAAATAATATTGGTATAGTTACAACTTATGATAAATTTGGAGATAGATGGCATTCTTATTTAAATATGGATTTAACAGTTGGTTATAGAAAAAAGAATACACCATTAGAAAAAGGATTTTAAAAATCCTTTTTATTTTCTTCCTCTTCTCTTATTTTTAATGTCTTTTCTAACTTTTTTCATTATTGATTTTATTGTTTCAAAATAATCTGATGTGGGAGTTTTATTAGTTCTATTTAACATTAAAAACAAATAATTTAATTTAACATATTCAGAATAATAATTGCTTTCTAAATAATGTAATAATTCATGAGATTTTCTAGTAAGCAGTGCATAATTGCTTATATCATCTATCCCACCTTTTTCTTTTTTTACAATATGATGACGTGTTAAATCTGAAAGACTGCCAATAACATCTCCCATCCAGTCAATATCAAATGTATTATAAATTTTCATCATTATACTTATATCATCATTCATATATTAATTATATCACATTATTTATTTTATTTTTTTAATATAACTATAATAGTAATAATTACGATTAATAATATAGTACAAATAGTTCCAATTATTAAGTACTTATCTCCTATATTTAATATTTTATTATTAGTAGTTGCATCTTTTTTATCTTCTTCAGTTAATATTCCAAATCTTTCATAAACACTTTTGATTTCTTCTTCAGTTAAATTACCTTTACTATGATAAATTTCATTGTCATCATTAATTACAAACCAATATGGACCATTATATGTGTCTAAATCAAAATCCTTATCTAATAATTCTTTTATTATTTTTTTATCTATATCATTTAGATCTTCATAATTATAATAGTTTCTTTTTATAATATAGTTATCACTTGTATGTGCTTCAAATATACGTTCTAATAATTCACTACTCTCTTTATTACCAATAATCATTACATTTTTTGCAAATGACCTTGAATCCCATTCATGATATATAGTTGCCTTTTCTAATTCATTTTTAAATGTATACTTATAGGTTTTACCATTTTCATAAGTGACCGTTATTTGATTACTATCTTCGAAATCTATATACCTATCAGTACCTATATTTGTTATTTTACATCTTGAATAGCATGCTGCATTAATAAAATCTAAAGAATCTGATAATGAATAATATGGTAATTCATAATCATATTTACCATCTTTTAAATCGACTATATTGTCTCCGCCCTTACCTAATCCTTCTGATTCGGTTTTAAACATTAGAAATCTTAATTTATTATTAGAATTTTTAGATATTACTGTAACTGGTAAACTTTCCACTACAAGTTTTTCTTCATAATCTTCATCTTCTTCATCATAATAGTCAGTCTCTTCATCATCTTTTTCCAACATAAAACCTGTATCTATCATATATGTTCCTTCAAGATTGTTATCTACTTTTACTTTAATATTTTCAATTATTGGAACATTTATTTTTCCATTATACATGCCATCATCTTCATCAGCAGTTTCTTTAACTTCATTAACATACACCCTAGAGAAAAGATAATATGTTTTTTCATCTTTATCTGTATAATAATCAAATCTATAATCATCAAAATTATAATTATTATTTACAAACTTAATGTCATCAAAATTTGCAGTAAATCCAGCTGGAAAAGCTATATAAAATGTCATTAATTCATTTTCTTCACTATCATCTTTTATTAAGCTTTCATCCCACAAGGTATCAAATCCTGCTTTTAAATACAATGTATCTCCTTTAACTACAGTAGTATAATTGCTTTCTATAAGGAAAGCATTAGAATCAGCTTTAACTCTACCATCAATAAACAATAAACCAATTAATAAAACAGTTAATAATTTTTTTCTCATAAGAAACTCCTTCTTTATTCAAATACATTATAACATAAAAAAAAGAAAACCAATGTTTTCTTTTTAATTATTTTTAATATATGTAAATGATAATTTAATTAATCCTAATACACTAATTATTAACATAGTTATATATACAATTATATTATCACCTGTAGGTGGATTATCATCACCTTCACCGAAATGGGTATTCTTAACTTCAAATCCTATATACATGTTACCTGTGATTTCGGTATAGTATTTATCGACTTCAATTTCATTGATAGTATAAACTATCTCTTTTCCGTCTTTATATACATCTAAATCTTTAAATGTATGAGACCATCCTGTTTTTTCACTTAATAATACTGAATCAATTTCTACTCCATCAGCTTTAAGAATAATAGTTACAGTTTTAGGTCTTAATTTTTCATAGTCTTCTTTATCATCCCAAATTTTAATAACAGAAACTTCTCTCTTTTCAGGAGTATGTGTATTTGTAATAGTAAATCCCTCTACCTCAGTATCATATCCTTCAACTTCAATTTCATTGATAGTATAAACAATCTTTGTTCCATCTTTATATACATCTAAGTTTTTAAATACATGTTTCCATTCATTTTTGGCATTTAATATAACTGAATCAATTTCTACATCATCTGCATAAAGAATAACTTTTATATCATCTGGTCTTATTCCATCTTGATTATTATTATCATCCCATAGTTTTTCAACTGGAATATCTTTCTTTTCTGGTGTATGTGTATTTGTAATTTGAAACCCTGCTACCTTAGTATTATATCCCTTTACTTCAGGCTCGCTTATTACATAGTCAATTTTTTTACCATGTTTATATACATCTAAATTTTCAAATATATATTTCCATTCATTTTTAGCATTTAATATAACTGAATCTATTTCTACATTATCTGCATAAAGAATAACTTTTATATCATCTGGTCTTATTCCATCTTGATTATTATTATCATCCCATATTTTTTCGACTGGAATATCTTTCTTTTCTGGTGTATGTGTATTTGTAATAGTAAATCCTACTACTTGAGTATCATATCCCTTTACTGCAATTTCATTTATTCTATATTGTATTTCTTGACCTTTGTTATATACATCTAAATTTTTAAATATATGTTTCCATTCATTTTTAGTATTTAATATAACTGAATCAATTTCTACATCATCTGCATAAAGAGTTACTTTTATATCATCTGGTCTTATTCCATCTTGATTATCATTGTCATCCCATATTTTTTCAACTTGAATGTCTTTCTTTTTAGTATCATATTTATTTACTACTGTATAATGTTTATCTTCTGGTTTGAAATCTTCTAAGTAGCCGGTAACACCTAATAAGTTTTGATATCTACCATTGTCAGTATCATCTGCTACTACTCCTGGTAGAATGCTTCCAGATGAATAAATATATAAATGCATACCATCTGGATGATGATCTTCATCACTAATTAAATATTTAAATAATTCATAATATCTTGCTACTCTAGCTCTTTCAACTGGATCATTTTTAGCATTGTGTCCACCATTCCAGTGGTTAACTACTATTTGACCAAATGAAGTTCCTTTACCAAAATCAATTGTTGCTATATCACTGCCTAGTTCAGCATCTGGTATATATACATAATCTCTATAATTATGTCTTAGATAGAAAATATCTCCATTACTTCTTGTATCATATATTACTCCAGGAACATTTAATGGAGCATATGTTTCATTTCTTGATTTTCTATAAGCAATAACCACTTCAGTTATTCCTGTATTTGTATAATTCTTTAATGCTACTTCTGTAATGAATCTAATTTCTGATTCAGTATATTCTAACCCTTGTTGTCCTAGAACTTCAGCAGCTTTGTTTCTGTGATAAATAATATCAAGTATTTTATTATATAATTCAGGAGATTCTAAGTCTGGATCAGAAATATCAATTGTCTGCATATTTTTATCTCTAGTAGCATCAGTAGGTACAGTTTGTCTTGTATAATTCTTTATACTATTTGGATTTAATATTTCACCTTCATATATTGAAGTTTCATCTGGTATTTCCCAATTTTGATTAATGCAATAAACTTCATGTTCAGTAACTTCTCCAGTTTCGCTAACACTTTGTACATAATATAATGCAAATCCTTTATGATGATCACATATCTCAGAATCAAAATTAACTCCAGCACTTATATCAGGAATTTTTATATCAATTATAATTTCTTGATCTTCTGCTGCAATATAACCATCAGGTGTGAATTTTTCATGTAATGTATATATACCATTTGGTAATAATGTTTCATGTTCAGGAGCAGTAGCATCAGTAGTCCATTCATCTACGATATCGTTCTCAGAATTAAGTATCTGTAATATTACTCCAGATAAATAATTACCATCTTCATCTACTTTTGTTGTAATAACTTTTACTTTTTGTACTGGTATGGCTTCATCATCATTACCTTCTGTTTCACCATTTTGAACAGGAGTCTCTGGTACGTTTTCTCCTTCTCCATTTTGAGCAGGAGTCTCTAGTTCACTTTCTCCTTCACCATTTTGAGCAGGAGTCTCTGGTACATTTTCTCCTTCTCCATTTTGAACAGGAGTCTCTAGTACATTTTCTCCTTCTCCATTTTGAGCAGGAGTCTCTAGTTCACTTTCTCCTTCACCATTTTGAGCAGGAGTCTTTAGCACATTTTCTCCTTCTCCATTTTGAACAGGAGTCTTTAGTACATTTTCTCCTTCTCCATTTTGAACAGGAGTCTTTAGCACATTTTCTCCTTCTCCATTTCCTAGTTCAGAATCATCAGTAAAGTTTTTTTCTTGGTTTGATTCTTCATCACTAGTTCCTGTAGTAACTTGTTCTACTATTTCATCTTCTTTTTCTTCTTCAACTTCAGATTCTCCATCAGTCTCAATTTCTTCTTTTTGATTCTCTTCAACAATTTTTTCTTTTTCTTCTTCATTATCATTAACTACTTTTTGTACATCTTCACCTGTATCTAATGTAGATGCATATATGTAATTAATGTTAACTAAAAAGATAGATAAAACTATTAAAACAGCAATTTTTAAATAATTTTTCATTTCAAAACACCCCATAATTTTTCGAGTCAATATACTAGCATTAATATATTCTTTTGTCAAACAAAAATGACTATTTTATTAAGTTTTTTCAATAATTTGTTTGTTTTTTTTAAAATTGATTTAAATATTGAATAAATTTGTAAAAATGATATACTTAATAATAGGTGAAGGATAATGAATAAAAAAGGTTTTACTTTAGTTGAATTATTAGCTGTTATAGCTATACTTGCTATTTTAGTAATAGTTGCACTTCCAAACGTACTTAGTATGTATAGAGATGCAAGAAAAAATACATTTACAAATGAGGTAAGTTCAGTATTAAGATCTGCAAGGCAACAATATTTAGTAGATGGTGGAGTTGCTTGTGAATACACAAATGCAGATGGGTATACTAATAATTTAAAATTAACTGGCGGTGGAAATTTAAAATATTTTGTTAAATTAGATGGTAATGGTAATGTAATAGAATTACAAGCAACAAATGGAACATACCAATATAATAAAAAAGGAACTATTGAAATAATTAATAGTTCAGATGTTGTTGATGTAAATGATTTAGATGATAATGAAAAACTTGTAGTAACAGGTACAAGTAATACAAATGTTAAACAATTATTCTTTTATTCTAATTATATCCACGATAATGAAACATTACCATTTGGAGTTCAAACATATAATTCATATCAAGATGTAATTAATTCAATAGGTCATCCATTTTTTGCAAAAATTGAATATGAAAATTATAGATTAGAGTCTAAAACCATATGGTGTCTTATAGACCCGGAATATGGTAATTCATGCGATGACATTGAACCATTCTACTATGACACTGAAGAAGCTTGTAATCATTTTGCACAAAACGGTATAACATGTCAAAGCAAAACTATATCTGTTCCATCGGGAGACTTAGTATCTAGCTATGTTGGATTTGTTAAAAATGGTAATGTTTATTATCTAAAATCGAATGACAGAAGTTCCTCTGCTTATGATGCAAATAAAGCAATACTAGAAGAAATATTTGGAAGTTCTAATTGTCGAGAATATAATTCTTGTGGCAAAAGTTTTAATTGTAGCGATTCATCTTTAAATATTCATGTCAATCCAATAGGTGGCGTGAGTGTATCAGACTATGATGCAAATATACATTTGGGTGACTCATATGTATGTTAAAATAAAAAAGTAATTGTTAATTACTTTTTTTATTGTCCTCATATTCTTTAATCATATTTTCTATAATTGATAGTCTACTTTCTAAACTTTCTGTTGTAGTCTCATCTGATAAAATAGCTTCACAATCGAATGCTAGTGATCTTTCTTTTTGGTCTCCTTCTTCAAGTATCATTAGTTTATCATATATTTCTTTTTCTTTATTATAATTCTTGTCCATGTATTGCTACCCCACTTTCATCATTTTTAACAAAATCACTATTTAATATTTCATTTATAAATACCGATATATCATTTTGATTATCTATATTTTGATAATATTTATATTTTAGTAAATTAGCATAAATAAATACTTTTCCCAACAAGACTTTATCATTTATATTTCTAACAAATTCATTTTGAATTAGTTCTCTATCAAATATATCACCATTTTGAAGCCCATTAATTGCATATTTAATAAATTGGTTTTTATATTCATCACTAAATGATTTATACATTTCATAATAATTTCTACAAATAGTATTTAAAGATGCATCTAATGTACCTTCACTATTAAATATTATTGATTGATTTTGTTTTATTATTTCATCATAATTGCCCAATTTAGATAAAAAGCCTTCAAACAAATCTGAGCTAGTTACTAATTCATTAATTTCATATTCATATGACTCTGCTTTATTCTCTTCAGCAGTTTTACTTTCTCTAGTAATTACTTCAGCTCTTTCAGTTTTTCCACTTGGCATAGTGCTTATAAATTTACTAAGTCTATTAACTTCATCTTCATCTTTAACATACACCCCTGTTGCTTTAGCATGTTTTGTTTTCCTTGTTGGGCTTTTAACAATTCCACATTTAACTTGTAATAATTCTGCAAGATAATTAGGCATATGTACTTCTACATAATATGATAAATCTGTATCATCAATTATTAATAGATTTCTAAAATCACTACTCAAACTAGAAGATGGAGTTTCAATTAATTCATAATTAATGCCTTTTAATTTACTAGTTAATAATTGAGCAGTCATTGCTATATAATTATTTTTAACTAAGAACATACTATTTTTTGATTTTAATAATGATTGCCCTTCTTTATAAGTCATATATATCCAAGAATCAACTACTCTTTGCAAACTTATTCTTTTAATAATTGAATTAGTTCTTTCAACATTACGATAATCAATTGGAATATTTAAACGTCTTAATATTCCTTCTTTCTTTTGTTGTTTTGCATTTTTAACGTCTGATTGAACATCTTTAATACTTCTTATCAAAGCTGTTATACTATCATTTTCATCAAAAATAATATTGTATAAATGTTTAGTATTAATACTTGGAAAAACCGTATCAAAAGATGGATAAAAAGTAATTTGTTTAGGATTAAGTACCATATCAGAATGATATTGATTATATAATTCAGCAATAGAATCTCTTCTTGATAATATTGGTACATCAAATATATGTGCTATTTTGTTAGATAGAGCTAAAGACTTTAAACAAGTAAGCATATTATTCTTATCAAGTATACTAGTAAATCTGTTCTTATCAATATCAATTAATTTTACTCTTTTTTTAGTAGTACTATCATAATAAGTTAATTCTTCTGCTATTATTCTTGATTCATCTCTATAAAATTTATTAAAAATATCTAACAAATCGCATAATTTTATTAAAGCAGCACTAGCCTGTGCTTGAGTTTTTTCGGTATAAATCATTTTATTTTTTTTGTATGCAAAAACATTCTTAAGTTCATTAATTGCTTTTCTTACTTCCGGATTAAAAAAATCAGGTTCAACTTCTTTTTTATTTTTCTTTGTGTCTATACCCATAATTATACCTATATCCTCTTATTAATTTTATCATACAAATTTTTTTATATCAAATTAAAAAGCATAATTTTTATTATGCTTTTACAATTATTATTCAATATAAAGGGACTGAAACCAAAGTGATTATTTTATGTTATAATTATTCATGGTGAATGATATGCATCTAACAAGTGGATTTGAATTAACTACTGCTATAACAAATGTATTTATATTTATAGTAAGTATTTATGGTTTTTTTAAAATTAAAAATAATACTTTATGGAAACTATTCTATTTATTTGTATCAATAGATTCTTTTTTAGGAACAATAATATATGGCTTTATAATGACTATTAGTGCAAATATAATTTTATGGTTAATACTTGCTATATTCTTTACTTTAACAATAAATACATTTTTAATAATATTTTTAAATTATAAAATCAAACATTTAATTATATTTTCAATATTATTATCAATTCTAATGTTAGTAGAAATACATTTTGGATTAAACTTTATCTTAACATTTACACTATATGTCTTATTAGCATTAATAATATGCACATACAAAATAATTAAAAGTAACAAAAAAAGTAAAAAATATTTTTTACTCGGTATAACATCTCAATTTATTGGTGGAATAATTATGTTAAGCAAATTAGAACTGAGTTATTTAAATCATAATGGTTTATATTATATTTTTATGGTATTATCCATGTTATTGTTTTTAGCAGGAATAGAAAAAGAATAGATTATCTATTCTTTTTTTAAATTTATGCCACTTGTTACATGTTTAAAATACTCATCTACACCTATTGGTTTTTCTAATTTGGTATATTCATAAGCTACAATTAATTTCTTGTCTTCTAATTTAGCAATATTATTCTTAACGGCATATTCTAATTGTTTTGTAATAACATAATCGATTGCTTCTTGTATATTATCAAATTGATGTATTCCTTTATAACTTTCAAATGCATGTTCAAACCAATACCATTTGTTGTTTTTTTTAAACAATAGAAAGGTATGAGTTGGATAATTATTTTCATAATTTACTTCAAACCAAATAAAAATTGTTTTTATTTCATAATTATTTTTTTCAAACCATAATCTTTCTAATTCAACTTGATCCCAACAAGTACCTATACCACTTTTTAGCATTTCCTCTCCAGTCTGCACTATACATTGTTCATACCAGTCATTCCATTCCTCAGAGAATTGATTGAAATACTTTCGTCCATTTTTGCCAACAAAACCATACTTAATATTCATATCCATATATTTTAACAGTTCTTGTGGACTATCTATTCTATCAAATTTCATTGCATCACCAATATGATTATATCAAACTAAGGAACTAATTATAAGGTGTTTTTATTACTTAATAAAAAACATTTTCTCAACTATCATTATTTCTTATAATAAATAATAGGAGACAGTATGAAAAGCACTAAATTATTATTGTTGATAACATTATTAATCACTTTATGTGGATGTTCCTAGACTAATATTCAAATTAAAAAAGAGATAATTTATTTTATCTCTTTTTTATTGTTCTTCTAAGTAAGCAACATTATATGTATTATCACCTATTGTTTCAGTATTTGTAGTATTGAAATCTACGTTAGTATTATGTGTTACTTTACTTAAATCATTTATGGCACTAGTAATGCCTTTAAATATACCATCATATACCGTTACAGTTTTACCTGAAGCAATTTCTAATCCATAAGTTTTACCTTGTAATACAGGTGATGTAATGTTAATAGGATCAGAATTATCCCCAATAATCATAGTATCACTATTTAATGCTGCTGAATAATTCTTAGCAATGATAGTTCCACCTAATATATTGACAGTTCCTACATTATTATGAAGTGCTGCTCTATTTGTAGAATTATTTTCTAAGTAAGCACCATCCGTTATTGTTACAGTTCCACCATCATTGTAAATAGCTTGACCTTTATTTTCACTTGTTGCAACTATAGAACCACCACTTACTATTAGAATTCCATCAGTATTATTATTAATAGGAGCTGCGTCTGCTGTTCCGATTATATTTCCACCTGATATTTCCATTCTACCATCATTTGAAATAGCATTTTCTTTAGTAGCCCTAAATGTACCACCAGTTATATAAACTACTCCAGTAGACTTATTGTTTATTGAATAATATGGTTTTGCTCCATTATTAATTAATGTACCATTCTTAATAGTAAGAATACCATAATTTTCAAAAATTGATACTTTTGTACTAGTAAGAGTATTATTTTGTAAATCAAATTCTATATTATTATCAGAGTGTATTGTTAATTTTTCAGTTATAGTTAAATCTTCAAGTATGGTAATTACTTTCTTTGTTTCACTACCACGAGTAGAATCAATAGCATCTTGAAGAGAAATAAATTCTGTATCATCTACTCTTGCTATAGCATTTAATCCCTTCCATTTAGCAACAAATGTTACATCCTCATTGATAATAGTATCTTCTGTAACTTTAGTTGTATATGTTTCATCAGTATACCATCCTTCTAATTCCATATTATTTCTTGTTGCTGTTGGAAGTCCGAAAATCTTATTACCATCTTTAACTTGTTTAGAAGTAAATATTGCTGATCCACCTTTTGGATCAAATGTAACTGTATGCTTTGTTGCACTTCCTGTTTCTAACTTAATATAAACATTTGAAATATTTCCTTTGAAATATCTATCTGCAGTAGAACCTTCTCCAGTAGAAGCCATATTTGTTTCTTTTGACATAGCCCCAAACCATGTAGTTAAATTAAATCTCTTATCATAAGACTTTATACTTTGTAAGCTAATCCATTTTCCGCCATCTATTGAATAGAAAATTACTCCATCTTGTCTAGATACTCTAATATTCATTCCTGCAGCGTATACAAATTGTGCTGCATATGTATCATTACCAAATCTTTCAGTTAATTCAAATTTATTTGTATTTCTTCTAATAACAAATCCAGGATATTTTTCAGTTGAATTTTCTAATTTTGAGTTAACAATTGTAGATTGTGTATTAACTGTATCATCTCTTATGAATTCATTTAGAGTAAATCCTAATTCAAAATCTTTTTCAAAATTATCAGTACTAAATAATGATATTTGAGAATCAATATATTTTACATCAGTATAATCAATATCATTTCCACTAGGATTAATTGTACTTACACATCCTTGTGGAGAATCACTTGTTATATTTCCTACTTGAGAAGCAGTTGCACTTCCATTAAATGTACAAGAACCAGGAATATAGAATACTTTAGTTAAATCTAAATCAATTTGATTCCAATGTGCATAATATGTTACATCATCTGTTATTTTAGTTGAACTAGTTATCTTAGTTCCACCATTTGCACTTGTATACCATCCAATTAATTCATAATTTTCTTTTTCACTTGTTGGTAGTGTTCCAATTGCAGCATCATCTTCAACTTCTATATCCTCTACACTGCTTCCGCCACGAGGGTCAAATGTTACTGTATGCGCTCCTGTTGTAATAGTTACATTAACTGTCTTAGTTTTATTTGATACAGTACCTCTAACCGTAAGGGTTGTTGTTCCTTTTGCTACTGCTGTTACTACATTATTTTCAACAGTTGCTACTTCTTCATTATTTGAAGTTATAGTATATTCTTCATCTGCACCTGTTACACTTATTGTAGTAGTTTGCCCTATTATTAAGCTTATACTCTCTGGTGTAATAGTTGCTAGAGCAACTGATTTTAACCAATGCGCATAATATGTTGTTGTTCCAGTTACGTCTGTTTGATTATAGATTTTAGTTCCACCAGTTGGAGCTGTATACCATCCAGCAAATATATAGTTTTCTTTTTCTGTTGTTGGTAATGCTCCAATTGCAGTATTCTCTTCTCCTTCTATATCTTCAACCTCAGTTCCGCCTTGTGAGTCAAAACTGATTGTATACATTATTGGATTTATTGTTGTATTAACTGCCTTAGTTTTATTTGATACTGCACCATTAATAGAAATAGTTGTTGTTCCTTTTGCTACTGCTGTTACTACATTATCTTCAACTATTGCTATTCTTTCATTATTTGAAGTTAGTGTGTATTCTTCATCTACACCAGTAACACTTATTGTAGTAGTTTCTCCTCTTGTTAAAGTAATACTTTGTGGTGATACTGTTGCAAGTGCAACTGATTTTAACCATTGTGCATGATAAGTCACATTTCCTTTAGCTAATGTTGAACTAGTTATCTTAGTTCCACCAGTTTCACTTGTATACCATCCATCAAATATGTAATCTTCTCTTTCAATTGTAGGTAATGTTCCAATTGCAGTATTTTCTTCTCTTTGTATATCTTCTACTTCAGTTCCACCATGAGAATTAAAGCTAATTGTATACATTATTGGATTTACTGTTACATCAACCGTCTTTGTTTTATTTGATACAGTACCCCTAATTGTAAGAGTTGCTGATCCTTTTGCTACTGCTGTTACTACATTATTTTCAACAGTTGCTATTCCTATTTTATTTGATGTTATTGTATATTCTTCTTCTACATCTGTTACGCTTATTGTAGCGGTTTCTCCTTTTGTTAAAGTAATACTTTCAGGAGTAACTGTTGCAAGAGCAACTGTTCTTAACCAATGAGCATAATATGTCACTGGACCAGTTACCATAGTATTTTCTGTGATTTTTGTACCACCTTCAGCACTTGTATACCATCCATCAAATATATAATTTTCTTTTTCACTTGTTGGTAATGTTCCAATTGCAGCATTCTCTTCTCTTTCTATATCTTCAACTTCAGTTCCACCTTGTGAATCAAAGCTAATGACAAACTTTTGAGCATTTACGGTAACATTAACTTCTCTAATTTTATTTGAAACAGTACCTCTTATTGTAATTGTTGTTGTTCCCATTCCTACTGATGAAACAATTCCATTTTCATCAACAGTTGCAACATCTTCATCATTAGATGTAAATGTATATGATTCATCAACATTAGAAACATTTATTTTTGCTGATTGACCATTATTAATACTAATACTTGTTGGAGTTATATCCGCAAGTGCAATTGATTTTAACCAATGTGCATAATATGTAGTTGCTTCAGTTACACCTGTTTGACTATAAATTCTTTTTCCACCAGTTAGAGCTGTATACCATCCATCAAATATATAATTTTCTTTTTCTGTTGTTGGTAATGTTCCAATTGCAGTATTTTCTTCTCTTTCTATATCTTCAACTTCAGTTCCACCTTGTGAATCAAAACTGATTGTATATATTATTGGATTTACTGTTACAGCAACTGTCTTAGTTTTATTTGATACATTACCTCTAACTGTAAGAGTTGCTGATCCTTTTGCTACTGCTGTTACTACATTATTTTCAACAGTTGCTATTCCTACTTTATTTGATGTTATTGTATATTCTTCATCTACATCTGTTACGCTTATTGTAGCGGTTTCTCCTCTTGTTAAAGTAATACTTTCAGGAGTAACTGTTGCAAGAGCAACTGATCTTAACCAATGTGCATAATATGTCACTGAACCAGTTACCATAGTATTTTCTGTGATTTTTGTACCACCTTCAGCACTTGTATACCATCCATCAAATATATAATTTTCTTTTTCACTTGTTGGTAAAGTTCCTATAGTTTCATTTTCCTCTTTTTCTATACTATCTACGCTTGTTCCACCTTGTGAATCGAAACTAACTGCACACTTTAGTGCATTTACAGTTACATTAACTGTTTTAATTTTTCCTGATGTTGTTCCCGTAATAGTTATTGTTGTTGTTCCTTTACCTACAGATGAAACCAATCCGTTTTCATCAACAGTTGCTACTCCAGTATTATTTGATTTAAATGTATATTCCTCATCCACATTTGTTACAGCAATTGTAGTTGTTTGAGGTTTCTCTAAGGTAATACTTTCAGGAGTAACTGTAGCTAGTGCCATTGATTTTAACCAATGTGCATAATATGTTACTTCCTCCACCACTTCAGTATCACTATTTATCTTTGTTCCGCCAGTTTCTTCAGTATACCATCCATCAAATATATAGTTTTCTTTTTCTGTTGTTGGTAGATTTCCTAAAGTTGTATTTTCTTCTTTTTCAATGTCTTCAACACTAGTTCCTCCTAGTGAATTAAAGTGAACCATAAATTTTAATGCATTTACAGTTACATTAACTGTTCTAGTTTTTCCTGATGTTGTTCCTTTAACAGTAATTGTTGTTGTTCCTTTACCTACTGATGAAACCATTCCACTTTCATCAACAGTTACAACTCCAATATTATTTGATTTAAATGTGTATTCTTCATCCACATTAGAAACATTTATTTTTGATGATTGACCTCTATTAATAATAATATTTGTTGGAGTAACTGTAGCAAGTGCAATTGACTTTAACCAATGAGCATAATATGTTACGTCTCCTAATACCTTGGTATCACTATTTATCTTAGTTCCACCAGTTGCCTCAGTATACCATCCATCAAATATATAGTTTTCTTTTTCACTTGTTGGTAATGTTCCAATAGATGAATTATAATCTTTTATTATGTCTTCTGGAGTACTTCCACCTTGTCCATCAAATGAAACAGTATATTGCTTTACTTGATAAATTGGGCCTATAGTTGTATCCTCTGTTATATTAAATTTGATATTTTTTGACGTTTCATTATTTGACCATTTTACAAAATTATAATTGTCTAATGTTTTAGCCATCAAAGATATCTCAGTTTCATATAAATATTTACCAGAAGTAAATGTACTATCAATATTTTCACTATTCTCAAGAGTTAATTCATACTCTTCTCTTTCATATTCATATTCTATATATGATTGCCCATCTGATGTAATTTTTAAAGATTTTAAAGTTGGATCTACAAAACCATACTTATGTTTTATAGCAACTGTTATTTCACTATCAGTTACTCCAACTAAATTTTCCACCTCTTCATCATATGTTCCATCTAGCTTTTTATATTTATGCTTTACTGTATATGGAGTTGCATCACCGGCTTCAAAATGAGCTTTAAAAGTTTTATCTCCTGTACTACCTTTATTAATAGTGACTTTAGTACTTAAATCACTACTATCATTTTCACTCCATCCTAAGAATACATATCCTTCTTTAGTTGGATTATTTAATGTAAATGTTTCTGTTTCTACATTGTATGTACTTGGATTATCGCTTACAATACCATCATCTAATTCATAATTTATATTGTAATTAATAATATTAAATTTAGCAGTTAAATTAATATCATCAGTTAGTGGTTCATCAAAATTATAAACTTGATCCCCAATATACCAATTATCAAATACATAACCAGTTTTTTCAGGATCTTTTGGTCTTTCATATGCTGTATTATAATCAACTAATACTGCTTGGCTTTCCCCATCTACATCACTATAAACAACCATTTTATCAAGTAAATTAGTATTATTTCTTAATACAATTATTAAACTTGGCGATAATGCATTAATAGCTATAGGTACTATTAACAATAAGAAAGCAAATAATTTAGATAATTTTTTTCTAAATGCTATTAGTACAATTAATATTAAAGATGTTATTGCAGTAATAATATAAATTAAAATATTATCATTAGTTTTAGGATTATTTGTTATTGTTTCTTCATAAGTATTTCCTTCTTCATCTTCTAAATAAAACAATATTTTAACTTCTTGATCTTGTGTCCTTTGATTTATTTGAGTAATACCTTTTTTATATGTCACTATCAATAATACATCCATAGTGTCATTTTCTAATATATACTCATCTTTGTCATAATTATATTCATAAGTAACATTATCATTAGTATTACTATCATCTAATAACACTAATTTATATTTTGTTTTAGATGTATTTTTAATAGTTAATTTATACTTAACATAATCATCCACTTTATGGAAAGTAGTATCAGTTATTAATTTATTATTACTGAAACTTTCTATACTAGCATCTACTCCATCAGATTTACTTTCTATTACAGCATTAGACAATTCAAATGTAGGTTCTGCCGCTAGTATTTTCCCAACATTAAAAGAAGATAGTATAAAACTAATTCCAAATATAACTAACAAAATTTTTCTCAAAAAAACCTTCTTCATTTACTATCCTCATTTTCTAATATAAATTATAACAATTTTTTAATAAAAAAACAAATAAAAATTAACAATTTATTTGCTTTTTTTTTATAACTTATATAAAGAATATTTTTTTGCCCAAATTATGCCATCTAAAAAATAAACAACCCTATTTTCTATTATTTATCATATCAATTAAAGCCTCTTTCCAAGTATTAAATATAGCTGAATATTTTAAACTTTCTTTATCATCTTTTCCTTCCAAATATTTTAAGGCTTTTTTATCTAAATAAGGTTTAAATTCATTAAATATTGAATTATCAACCGACAGACCATTACCAAAACCCATATATAGATATTTATATTTTCCTTTATATTCTTCATTATTGCTATTATCCCATGCATCATGCCATTTAGGAAATTGTTTTAAAGCATCGTCTAAAGAGATACCATCATCTTCATTTCCATATAACCATCCACTTATTCTATAAATAATAAATTCATTATCTTGTTTCACAATGAATGTTGATCCATCTTCATCACCCATTCTTCCAGGATTAGTTATAAACATAATATTTTCTTCTTTTAATTTTAAGAAATCTTCTTTTTTAATTCTATTTATCTCAAATTTCATAATGTCTCCAGTATATATTCTTTACTTAGTTTTAATAACAATTAATGGAATAAATATTTCATCATCTGTATATCCAGCGTGTTGAGAAACAAATGGTATACTTCCATCGCAAAGAATTGTTTTGTTAGACTTTCCGATTGCTAAGAAGTCTCCTAAAGACTCTCTATATATTTTATTTTCTTCTCCATCACCAAAAAGTTTAGAATCAATAACATCTTTCATTCTATACAAATCAAAATCATGACTAAAATATTTATTAAATAGTCGTTCAAATTGTTTTTTCATTCTGGGTTTGATAAAAAAATTTACAGCTCGTGGCTCAAGTGATGTGTTTCTAAGCAAACACTCTTCTACATCTGGATAATCCTTTAAAAATATATTTTCTACATTTAAATGCCCATGGTCTGCCAATACAAATATAATTGTATCCTTCAATTTTTTGCTTAACTCTTCTATCCTATTATTTAAATCATTAACAATCTCTTTTATCTCTTCTTTATCAGAACCAATTTCATGCATCATGTGATCAGGATCTCTATCATAAGCATATATATACTTTTTGCCATCAAGAGCACACAAATACTCTATGTTATTAAACATTTCGTCCAAAGTTAAATATTTATCTTTACCAAAAGGAAGTAAATTATACCCTTTAAAATTCGTTTTCTCATTAATTTCTTCACTGATTGATTTTCTAATCATGTATTTATCATTAAACTCTTTTGCCTCTTGTAATGGAGTTCGAGAAGGATCGCCTTTCTCAGTATTATTAATTACACTAATTATTTTATCAATATCTTTATAATACATATCCCAGCCTAGCATTCCACTTTCAACAGGGTTAAGACCAGTCATTACTGCTGTTGTAGCTGCCACGGTAGTTGCAGGAAATACAGTTGTAATCGCTTTTATTCTATTCTTAATTAGAAATGAGTCCTTTTCTAACATTCTATTCATTATATTATAACCCATTCCATCACACAAAATAGTAACTACATTTTTAGGATTATAATCTTTCAATATTTTATCAACATATTCTAATGTATTATGTTTATAATCCAATCCAAAAAATTTTCTTATTGAACAAGCAAAATTAGTTATGCATTCATTATAATTGTTTCTTACTAGCATTTTTTTACTCCTTTATATTATTAAAATATTCTTTTTCATTTATTTTAAAATAAAAGATGCATACAAATCATCTTTTATTCCCAAACTTGGTTCAAAAGTTCATTATATAGTTGATAATTTGCTAATGCTTCCTTATTTTTCTGTTTATTGCTTCCGCTTCTAGGAGGATGATTAATGTGATATACACAAGAAGATAAAACAGGTATTACATAACACCCATCAGCTATCAATTTAGCTGAAAAATATGCATCTTCCATCCCCCAACCTTTAAATCTAGGATTGAATGGTTTTTCACTTTTAATAAGGTTTTTATTAACAGCCATATTATGTCCTGCAACTACAGTAGAAATATTATATATTTCAACTTGTGAGCCAAAACTTAATTCTTTAAAATAATCAGTATCATCTAAAACTGATATTTCTTCACCAATATAAGAACTATCGCATCCAATATGATATTCTTTTCCTTTAGTAATTACCCTACTATCATCAAAATCAGAACATGTGGGAATTCCTTTAAGTAAATTTTTTTCAATAAGAATATCTGATGTGTTTTCAATGTTTTTTCTCATACAAGTAAATATAGCATTAGGAACTATTTGCATTCTGATATTCATATCGTATATATAATCTTTACTAAGAACAATATCGGAATCCATAAATAGTATCTTATCATACTTACTAATTGCATATCCAACATTTCTAGCGTTAGAAAGTCCCATATTTTGTCCAAATGATACTATTTCTAATTCATAATCCAATTTATTTCTTACTTTTTCAATATCTGCATTTACATCATTTTTTGATCCATCATTAACTATAATAACTTGTAATTTAGATTTCTCTTCTTTAGTTAAATCTTGTCCTTGTATTGATAACAATGTGTATGATACGTCTTGATTATATACAGGAATTATAATACTCATATTATCTATAGAATATTTTTTCTTATTAAAAGGTTTATATGTTAATAAATCATAATTTGTAATAAACTTATAGTATTCCTCTAAATACGAGTAATCATTAGACATATTAGATAATCTTATTTTAATTGAATTACTAACAGAACGTAAATCTAATCCTGTTTTTAAACCATATTGTTTAATTTTACCATTTAAGTTACCAATCTCATCAAATAATTTCTCTTTTGTTCTTTTAATATTAACTTTATGTTCATTAATATTATCATAATGTACAAGATCAAATTTTTCTTCTAATTCTTTACATAATTCATCATTATCAGTAGAAATAATCGTACCATGGAATGTATTAAATAGCACTGATACACTCTTAAATAATAATATTGTTATATCGTTAATGTAATAATCTTGATTATCATCTAACATTTTTAGAAATGTCTTAATATTTTTATTTTTTATATATATTTGCTTAGTTCTGCCTTCTTTTCTATATTTAATAATATTATCTATTATTTCAATTTGAAAAGAATCATCTAAAGGATAAATATTAAGTCTTCTTTGAATTTTAGGTAAGGATTCGCGTGTAATTAAATAACTAACAATACTTTTGACTTTGTTTTTACCATTTAATATCAGATGTTTCATTTAATACCTCCATTTTTCTAAAACTTATAATCTATATCCTCGAGTCTTATTGAAATATTTTCATCATAAAAAGTTGCATTTTTATCATTTTTTGACACTTTGTTATATGCTTTATATTCACTTGAATTATTCCAATGTCTTTCATCTTTTACAAACAATTCATACTTTTCTTTATCTTCGGGTAAAAATTTATAATGTAACAAATATGTACAAAATAATGCTTTATTATTAACATCAAATGGATAATAATAATGATCATTAACATATGTTTCTTTTCCTGTATAAAACATATATGGTATTTTTTGTAAACTAGGATTTATTCCAAACATTCTACTTCTTGGTCCACCATAAAAACGAACACCATATGGTTTTCTCTCACTAACTTTATATGTACCTTTATCTACATATTTATAATCTTCAAGAGTCCCCTTATATAAACCTTCTTTGCTATATACATCCAACATCATTGTTTTCAAACATTTAGCCTTTTGCTTTTTAACAAATTCATCAAACTTAATTGTTTTATAATCTTTATATATTAATAATTCATCCGCATCAACAGTAATATATCCACGATTAATCCCATAATAATCCATTATTCTTTGTTTCCATCCGCTCATACTATTACAGTTAAATTTATCAGTAATTTTCCAAAAAGATATATTAGCTTTCTTGGAATACTTTTTATATAACTCAGTTGAATTATCTGTTGAATTATTATCAATTAATACATAATTTTTAATACCAAGACTAATATAATGATTCATAAACAAATCGATAAGATTTGAACTATTATTGTAAAAACATATTAATATAGTTCCATTATCAAAATGACCATCACTTATTTGCTTTAAATTGTTAGTAGCAAACCCATCAATTAATGAATTAAAATAATCATCTGGAAATTCAATACAATTAAATTCTTTTTTACAAAGTTTAATTAAATTCTTTTTAGTAATATCACATATACTAAGATTATTAATAATATTAATTCTATCTTTAATACATTTGTTTTTAATACTTTTTAGTTTTCTAATGTATTTAAATAAATGAGAAAAATCCACATCATCAAACCTCTCCATTTTACCAGTTTGAATATGGGGAGACTTTATACTAAGAAGTCTCTTCATATATGAAGTGATTGATCCATGTGATACTATTAAAACAGTACTATAAGACATATTATTGTTATATACATCAACTAAAAAATTACTTAATCTTTCCTCTATTTCATATTTATTTTCACCATATTGCCCAAATCTAACGAAATAGTCTCCTCCAATTTGTCGTATCCTAATATTATCTAAATCTTCATTATTTTTAAGCCCAGTGTATTTTCCATGATATATCTCATGTAATCTATTTTCAATAATTACTTCACATTTAGGATAATGTTTATAAACTAAATTAGCTGTCTGTATTGTCCTTGGAAATGGTGAAACATACATCTTATCTATTTTATCTGGTAAACCCTTAATAGATTCTTTTACTGTTTCAATTCCTGCTTCTGTTAATACTGAGAAATATATTTCTCTATCAGAAATAATTTCTTTTACATTATCTGTAGCTTCTCCATGTCTTAAAAATATTAAATTCATTTTAAAACCTCCAATAACTCTTTTGTTTTAATTAACCAACTATACTTATCAACAACATATTTATGATTTTTAGAAGCGATTGACTTTCTGTTTGCATTAATTGCATTTTTAATTGCTTCCACTATTGAATTAACTTCTGGCTCACATAAAAATCCCCTGTTATTAGAAAGAAGCCTATTATTAATTTTAGTGTTAGTAGCAACTATAGTTAAACCACAGCTCATTGCTTCTAAAATAGTTCCCTGAAGTCCTTCTCCAAATTTAGATGGAGTAACAAAAATATCTGCATTTTTATAATAATCTTCAGTATTAGCAACCACACCAGTGAATATACACTTATCAAAAATTCGCTCCAATCTTTTTCTATCAGGTCCATCGCCAACTATAGTTAGTTTAATATCATATTTATTATACAACTTTTTATATGATTTGATAATCATGTCTATATTTTTTCTACTTATTAATCTACCAACAAATAATAAATTAATAGTACTACTATCTTTATACTCTTTTAAAGAAAACCTATCGCAATCTACTCCGGTAGAAATAACATCTATTCCATTTTTAGCATATTTCTTCCATGATTCTTTAACTTCTTTAGAAATTGCTATTATTTTATCATATGCATATAAAAAACTACCTTGAAAATCATTTTGGCTTCTAGGTATTCCACATAAATATAATACATTTTTACCAATTTTATTTCTTGGAATGAATACAGAATCTAAATTATAATAAGAGAATATTACATCATATTTATCATTATGATCATTTAAGTAATCATATAATTTTTGATTATAAAACATTGATTCAACATTCCATCTACATCTATCTTCACCAGGTTCAATATCATAAATGTATTTGACTCTAGAGTCTTGATTAATTTGTATGATATGTATTTGATCACTATAATTTCTATAAAATTTTTCAAATTGAATAGAATATTTTAATCCTATGCTTTTAGGATCAATGGTAAAGAAATAAACTTCATTATTCAATTTTAACATATTAATAGCGTGATCAAATGAGATCATTTCAGCTCCACCAACAAAATATGACGCCCTAGGCTGATTAATAATAATTTTCATTATTTACTCCTTGAATCAATATATTTGTATACTAAACTTTTTGCTTTATCTAAATTATCTATATGGAATGAGTAATCTTGGCAATATGGCATCCATACTGCCTCATATTGTTCCACTTCTCTCATTGGTATTTGTCCATTAGCCAGTTGAACTAATCTATCTATTTCGAAAGTTGCTCCTCTATGAGTAACATTGATAGACTGCTTATTATTTTCAAGATCATTTATTATATGCAAAAAACCTTGGGCAATTCTAACTGACCATTCAGCATGATTTTCGCCAAGTTCTAAAATTACACTTCTATCTTGATTTTGACCAAATCGATGGTAAATATTCCCCTCTGCTCTACATTTTTCAAAATCTACCCAACAATTATGTAAGAATTGACCTCTTTCTTCATGAGTTAAACCGTTGAAATTAAAAACCCCTTGGAATAATTCTGTTAATCCAAAGTCTTCTATACATTTACAATTAATACTTTTTTCTTCTAAAGCGTGTTTAATCATTTCTGCTGTTTGATGAGCTCTTTGTTTTGTTGAATATCTAATGATCGTATCTCTAACCGCAACTAAACTAGCTAATTTTGCCGCAGCAGCAGTGGATTCTTTTATTCCACGAGAGATAAGTGGGGTGTCATTTTTTCCGTCAATATAACTATGATCATCATATCCATGTCTTAAAATAATAAAACTATTTTTTTCCATAACTATAACTCCATCATTTTTTTACTGCAAAAACAACTTCATAAAATATTTGAAGATATTATAATAGAACAAATAACAATTGTCAAGATTTTTTGATTAATCGTGGATTAGGATACATAAATTTATTCATAACCATTTCATAAGGAAATCCACTAAGAAAATATAATGAACTTTCAACGCAATTGCTTGAAGTATATAATGCATCAGTTTTTACTTTTCTATCAAACAACTCAACATGAGCAGAGCCAGTATAATCAAATGGAATAATGCCAGTTTTGTCAGAGTAGTCACAAGTGTAACTAAGAACACAATCATTATTATTATTTTTATCGTTAATAATACAAAATAGGTGATTATCTAGCATGAATCTAGGAGTAAAAGAAGACAACCTATAATTTTGCCCATTTATATTATATTGTGGCACTTTAGACTTGTTATACCAGCGATTTTCTTGATTAATCCATGTTAATAATTCTAACTGCCTTTTATAATTACTTTTACTACTAATCAAATCATTTAATTCACTATACCAGACTCCATATTCCAAATTTAATCTTTCTCTAACAGCATTAGCCATATCACCATTCAAAGAGTTATATGGCTTAATATTATTTATAATGGATTGTATTTTAGTTTTACAATTTTCATTTTTTATACGCCTTTTAACACACTTCAAAGCAAGAGCTGCATATCCTTTTAATATTGGATAATCAGTTAATACTTCACATAATTTAATGCATTCTTCAACATTAACGTAGCTTTCATCACATATTATTTTCCTAAATTTGTTTAATAAACTATTAATATTTTCATCAATTAAAACATACTCATCATATATTTTGTTAAAAGTTATATCATCAACGCTACCATACTTATAGCCAGGAAAAGGTGATGAATCAACTTGATAAGTATGCCCATTGTAATCGACAAGCAATACTACATGTATAGTTGTTACTTCATCTAAATCAAAAGATCTTTTTCTAGCAAGTACACATCTATGATTTTTTCCTAGTCCTAATTGTTTTAAATAATCCATAAGAATAAATGATGATGTATAACAATTACCGGTCATTGTAGTTAAATCATTATCAGGATTAGGTTTACCACAAGGATAAATACTCTGTCGAACTATATCGCATAACACTTGTAATTTAGTTTTAAATGATAATTTATTAAAATCCTCATTAAAACCACAGTCATAAAATAAACTATTATTTTTAACAGGCTTTAATTCATTTTGATTGGGTAATAATAAATTCATCAAAACCACCTCGGCTGATTATTATAGCAAATTCACAATAAAAAAACCATAATCAATTTTTTATATATATTATTTATCATCCTCATAATAGTAATCATCTTCTTCTAGTTCTTCTTCTTCAAAATTATATTCATCATATTTTTCTTCTTTAATTAATTTTTCCTTTTCTTCTTCCCAATCTTCATGTGTTTTATTATCTTTGTTTTCACCTTTATTATCATTAAACATTAAATCAAATAATAATCACCTATTATAATTCCTTTCACCAAATATTTTAGTACCTATTCTAACTATATTACTTCCCTCTTCTATAGCTACCCTATAATCACTACTCATACCCATAGATAATAATTCTAATTTATATTTATCTTTTATTTTTTTCATTTCCTTAAATGAACTTCTTATTTTATCTTCATCATCAGTTAAAGGCGCTATACACATAAGACCAAGTAACTTAATATTAGATAAATTATTTGCTTCATTAATTAAATAATCTAAGTCTTCAACACTACATCCAGTTTTATTTATATCATTAGATATTTTAACTTCTATTAGAATATTAACTACTTTATTATTCTTAATTGCTTCTTTATTTATTTCTTTAGCTAATTTAATAGAATCAACAGATTCAATTAAATAAATATTTCTTTTAACAAGTTCTTTTACTTTATTAGTTTGTAAATGCCCTATCATATGCCATTTAATATCTTGAGGTAACGTGTCCATTTTAGAAACTAATTCTTGAACATAATTCTCTCCAAAATCCCTAACTCCTAAATCATACACTTTCATTATATCTTCATTACTTTTAGTTTTACTAACTGCAACTAATGTAACAGAACCAAGTTCACTTTTTAATTCATCAATAATACCTTTCATACTATCACTTCCCCTACACTAATATTTTAACATAAAAATAGAAATAAAAATGAATAAATAATTAAACATATGCTCTCTTCAGGGGCAAGCCCTCCGTCGTGTGTCTTTTAAGCTAGTCTCTGCTATTATAGGAAATTGCAAATCTACTATATGCTAAAATGCGCTCTGATATTCCGTAGAAAACCACAAATTTAGTGGTGGACTGAGTGGTGGAGAATTTTCACATTCTTTAAACCAACATCAGTGTTCAACGGAAGGAACCCAAAAAAAGAAAGGAAAAACCAATAATGAAACAAATTACAAATGAAGAAATACTCAAAATAATATCAAAACAATGGTGCTCAACTGAAGACATTAAAAAGCTTGCTGGAGTTGGAAAACTACAAGCAAGAAGAATCAAAAATCAAATTACTGATGAACTAAAAAGTATGGGATACTCAGTACCAACATACAAAGTACCAACAAGTTTTGTAGTAAAAAAACTATGCATTGATAAAAAATATTTAGATTTATTCACAGAAAAATCACAAGATTAATTCTTGTGATTTTATAAATACTTTTTAAATGTCTTTTGCATTTTATTAGCTATAGTTATTGATGAATTTATTAATTCTTCATAATTTGAATGGTCATTATAATTTAATCCTTTTAAATTATATTTGATTCGGCTTACTAATCCTGAGCATTCCCTATCCCAGTCCAACTTTAGTCCTAGATCTCTTTCTATGTTTTCCTTGTTCTCAAATAATTTATCAAAAAATTCATAATCATTTTTCATATACAATCCAATTCTGATTAAATTATCTGAATTTACTAATTCAATAGCAATATGACTTTTACTTGATCCTATAGCGACATCATACCAATGATGAGGCGTAGCTTTTCTAACATTAAATGGTTTACCTCTATTTTCTAGGGTCTCATTAAACAATGTCCAAAATTCTAAACATTCAGTTCTAGCTCTATTCATTATTTTTTCATTATTACCTATGCTTGTATTTTTATGATTCTTGATAAATTCATTTGGTTTTTCAATAACCTCAAACATTGGTGCCGGATCAGAGCTTCCAATTGAATATGCATGTAATTCTATTAAAAAGAAATTTATATCATCATTTGTATTATTATTCAACCATTCAATAGCGCTCCTATGTTCTTCTCTTGCTCTTCTAACTATCCACACGACCACATTAGCATTTAAGCCAGATGCATAGGTAATTATTTTTCCTAAATGGTTATGATCAGAATTCTCTAGTTGATTTTCAATAATAACATTTGTATCGCTCGTTTCATCTTTTGCAAAAATATCACATTCAAAAGAACCAACGTGTTCTTCTCTTCTTATATCTGTTAAATTTAAGCCAAGTATGTTATTCAAATATTCTATATTTTCTTCTTTTGCTAGCCAAGTTGAAAAATCACGTTCTTCATTTTTCCATAAATTTCTTATATCAACTTCTTTTAGTTTTCCTATATTCATTATCTCTTCCTCCACAATAATTATCGATTTTACAAATTATCCATTACACCATTTTCAAGGTCATCAATATTATACATTGTTTCTAATTCATTAAATGTTTCTTCAAGATTCTTTCTAGCACTATTCCAACCAGTCCCATCAGTAAACCAAATAAATGTTACTCCATCAACTTTTTTAGATTCCTGTGCTAACATCTTATAACTTCTAGCAGTTTCATTTAATTTTGAGCCACCACTAGAATAAAAATTAGTTTCTATTACATATACTTGTTTATCAGTTTTAATAACAAAATCAAACCTTTTTGTTGATGTATTATTTCCAGACATTTCGCACAAGTCTAAATTCCATCTCTTTTCTATGTCCTTTAAATACATTTCTTTGAAATAATTAACATCTTTTTTATAACCCGATTTAATTATATATGATTCAACTATGTTTTCCATTAGATGCCCACCACGATTTTTTCTTCCATTTGAGTCGAGACCAACTTCTATACCTAAAACATAATCATGCAAGTTATTTATAATATGATTTTGTAACAAGTCAAATAGGCCACTTTCTTTCATAAATCTAATATAATCTTTCATAGAATAAACCATTTTATCAAACTTAAATAAGTATTCATTTATTTCATCTTTAACAAATATTTCTCTTGAACGCACTGCAAGTAATAATGGAATGCATTCTAAAGTTTCAGGATATTTAATTAATATATTTTGAAATTCTTCTTCAATATTTTTACTACCAATTAAGGAATTTAAAATATTAAGTTCTACTTTTACTTTATCTACATTCTTATAAATTTTTTCAAAATCAACATAATAAGTATAATCTGATATACTTGTTTTAAATTTACTCAACCATTCATTAAAATTTCTAGCCATTTTTACCTCCTTTTAATATTTTTTCACCATTTTCGATTCTTTCTGCAGTATCCTTTATGTTCTTTATATTCTGAAGCATTTCCACATAAAACTCTATAGTTCTGCAATCAACAGGTACCTTTTTATTAATTACATTAAGATTTTTTGACTTTGCAAAAATTTTTAAAAATGTAGCATACTCTATATCAATTCTAGAAATAAAACCTTTTACATCATTTTGATGAGTACTATCACAGTCATTTTTTTTATGATGTATTAAGCATCTATTTAGTAAATCCTCCCCTTGTTTTGTATCATTATCGATTTTATTTTTTGCTAACTCTTTAACTAATTTGCCTATTTTTTCTAATTCATTATCAATCATCAGCGCTCTCCTTTCTTCTAATAGTTAAGTCTAAATATTTTTTTTCCATATCTATTCCTATATATTTTCTTTTTAATTTATTTGCAACAATACCAGTAGTACCGCTTCCGTTAAAAGGATCAAGTATTAAATCACCTTCATCAGTACTAGCCAATATTATTTTTTCTAGTATAACCATAGGTTTTTGTGTAGGATGTTTTCCACATTTCTTTTCACTTGGTTTAGTTAAAGACGATTCCCATACATCTTTCGCCTGTTTACCACCATTTAATTCTTTCATTAATTGATAATTAAATTTATGTTTAGCTTTCTTAATATCTTTTTTTGCCCATAATATTGTTTCAGTTGAGTGAACAAAATATCTGCAACTAATATTTGGTGGAGGGTTTAACTTTTTCCATGTAATATTATTAATTATTTTAAATCTTTCTTGCTCAAGTGCCATACCAATTGAATATATATTATGAAGAGTTCCACTTATCCAAATAGTTCCTTCATTTTTCAATATGTTATAGCATAACCTTATCCATTTTCTATTAAATTGATGTTTTTCTTCAATGCCAATTTTTTTATCCCAAACTCCCTTTTTAACGGGAACCATTTTTCCACCACTACAAGATATACCATCACCAGATAGAAAATATGGAGGATCTGCAAAAATCATATCTACACTATTCTTTTTGATTTTTTTTAATTCTTTTAATGAATCGCCTAAAATTAACTTGAAATCATTATCTTCGTAATAATACTTTTTCTTCAAAGATTTATCCTCCTATATTATATATCTTTTTTTAAAATAGAAACTAAAATTGTGATAATTTCTTTTTTCCATCTTTCATTTAACATTTTTTCGTTACCATCATACTCATCAAATAATTCACAGAATTTTTTTGTCAATTTATAATTGCTGTTTCTGTATAAATCAATCTTATCTTTAAGAATTTTATCTTCACATTCATTGTTAATTTCTCTTTCAAGTGGCAAAAAATTAAAAATAAGAAAATTATTAATATTATTTTTACCTTCATCTTTTAAACATGATATATGTTCAACAGAATCTATTGTTGGTATATTAGAATAGTCATTTTTTAAGTATTGTTCAAACATGCCTAATAGACATGAAATTTGTAAAGAATCCTTAAATTTCTTATAACCCTTTTCTTTATGAACTGATGTACCTGCTCTATCAACTGTAAACAAAATTTTGTTTAATCCTTTTAAATACATTTCATAGCAAGAGTCGGGGTCGGTTCCTATTTGAGATTCAATAATATCACATGAAATTTCATTAATTTCTTTTTTTATTTCTCTAAAGATTATATCTTCGACATATATTTTATGAGCTAATGAATTATATTTAGACTCTATTAAAGATGGTTTCATACTAAATAATGTATTAAATACAAAATGAAAAATTGAAAGCTTACAAAATAGCTTTTTTATATCATTCTTATTATTTCTATATCTACCTTCATATAATTTGTTTATTAATGCTATAGCAAATGGTATATACAATTTAATACCTAAGAAATTGAGAAATATTATATTATGCTGAACGCTTTCTATAGTGGGTATAGCATTATCAAAAGGATTCAAAATATAGTTATAAGATTTTGATAATTCAAGAATCTTATCTAATTCATTTTTTAATTCACTTTGAGTCATATCGTCTAATTTTAAAACATAATCACTATACAATTTTCTTGAATTTCTACTATGTTTTTTTCCAAATTTCAGTTGATTATAATATGCAAACAATTGATGAAAATTAGCAAGTGCTTTAACGTTCTTTTTTCCTATTTTTTCTAAATCATCTGACGATGATATATTTACATAAAAATTTCTTTCAATTTCTTTCCAAGCATTATATTTAAAAGAGTAAAATTCATTTTCACCACGTCTATCTCTTATTCTATTAAAAAAGGCAGTTTTAATCAAATCAGCATTATTCAATGGTTGACCTTTAGAATTTATATTTTCAAATATTTGATATCCAAAAGAAATATTTTTACAAAAAATTAATACCATTTCTAAATTACCAATAATTTTATCAATGTTTTTTATTATAAACGTATGTTTAATCAAATATTCATGTATATACTTTTGACAATAAAATAAATTTACTTTTGTAAAATCATTTGTTTGTTCTTTCAACAAAGAATCATGTATATCAATAATACTATCATCATCAAACAAATAATGACAAAAAGGTGATGCCTCAACTGTATCAAATTTAGAAGTACTGCCTTCAAAAAAATCAATATCAAGCTTTTTAAATTTTACTTCATCTATTAATCTAATAGCATTTAACATTAAGTATAATGTAGTAATTCTTTGCTGACCATCAATTATACTTAAGTCTTTATGATTATTGGAATAGCAAAAAATATTACCAATAAAATATCTTTCTCTAGATGAGAATTTTTCTATATCTTTTAAAAATTGTACAATCTCTTTTTTACCCCATGTATAAGCTCTTTGAAATGATGGCAACTTTATAAAATAATTGTCTAAAAGGTCTTTAATTTTAACTAAATCTATTTTTTCTTCAATCATATACTACCCCTGATTTTTATCGCGGTTGTTGCTCCCTATCATAATTAGTAATGATAACTTCTTCAACCTTTCCTCTCTTTTTACCATTTGAATTTATATTTCTCTTAGCTTCAATAATATGAATATTGAAATCTTTATACAATTCATTAACTAATGATGTATTATGATTAGAAAGCATAACATAGCATCCTCTGCCTGATAATTCTTTATATACTTTAGCAAGCCTTTTTTGTTCCTCTTTTCCAAATCCATCTTCTGTATAACTATTAAATGTTGATGTATCAGAATCATAAGGTGGATCAAAATATATAAAATCTCCTTTTTTAGCATCCTTTACTGATTCTTCAAAATCAACACACAATATTTTAATATCATTCATAGTTAAATAATTACTAACAGTGATAAGATTATTACCTTCATATGTATTTACTTTTGATTTTTTCCCAAAAGGTACATTAAACTCGTTTTTACTATTAACTCTATATAAGCCATTAAAACATGCTTTATTTAAATATATAGTCCTTGCGGCTCTGGTATAATCTGATAATCTTTTAAACATTGCTTTTTTTCTATCTTTATTTCTTATTTCGTAAAAGAATTCTTCACTATGATTAGCTTCATAATTATTTAATACAGAACACATTTTTTTAAATTTATTTTCATCACATAAAACTTTATAGACATTGATTAATTCTTTATTAAAATCATTGATAACTGCTCTTTTTGGTGATAATTCAAATAATAAAGCACCACCACCTACAAATGGTTCATAATAAGTTTCAAATTCATACGGAACATATTTTAGTAATTTATCTAGTATTTGTCTTTTTCCACCTGCCCATTTAACAAATGGTTTTCCTTTTATCATATTAACCACCCTCTTTATTAATTATATCATAATAAAAGTCAGATTCATATCTGACTTTTAGATTTTTAATGCATTATTAGGTATTTCTTTATCATCCAAAACACCTCTCATATATTGCATAGAATTCTTACATGAATTTAATTGAGATTCTGTTGTTCTACCAAAAAACTTTCTATATCTTTCATATATCTTATTAACAATCATATTTAAATTAACATCATTAATAAACTCTGATTTAATTCCTTCATATACTAACATACTTCATTCACCTATTCTTTTATAAATGCTTTACATTGATTGTTAATTGTACTAACTTCTTTTCTTCTAATTAAATGTAGCATTAATTTAAAACACTTATCATACCATTCCAGCAATTCATCACCTGTTAAAGATTTAAATGGTTCTTCTTTAATAGGATGATTTATTCCCATTTTATTTACTATAATTTGAACAGTATTATATGTAACATTATCTAATGATTTATATTCATTTTTATTATCCTCTATAAACAAATCTAGCTTTTTTAATATATCTTTTTTTATATCAATATCATTACTTCTAATGTCATTATATTCTAATAATAAAGTTGAACAATCAGAAGGAACCAAATCTAAAACTGAATCCACATCAGCATCTCTTTTTGAAAGTGTATATCTACTTTTACTTCCAACAACTTCATAATTAAGTTTTTCAATTATTTTAGGTAAACTAAGTTGCATGTATCCAATAACTCTTTTACTGTTTAAATTATCATCAAAATCTAAAATTTCTATTGCTTTAGACCACAAATTTATTAAAACTTCAACCAAATATAAAAAACTGCTCTCATCACAATTATTTGAATTAAAATCAATATTCAGTTTATCTAGAAAATCGTCAAAATCAATAAACATACCCTTATTTTTCCAAACTGGAAATATTTCATTATTAAAAAAACTATATAAATTATACCAAATACCACTATAATATATTGCATCTCCTTCAAATAATATGCTTTTTATATTCTTAAATTCTTTTTCAATATCGACTCTAATTTCTAAGTCAAAAATACTTTTTCTCATAGATTCCTCCAAATCTGCTAAAATACACAATATAATTATACCATAATAATGATTTTAAATAGAAAAGATAATAATAGTATAATCAATATAAATAGTATAATATATAAAGGTGATACTTATGGATGAAATTGTTAAATAGATGAAAAATAAAGAATGGGAAAAAGATTATAGAGAAGAAAGAAAATTATATCTTTTAAACATCGCTATGGACTGTGAAAAAAGTAGTAAAACATCTGAAGTAATTGGTGGTATTCTAATTTATAATCAGATAATAGAGCAACTTTTAAAAGAAGTAATTATAGTAAGTATAGGATTTATAAAAGCAAAATTATGGCCAAATAAAGTAAAACTTAATATTGATTTTGAAAAAGCAACATTTGGAGTCTTAATTGAATATTATAAACAATTTGCTATAGAAGAACTAAATAAAGATACTATTACTCTATACTTAAATGATATTAAAAAAATAAGAAATAAGATTGTTCATAAAATATTTGAAATTAAAAATATTCGAAATATTAAAACTGAGTCAAAAGATTATTATGGAAAATGTTATGAACTATTTTTGTTATTAAACGAATACTACGATCAAATTTGCTTTAAACTATATGATTTAGATAAAAAGATTGATTTCAAATAAAAAACCTAGATATTTAATAATCTAGGTTTTTAAAAGATAATTTTTGCACAAACATCTAGTAAGAATGCTACAATATATCCAATTATAAAATAAAGAATTTTACCAATATAATGTCCTGTCTTTCCTTTTGAAACATTTATTTTAACTAGTATTATTCCAACTATTGGAAAAGTAATAACATATTTAAAAATAATACTTAAGACTGAAGACGAAAATAATTGTTGTGTAATTATATTAATATTTTTTAATGTTTCATATATTAACTGGATAGTGTCTTTAAATCCAATAAAAGATATCAAGAATACAATACAAAAAAGCATATTTATAAACTCATTTGTTTTTCTTTTACTCACTACCTACTCCTATTTCTTAATGCACTACCAGCAACACTTTTCGTAGTTTTTGTAGTTCTTTTACTTCTTAATTGACTGCTTGCTTTGCTTGCAACTTTCTTAGATGTTCGAATTTTATTTTTCATAATTAAACCTCCTCATTATTTTTGATGAATACTAGGACAACAATATGCACAGCCATCAATTCTTAAATATGGATATTTTCTTCTAGCATATCTTATTGCTTCAAATTCAGTTGAAAATGCTCCTAACAATTCAAAATTATAACCACCTTTATACATATAGTAATAGTAGCAACTTTCTTTATGTATTTCGTGGTCTCCATTAGATTGATCATTCATATTCAAATAATAATTATTCATGTTTTTCACCACTTTCCGAGGCAATATTTTTACTTTTTTTAAAACATATGTTATAATTGTTATGCGAGACAAATATAATATTTGTTTTTGGGGTGTGTAAACGCCTCTTTTTTTGGACTTATACTAACCAAGATGCCTATTATTAATACTTATATACTCTGTAAGTTGCAGCATCAACTGTTACACCACATTTATTAACTATTTCTTCTACAGATAGTTCACTAGTCAATTCATAATTCATAAGTAGTTCCCCACCAAAACATTTAGCATGCCATTCTGGATCTTTATAAGCTTTATCATTAGGATGAATCTTTCTATATAGTTGAATACCAAATAATTTAAACGATAATATATGTTCCAGTTCATGTGCCAGTGTCATTCTACCGAATCCATCACCTTTCATGGCTTTTTCATATAGTGAAGCCTTAAAATATACTTTATTCTCATTTAAAGCTGTTATTGCAAATTCATTTGGTTTAAACTCACTGTCATCAACAAGTTCATATTCAAAATCAAAATCTACAGATATTTGATCAAATAATTTTTCAATAGGAAAATATAATTCTTTATCATATCCGTATCTTCTCCTAATTGCTTTAGCAAACTTTCTAAAATCTTCTCTGCTTTGTGGATCACATATAAAATCTTTGCTGCTCATAATAATTTACTCCTTACTTATAATATTTAACAATTCATCAACTGCCTCATCTGATAAAGTATCAAATGCCCTTCCAAGTGATATTGCTAACTCTTTTTTAGGGCCAGACAATTCAGATAAAGTTAAACCCACTTTATCATTATTAATAACAATACCTTCATTTAATTCTTTAATTTCATCTGTAGTTAAAGAATAGTTAGAGCACAACTTATCTTTAAAATCATCTGGAACTTTCTTTTTGCCATTCTCAATGGCTGATAAGAAAGTAGAAGAAATATTAAGTTTATTTGCCATATCCATTAACATTTCTCCATTATTAATTCTAATCTTTTTAAGCAAAATACTTAATTTTCTACTATCTCTTTCCATATTAATTCCTCTTTCTTTGACCTATATATCTATCGGTCAATTAAATAATAACACATATAGCGGCAAAAATCAACCTTTTTGGTTGATTTTTGTTCTTGTTTAGTTCATTTCGTTTTTTACTTTGAGTAATATTCAACCAAAACCCCCTTATACTATAAGACGCACATTTGCGCCATAGATAAAAATAAGACGCATTTTTTGAATTATTTGCGTCTTATTTTTATATAAACTGCATAGATGCGTCTTATAATTATTGTATAATATCTATCAATTTTTTAAAATAATATTTTTTATGTCTATCTTTATCCTGTTCTGGAATTAATATTCCATTTTCAACCAATTTTTTAATATAACGATCTATAGTACTAGAATCTATATCTGTTTTACTACTAACAGATTCATATATAGTTGAACTTTTACATATTGGATGTTGAAATAATGAATCTAATATATAAATACTATTTTTAGTATTTAGAATTTCTCCAATAATGACTTTATATTCTTCATATAGTTTTTGTAATTCTCTAATTTTTCCTATATTTTTATCAGCTTGTGCTTCCACTGCTTTAAGAAAAAACAAAATCCAATCCTTCCAACCTAAATCGCCTTCTACAGAATTCAATTTATCATAATATTCATCTCTATTTTCTTCTAAGTATTCACTAATATAAATGACTGGTCTGCTTATTAATCCTTTATAATATAAGAAAAGTGGGATTAGCATTCTTCCTATTCTTCCATTACCATCTTTAAACGGATGAATTTTTTCAAATTGAACATGAATAATTGCAGCTTGAACTAAAGCAGATTGTTCATCATAATTAGATATATATTCTTCTAAATTTTCTAAAGATTCCATAAGATGTTCTGGCGCTACAGGAATAAATATTGCTTCTTCAATAGGACTTCCAGGTTTGCCTATCCAATTTTGATCATTCCTAAATTCACCTGGATTTTTATCCTTTCCTCTTGCTCCTGTTAATAATATTTTATGAATATTTCTAATCATCCATAATGTTATTCTATTCTTTTCATTTAATTCATCTTCAGCATATGCTATTGCTTTATTGTAATTAGATATTTCTATAAAATCGTCATATTTTGATTGTGTGGAATTTTTCCCATCTTCTACTTCGATTTCTAAAAATTCTGTTAAAGTTGCTTGTGTACCTTCAATTTTTGAACTTAATACAGCTTCCTTTTTGGTTAGTGGATTTAAAAATAATTCTTTATTAATACTTGTTTCGCCTAACATTCCATCAAATTTAGAAACGCTTGCGTTTGTCTTCAACAACTGTTTTGTAATTTCATTATAATTAATTTCTTCATTGAAAGGTAGCTTTTTAGCAATATATGGTTTCATAATCTTCACTCCTAAGACGCATTATATCATATTTTTGCGTCTTAATCAATAACTAATTCATTTAAAGAAAATAATAAATATTTATGCCTATATTTTTAATAACCTTAAAAACTATTAAATACTTTCTCCTGCCTAAGCATAATATAATCACTCTCTTTTTTGTATTTTATTTATTTATAATTTGACTTAAATCTATACTATTTTTATCTCCATAAAAATTATTAATTATTTGCGACGTAACTTTATTAGCCTTTTTGATTTGGTTATTATTAAATTTATTATTTTCATCAATTATTCCATTTTCTTCTAATGATAAAATCCAATTTAACATTTCATTTTTAACAGCGTCTATGATTTTAATCATTGAAATTCTACTGCCCTCATAACAAAAATCAGTTTCAAATTCTACTGTATTAATTAGACTTTTTTTTAATTCTCCAGGAACACTAAACCTTATAATATCATTGTCTTTTTCCCTAGTTGTTTCTTCAATTTCTGATATCGTAATTTTAATAGGCATATGACTCAAATTATCGCAAACCTCTTTTTGAGTTACAACATATGGACACCATCCATAATATGGATTTAAAAATTTGATATTTAAAGGTATTTTTCTGTATGATGGCACCTCTTTGTTTTCATATCCATTTAGTTCATTGTAAATCCACTCAACAAATTCCTGTTGTTTTAATTTTCGTGCTATAATCAAGCAATGACGCAATAAATCAGTTATTGAATATTTGTTATCATTTACCTTATTTTCAAAATCTAATACTAAACTATTCATATTTAACCTCCTATTATTAGATACAAAATAATTCCTCCTATTACTGTAACTATTAATCCAACAATAATATCAATAACTATTTTGCTATCTTTTTCATTTTTTTGATTAATTTTAATTTTGTTATTATCTCCACTTATATTATTATTAAACATAATTCCTCCAAATAAAAAACTATACAATAATAATTGTAATAGTTTTAAAAGTATTATTAGTATATCATAAATTACAATAAACTTCAATTATCGCTTAGTTTGAATGCTCTATATTATTTATATACGAAAAAGTGTTATTTTAAAAAATAGTATGCAAAATGGTGTTTGAAAACCATTTATTTTTTTATTAAAGATGAAGTTTTCCCATATTTTATCTAGAATTTCAAAATTTTATGTATTTAAAAAAGTTCTCTCCTAGTGGAGTGTTTTATACCTATGCTTTTTTTAGCACATTTTAGAATATTTTGGCTTTTAAATGACTTTTTTAGCATAAAAAAACTGATTTAAAATGCTCTCCACCACCCAAAAAGTAGTTCAAAAATGGACTTTATTAAACCTTTATAGCACATCTTAGACCTCAAATGGACTAAAATAGCATAAAAACAAACAAAAATGGAGCCTTTCGGCTCCTTCAGGGGGCATCCCAAAATGCCTTTTACCTATGTTTACCTATTTTTACAATCCCAGTATTTATGGGCAATTGCAATCAATAAAAAAATTAGTCTTTTGACTAATTTTTATAATTATGTCACCCAGATGTCACCCAGAATTGTCACCTATGGCATACTAGCATTTTTAATAACTTATTCATAGATAGTATAAATAGGCTCATCTATTATCTTAGGTTCTTTATGTTTACTCTTTGATATATAAAAAATATCAGTAAATATATTTAGATTTATGTTAACAATCTCATTTTTAATATGATACGTATTTTCTATATTGCCATTTTCAAGTTCATACATTTTATTATTTTTTATTATAAATAATTTATAATCAGTTGTTAATTTAGAATATGGCTGTATTTGCGGATATGTTATATATTTGCCTTTATCTTTTCTGAACTTTTCAATTGTTCCTCTAATTTTAAAACACAATCCATAGCCATGTACTTCTGCTACATCATAATTAACAATCGCAGATTTTGGATACTTTTTTTTAAATTCATCAATACTACTGATCATCTTATCAACTCCTATTGACTATTATATCACACATTTCTAATTATCTTTATTAGCAATATTATTACATTATAAAAGAGTCAGTCTTGTCTAACTCTTTCTACTCACCATCTAATTTATTTATTGTATTAACTATATCATCGAGTTTATTTCTAAACATATGTGAATATGTATTTAATGTTTCATCTGTTTTGGTATGGCCAAGATATTTTGAAACCATAACAATGCTGGCTCCATTGTTAATAAGTAATGATGCACAACTATGCCTAAAGTCATGTATTCTTATTTGTTTAACACCTGCTTTTGCGGCATTATTGTTTTTTCGTTTACTCAATATATATGGATGTATAGGATTTATATCCCCAAATACAAACCATTTATCGTTAAATCCATAGTATGACTTTTCTTTTTCTTTTAACTCTTTTAAGTCCTTTAAAAGAATACGAGGTATTGGCACTTGTCTAATGCTAGATTTTGTTTTGGGCGTAGTTAAATACCAATACCCTCTATCTCCCTCAGTATTAACAACATTCTGCTTAATAAATAATTCTTCTCTATCGAAGTCTATACAATCCCATGATAGTCCTCTAAGTTCTCCTCTACGTAACCCACAATAATATAATGTCTCAAATAATGTTTTAAATTTCAAATCATCTTCTACACTTATAAATTGTTTAAACTCTTCATAGGTATAGAATAGCATTTCATGTGGCATTTCATTTGGATCAGTAAAATTACTCATTTTATTATACATAGATACAAAGTTATAATCATACCATTTAGTTCCAAAGTTCAAAGCACTTTTAAGATATTTCATTAAATCATTTTTTGTTCTTGTTGCTAGACCTTTACTATTGATTTCTTTTTTCCATCTCTCGATATCATGTATATTTAGTTTATCGAGTTTTATTGATTTTATTGAATCAAAGTGTTTTATCTTTTTACCATAATTGGTTAATGTTGTACGTTTAACCTTATCTTTTTGATAATTGTAGTGTTCTTCAAATAAGTCACCTAGAGTCATCATAGATTGATTATTAACTTTATCTTTCTCTTTATAGAATTCAATCAATGCTTCTTTAGCTTCAGCTTTTGTAATATACTTCTTTGATTTAATTCTTTTACCATTATATCTAATTTCATATACCCATTTTCTTCCATCTTTTGTTTGTTCACTTTTTTGAACTTCTCTTATAGCCATGATAACCTCCTATTCTTTGATCTTTGTTGCCATCTCAAAGATATAGTTTTCATCTAAACCAATATAGTCTAGCACTAATTTCGTTGGGACATATTTCACCATTGATGGCGGAACCAGTTTGCCACTTTTAGTAATAGATTTTTCTATATCTTGTCTAATTTTAATTGCAGTATTTTTCCCGCAATGACATATTTTCATGATGTCATTTGAATTAATCCATACTTTGGATGCGATATTAGCCATTTCTATGTAATTCATTTTAAATCTCCCCCTTCATTTATTATCTTATTATCTGATTCTTCATCATACTGATTCTGAATTTCAACAGAGTTATCTGATAGATTAACCCCTAGTTTAGATAACTGTTCTCTTTTCTCTTCCGTCAAAACTATCTTTGACTGATTATTCATATTGTTTGGTTCCTCATGAGATATAGTATCTGCTTCATCATATTTAACTTTGCCAACATCTATAATCTGGTTTTCATTTTGGTTTTCATCTGATTCGTTATAATCAGATACTATATAGTATTTAGGATTTACAGATATTATCTCTGGGTATTCCATCTCCCCACAGTTTCTTCCCTTTATTATCTGTATTTTTGCTTGCATTTTTTCTTTCAAATCACTATCTGAATATATTGCTAATACATTTTCAGATGATCTCTCTATTTCATTTCCCTCAGCAGCTCCTGTTAATGAGTATGAACCATCATTGTGTTTTGCTTTTTCATATCCATCCCTACTACTTTGAACTGCAACTAATATGCATATTTGCTTATGTCTCATAATAAAGTTCTTACAGTTACGTCTAAAATATGACATCCAATGATTAACTTTACTATAGTCATTTGTACCATTAGAATCATTGAACTTTAATAAGTTCAAATGGTCTATTACTACCATATCAACACCCTTTCCTGTAAACTCAATAAAACCTCTTTCAACTCTTCTAAATATTTCATCGAAAGCAATTGAATTATTTGACTTAAAATCAGTTTCATCAATTATTACAAGATGTTTTGATAGTTCCTCAAATGCTGGTACAATTGTATGAAATAAATAATCTTTATCATCTAAAGACAATTCTTTGAATTTCATATCTGAATGGCTTATTTTCCTATCAAATGTTTCTTCATTGGAATATCTAGAAAGAAAATTATAATACATTTCATTTCTACTTATTTCCAGTGAAATATAGCATACATTTAATTTGTTTCTTATTGCTTCATATGAAACATTTGTGCAATATAGAGTTTTGTATGAACCAGTATATCCCATTATTGCATTAACTGTTCCTTTTCTGAATGTAGCATTTCTATCATCTATTTTTTTTATACATGTTGATATTTTTGTTTTATCAACTTCTTCATCATAAGACTTTTCTAGATTTTTTAATGCATCACCTTGTGTTGACTTATCTTTTGAAAGACTAAATATCTTTTCTAATAAAATAGTTGCATCAATTCTTGCATCTTCTAAAAGCTTGTTTCTACAAACAGAAAGCGTTTCATATATATCTGCACCTCTCATCACATTTTCATAGTAACTTAAATATTTGTCTATTTCTTCATTAACATCTGTATCAAATAATAAACGTATTGTATTATAATTTACTCTATTATATCCAAATATACTATAAAGATCTCTTCTAACAATTTCTCCAGTAATATCATACCTTTCCTTCAATTTTACCCATAATTCTCTTTCACTTGGTGGTAAATGTTTTATCTCTAATATTCTTTCTAAATATTCTTTTTTATTATCTATTTGTAGTAGAGCAAGTGCTAACATAGTTCTACCTTCAAATATATAACTTACTAATTTCTTTTCTTTTTTCTTTTCCATATTTTCGGGGTGCCAATTTTCTCTAATGAATTATATATTATAATATTGACACCCTTCCTCCTTTCCTATTTCCCTATTTATAGGGGTTTCTAATTATTCAATTATTTCAAATGGAAAATATTTTCATCCATCTGCTATTTTTTTATAATGATATGACATTTCCAACTATGCTCTTCTGGAAATGAATAATCATATATAGAGCCTTTTACTTTGAGCAATTCAAGAACTACTAATAAATAGCTCCAAAATAGTCTTTCTTTAGAATACTTTGAAAGGTTCTTTTCATTCATTAACCTATATAATGTAGTTCCCATATCATTTCCATCTTTATCATGTATTCTAATTCTTTTCATTATGCTTTCTGTTGTAACAGTAAGCTCTTTCTTTCCCATTCTTTGATTTATAAAGATTAGTCTTGAAAGATACATTGCTATATACAATTTAATATTTTGTTTATAAGGTATCTTTATCAAATCTATTGGTACCATGTCAGAATACCTTTTACTTAAACTTAGTATTTCTCCATAGTTTCCTAAATCATAAGTGAATGTGTAATCACCATTAGGCATTCTAGATATACTTGTTATAGTAAATAACCTTCCATATCTTATTTCTTTATTACTTAGATGATATTTGTTTCTAGTCTTTCCGATATATAAATTTACTTTTTTCATCTGTAATCCATTTAAAGCTTTAACATATGCATTTAAATCTGATTCACTCATTACCCTTGTTTTGCCAATACGTTTACCTCTATATTTCTTATGTATATAACTTAAAGCAATTGGTGTATCAGGTTCCGGATTTTTAAGTCTATAATCTATTAGTATTGATAGCAAAAATAATTCATGAACTGTAAACATAGATGAATTTTTGGTTAATTCCACTTTAGTTTTGTTCTCTTTTTTATTATTTTGCTCAACAGGAGCAACTAAATCATTGAATAGTTCATCATGTACCATTAACAAATAGTTTTCTTTCTTTTTCATATATAATCTCCTCTTTCTTTACAAAAAACGGAATTAAATATTCATAGGCCCTTTTCCTTTTTTGTGATTCCATTTTCTCTCTTTTTATGATATAATTCAGTTAATTGATTGTCGGAGGTTTATCGGAGATGAAATGTAAAGAATTATATACTAAAAACAATATTGAATATGGTTGTGGAAAACTATATGGCCCATTTCCACTTATCGTTTCATATGAGTTTTCAAATAATAAAAAAGGAATGAAAACAATCATTCCTATTAAAGATCATAATTATCGCGACAATTTTTATGCTGAAATGGATGAATATGATTTTTTCAAAGATGTAATTATGTTTGGGAAACAATTATACAATGCTTTTAAATCAAATATTCTTTTTATTGAAAAAACATGGCAAATTCCACAGACATTTGAAAATTCAATTGTTCATATTGTTTCTGAAAAAAATATTACTGAACATTTTTCTGAAATAAAGGATATATGCCAAGATTTTATAAATAACTATACTTATTGTTTTATTCCGCAAAGATTCTTCCCTATAAGATATATAGGTGTTGAAGGAATACCTTTATCACCATTAATCAATCATAGCCTATTCATTTTTATGCTTCACACTGCGTTTGAAAAAATGTCTAGTGGATATGATGAATATAAAGATATATATGAAGCATTATCTATACATCGTGATACAACTGATTCTGATATTTTAGATACTGTCATAGATTATGCCAATATTTATTCCATGCCACATCATAAAATATCAATTTTTAACTTGGAAATACTTAGACTTGATAACAATGTAATTCCCATTACAGTAACACCTAATATATTTGCATTTGCATTTGAAGTATTACAAAACAATATTTCTTCTAGAACTTCCTACTCTTTTGACCAATATAATGATGTACATAATTATGTTGGTTTTAGAAAGTGCGCTAGATGTTTGAAGAATATTGTTGATAATGATATGGATAGACAAACATTTCTAAGTACCCCTAAATACAAAAAGATTTACTGTGATGATTGTAAAAAAGAATTGCGAAGATTATCTAGTAATAAGTATGAGCATACTTTAAGAACTATGTATGACGAACTTAAAAATAATATTAACAAGTGTAATATAAAACTAGCAAATGAAATTAGAAATCTTCAACCCAAAGATAAAGAAACGAAATCACACTTACAAAGACTCTATAGTGAATATCTTGATGATATTAAAAATAAGGAATAATTATTCTATTCCTTATTATTTTCTATCATTTTCACATATTTAAGGCATGTTGGATAACTAATTTTGCAAAAATCAGCTAGCATTTCTTTTGTTATTCTTTTTTCTTTGTATAAATGATAAAACTCTTTAAACCTCTCAGGTATATCATCAAGTGTTACTATTCTTCTTCCTATTTGCTTACCTTTTGCACGAGCATTTTCCATACCAGATTTTACTCTTTCACTAATAATATTCCTTTCCAACTCACTAAATACTCCCATCAATTGAACAACCGCTAATGTCATAGGATCAACATCATTGGTAAAATCTACAACAAATGAACCCAGAATCAATTTAATTCTCTTTTGTTTTGCTAACTCTAATATTTCCAATAATTGTTTAATTGATCTTGTAATACGAGATGCTTCAGTACAAGCAATCGTATCTCCTTTTTGAACAATGCTTAACATTTTATTTAGTTGAACTCTTTCTATTTTTGTACCACTCTCATATTCAGAATAAATATTCTCTTTTTTAACACCCATTTTTTCCAACTCACGATGTTGTCTAGTAATATCTTGCATATTTTCATTTGTACTGCATCTTGCATACCCATAAATCATATTCGTCACTCTCCCAAATATTAAATCAAAGGTTATATATGAAAAATATAAAATCAATTATAATTTTCCCTTCCTTTTACGTGACAAAGATACCACAGAGAAAATGTAAAAACAAGCATTTCTTTTATTTAATACTATTTATATTGTTAAGATACACTAAAAGGCATATTTATTAACATGCCTTATTTGTCCTCGTTCAATTCATTATATGCCATAATTATTGCTGATTTTATTTCTTTATCATCAGAACTTGAATATCCAACATGCACATAATCTCCTATAATTATAAAAGGAATATGTCCATCATTACCTGTTGTTTCAGTAACATTTAAAAATAAATCCATACTATCTGTATCAGAGACATTAAATGAAACTAGTTTAAAATACTCCCCATAACCATTCAAAATTGAATTTAAAAACTTAATAAAGTTTATACAATGTGGACATGTATCATTATAAAACAAATAAATTGTAATCTGATTATTGGTTTCTTTGTAATCATCTTTTGCAATTGATATTCTATGGTCTTTTAATATTTTTTTTAAATTACTTGTATAATATTTTGATAAATCAACTGTTATTTCTTTATAAATATTTACTTTGTTATTATCACCTATACTGCTGTGATCTTCTGTGTCATTAAAGCCATAGCATTCACCAGACCCAACTAAGTAATCACTTATATAAGCCTTAAATCCTTCATTTTCTATTAAAATATAATTAGCACCAGTTACTCCCCTACCACACCTATAAACATAACTAAAATTATTTCCAATCTGTTCAAAAGAAGAACAATTACTTATGCCATACCTTGCCGCTGCATCTTTAGCACATCTACTTGCCAAATTATAATTTTGAGTATTTAAATAACTATTATTGCTATTGTCTTTATCGTTATTTGTATTATTTGATGTGGACTTAGGTTGAAATAGCAGTAGACCAACAACACCAACAACAATAGCACCTATTATTAACCAAATTGGAGATTTTCCTTTTTTATTTACTCTCTTATTTGCATTTTCTTTCATATTAGTTATCCTCCTATATTCATAGTATAACACAAATTACCACATAGAGTAAAAGTTGTTGCCTTGCTTTCTATGTAAAATGATACTTGAGGTGGTAATATGCCTAATAAAATAAGATTTGTTCCAGCTGGTTCTGATAAAGTATGGTTTAAAAATCTTCAAAAAGCAAGAGAAGAAAAAGGCTATACACAGGTCAAACTCGCTATGGAAGCAGAAGTATCTCAACAAAGTATAACTTACTATGAGTCCGGTACTCGTGTTCCATCTCTTGATGTTGCTCAAAGACTTGCAAAAGTACTTGGATGTTCTATAGATTATTTAATAGGAAATGATAATAGTATGATTGAAAATTATTATAGACTAAGTGATAAAGATAAAGATGCAATACAAATGGTAATAGATGGACTTTCAAATAAAAACTAGTCTTACAAAATTCAAAGACACACTTATTTGTGTGTCTTTTTTTGTCGTTAAATATCAATATTTTGTCATAATCTGTATATTATAATCTTGAAATTATACTTTATGACAAAAATTAACCACTTTATGACATTTTCAAAATGTCCTTTATTTCATCTTGAAATAGTATTTTCTTATCATTTAAACTATGTGCAATGTTATCTAACTCAGTTCTATGTTCAATAAGCAATTCTTTTACTTCTTGATAATACTTTGTTAGTAAAACCCTAATCTTATTATCTTTAGCGTCTTTTGTACTTTCTGATACTTCATGAGGATTCTTGATATATCCATCAAAGCCATCCATACAATAATCATCAAAGAATCTATCTACAACATTAAATGCTCTACTTAAATCATCACTTGAACCAACATCACAACTATTATAAACAACTTCTATTGCAGCCTTTCCTGCTAACAATGATTTGACCCTATACTCCATATACTTAATATCACAATAATAATAGTCATTATTTTTATAAATTGTAAATCCTTTTGTAGTATTTGATTTGCAAATTGTAACAAACCTAACTGATTCTGGCTCAAATAATTCAGCTATTAAAGCATGCCCAGCTTCGTGATAAGCTATATTTATATTATAGTTTGGATACTTATCGTTATCATCAATGTTTGAACCATAAGTTAACTCAAGTGATGCTTTTATTAGTTCATCCATACCTATAGAATCCTTATTATTATATTTAGCATATAGTCCAGCTTGATTACAAACTTTCTCTAAATCAGCACAAGTTGCACTAATTAAAATATCAACGATTCTCTTTACATTGATATTCTTATCAACCTTCTTATTACTTAAATAATAATTAAATATTTTTAATTTATCCTCATCATGAGGAATGAATAATTCTATAATAATATCAAATCTACCAGATCTAGTTAAAGAGTCAGGCAAACATGACCTATCATTTGCTGTTGCTATTACAAATATATCATCATTTTTAACATTATCTATTAGTGATTGAACTGCAACAAATTCTTCATTATTTTTTGAATCACTTGTTTCTGAATATTTATCTAAATCATCTAAAAGAATAACAGCTGGTTGACTATTCTTTGCTTCATCAAATACATCACTCATATAATTTATAAAATCACCATCTGACTTGTTCTTTCTAACAACAAATGATTTCCTATTCAATCCTTTTAATAGAGCTTCAACAAATGTTGTTTTGCCTACTCCAGGCCTACCATGAATGAATAAGCCATGCGGTATAGTAGAACCTATCTCTTTATACTTCTTAGTATTATTAAGTACATCAACTAACATTTTCAATGTTTTCTTAGTTTCATCATAACCTATAATATTATCAAACATTTTCATTTTCCCCATAAATTAACTTATCTACACTCACACCTAATACAACTGATATATAATATAATTCTTTAATCTTTATCGTAGTAGGAATACTAGTATTAAGTATATTACTTAACCTTTGATTACTAATCTTTGTTATAGAAACCAAATCATCAATAGTAACATTACCCTTTTCCATATAATGTAAAATATTAGATGCAATTCTATTTTGCAATTCCTTATTGCTAATCTTCTTCATTTTCATCTTCCTTTCTAGATGAAAGGAATGAAATCTTTTCTGCAACAACCTCCATAACATATCTTCTTTCTCCACTATCTGTTTCATAACTAGATGTCTGAATTCTTCCTTTAACACCAACTATATCACCCTTCTTACAATATTCTGCTGTATTTTCTGCAATGCCGCCCCATAAAGTACACTTAATAAAGTCAGTATCATAAGTACCATCAACATTCTTATAACTTCTTGGTACTGCAACTGTGATTGAACTAACTTTCTTACCTCCATCAACTTCCTCTACTACTGGATCTCCAGTTAGCCTTCCTGCTATTACTACTTGATTTAACATGTTATATCCTCCTTCTTTAAATCAACTAGGTATAAACTTTCATTTCTACCAGCGTTAGCTATCAATAATTCATATTGATTAAGTAGTATCTGATCTACAGAATCAAATACTGCTTCTCTATCTTGTTTGTTAAGTTTGTAATTGTTTAAACAACTATGAAATATACAGTTATAACTTCTACTTCTTTCATTGCCATATGTTCTAAACTCTAAATCTATAGTTTTTGCAACATATGTTGCAATTAGTTGTTTAAAGAACTCTTTCTTCAACTTGTTTAATGTTTCTTCATTCATAATTAACTCCGTTTCATCACATTAACTTGTTGCTAACATTTTACGGTGGTCTAAAATCACTCATAATGCATCCTCCACCTATTATGTGAACACAGAATGTGTGCTTGATATTACTGATTCAGAATTAAGTGCAAAAGAAAACAGAGATGTGTTTCAATCTCTGCTCTATGTGTTACTTCTTATAACACGATTCATTCTTTTTCTGTGTAATGTTTGCTTCTGTTTCTTTATTAGTTCTTTCTGTGCTTTTGTTGTTAATGTTATTATTGATATTAGTAATGATTTCTTTAATAGTGATTTTAGTAGTGGCGGTTGTAGTAGTAATGATGGTGGTTAGTAACCGTAGCGGAATGCAGATATTATGATAACATAATATTGTCCGTCGTGCATACCTACTCTCGCTGTACTTCACATTTGGTTAATGTAGGAATGGGCGATTAAACTACATTTTATTGTTATCATATCACACAACATTTTGTATGATATTTTTAATAATATTGTCCGTAGATCTTACCTATCTTGTTGTAGTCTCCATATGCTATCTAGGGAAGGTCTATAAACTACATTTTATTTGGAGTGTCCCTTATACCCCTTCATTCAATAACAATCATTTTATAAAGAAATATAATGGGTCACGAAACCAATTAGTAAGGGCTTTTAACCTTTACTACTCACATAGTAACAGCCTTTTTTGAAAAAGACAACCCCTCTTTTAAATATTTTTAAAAAACTTTTTGCACCTACTTTTTTCATTTGTTCAAATTAAAAGAATAGAAATATACTAGCATACTTCTATTCATTTGTAGAAACCTTTGAAATCACCTTTAGATTTTATAATGAATAATAATACTTTTTAAGCTTAGCAGCCATAAGTATTCTTCTTTGTTTTAAGAATTCTTCATAATCATCTATTTTCATATCAACAAAGTTTTGTGGTATACAATTTTCTTCCATATTGTATTTCAAATCATCCATACTTTCTATTGCACCATATACATGATTAGCACCATTGCATTGTTCTTTAACCTCTTTCATATAATCATATGGAGATTTGTTACTAATTTGGATGTTTATTTCAGATTGCAACATTGCAAAGTTAGCAATTTGATTATAGATTGTTCTATTATCCTTACCATTCTTTTGAAGATAGTCTTTAGGGAATATATGGTGAACATCACCTCTTCCTTCTATCAATGTCTTAACAGTAATATCTCTTGATAAGAAGGCTCTATCGTTTAATTTAATTTGAGCTATTAAATATGTCTTCCAATATGGAGAACTTGCAACTGATGTATTAAATCTCTCAACAAGTATATTATCCCAGAATGTTTCATTTAATTCTCTTTCTTCTTCATCTTTTATGTATTGAACTATATCTTCAGCTTCATTTAATCTTCTAATATCTAAATCAAATTGAGATTCTGGAGATGATGTGTATCTTTGGGTTATTATTGACATAATTACCCATCTTCTAACTAACTTTTCAATTAAGTCTGGTGCTATATCCTTCTCACGTAACAATAGGTATAAAATATAACCAAAGTTAATAACATTTTGTGAACGTACAAGAGATTCATCAATTATACCAGCAGACTTCAAAATCATAACATATCTTTCAAAGTTTGTCTGACTTACAAATTGTCTAACACCTTCATATAATTTATTATAACTTTCTTCTACAATATCTTCTCTATACTCCCTAGTTTCAAAATCTCTACCAGATAGTAAACTAACTAAATCTTGAAGTTTACCTCTTCTGAACTTGTATGTAAATGCAACTCTTAAAACATCAACATAATTAGGTAAGTATAACTCTTCATTCTTATCTTTAATCCAAGTAATTTTATTAAATATATCCTTTTGACTGAATGCTATATCATTGTTTTTAATATTTTCATAGTCAACTGGTGTTTTTGCAAAATGGCAGAAGTAATCGATAGTCTTTCTTATATCATTACCTTCATATTTTTCATTAACACTAATCTTACTCATAGCAAAGTCTGCTTGAGATAATATAACTCCAGCTGAATTGATTCTTACAAATATTTCTGTAACAGTTTCTATATCCAACATTGATCCTAACTCTATACGACCAATCATAACATTTTTAATTGATTGTAATTTTGTAAGTTTAGTACCGATTTCATTTGCTTCCAAACCAAACTTATCCGCGTAGTTTTTAACAAATTCAAATGAGTTAAATCCTGGTTTCATAACTTCTGAAATATCTGGTATCCATTCTTCTTGTTTTTCTATGGCTGGGTTATTTGTTTGAAACTCTTCTGTTTGGAGATTAAATGCTATTTTAATTCTTTTCTTCTTATAATTATCATCTAATATTTCTCTTCCTAAAAGAGCAGCAGTTAATGCAGTAATTCTTTGCTGTCCATCTATTAGTATTTGTTTACCCTCAGAAGCAGAACCATCTTTTAATTTTACATCTGGACTCTTCCAAGTAATAATATACCCTACTGGGTATTCTCTATATAAAGAGTCTATTAAATCCCTCACCTTAGTAGTATCCCATACGAAAGGTCTTTGTATTTCTGGAATAGCTATTGTTCCATCTTTTACATAGCCTAATAGAGTTTCTACACTAACATTATTTACATCAAACTTTGCCATTTATTAATCACCATTTTAATTATATCATAAAAGCTCGTATTTTCTACGAGCTTTTTAATATTACATTCTATTGCCAGTTATATTGAAAAACTTATCAAAGAAATCCATCAGTTTATCTATAACAACATTCTTCTTTTTCTGTCTATCATTGTCTATAGAAAACATATCCATAGCAGGCAATAAATTAGATATCTCAGTTCCATTCGTTTCTACTTTACCTTGTTCAAATGCTCTTTCAATAAATCTATAAGTTTGTTCTTCATCTAAACTTTCTTCACTTATTATTTTATCAAGTTCTTCTTTCTTTTTGCTGTTCATAAAGTTTTCAAAATCTGAATAAACATCTGAATCAACGTCTAATGATTCAATAAAAGCCATGATTAAATCCTTCTTGTTTCTTAAATCTGGACTAGCCATAATAGCTTTATTAATAGTAACAAGAACTTCTTTATCTTCCATACGACTATCATGATATTTTTTAACCAAACCAAGTATATAATCAATATTAACTTCAATTGATTTAACCAATTCCATTTCAAATACTATGTCATCAGTTATATCCTTCTTATCATGTTTTGCTTTATTCCTAAAATCATTGTACAAATCTATATATACACTTTGATAGTCTTGTTTATCTCTCTCTGTTAATAGTTCTTCGTCTTTAAATTGATCAAATGCCGATAATATATTTGTTACTTTTAATATCATTCCATACAATTTAATATATTCTTTTTGAAGTGATTCACCCATTGGGATTTCTCCGGGAACAAATGTTGATTGCATTTTTTCAATCAATGATTTATATCCTTCAAATTGTTTTCCATTATCATCTTGATATCCATAGTAATAATCTTTATATGGCCTTAGCAATACAATTCCTCTAGCATTTTCATCACCAAACTTTGCTAGAGCTTCATTAAGTCTATCTTCTAAATTTCTAAAAGATACAATGTTTCCAAAAGTTTTTACACTATTTAGGATTCTATTTGTTCTTGAAAATGCCTGAATAAGACCATGCCATTTAAGATTCTTATCAACCCAAAGCGTATTTAGTGTTTTAGCATCAAATCCTGTTAAGAACATGTTAGCAACTATCAATATATCTATTTCTCTATTTTTCATTCTTAATGATACATCTCTATAATAGTTTTGAAATCTGTCACTCGATGTATCATAGGATGTACCAAACATTTTATTATAATCTACAATGGCGTCATCCAAAAACCTTCTATCATCAATGCTTAATGCTTCAGTTGTTTCAGAATTCTCATCTATAACACCATCTTCACCATTAACACCATAAGAATATATAAGTGCTATTTTTAAACTAGTATTAAGTTCCTTTTGTTGCCTTTTGAATTCCTCATAATATTCTTTTGCCATTTGAATATTTGAAGTTGCAAAGATTGAATTAAAGCCATTAACATTTTTCTTTGACTTTATTTCTTTTATTCCTTTTCTTTTAGCAACATCTACTACATTATCTAACGAAGAATGCAAATATGATTCATTAGTTTTAGTTTTTGTACTAAAGTGTTTAATAATATAGTCTGTAACCTTCATTATTCTAGCTGGATTATCAAATGCCTTTTCCTCATCTATAGAATAAACTTTTTCATCAACAACACCATCTTTAATATCCACTCTTTGAACAAATTCATATCTAAAAGGCAACACATTCTTATCAGCAATAGCATTTACTATTGTATAAGTATGCAACCTATCACCAAATACTTGCTCAGTTGTTTCTGGAATACCATTAACCTTTTGGGCATTCTCAGGAAAGATTGGTGTTCCTGTAAATCCAAATATGTAATACTTTTTAAACTTTTTAACAATTGTTGAATGCATTTCGCCAAATTGAGACCTATGACATTCATCAAATATAAATACAACATCTTTATTATATACATCAGAATCAATATTCTTTTTTACAAATCCAGATAATTTTTGAATTGTAGTAATAATAATTTTTGCATTTGGATCATTTAATTGCTCTTCTAATACTTTTGTACTTGTATTACTATTTGCACATCCTTCTTTAAACCTATCATACTCTTTCATTGTCTGATAGTCTAAATCTTTTCTATCTACTACAAATAGTACTTTATCTATAAATGGTAATTTACTTGCTAATATAGATGTTTTGAATGAAGTTAGTGTCTTACCTGATCCAGTTGTATGCCATATATATCCACCTGCTTTAATTGTTCCATAAAACTTATTATTATATGCAATGTTTATTCTATTTAATATCTTTTCAGTAGCAACAATTTGATATGGCCTCATAACTAGTAAATCTTGCTCTGATGTAAAAACACAATACTTTGTCAAAACATTTAATAAAGTATGCTTTGTTAAAAATGTTTTAGCAAAATCTATCAAATCAGTAATACCTTTATTCTTTTGATCTGCCCAATATGATGTAAACTCATATGAATTAGACTTTTTCAATTCTTTATTATTTAAATGATATTCTCTAGTAGTATTTGAATAATACTTTGTTAAAGTACCATTACTTATAACATATATCTGTATGTAATTAAATAATCCATTACCAGACCAGAAAGAATCTCTATCATATCTAACAATTTGATTAAATGCTTCTCTTAAGTTTACTCCTCTTCTTTTTAGTTCACAATGAACTAAAGGAAAACCATTAACTAATATAGTAACGTCATATCTATTACTATATGTACCAGAATCATTCACATATTGGTTTATAACTTGAACACTATTGTTATGAACATTCTTTTTGTCTATTAGCTTGATATTGTCGACTTTCCCATTATCAAATTCAAAAGTTTGGATATAATCATCTTGAATTAGTCGTGTCTTTTCAACTATATAATCATTTTTATTTGCTATTACTGTTGTAAAGAATCTATCCCATTCACCATCTGTAAACACAAAATTATTCAGTTTTTCAATTTGCCTTCTTAAATTAAGAATCAATTCATCTTCACTATTAAGAATAATATATTCATATCCCTGCTCAACAAGTGTCTTTATTAACTCCTTTTCAAGTTCTTCTTCACTTTGATAAAAGGTTGCTGTTCTATTTAAACCTTGATAATCTGTCAATACAGTAGAATTATCATTTTCACTCATTATACTAACATTACTCATTAACCACCAACTCCTTAAAGCTCAATAATTCATCTCTATAATACTTATATTGTTTTCTTCTAAATTTAATTTCTGCTGGTAGGCCTTCATATATATCATTAACTAATTTGTCAAACTTATCTAATATATCTACAATTTTTTTCTGCTTTTCTATAGTAGGAATATTAAATATATATTTCTTGAAAGCTTTCATATCAATTGATGCAAAATTACCTTGATTCAAAATGTGTAAACAATACTTATCTAACAAGAAACAATGATAATATATATATTTCATATCAACAACATCTTTAAAAGAATCCTTTAATACCAAATATGTAAACCTTTGATTCGATAAAGATTTACAGGTTAATAACGCATGCTCCCCTATTGTAGCAGAAGTTGATACTATAATCGAATTCTCTGGCATTATATTTCCTTTTGTTGCTTCTATTGTAATGTGCTGAATAGCATCATTAAGTATTCTACCATTTTCTCTTAAATCTTCCATTCTAAACCAAGGTATTATCCCATTAGTCCAAAAACTATCATTAGCTTTTGATGGGGTAAATCCATTTTTCAAATTAAATAATTCTTCCAATTGATATTGCTTTGCTTCAGAATCATCAAACAATTTTTCACGCCAAAACTCATATTGACTTTTCCTCGCTTCTAGCTCCGCTTCTAGCTCCGCTTCTAGCTCGCCAAACTTATCAAGTACTTTTGCTATTTCTTTTTGAACATCTATAGGTGGAATTGGTATAGTCAATTCCATAAATTTTTTCTTATTTAAATTATATCTTGTAACCCCAAAAGAACATTGAAGAATCTGTTTTCTAAAGAAGTTACTTCTAAATATATGCTTTGAAAATCCAGGAAATAGTTTTTTTGAATATTCTTCATTTGGCCTTAATCCAAAACAAAAACTATTCAAATATACATTTTCTTTTGGTTCTTCACATACAACTGAAATCATACCACTATCTTCCATGTTTTCAGATGAACCAGTTATTAAAATATCTCCATATCTTAAAGTGTTTTGTTTTTCATTAACTTTTATATACACATAATCATTTTGATTTAAATCTATGGAAGGATTATTATAAATATTTGTATAAGTAATGTACTTACAATTCCCTTTTGAAAAGTCCTCTTTTCTCTTTCCATTTAATCCTGTGAAAGTATCACCAATATCCTTTAATTTTTTATATGGAACTCCATTTGGACACAAATCATTTATCAATTTTTGAATTCTATTCATAATAGTCAATCTCCAATTCTTTAATGATTTGATCCAATTCTTTTCTAGTTTGTTCTTGCTTTTTAACTATTTCGCCTATTCTTTCATTTAATTCAACTATATTTATTATCTCTTCTTGAATAATAGTTTTTAAATATGTATTAACAGATATAGTATACTCATTCTCTTTGATTTCATCATAAGTAGCTAAATATGCTTTGCCTTCCACAGACTCTCTATTTTTAACTAATTTATATATATTTTTAATATTTTCATCAGATAATTTATTTGAATTATTTCCATTTTTCATTTTATCTGGATTTTTTACAAAATCATCACTTGCATCAATAAATAGAATATTATTATCAGTTTTATTCTTCTTCATCACCATAATAGCAGTTGCAATTGGTGTTTGAAAGAATATATTAGGTGGTAATTGAATAATGCAATCTATAAAATTATTATCAACCATATATTGTCTTATCTTTTGCTCTGCCCCACCACGATATAATATTCCTGGAAATACAACAACAGCTGCAGTACCTCTTGGTGATAACCATGATAACATGTGCATTAAAAATGCAAAATCAGCATTTCCAGGAGGAGCTAAAACACCCGCAGGTGCAAACCTAGCGTCATTTATTAAAATAGGATTTGTTTTTCCTGCCCAACTAATAGAATAAGGAGGATTTGATACTATTGCATCAAAAGGTTCATCATCCCAATGCATAGGATGAATTAAAGTATCCTCTCTCGCTATATTAAAATTATTATAATTTATATCATGTAAGAACATATTTATCCTAGCTAAATTATAAGTAGTTATATTTAATTCTTGTCCATAGAACCCCTGTTTAACATTTTCTTTTCCTAAAATCTTTGCAAACTTAAGAAGAAGTCCTCCTGACCCACAACATGGATCATATACTTTATTTACTTCTTTCTTATCTTCAATTACTATCTTAGCTAATAGTTCACCAACTTCTTGTGGCGTAAAGAATTCCCCACCTGATTTTCCAGCACTAGAAGCATACATAGTCATTAAAAACTCATATGCATCCCCAAAAACATCTATAGTATTACTTTGATAATCACCAAGTTGTAAATTACCAATAGAATCTAACATCTTTGATAATTTATCGTTTCTTTCTTCTACTGTATTTCCAAGTTTATTACTTTTAACATCAAAGTCATCAAATAGACCTTTAACATCTTCTTCTGATGCTGTCCCCCTTGCTGATGATTCAATATTATCGAATATATTTGCTAAAACAACATTTAAATTATCATTGTTTTTTGCAGTTTTTCTAACATTGCAAAACAATTCACTAGGAAGTATAAAGAACCCCTTCTCCTCCAATAACTGAGATTTTGCATTTATTGCCATATCATCAGATAAGTTTCTATATTCAAAGCCCTCTTTTCCAGCTTTTCTTTGAATTTCATTAATGTAATTTTCTATATTTTCTGATATAAATCTATAGAATAACAACCCTAAAACATATTGCTTAAAATCCCATCCATCAACAGAACCTCTAAGTTCATTTGCTATCTTCCATATAGTCTTATGGAGATTCTCTCTTTCTTGCTCTTTATTCATAACTTCACTCCCTAAAAATCATTCTATAATAATTATATCATACCAATTGCCTGTTTTTATACTCAATTTGTTTCATATATTTATCACAATTATTTTAATAAAACAATATAAATATACTACTCTATATACTTTCATTTTGTATTCACTTTGAAATCCACCTTAGATTTAAAATGTCACCTAAATGTCACCCAGAGCCATTTTACTAATTATACTAATCGCCCCAATCCCCCTATTTTAGGGCAAAATAAATGAGGCCACTTTGATTCATGGCCTCTTCAGGGGGTTTTGGTTGAATACTCCACAATGTTTCGTAAAGTATTCGTGACATATCTCTATGTCAATTTAATTATATAATGAATTTAAGTTTGTTGTCAATGAAGATTTTTTAATTTTTTAATGACTTAAACATTTTTTGCCATAGATTACTTGATTGATAATTTAGTATTCCATCTTTATATATTTTTAGACCATATTTATAGAATAAATAACATGTAATAGCTAGTATTACTATTGAGATTATTAATCCATAAATAGTCATTTGTCCAAGTGAATACATAACTGGAGCAAGTATTCCTGAAATGAATGGTATATATGCAGCTATCTTAATAAATGCAGCTCCTTGATATACTGATGCATATATTGCTAAATAATAACCTATCATTAAGAATATCATTACAGGAGTTTGTATTTGTTGATAGTCTTCCATACTTGTTGTTACACTCGCAAGCACTCCAATAAATAATGAATATGCAAAGAAACTTAATATAATCAATATTATAAAGAATGGAATTCCAATTAATAATCTACTAGCAACATCACTTTGTAAGAACATTGTTATATAATTACTTACTGTACCTGCATCTACACCTGCTCCTGCTACTGAAGAAATATCTGGAAGTGATGTAGTCATTGCTCTTGCTATTACTCCAATTATTACATATACAATTAATAATAATCCTTGCAATATTGCAAATGCATTCGCAGCGGTTAGTTTTGCTAAGAAATGTGTTTTAGCTGGTACACTTGAAATAATAATTTCCATAGATTTAGTTCTTTTTTCTTCATTTATTTCTGCACCTATCATTTGAACAATAAGTACAATTAATATAAAGAATGGAACTATAAATATAATTATTATTACTCCACCTATTTGTTCCATTAATTCTTTATTTTCATCTAAATCTTCATTTAATAGAACTCTATTAACATTAATATTTTCATATATTTTAGCAAGTGTTTCCTCGCTAATATTAGATAATTTCATTGCTTCATTTACTTTTATAGTATTTAATGCATTAATTATATTTTGATATAATAGTGCATCTACATATTCATATGAAATAATATCTGCATTAAATACAGTTTCTTTATCTTTATTTATTCTTATTATTATATCTGATGATTCATCTTCTTTTATTTCATTTTCTAATTCTTCTAATGTTTTATCACTTTTCTCTACTTTAGCATTATAACTATCTAATACATCAAAGTAACTGTTTTTAAGTAATACTTCTAAACCATTATAAACTTCTGCATCATCTATTACTTTAATATTAACTTCATTTTCAAAGTCTCCACCAAATGATTTAACAATACTATCTAAGTTTAGAAGTCCTACTATTATTATAAATAGTACTATATTTACTATTTTAAATGATTTAGTACATACTTTCTTTTTAATACTATCTTTTGTTAAAAATGCAAATTTATTTCTCATATTCTTCACCTACTTTACTTACAAATATTTCATTTAAAGTTGGTTCTTCAACTACAAACTTATTTACATTTTTATATTTAGATACTTTTTTAAATACATCATCTACTATACTTTCATTTTCTATTTTAATAGTATATTCATCTTTATTCTTTTCTATATCTAATACACCTTTAATAGATTTAATCTCATCTATATCTAAATCAGCTTTAACTTTAATATTCTTTTTTCTATAATCCTTTTTAATATCAGTTAATTTACCTTTTAAAACAGTATTACCTTTTACTAATATAACTAATGAATCACAAAAATACTCTATATGTTCCATCATATGAGATGAAAATATAATCATAGTATTGTTCTTTTTAAGTCTTAATATTTCTTTTTTAAACATTTCTACATTTATAGGATCTAGTCCACTAAATGGTTCATCTAATATTAATAGTTTTGGTTCATTTAATATACTAATAATAAATTGTATTTTTTGTTGATTACCTTTAGATAATTCTTTTATCTTTTTATTTTTATATTCTGATATTTTAAATTTTTCTAAATATTCATCTAACTTTTCTTCTATAGTTTTATCATCCATACCTTTTAAAGCTGAGTAAAATATAGCTTGTTCTAAAACAGTTTTATTTGGAAGTAAACTTCTTTCTTCAGTTAGAAATCCTATTTTATCAGTAACATTATAATCTATTGGCTTATCATCTAATGTTATTTCTCCATCAGTTTTATCAAGTAAACCCATTATCATTCTAAATGTCGTAGTTTTACCAGCACCATTTACACCTAATAGTCCAAATATTTCTCCTTCATGAATTTCAAATGATAAATCATTTACTGCTCTAAAATCTCCATAGTATTTTGTAACATGTTCTACTTTTAACATATCTCTATTTCATCCCCAGTTTCTATACCCAAACGTTCTGCAATATCTTTATTAATATGCATCTCTAGAACACAAGTGTCATCTGATTTAATATGTACATCATCAACTATTATACCTTTACAATTAATTTTAACCACTTCATCATTATGTCTATTAAAAGTAATTAAATCTTCTGCACTCATATGAATATGAGTATCGGATACTATAGTTGACTCTACCGCATGATATGTACCATTAGGTCCAATAATATCGATAGTTTCACTACCCTTTAAATCTCCACTTTTTCTAACAGGTGCATTAATACCAAAATATTCATTATCTTTATCTAATAATTCAACTTGAGTATAACTTCTTAATGGTCCAACTACACGAATATGTTCTAAAGTCTTATTATTTTTGACTAAAGTAACTGTTTCTTCTGCTGCAAATTGATATTTTTGATTTAATGGTCTTTTTACAGTTAATTCATAATTCTCTCCGAATAATGCTTTTAATGATTCTTCATTTAAATGTACATGATGATTAGATACTCCTACTTTTATCATAAAATACCTCCACTATAATTATAAATGATTTAACAATAAAATAAAATATTTAATCACCTTTTATAGTCTTTTTCATTAATTATATATAGGAGATGATAATTAATGAATGGAAGTTATTATAAAACTCCAGTTTTTATAAATGATTTTGAACGTCAATCTAGTAGTCCTACTTTTAATGTAAATGAATATAATAAAGATTATCCTATGGAACAAAGTTATATAGAAAATATATTAAGAAATAATATTGGAAAAAATGTAAGAGTACATGCTTCTTTTTCTGATTCTAATGAATGGAGAGATAGAATATTTTCCGGAATAATTGAACATGCCGGAAGAGATAATTTAATAATAAATGATATTGAAAATAATAAATATTATTTAATATTAATGATATATGTAGATTTTGTGGAATTTGATGAAGAAATAATATATGCAAAATAAATATAAAAGTTATAATGGATTTAATTCATCACATAATAAATATACTAACAAATAAATTTATGATATAATAACTATTAGGATGTGATAATATGAAACCTATTAATTTAATTCTATTAATATTATGTATTTTAGTTGTTTTAATTGGTTTATCTATAATACTATTTAAATATTTTAATGAAAGAATTAATTTATTATTGAAAAGATTAGATCAATCTGAAACTGAATATAATAGTAATATTAAAAATAAATATAATATTATTGTAAGAATGATTAATATCGTTGAAAATAGATACAAAACACATAGTAAAGTATTTGATGATATTAAGAAAATAAAAATAGATGAAATGTCAAATATTAAAAGTGAAGAGTTATTTAATAAATGTTATAAAGAAATAATTGAAATAAAAGAAGATAATAAAAAGGTACGAGAAGTAAAGAGCTTTAAAGAAGTAATTGAAGAATATAATGAAAATGAATTACATCTTATATCTCTTAGAACTTTTTATAATAAGTATACTTTAGAATACAATAATATAATTAAAAAGATACCATATAATATAGTATCTCTAATTAAAAGATATAAACCTAAATCTTTACTAGATGGTAAAGAAATAGAAAGTGAATATACTAATGACTTGGAAGTGTGAAATTCACTTCTTTTATTTTATTCTTTTTTAAGAATTCATTTGTTTTAGAAAATGGTTTACTACCAAAGAATCCACTATATGCTGAGAATGGACTAGGATGAGTACTTTCTAATACCAAATGATTTTTATTTGTTATAAACTGTTTTTTACTCTTTGCAAAACTCCCCCATAAAATAAATACTACAGGTTCTTTTTTTAAATTAATTAATTTAATAATATGATCAGTAAGTAATTGCCATCCTAAATCCTTATGAGAAAGAGGGCTATCTTTTCTAACAGACAATATACTATTCAATAAAAGTACCCCTTCTTTAGCCCATGGAGTTAAATCTCCGCAACTTCCATTTTTAATTCCTAAGTCATCATTTAATTCTTTAAATATATTTTGAAGACTTGGAGGTAATTTAACACCCTTTTGAACACTAAATGAAAGCCCATGAGCTTCCCCTTCTCCATGGTATGGATCTTGTCCAATTATAACTACTTTTACTTTACTATAAGGAGTTAATTTAAGAGCATTAAATATATTATTAAATTCTGGATAACAAGTATATTTTTTGTATTCTTCTTTTACTTTATCCATAAATTTATTAAAGTTAGGACTTTCCCATACACTTTTTAATACTGTATCCCAATCATTTCCTATCATAAAACATCACTAATTTTATTATACTATAAGAATTAATAATTATCATAATGAAAATAAATATATCTGTATATTTCCAAATATAATTATTATTAAGAATTATCCCAAATACACAAGAAATAATAAAAAGAATTTTAAATATTATTAAATATATTTTTTTATTAGTTAAATACTCAATATTATTTATTCCAATATAATATCCACTAAGTACAGTAGTAAATCCAAATAAAATATAAATTATTATTAAGAATAATGCTCCATATTTATTAGTATTAAATATATTAAATAATAATTCATTATAATCAGTAATTATTGTATTTTCATTTAAATAAACTAGTAATAAAAATGTAACTAATAATGTAATAATTATTGATATAAAATAAGTACTTAATATTTGATATTTAATAGATACTTCTATATTATTTTTATCACTAGCAGAAGTAGTACTAGTAGTTCCAATTAAAGTTTCATTCATAAATATACTTCTTTTAATACCTATTACTAATCCACATAGAATACTTTTAATATTAGTTATATCTTTTATGAATAATTCTATATTTAATAAATTTATATTTTTTAATATTATATATAGGGAAGTTACTATAAATAATAAACACATATATGGAACTATTTTATTCATTAAATTTAATATATTTTTTACTGATAATGATAATGTAATAAATAAAATAATTGAACTAACTATAATTATTATTGTTTTAGATATATTTAAATAATTAATTAATGCATAACTAATAGTATTAAATTGAATCATTTGAAATAAAAATGAATATAGAATAATTAATAGAATTAATGATATTATTGCAAGTACCTTATCATTAAGACCATATTTAAAAATAAAATAAGGTCCACCTACATATTCATTATTATTATTTTTTTTATATTTATTTCCATAATAACTTTCATAATAAATGATTGATGAGAAAATAAAAGAAAAAAGAATTATCCATATAACAGATGAAAAACCCCCAATTAATATGGAAGAAGTAGTTCCGATTATTGAACCAACTCCAATTTTAGTACCTAGTGTTAAGAATAATGATGTTTTATCTCTTTTAAATAGTTCCTTTATATTAATTTTAAAGTTTTTAAATTTTAATTTGATACTAAAATATATAGCTATTATTAATAAATATATAGTTAAAATAATCCACATATTAAATAATATTTTTAATTAAAAAAGTTATCACTATTTGTGATAACTTTCATTATTTAATATCTTAAATGATCTATATATTTGTTCTAACAGAATACATCTAAATACTCCATGGGGAAATGTCATATCAGAAAAAGAAATTCTTAAATTACATTTATTTTTTACCTCTTCTGTTACCCCATCAGAAGCACCAATTATAAATGTAATTGTAGAGTATCCCTTTACAAAAGTATTATCTATTAAATTAGAAAATTCTACTGAATTATATTTTTTACCTTTAATATCCATTATTATATTAAAGTCTTTTTCATTAATATTTTTTAATAATTCTTCACTTTCTTTATTAATGTTACTATCTTTTAATTCAACTATTTCTATTTTGGAATACTTTGATATTCGAAGTTTATAATCATTAATAAAGTCATTTAGATAATTTTCTTTTATTTTACCAACGCATAATATCTTTATCATTATTTATATAAGTCAAGTGGATTAATTCTTTCACCATTTTTATAAATAGTTAGGTGAAGGTGTGTACCTGTACAAGAACCAGTACATCCCATTATTCCAATCTTTTCACCTTTCTCTACTTCTTGGCCTACTTTTGCTATTTTAGTTTTTAAATGCATGTATGTAGAAGTATAACCATTGTGATGATCTATTGTTATATAATTACCCATAGATCCGCTATATGAAGATGACTCTACTGTTCCATCTTGAATTGCATAAATATCTCTAGATTTAGTACCAGTAATATCTACACCAGTATGGAATTTTTGAATATGTTGAATTGGGTGAACTCTCCATCCATAATAAGATGAAATTCTATATGGTTTTGTTGTTGGCCATGCCCAGAATGTTGAATTACCAACATATACAACATTTTTAGCACCCACCACAATTATTTCATCTACTGCTGGAGTGATTACATCTTCTGATACTAATTTTGTATTAACAATTTGTCCATTAACTTCATGTGTTGCGAAAACAACTTTAGATACACCATTAGATCCTTTTTGTTTAACAAATCTTTCAGTTGCACTTAAGGATTTGTCTAATTGGGTCTTTGATTCATATTTTACTATTTGCGTTTCAGTTTGATAAGAATCAACTACAATATCCGCAACTGGATTAATAGGTGCTACATTAACTTCTTGTCCTTCAGCAAGTAATGCTTTTTCACTTCTGATTGAAGGATTAGCAATTAAGAAATCTGGTACACCTAATTTATTTTTTTCAGCAATACTTTCAATTGTATCACTAGCTTTTACTTTATATGTATCTGTTATTTCAGTTTTACCAAATAAGAAATATCTACTTAAAACATCTGAATCTGTAATAATCTCTTTTTCAGTAGAGATATATGCTTTTTTGATTGTTACTGCTTGATCAAAATATACATCTGTTATTTCCATTCCATCATCTTTAATATCTTTTTGAGTATTACTTAAATACGCATCATACTCTTCTTCGTTCAAGAATGAGGTAATTGTATTTCTTACTGCAACATCCAAGTCCTCTTTATTTAAAATATAGAACTTTAGTTTTTTATTATTTTCTTGAGTTACTGATACTTCATAACCTTCTATAGTAAATGGATCTAAATCCTTAATCTCATTATATACTTCTTTAGCAGTAATAACATTAGTCTTATAAGTTAATACTTTTTTTACTTCTAATCCACTAGGTGGGTATACTTTATTAACATTATAATAATTTTTTATCTCTTTTTGTTCTTCATCAATTAAATCATAAAGTTCATCTTTAGATTTAATAAGTCCAATTTTTTGTCCGCCTAAATATACTTGATAATATGAATTAACTTTTTTTTCACGTGGTTCGAAAGTAAAACCTAAATATATTACAAGCACAGCAAAAAAAATTCCAAGCAAAATAGAGGAAATTGAATATTTATCCTTATTCATTGCTATCATCACCACTCATATAATTATCAAATGAACCAGTATTCATTTTAAATAATAGATTAACTGTTCCAGTAGAACCTGCCCTATGTTTTGCAACCAATAATTCTACTTTTCTATTAACATTTCCATCATATTTTCCATATTCATCACTATGTAAGAAAAGTACAATATCGGCATCTTGTTCAATTGAACCAGATTCTCTTAAATCAGATAGTCTTGGTTTACTATCTTCACCTTTTCTTTGCTCAACACTTCTTGATAATTGCGCAAGTGCAATTACTGGAATATCAAGTTCCATGGCAAGTTTTTTAATATCTCTACTTATTTCACTTACTTCTTGAACTCTTTGTCCCGCATATTTAGCTGAACTTGATAATAATTGTAAGTAATCTATAATAACTAAATCTAATCCATCATCTGAATTCTTTAATTTTCTACATTTACGTCTAATTTCACTAACTGTAAGACCACCAGAATCATCTATATAGAACTTTGTATCTGAAAGTTCACTCATTGCTTCATTCCATCTCTTCCAGTCAGTATTTTTTAGTTTACCGCTTTTAAGAACATCTCCATCTATTTTACCTACACATCCAAACATTCTTTTTGCAATTTCTTCAACACCCATTTCAAGTGAGAATAATGCAACACTCTTTTTACCTTGAATAGCGGCATTCAAACCGATATTTAATGCAAAGGCACTTTTTCCACAACCTGGACGCCCTGCGATAATAATTACTTGTTTCTTTTGAAGACCACGTGTCATATTATCGAAATCATAATAACCAGTTCTTATACCAGTAAACTCTTCCTTTGATTCTGATAATGCCTCAATTGTCTTTTGAACTTCAGGAAGAACATCTTGTATTTTTTGAATATCTCTTCCTAACTTGTCATTATATACACTTAATATATTTCTTTCTGCGTTTTCTACTATATCTACTACATTATCTTTTTCTTCATAACAATCTTCTTGTATTTTAGTACTTTTGGCTATTAAATTACGTAAAACAGCTTTTTCAAAAATAATATTAATATAGTAACTTAAATTAGCAGTTGATGGCACAGAATTAATTATTTCAGTAATATATTCTACTCCACCTACTTTAGATAATGATTTGCTTTTATCTAGTTCATTACATACAGTTTGTGCATCAACTGGAATATTATTAATATGTAGATCTTTCATTGTTTTATAGATTAATCTGTTTGCTTCACTATAAAACATATCATCGCTTACTTCATCCATGATTTTATCAAGTGCATTTTTTTCTAAAAATCCACATCCTAATACTGATATTTCAGCATCTAAATTTTGAGGTTCTTTTCTTGCCATCAGTACTCCTTATTATTTTGTTAATATTACATCAATTTTAAATATTACTTCTTTATGAAGTGTTATTGTTACTTCATGAGTTCCTAGTGAATTAATTTCAACATCACTAGATATTTTCTTCTTGTCTATATCAAATCCTAGTTTTGAAAGTTCCTCACTAATTTGTTTAGTACTAATACTTCCAAATACTTTGTCATCTTTTCCAGTTTTTACTTTAAAAGTTATCTTTTTCCCTTTAAGTTTATCTTTTATTTTATTACATTCAGCAATTAATTTTGCTTCTTCTTCACGTCTTTTATCAATCTGCTTATTTAGTACATTCATACTTGTGGAAGTATATGGTACAGCTGATCCTGAAGATATCAAGTATTTAGCATAACCATCTTTTACTTCCTTAATATCATCTTTTTTACCTTGGCCCCTTACATCTTTTATGAATATTACTTTCATTATAGATTTCACCTCCACTAATAATGTAAATATATTATAACATATGAGTTGATAAAATAAAAGTTGTAAAAGTGTGAAAATTATTATATACTTATAATGAAAGAATATGGAGGCATGGGTATGATATCTAAGGAAAGACTAAAGGAATTTGAAACAGTCATCAAGAAATATATTATTTTTAGATTTCAAAAATTCTTACCAGAAAGTTCTGTCGTTTTATTAACAAATAATGACTATTCAAATATAGATTATAATGATGAAAAATTAACTGAGAATGATGCTAAATGCGATATCATACGTAATATGCTATATGATATTATAAGCGTTGTTTGTGAATTAAATGTGGAGGTATCAAAAGGTAATTATAAAGATGTTATTTATGGTGAACATTTAGAAAACGGTCTTATAGAATTCTATGCTTTAGAAATAGCTAAAGCAAATGATGTAGATTTTAAAATAGATCCAGATAATAAAGAAGATTTAGCAATGGTTCTAGAAATATATAGAGTTCTAAATAACAAATTAGACTATATGACATTTACAAGTAATGCAATAGAGATTTTAGAAGCAGCAGATTTAGATGAAATAACTGAATTAAATGACAATTATGCAATTGATGAATATATCAATAATGCTGTAGAAATAACCAAATCAAAAGGAATAGCTCCTGAAGATTTAGAAGAACAAAAGAAAAAAGAAGAAGAACTAAAAAAACAAGAGATTGGTAGTCAAGAAGAATTAGAACAAATGAATAAAGAATTTGCTATAGACGGAGTTCTTCAAATAATATATACAAATGGTAAAAGAAAAGTTAAATATACAGATGAATATAATGTTACTCATATATTAAATGTTGATGATAACTATGCATTATCTGATATATATAGACGTGAATTTGCTAAAACTAAAAAAGGTGAATCAATAGATTCTAAAAAAGTATTTGAAGAATTAAAACAAAAATTTGGAGAAATGCCTTTAGATGATGAACTAGATGAAAGAAAAATTAATCCAGATAAAGTAAAGCAAACTGAATTTGTTAATCAGAGTGGTAAATTTAAAGAAAAAATAAATGATGGAAAAGTAGTATTTAATGAAGATGCTGATACATTTGTTCTTCCTGAAACAAAAGAAGTAGTTGAAGCACATACCAAAGGTGAAGGAATTGAAGCAACTGTTAGTGGTAAACAAGAAGAAGAAACTACAGCATTGGGTCCAGAAGATATTAATCCAGTATCAGATGCAAGTCTTGTAAAAGAAAATCCTCTTGATCAAGAACAAATAGATTCTATAATGGAAAATGCTGAAAATAATAAACTTTCATTAGAAGAATTACGTGATTTAAAAGCAGCTTTAATAGAAGAAGCAAAACAACAAGGCGAAGAAAAAGAAGCCGAAAGAATTGCTGAAGAAGTTGGAGTTGATGAACTTCAAAAAATTAATAGTGAACTTCAAGAAAAAGGACCAAAATTAAAAAAGAAATCAGCAGCTGCTTATGTTAATAAACCATTATTATTCTTTATACTATGTATGGTAATAAGTATATCTCTAATAATTGGAGTTACAATTGCTTATTTTAAATAAAAAAGATTTAATAAATTAAATCTTTTTTAATTTTAACTTTCTTAATATTGAATTTAAATACTCTTCTCCAAACACCTCATGCAATAAACCAGTCTTATAACTTATGATTCCATACACTATTGCTCCGACTATAGCGCAAATCAAGCAAGGTATTAATGATATAAGTCTTCCACCTATAAATAAATCTTTTATAAAGTATTGAATAGTTAACACAGTAATTATCATAGATGTTAATGGTAATAATTGTTTTAATATTATTTTAAGTATTCCTTTATATTCAAAGTTCATTGTTTTCTTTAATGCTCTTAATGATATAAATACAGATAATGAAGAACCAATTAATGTTGCAAAAATAGCTCCATAATATGTATAAATTCCTATCTTACTACAAAGTATCATTAAAGGTATATCTAATATTGCATTAACAGCAAGTCCGCTAATAGTACTCAAATATATAACTTTATATTTACTTAAACTTTGAAGTACACTATTTATAACTAAGTTAGTATTACTGATGAATATTGCAAATGGTAATAATCTTAAGATAATACCACCATATTCACTTGCTCCATAGAATACTGTGTATAATTCATGTGACAATATACTAATTCCAACAGTCATTGGAAGTCCTACTGCTAAGGCAATACCTATTGATCTAATAAATTGATTGTTGATTGCTTTATAATCTTTTTTAATATAATTAGACACCATATGAGGAATAATATTTATACTAAGTCCTAAAGTAATTGCATTTACTATTAAGCATATTTTCATTGCCCAAGTAGATATAATACTTGCAATAGTTTCAGCAGTCGCGGCATTATATCCTAAATAAGTAAGGCCTCTTATAACAAGAGACAAATCTGTCATACAATACACATCAGTACTAATAGATATAATCATAAGAGGAATACTAAATGCTACTATCTTTTTAAATATTGTTTTATTTTCAACTTTATCTTTTACCCCTTCTTTAGGTAAATTAAAGTTTTCTTTATTTCTTTTAATTTTGATTTGTAAATATATAAATGCAACAAGTCCTGCTACAAAAGCTCCAAATACCGCTACGGCAACACCCATACTTGTTTTTAACTTAAATACATTTATAGCTAAATATGATCCAATAATAATTATTGCTACTCTTACGACTTGCTCTATAACTTCACTGTTTGAACTAGCTGTAACATACTTTTGACCTTGTAAATATCCTTTTTTTATAGCTAAATATGGAATAATTAATATACAAAATGATATTGCTCTTATAACTAAAACAACATCCTCTATAGAATTACCAGATGAATCTAAATCACCTATAAATATAAAAGCAATTTGTTTTGCAAAAATAAACATTATCAAGAATAAAATAGTAGACATTACAAAAATTATTTTATTTCCTATTTTTAGTGTTCTTTCTTTAGCTTCATACATCTCTAAAGTGTTATATTCACTAACTATTTTACTAATAGCATTAGGTATACCTATAGTACATACGTTTACTATTAAACTATAAACTGTATATGCATAAGAGTATAAAGCTCCACCTAAAGTTCCAACAATTGCATAAAAAGGTATAACATATACAGCACCAAGTATTTTAATAATTAAAAATGCCAATGATGCAAATATAGTTCCTTCAACGAATGTATTTTTTTTCATACTACTCCTTATCTTTATATAGTATCATCGCAGAAAAACAATAAATTTGCTCTTCACTAAATATTGATACAGCAGTTCTAAACTGTATATCTATTATATCATAATTCTCATTCATTAAGAAATTATTTATATTCCTCTCTAAATCCTTTTCATGATTTTCATCTATTACTTTTACCCTTAACATTATATCACCAAATATAATTTAACACACCTAAAATAAAAATAATGTCATAAAATGACATTATTTTATTTTTGCATCTTCTCCGAATAACCAAGTCATTAAATCAGATACTTTATCTCCATTAGTATCATCTGTCATAGCTTTTTGAGGTATCTTACCATGATCTACGCCTTTATAATAAGTATAATTATTAGACTGATTAGCCCATGAAAGGAAAGCACCCATATCTTGACTTTCACCATATCCTCTTAATTTTTGCTTAGAATAAAACTCTTGTCCATCTTTACCCATATAATTTGATTTTCTAGCACTCATTATTACTATGCTATAGAATTGAATATCTTTCATACCCCAAGATACTTCAACAACACCATAGCCACCCATAGAATGCCCCATAAATACTATTTTATTAGTATCTATTTTATAATAATCAGTTGCATATCTAATTAATGCTCTTATTGAATCACTATTAGCTGTCCCTGTAGCCCACCATCCAGTAGATTGTGGTGCAACTATAATCGCAGGAACTGGATCTAAGTTATATGTATTCCAGTCAGTCATTACTTTCAACAATCCACTTTTTAAGAATGCTCTTTCGTTAGCTTTATCCATGGTCTCTTCACTACCATGTAACCAAACAATGAGTGGTAATGAAACTCCATTTAAATCATTTATATTTTCTGGAGCCCATATAGCATAAGAATTAATATTAGAATTGTAACTAGCAGCAGGGCCAGTTCTTTTTTTATAGTATGTCCACTTAAAATTACTATAATTAACACTTGCATAAGAACTTTCTTTCCATCCAGCATATAATGATAAGTTTTTATTTACTTGGTATGTCTTTGTTGGTGTACAATCTGCTTTATAATATTGAGTAGCTTTTGTATAATCTTTATTATCATACCAGCCCATAAATGTATATCCACTTCTTGTTGGTTTCGTTTTACTTATGCTAGGTAGTGTTTCATTCGGCTTTACTTTTATACTTGCACTTTGTCCTCCACTTCCATTATTTGCATTAAAACTTATTGTATATATATTCTCTTTCCATCCTGCATATAATGTTATCCCATTTAATTTATCATATAATCTTGCAGATGCATTTTTGTTTGTATAATATTGAGTACCCTTTGTATAGTTAGCATTATCATACCAGCCCATAAATGTATATCCACTTCTTGTTGGTACATTTGCTATTATACTTGGCATTGCACTTCCAAGTACTGCATTTACTCTTCCGGGTGTTGTTCCGACCCCTCCATTTATATTAAATGTTACTTGATATGTTTGTACTACTACTACTTTACTCCATCCAGCATATAGAGTTAAATTTGAAGTCTTATCATAATTTCTTACTGCTACATTATTTTCATTATAGTATTGTTTTCCTTTTGTATAATCAGTATTATCATACCAACCTTTAAATGTATACCCACTTCTTGTTGGTCTACTCTTACTTATTGTTGGTAATGTTCCATTATAAGTTACACTTAAACTTCCTGTTTGACCACTACTTCCTCCATTTAAATTATAAGTAATTTTATATGTCCTTATCTTCCAT
>JAFRQT010000043.1 GCA_017428485.1 Bacilli bacterium | reverse complement strand
TAAAATATAATACTATTCAAACATATAAAATAATAATAAATAAGTATCTAAAAAAGAGTATAGGAAAATATAAGTTATCAACAATAACAAGTGTTGCCTTAAATTCATTTATAACTGATTTAGTTAATGAGTATAATCATTCTAAAACTTATTATAAGAATATATTAAAAGTTATTAAAGGATCATTTAGAGATGCATGTAATCTATATGGATTTATTAAATATAATCCAGCTCTTACATTAAGATTACCTAAAATAGAAGAAGAACTTAATAATAAAAGACATTATTATACAAATGAAGAAATAGATAAAATAATTGATAGATTTAAGGACAATGCTACTTTTGTAGCATCGTTCTTAACATCTTGTTATACAGGTATGAGAACTGGAGAAGTATTTGCACTTACTTGGGAAGATATAGATTTAGAAAATGGAATCATTAATGTTCAAAACAATTTATATGATAAACCTAAAGATAGTTTAGGAAGATGGTATTTAGGTACAACTAAAACTATATCAGGAACTAGACAAATATATATTGGAAATACATTAATAACAGCCCTAAAGAATTATAAAGAAAGACAAGATTATCTTAAAGAAGTATTTGGTAAAGATTATAAATATTATCATTTAGAAATAGTTAAAAATGAAAATGGAAAAGTTGTTGATAAAAGAATAGTTATTAACAAAGAAAATGAAGAAGTATTAAATTTAGTATTTACTAATGATGATGGAACATTTTCTGGAACTGATGTTCCTAAATATCCATTTAAAATAATTCATAGTGAATTAGGAATAGAAAAATGTAGATTCTACGATTTAAGAGGAACATATGCAACTAAAGTATTAAATAATGGAACAAAGATTAATGATGTAGCAAATTTATTAGGACATAGGAATGTAGAAACAACTGAAAACTATTACATCACAAGTTTAGAGGATAATAGAAAGAGTGCTGTAGAGTTATTTGATGAAACTAATAAATCTAATGTTATTGAAAGTGTAATTAAATTTCAAATACAAGAAGGTAAATTAGTATGAATTATGCAATATTTAGAAGTGAACCGATTTATACTTTAAATGATTTAGCACAAATAGGATCACATAATAAAAGAGAAAAGAAAGCATATCAATCTAATCCTGATATAGACTTATCTAAAACTAAAGATAATGTAGAACTTGTTCCACTTAATATGAAGTATGTTAAAGGTTTTTATGAAATAACTAAAGAATATAAATTAGAACATGAAGAAAGAATGAAAACAGAAAGAGAAGACAGAAAAAGAACTTTTAAACAAATGGTAGATAAATCAAAAAGTGTTGTTGCAGATGAACTTGTATTCACTGCAACACACACATTCTTTAATGATATGAGTAAAGATGAGATAAAAAATTGGGCTGATAGATGCATGGAATTTGTTCATTTTGGACTAGGTTATGAAGATAATCAAATATTACATGCAACATTACATATGGATGAAAAAACACCTCATATACATTGTGTAGTAGTACCTCTAGTAAAGAAGTTAGATAAAAGAACTAATACAGAAAGATATACAATTTCTAAAAAACAATTTATACATGATAAAGAACACTTGAGTGAGTTACAAGATGAATATTGTGATTACTTAAATATGTGTGGATTTGCTTTAGAAAGAGGAATTAAACATAGTGATAAAGAACATATTAATATGAAAGAATTTAAGAAACTTACTAAATCATTAACAACTGAATTAGATATAAAAGATGATAAATTATCTCAATCAATAAATGAATTAGAAGATAAAATGAAAACAAATAAATCTATTATGTTTGATAAAGAATCAGTTAAGAAAGATACTTTTGATAGTATGAATAAAGTTGTAGAAGAAGCAAAGAAAGTTAAAGATTTAAAACCTAAATTAGATAATGCATATAAAAATCTAAAAGAAATTACAAATGACTATTCTAGAATGCATAAAGAAAATATGAAATTAGAAGATCAAAATCAAAGTTTAAAAATTGAAAATGCAAACCTTAGATATAAATCATTTCACTTATCTAATACAATTGATACATTAAAAAATGTTATTAATAGAATGGCTAATTTTGTATATCATTTAGTAGCTGATGGATTAATACCTAGACATAAAGAAGATGAATTTAATGATGAATTTTCAGAGTTTATAAGTGGTAAAAAGAAGAATAAGGACAAAGACGACAGTCTTGGACTTTAGACTATCTTTCTGACAAGATAGTAACACACTATGATATTGGCAGAGCCAATAACAATGTGTGCCAAGGATAAACCCTTTGGAATCCCATTCAAGCACCAATACTACAAACTAACGTAAGTAGTAAAGGTGCCTTTTTTATTTCAACATTGCGTTTCATAAAAAAGAAAAAATACTATCGCCACTTTCATTACTTCGTAACAAAACGTGCCACGTATTTTAAAATGTAATGACTGTGTAAAAAATATCATTTAATATTTACAATTTTAGAAAAACTTTTTATTCTAGTGCTAGAAAGGATTATATATGGACAATAAAACTTATAGAATAATAATATGTGTATTAATTATTACTACTGTTATATTTGCTGTATTATTTATTACAAAGAAAAGTGATTGTAAATGTTCTAATTGTAACAACAATAATAATACTGCTACAACTTCTAAACCGGTAATGAAAGCATTAAAAACTAATTTTATAATAACAGAGGTAAATAATTGTAGCATAATGGCTTATATGACTAGTGATGATAAGAAAACTCCATATTCAATTAGTTTTTGTGAAATGGATGGATCGGCTGATATGCATTTTACTGTAGGAGAAGAAATATGGATTAAATATTCAGAAGTATTAGAAACATATCCACTACAAATTAAACCGTTAGAATATGGTACAGTAAAAAAAGACTAATTATTTAATAAATTATTAAAGATCAAGCAGAAAAAAATTCTGCTTTTTTCGTGATATAATATTTATATAAGTGAGGTGATAATTTTGACCAAAACTCATGAACAATTTATAAGTGAAATTCAGGATAAAAATGATAAAATCAATATTATTGGTAAATATACTGGTGCAACAAATTATATAAAAGCTAGATGTAAAAGATGCGGATATGAATGGGAAGCAAAAGCGTATTCATTGTTATCTGGTAGAGCGTGTCCAAAATGTAGAACAATCAGGGGTATTGAAAACAATAAGGGTTTAACAGCTAAAAAGAGCCATAATGATTTTGTGAATGAATTAAAAAAAGTTGATAGTGATATTATTGTTGAATCACATTACGATAACAACAAAAGTATTATTAAGTGTAGATGTAAAAGATGTAATAATCATTGGGAAGCAAAAGCGTACTCATTATTACAAGGACATGGATGTCCTAGATGTTCTAAGTCAGGAACAAGTTTTATGGAACAATTTATAAGATTATCATACATAAAGAAATTATCTGAAAAAGATGTTATTTCTAGAGACAGAAAAACAATTGGTATGGAATTGGATATATTAATTCCAAAGTTTAATATAGCAATTGAACCAGGGAACTGGTTTCTACATAAAAAATCGATATTAAGAGATAGTAAAAAGAGAACTAAGTGTGCAGAAAAAGGAATAAAATTAATAAC
>JAFRQT010000042.1 GCA_017428485.1 Bacilli bacterium | reverse complement strand
TTTAACTAATTTAATAATTATTTTTTATTCATTATCAAGATATTTATCTAACCATCCAAGAACTTCTTCATACCATTTAATAGAATTACTTGGTTTTAAAACCCAATGATTTTCATCTGGAAAATGTAAAAATCTTGAAGGAATACCTCTAATTTGTAAAGTTGTAAAGGCTGAAATACCTTCAGTAATAGGAATTCTATAATCTTTACTTCCATGAATTATTAAATGAGGTGTATTCCAATTTTGAGCATAATATTCAGGATTATAATCTTCATATCCTTTTCTTTCATTCTCATTATATGGTTTGCATCCCCATTGATCATGAGGACAATATTCACTCATTGGGAACCACATCTCTTCTGTAGCATAAAACATTGTAATTGTACTAAAAACGCCATCATGAGTTACTAAGCATTTAAATTTTTTATCATCATTATGTCCTTGTATCCAATTAATCATAAATCCTCCATAACTAGCACCGCATCCACCAACTCTATCTTTATCAATGAAATCATAATTTAGGGTTATATAATCCAAACCTAACATTATATCTTCATATGGCCATCCACCCCAATTATATCTGACTGAATTCTGGAAATTAATCCCCATGCCTGATGAACCATGAGGATTAATCATTACTACAGCATAACCATGATTAGCCCATAAATTAGGATTCCATCTATAACTCCAAGCTGGTTCCCAAGAGCCTTCTGGTCCGCCGTGAATTAAATAAGCTAATGGATATTTTCTACCTTTAATATAATTAGTTGGTTTCATAATCCATCCTTGAATACGATCATTATTTGCTCCTATAAATGTAAACCATTCTGGCTCTATCATTTCATATTTTTCCATTTCTTCTTCATTTGCATCATAATATTTTCTTGATCTGAATAATCCTGAATCTTCATCTTTATCTAATCGGCCTAATAATGTAGCATGGGTAAAAGAACTATAATCTATTAGCATTGAATCTCCATTATTATCAAATAATATAGGTAATCCATAAGCATTATCATCTGAAGTCATATTAATATATTTATTTCCATTAAAATCAAAAGAAAATAATACACTTCTTCCTTCAAGAACGGTGTTTAATATAAATTTTTTTTCTCCATAAGGTTCCCAAATAAAAGAATTTGTCATTTGCCATGTTTCAGAATATTCTTTATCTTCGACTTCATCACTAGATGGATTATATATTCTTAATCTCAATTGATCACTTTCTAATCCATAATGATCCATACAAAGATAAGCCAATTTATTACCAGAGTCATTAGGCTTAAAAGCAGGATTTTGACATCTTCCTTGTTCATTGTTTGTTATTATTTTTCTTTCTCCATTAGATAGATTATAAATATATATATCCCATTTTGTATTATATGACATTGTTTTATCTTTAGAATGAGCAGAGAAAGCCACTAGATTACCATCTGGACTAATATCAAATTGTTCTGCTCCATTTTCTAAAGGTGGTGAACAGTATTCTTGAGATTTCATTAAATCTATAGGAGTGCCTTCTAATTGAAGCCCATTTTCTCCTTTTATTATTTTTTGATAAAATGGATGTGAATCTTTTCCTTCTGTATACCAAAAGTCCCAATGTCTCATCATCAATTTATTATATATTGAATAAGTATTAGGTCCTCTTGCATTAACTTCGTCATTTCTTTTTTTAGTACATTCAAAATCCTGGCAGTCAAAATAGACTTCTGCTGAAAAAACTAAAGTATTTTTAAGTAATTTGAGATTAGCAATATTAATTTCATAAGAAGTTAATTGTTTGGGCTCTGAACTTTCTTTAGGTGGAAAATCAATATAATAAATATTAGATGCTCCATCTTTTGTTCTAAGGAATAATAAGTAATCTGGAAATTCAGATGAAAAAATTGGATCCGAATCAACTAGGCCTAATTCAGGTATTGTTACATTTAAAGGGAGGACAGAATTTTTTTCTTTATTTGCGTTCCAGTAAGGAGCTTCTAAATATTGTAAATTTGTATAATATTTTCCTGATTTTTTATCCCATAAACGATTTACAAAAACTATATATTTATTATCTGGGGAAGGAACAAAAGATGATAATCTATTTAATAAATGCATAGCTTCTGCTGTAAAAGGTTTTTTTTTATCATGTATAATATTTTTAATTAAAGATATAAAAATTATAAAAATAAGGGCAAAATAAAATAAAAAAAGACAATGTCCTTTCATTTTTTTAGTAAAAATAGATAATTTATC
>JAFRQT010000041.1 GCA_017428485.1 Bacilli bacterium | reverse complement strand
TATTTTTATATTTTTTCTGATTAATTTCTATCACAATTTTAATGATTAAAAAAATATCTTCTTAATAATAATAAAAAACAATAATTATAATTTTAAGTGAAAGAACTATTTAATATATCAAGTGTTATTTATCACCTTTAATAATATCAATTAATCCCAAAATACCTGAAATATACCCGATGATGCATAAAACTGCTCCAAGAATAATTTGAGATACAACTTTCCAATGAGTTTTAGGTAATCCACATTCATACATATACATAATAGGAGGAATAAGGAAAGCGGGGAAAACAACACAAAAGCATCCAATCAAGGAAATATATCCAACAATATTTTGATAAACACTAGATAATAAAGTGGTAAAAAATAAAGTAATACCAGTGAAAATCATATTATATCTTAATGAAACTTGTTTATGATCTCCTCCTAGAAAAGAAACAAAACTAATTCTCCAAATATTATGATTTACTTGTATCTTACTTATGGCCATTGGAATTAATAAGATTCTTGCAATAGTCATAACAATATCATGTGGCCAAATTCTTTTTCTTTCAAAAACTATATCGACTACATCATGTGGAACACTTAAATATCCACATAAAGCAATGACAAAATAAATGATCATATCCATACAGATAGCAATATTATATAATTTTGCTCTTCTTGCAGGAGTTGGGTCTTGCATATGTTCAATTGCTGGTAATAATCCATTATGCCCTGTGAAGCAAAAGAAGAAAAGGGCAAAAGCTTGTAAAAATTGTATTTGCTTTGTAAATCCTCTTTCAACATGGTAAATATTTACATGAGTTGATTCATCATCAGATTTATATTCATTATTCAAATATTCAATGAAATAAAAAGGAAATTGGACAAGGACTACTAATAATATAAATAATGTAGTGAAAACCCCTATTGTTGAAGAAATATTTAATTTTTTCATATCTGTCACAAGACAAAGCGGAAAAATGATTAAAATTCCAATTCCAAAATTTACTACGACCTTAACCCATATTTCATTCCAATATGTATCTGATAGAAAAGTTAACATTGAAGGATAATCATATCCTCCTATAACATTTATTATTCCTCCAAGTAATCTATATATTAAAACTTGATGAATAAGCAATAATCCAACAGTATATATATTTAAAGTTATAACAAGAAAAATTGTCATTTTTCTCCCGCATACTTTTTCACATAAATGTTCATAATTATTTATTTTATATTTTTCATATAAATCCCCAAGTATATGATAACTCCAAATATTTGCAATACCCCCAAGTATAATACATATAGGAGTCATAATAATACTTATGTGATATGGGATTTTAACAATAGCTAATGCCGATGTTCCTAACCCTAAAAACATTACATTAGAAACTGTTTTGAAAAGGGAATCTTTATGTTGTGGAACTTGCTCAGATATGGATTGGATTACTGTTGCAGTTTGGTTTTCTGTATTGGCTTCGGCGGAACTTTGACCTTCTCTTTGGGATTCTTCGATTCCTATTTTTTAAATTTTTTAATATAATTCAATTAAAAATAATTTTATTACCTTTCCTTTCTGAATTTAGTTCATTTTCATTTCCATTTTTATTGATATTCAGTATGTCTCCTTTTTTTTCTTCTGTCATTTTTTTTATAGTGGTTTTAATAAATAAAGATTATATATCTATAAAAATTTAATAATTTTTTTCAATAAAAATTTTTGCATTTATTTTT
>JAFRQT010000040.1 GCA_017428485.1 Bacilli bacterium | reverse complement strand
TGTAGGAAATGATACTCTTGGACTTAATTGTGTAAGAGATGCTATTTATCATCTTGAAGGATATGGTATAACAATGTTAAAAGAATTTGATGAGGAAGAAGATGCTGGAGTTAATTATGAATTTTTTGAATGGGATATGACTTCTTCAATTCATAAAGGTACAGATAAAGATTATGTTGCTATTTCTTTACCAGCTGGAATTGTAGATAAACCTCAAGCAAGTCTTTTGATAACTACTGATAATGGAAAGTTACTAGGTGAATTTATAGCTGATGTAGTCCATGATACAACATTATCTGGACCTGATATAGAAAAATATAAAAATCACAGTGGAGATATTATTTTCAATTCTATAAAGGATGGGAATATATCTTACTTAACACCAACTGATGCAATGTATAAAAAAGATGAAAATGGTAAAAAAACATTAGATTCTTCCCTTGATGTTATTGAACTTGAAGAACATTCTATAACTATGAACAATAATAAAGCTATAGATACAAAGACTGGTAACATTTATAATATAACAAATGCTACTGGGAAGACATATAACTTTGGAGAATTTAGACATTTATAATAATGTATTAATAAGTCATTTTAGTCTTAATCGCCCCGAACTTGCCTATAGTACAAGCCGCAATTAAAGCAAAAAACAATTAATTATAAAAGTATAAGAGACTAGGTAAAACTAGTCTTTTTTATGATATAATAATTTTAGAGGTGTAAATGATATGGATGAAATGATAGATGTTTTAGATGAATATACAGGAGAAAAAACTGGTGAAGTAATATCAAAAAATGAAGCACATAGTAAAGGAATATGGCATGGCTCTATTCATGTATTAATAGTAAATAATGATAAAAGTAAAACTTTACTTCAAAAAAGATGTGCAGAAAAGAAACTATATCCTAATACTTGGGATATTGCAGTAGGTGGACATATTTCTGCAGGTGAAGATGATATTACTAGTGCTAAAAGAGAATTAAGAGAAGAACTTGGATTAAATCCAGAAGAACTAAAAATAGAAAAAGTTGATAGAATTACAGAAAAACTTGTTAATAATGGGGTAATAAGTAATGAATATGTTTCAATATTCATAGTTTATGCAGATATTGATATAAATGATATAACATTACAAGTGGAAGAAGTAAGTGAAGCTAAATGGTGTACTAAAGAAGAATTAAATAAGTTTATTGAAGATAAAGTAATTATTCCACATGTACGTGAATATGAAATATTAAATGAAGTATTATCTGATTAATTATCATCAGTCTTATTAATACCAAAGAATTGTTTAGTATATACTACTGTAATAGAAGGGATGCTTAAAGTATAAAAAAGTACTAAAAACAGTATAAATTTCACCATCCCGAATGGAGCAGTTGTACAAGCTGCAATTAAAGCAAAAAAGAACTAATATGAAATGATTAAAAGACTAGGTAAAACTAGTCTTTTTTATGGTATAATTTATGTAGGTGATATTATGAAAATAGCTATTATATCTGATATACATGGTAATTTAGAGGCTTTAAAATCAGTTTTTAAAGATATGGAAAGTAAAAATATTAATAAAATATTTTGCTTAGGAGATATTATTGCAAAGGGTAGTCATCCAAAAGAGTGTATAGATTTAATAAGAGAAAAATGTGAAGTAGTGTTAAAAGGAAATTGTGATGAATATTTTACAAGTAATATAGATTTATCAAATAAAACTGCTCAAGAAATAGAGAGAATAAAATGGAATAAAAGTAAGTTAGATGATGAATCTATTAGTTACTTAGTTAATTTACCTTTTTGTTATGAATTCTATATGAGTGGAAGACTTATTAGATTAGTACATGCTCATCCAGAAAGAATTGATAAGTTCGCTGGAAATATTGATTCAATAAATAATATATATGATTTGGTCTTACCTAGTAGTAATACTATCAGTGATGAAAAAGCCGATGTCTTAATATATGGACATATTCATACTCCATATGTTCAAAAAATGTATAATAGATATATTATTAATACAGGATCAGTTGGGAATGCTATAGATGTATTTAGAAATCCATCAAAAGATGGAAATGTAAAAAATACTACGGTTGCAAATTACTTAGTATTATTAGGTAACTTAGATTCTAGAAATATTGATGAAACATTTTCATTTGAATTAGTTAGTATTCCATATGATATAGAACGAGAAATTAATAATAGTGAAGATAATATTGAATTAAATTCTTATTCTGAAGAATTAAGAAGTGGTATGTATCGTGATATGGAAAAGATATATAATTCTTTTGCTTCTAGAGGAATAAAGAAAGAAGATATATAAGTCATTTAATCTTAATCACCCCAAACTTGCCTATAGTGCAAGCTGCAATCAAAAAAAACAAGGTAAATAATAAAATAAAGACTAGAGAAATCTAGTCTTTTTTTGACATAATTAATAATTAATGATAAAATATTCAGTGAATTTGAGGCGATATAGTGGAAAAAGAAGCAAGATATTTCTTAACATATGATATGTTAGGCGATTTAAAAAGAAGCGGACCTGTTCAATGGAAAGTAGATAGAGCTAGAACCGAAGATGTAAAAGATCATATGTTAGATTTAATAGTTATGATTAAATTAATAAAACCATCTTTACCTAGTAATATTGATGTTTCTAAAATGATAGATTATGCTCTTTTTCATGATAATGAGGAAGTAATCACTGGTGATATAACAGGCTTTGAGGGTGTATCAAGCGAAGAAAAAGAGCGAGTAAATAAAGTTGCTATGAATTATTTAATAAATAAATATAGTAATATCATGAATATTGAAAATTCACTTGAAGATTATGAAGAAAAAAAAGACATTGAAGCAAAAATAGTATATATGTTGGATAAGATGAGTTCATGTATACCTTTTTTGAAATATGATTATGAACAAAAAGTAGATATGGATAATCCAAAAATAATTGCTTCATTAAGAAATAATCCTGGTGTTGTAAAATTAAAAGATCAAGGTTTATCTTTAGGTGAAATTTTTTATGTGTGGCATCTAAGAAAAGTATATTTTAGTGATGAAGAATTAGTTAAATATAATATTACTAGAGAAACCGCTGATAGTATCGTTAATACAATCAAAAAATTTATGGAAGCAATTGCTAATCAAATAAAACAGTTGAATCAAATAGTTGATGATTTTCCAAAAGAAGCAATGATATATAGAAATATTAATGATAATGAAGAAGATAATATAAGAAGAAGTTCAAGATAGGTTTAATAATCATTTTAGTTATATTAGTACCAAATAAATTAAAGTATATACAACTGTAATAGAAGGGATGCTTAAAGCACAAAAAAGTATTAAAAAAGGTATAAATTTCATCGTCCCGAATGGAGCAGTTGTACAAGCTGCAATCAAAGCAAAGAAGAATTAATTATTAAGACTAGTGTAACCTAGTCTTTTTTATGATATAATTCAATAAGGAGATGATACTTTTATGAAACTAACTGATTTAAAAGAAGTTAGTAATAATGTTAATCTTGATGAATATTTGTATTTATATAATTATGTCAGAGATAATATGGAACATCCAGAATGGCTAGGCACTTTTACATTGGAAGAAATAAAAGAAATACTTAGTATTGGTGGAAAAATTTGGATGTATTATGATAAAGATATTCCTGTGTGTTCTGTATTCTACATTCCAGCATCTAATAAATCATTAAAAAAGCACAATATAGAATATGATGAATCAATTACTGGCAGTCTTGGCCCAATAATGGTTAGAAAAGAATATGTTGGTAATGGATTACAAACTGCCATGCTTGGAGTTTTAAATGATTATGTAAAAAGTATTGGTAAAGTGCATATGTTTACAAAAGTCCATTCTGATAATATTTATTCAATACGAAATATTCTAAAAGATGGTTATAGAATAGTAGATGAATATGAAAATGAACGAGGACCAATGACTGCGTTTGTTAAATAGTTGAACAAGCTGCAATCAAAGCAAAGAAGAATTAATTATTAAGACTAGAGTAATCTAGTCTTTTATATGATATAATTTTTAGAAGAGGTGTTTAATATGAATGTCGTTGGAACAATGTTTTTTAAAAATAAAAAATTATTAATAGATAAGCCAAGAAAAAGGCAAACATATCAAATGATTGGTGGTAGAGTTGAAGAAGGTGAAACACCACTTGAAGCAGCAATAAGAGAATGTCATGAAGAATTAGGTGATGAAGCTATATTTGATTCTAATTTAATTGAGTTGGTTATGGAATTTGATGAAATAGCTACCAGTGATGGGAAAACACCTATTCATTTTTATGTCTTTAAATATAATGGTTTGTTGGAAGGAAAATTAAATACATCATATGAAATAGAAAACTTTAAATGGTACGAATCAAGTGATGGCACTGATATATTATCAAATACATTAAAAAATGAAGTTGTACCATACTGCTTAAAAAAGAATTTGATAAAATAATATCTTAAGGAGTTACAAAATATAATGCAATTTTAAGAGATAAATAATAAGGAAGACTAACTCTTCTTTTTTTATTAAAATTTTGTATACTAAATATGATAATAGGGAGTACTAGTATGAGAAAATATTTAAGTACAATTTTATTATTAATCATATGTTTAGTGATATATTGATACTAAAATACAAAAAATAGGTGATAATAGGTATTTGGTATCAGAAGGATTCCTAAAAGAATTTCTATGTACATATACATGGGGCCCTGAAAGTTATCCTCGTGAAATAAATGAAAGATTTGGAATATTAACTAAAAAAGAATGGATATCTTTATTAAAGAAAGCAAAATTTCAATTAGAAACGGTTATTGAATCAAAAGAAGAATATGAAAAGTATTTATCAAAAAAATTAAGTATAGTTGATGAAGAAGGTAAACCTTATCAATATCCAAATATGACTATTTTAATTAAAGCAAGAAAAACTAGAGTTATCTAGTTTTTTATGTTATAATATTTAACCATATTGAAAGGTGAACGTTATGAAAAAAGAAATATACAAGGTTAATCCAATTGTTATATATCCAAAATGTATAATTGAAAATGGTGTTCAAAGTGATTGCCATGTTTGTCCAGAACGAAATATATGTGCCTCTCCAAGAAGCATGTGTATACGACCATATCCAGGACATAAAGATGGATGCCCTAATTATGGTAAATTGCCCACATGTCCTCCTGATATTCCTAGTATGTATGATCAAATATTTGATACTAGTAATGTTTATGCAGTTGTTACTAAATTTAATTTAAAAGAATATTTTGATAAAAGAAGAGCAAATAGACCAGATTTGCCCGAAGGTCAAATTACAAACATCAGAAATTGGCAACCAATTGCTATAAAAGAAAATGACTATGCTATTTGTGAATTCTATAAAGAAAATCCCAATTTGTCAGATTATGTTTCAACAAGGCTTTTAGAATGTATGGGTGTACATGTCATTGATACAATGAAAGAAGTTGGAATAGAATTAAAATTCCCTGTAAAAGACTATGCTTATAGAGTAGCATTCGCTGCTAAGACAAATGAAGGGGCATTAGAGGAATACGGCTTTGATATATACGAACCTCAAGATAAACACAAAAAGGGAATGAAAATGCTTATAAGAAAAAAACAAGACTAAATTATATAAATTAGTCTTTTTTAAAATTTATATATGTTTTTAGATGAAAACTTAATTATTATATGGTAAAATATTTTTATAAGCTCTGTATTATGAAGACTATATAATACTGGCAAGTAATGAGAGAGGAAGTGTAGTTGTGGCAAGAAAAGGTCATAAGGTTAAAGATGTAACCGGAATGCAAAACATTATGTTTGATTTAAAACCAAATAGATGTGAAGCAGAAGTGTTTATGAGTTCTGATATAGATGTAACTGAATTCGTAAAGTACATAAAAAAGTTAAAAGAGAAAAATAAAGATGTAACATTCTTTCATGGATTTGTTCATTTGATGGGAAAATTAGTATATCAATATCCAAAATTAAATAGATTTGTTCAAAATAGAACTCTATTTGAACATGATGATGTGTCAATTGCATTTGTAGCTAAGGCTGAATTTAATGATGCTAGTGAAGAATTTATGACATGTCTATCCATTGGAAAAGATGATACTATAATGGATGTATCTAAAAATTTAAAAGCTAGAATAGATAAAATGAGAGATAAAAATTCTACAGCTAATACTGATGGAGCTAACAATGTAGTAGATAAAATAGGACATATATGGAGACCAATAAGATCATTTTTAGTTGGAATATTAAAATGGGTAGATAGAGTATTTGGTTTACCAGGTTCTATAGCTGATGAAAATATCTATTATAGTAGTTTGATAGTTTCTAATATTGGAACATTTAAAGTTCCTGGAATATATCATAATTTAGCTAACTTAGGAACTTCTTCAGCGTTAGTAACATTCGGTGATATTAAAGAAGAAAATGGTAAATATATAATGAATCTTGGAGCAACTCTAGATGAAAGAATTGCAGATGGATTTTATTTTTGTAGAGCATTAAAAGCAATAGAATATTTATTTGCTCACCCAGAACTACTTATGGAAGCTGCATCTAAACATTTTGAAATACCTGATAATGTTCATAAAAAGGAAAAAACTTCAAAGAAATAATAATAAAGGCTGGGTAAAACTAGTCTTTTTTGATATAATAACATTGGAGCGATAGAATTATGCGGGAGTTAGAAAGAAAAATAAAAATAAGTGAAAATAGAATATTAATATATAATATATCTAAAGGATATGCTAAGCCAACATATACTATAACTGAAGGATTTCTTGAAGATGGAGATGTGAAAAAAACTTATAGTTTGTCTCAATGGGATGATTATGGATTTAGTGGATGGATAAGCGAAGATGATAATGTTAATAAAATATCTTTTGAATTTGATTCATCTCATCCTTTGTATTTGCCCTTACTACATTTATTAAATTATGATGATGAATTAATAATTGATGATGATGGAACAAGAGAAAATAATAAAAGATATTTATCTATTTATAGGAAAGATAATAAAATGCATATTGATTTTATTGATAATGTAAAAGATAGTGAAATGGACTACTCAGAAAAATTTCATGTGTTTATAAAGAATATTATTTATGATGGAAGAAGTAAAATAGATCAAACTTATAAAGATACTAAAATTAGATTGTTAACGTTTTTTGATGAAGTAAATGAAATATTAAATAGAGGAAGTCATCAAATAAGCATAGAAGAGTATTTTGATGATTCTGATAAAAAACAGTATGAAGGTGTTAAGAAAGTATTTAGAAGAAAGTATTAGGTGGTTAAATGAAAAAAGTATTTAAAATACTAACAATTAGTGGTGGAGTAATAGTAGCGATTTGTATTTCACTAGCTGTTGGACTATATGTATTATGGTGGATATCAGAAAACCCATCTATTCATAATATGGAAAGTGCAACAAAGAGGATAACAAAACTTGTTAATAAAAAGTATCCATCATATGAAATTTTAGAAATGGAAATAGTAAGTGATGATGGATTTTATGGAAATGATAGTCCAGTTGATAGATTTCATGATGCTAATGAAGCAACTGTAACAATAAAAAATGATGTTGAAGGATTAACATTAAATATATCAAGAAATTTATTTAGATGGAAAATAGATCGTGCCTTAATTGATTATGGCCCTAATGTTCCCAATGATGTTTATTATGTTAGAACAGAGACTAAAAATATCAATGATGTCGGCAATATTGATGAATATTTAAAAAAATATTTAGTAATTCCAGATTATAATGGCAACTATTATATAGTTACAGACACACAAAAACATAGGAAATATTCATTTAGAAGGTGTAGAGCAATATATAAAACCATGGATGGATATGTTTATATTTTCAATGAAGACAGTTTAGAATGGGAAAAATCAACTATGTCATATGGATTTTTGGATTATGTGGATAATTATACTAAAATAGAAAAAAAGGTTATATTGGATGCTATAGATAAATATATTTCTTACAAAAATGAAAATAAAGAATATCAAGAATGGTAAATGATTGTTAAACATAATAGATCATTTACAGCCGTGGAAAAAATTATTAATACTAGTTTTGACTAGTATTTTTTTGTATAATAAAACATATGAAAGGAATTAAAATATGACAAATGAATTGTTAAGATATTTTATATTAGCTGGATATAGGGATGGAGAATACATACTTCTAGAAGAGTATGAAGAACTACAGGAAATAATCAAAAAAAATAGTATAGCAAGACAAATTGAAGAAATAAGGTATAAATGGTTGACTGGTGAAATTAGTGATGAAGAATATACAAAAATATATTTTGATTTAATGAATCAAGATAGAGAAAAAGAATTAAAACTAATCCAATCCAAAAAGGAGAAACCTAATGAAAGTAAAGAATAATTATAATGAATGTTTGACTAATTTAGCATGTTCTATTAGAAAATATTTTGATTTGAATTACAAGCATAATACACTAAGCTATATAGATAAAATATTAAATGAATATAAGCCTAAAAATGTAGTTACAATACTATGTGATGGTATGGGCTGTAATATATTGGATAGAATGCTTGATAATTCTTCATTTTTAATTAAAAATAGAATAAAGCCAATAACTACTGTTTTTCCTGCAACTACTGTCGCAGCAACAACTTCAATGATGACTGGATTAAATCCTTGTGAAACAGGTATGTTAGGTTGGGATATGTATTATAAAGATATTGATAAAACTATTACAGTTTATTGGAACTCTGATAAAGAAGATCCTAATCATAAACAATTAACTGAAGCAATTGAATATAATAGTAAACATATGATTACAAAACCAATTACAACTGAAATAAATGAAATGGGTAAATACAAAGGATATGGTTTATTTCCATTTGGTGCTAATCCATATAAGTCATTAAATGAATTATTTAATATTATAGAGAAAAGATGTAATGAAGAAGGCAAAAAATATATTTATGCATATAATACTAATCCAGATCATAGGATGCATGAAATAGGCTGTGATAATGATGAAATTAAATCAATTATAGTTGATATTAACAGAAGAATAAAAAATTTAAGCAAAAAAATAAAAGATACAATTATATTTGTTGTTGCAGATCATGGACATCACAATGTAGAAAATATTTTTATAAAAGATTATCCAGATATTGAAGAATGCTTATTAAGAAATACATCATTAGAACCTAGAGCTGTAAATTTCTTTATTAAGCCTGATAAAAAAGAGCAATTTGTGACGTTATTTAATAAATATTTCGGTAGCGATTTTGACTTATATACAATGAAAGATGTTATAGAATCAAAATTATTTGGTGACGGAGAAGAAAACAAAATATTTAGAGATGCTTTGGGTGATTATTTGGCTATAGCAAAGACAAACAAAACACTTTTGTATATTGGAAGTGAGCAATTAGCTTCTCAGCATGCTGGTTATACTGATGATGAAATACTAGTTCCACTTATTGTAATAAAAACAAAGAAATGCTAAAAGGAAAGATAATATGAAATATGATGTAGTGTTTGAGTCAGAAAGAATCTACTTTGTAAAAGTATGTGACAAATTGGTACATGATTATTTAACTATGGTTAATGATGAAGAGGTACAAAAATATATAAGTAAAAATAGAAATAAATATGAAGTAGAACAAGAAAAAGAATGGGTTAGAAAGAAATTATTAAATAATAATTTCATCTTTTCTATGATTGAAAAAGAAACTAATGAATTTATTGGTAATATTGAAATAATGAACATAACCAATAATAGTGGTGAGCTTGGAATCGCAATAACAAGTAAAAAGCAAAATAATCATTTTGGACAAGAAGCAATTAAAGCAATGATTGAGTATGCTTTTGATAAACTTAATATTAATGAAATAGAACTAAATGTCTATAAATTTAATCCACGAGGAATACATTGTTATGAAAAAATAGGATTTATTAAAGATAGTGAAACGGAAGAAGAAGTTCATATGATATACAAAAGAAATGTATAGAATAAATTTATAAATTGACTTGATAATTATATGTAGTGTATAATAATAATTAAGATAGTGATAATATGGAAAAAATAAAAGGGTTATTTCAAAAACATAAACAATTATTAATAATAGGATTAAGTATGTTAATCTTTATTTTAGTTGTTGTATTTTTTATATTATTCGTAAAAAATGAAAATATCAGAAGAAAACAATTTGTAAAAAAAGTACAAGATTTATATACAAGTATTGAAGAGCAATATAATGTAGCATTATCCAATGGAAATAAAATATATTATTTTAGCAATTCAATAAATGGAATAAGATTTCAAAAGGATAATTTAAAATACTGTGCTGTTTTTAATGATGAAGGAAAGATTACATCTATAGAAGCAACTGATGGAAGGTATTTTACTAAAACTGAAAATCCAGATGAAACTAGTAAAATTAATTGGGGTAGTTATGAATCATTTAAATGTTCAAAAATATTGCCGACATTAGCAAAATCTGGATATGATACTAAGTCTAAAGTTAGAGTAAATATTTTTGGCGGGAGCATTGAAGAATATAGAATTGAAAAAATAGAATTTATGCCTACTAAAGAAATACCTGAAAATGTGATTGGAAGCTTTGATGCATCTGCTACTAAAGATAAAAGTATTATGGCATGGTATGTAGATGAAGATAAAGATAATATGTACGAGCTATATATTGGTGGAGATGGTGGAGTAGTCGCAAATGAAGACTCTTCATATATGTTTGCAGGTATTTATAATTTAACTGAATTGAATCTTAAATACTTAGATACAAGTGACGTTAAGAGTATGAAAGGTATGTTCTACTACTTAAGTAACTTAAAAAAACTAGATGTATCTAATCTTGATACTTCAAAGGTAGAAAATATGAGTAATATGTTTTATTACTTGCTTGGTGTTAGCGATTTAGATTTAAGAACATTTGATACATCTAATGTTACTGATATGAGCGGTATGTTTGAAGGATGTTGGTCATTGCAAACACTAAATCTTACAAGTTTTAACACATCAAGTGTAAGAAATATGAGTTCAATGTTTGAAAGTTGTAGCAAACTAACAAAGATTGAATTAAAAGAATTTGATACTTCTCATGTAAAGGACGCTAGCTCTATGTTTAGTGGATGCTACTTATTAAATAGTAATACCATAAAAGGTATAGAAATTCCAAAAATTGAAAAAATACAATATATGTTTTGCAACACTCAAATTACTTCTGAGAGTAGCATTATTAAAAATTCTACTTTAAGTAATAAAGAAGACACATTAAAATGCCAATAAAAAAATCCTAATTATTTAGGATTTTTTCTGTGTTTTTAAAATTAATTTTTGTTATTTTTAATAGTTCATTTTTACCATATTTGTTTAATATTTCTTTAGCAACTTTGTCGACTTCAGTTGAAGCGCCTTTTGGAATGTTGATACCATACTTTTGAGATAACTTATCCATTTCTTCAAGAAATAAAAATCTACTAATTACTGATGCGGCTGCTACACTTAGATGTTTGCTTTCACCTTTTGTTAAGAATGTTATTTTAGTAACTTTGTCAGTTATATTTTCTTGTTTTAAATATGTGAAATAACTTCTTGGACTAGTAAATTGATCAATTATTATTTTATGATAATTATCTTTTTCTTTATTAGAAAGTTCATATAATACTTTGTTATGAAGAATGGCTTTTATTTTATTCATATTAAAACCTTTTTTAGTTAGTTCATTAAACTTTGTATTGGAAAGATTAAAAGTTACATATGGAATTTTTTTCATTAATATTGGAGCGCATCTTCTAATTTTGTCATCAGTCATTTTTTTAGAATCCATTATTTTTAAATCCTCTAATAGTTTTCTAGTTTCTTTTTTTACTAGGGTTGCAGTTACTATTATAGGTCCAAAATAATCTCCAGTTCCAACTTCATCACTACCAATGGCATCATAGTAGTAGTATGTCTTATCATCTTCTTTATTATCTTTTTCTTTAATTTCATTATCTATATTTCTATTGTTAAAATGCATTTCTAAATCTTTCCACATATTGGCTTCAATATCAGCACCAATACCTTGAAACATAACTTTTCCACTTTCATATAGAGTAGTGACGCAATCATAATCTTTTACTTGAAATATAGAATATGGTGGTTTCCCAGTAACCATATCTTTATAGTAGTCAATCATTTTTTCTTTAATATTATCACTAACTTTAAATACAATAGTTTTTTGTTCTGCCATATTTTTCACCGATTAAATTATATCATAAATTAATTGTAAAAAATACATTTTTATATTGAAAAAAAATATATGATATATTATTATATTTATTGAGGTAATATTAATGTTAAAATCAACTTATTAACATGTTTTTAGCATAGTATTTACTATGTTATTTTTTTGGAGGGAATATGGAAAGAGCTAAGATAATTGTTATCGAAGGAACTGATGGTTCAGGTAAAGAAACACAAAGTAAAAAATTACTTGAACACTTAAATTCAAAAGGATTAAAAGTAAAAAGTTTTTCATTTCCAGTATATAATTCACCAACTGGTAAAATAGTAGGTGGACCATATTTAGGAAAAGGAGAAATATGTGAAAGTTTTTTTGAAGAAACAAGTGCTAATGTAGACCCACTTGTAAGTAGTCTATATTATGCCGCTGATAGAAGATATAATTTTTTAAAGACAATAGAAAATGAAATCTATGAAAATGATGTAATAATATTAGATAGATATACAACATCTAACATGGGGCATCAAGCTGGAAAAGCAAAGACAAAAGAGGAAAGAGACAAGATACTTAAATTTATAGAAATATTAGAATTTGATTTATGTGAACTTCCAAGACCTGATAAAGTAATATTCCTATATATGCCATTTGATGCAGCAAGAGAATTAAGAAAAGGAAGAAAATATTCAGATGGTAATGAATCGAGTGAAGAGCACTTAAGAAATGCAGAAAGAAATTATCTGGATATAGCTAAAATGTATGGATGGGAATTTATTAATTGTTTAAAAACTGATAGTTTTAGTAGTGTAGATGATATAAAATCAATAGATGATATTGCTAGTGAAGTTGATGAAGTTGTTGATAAACTATTGCAACAAGAAAGTAAAAAAATAATGAGAATGACAAAATTTTAGGAGGTAAAAATGAAAATAAATTTAGTAAAAGAAAATTATTTTAGGAAAGAGGATGGAACATTCGATAGAGAATCTGCCTTATTATTTGGAGGTAGAGCTGCAGGTATTTGTTATGATAAGCAAGGATATGACCATCTTTTAGATGAACCAATTGAAAAAACACAAAAAAGAACAGAATTAACATTAAATAAAACACACTATAGTGTATATGGTCATTGTGATGTTGTATTATATATCGAGAATATTCCAAAGATATTAGCAATGGTATTAAATAATGAACATGAATATAATACAAGTGAAAAATCAGCAAGATACACACCAATTGAAAGGGTAATTACAGATCCAGTACTTACAGTAACTCCTGGAAATATAAGTGGTAATTCTATTACAGAATTAGAAGAGGAATTATATAATAAATGGATGAATATTTTTACTTCTGAGATATCAAAGAAATATTCAAATGTATTTAATGAAAGTAAAATTAAAAAATTAGCACAAGAGAATTCAAGATATTTAGTAACTGTATTTATGGATACTAAAATGATGTATAAAACTTCATTTAGACAAATAAATGATTTAGCATCTTTCATGAAAAGATATATAAATGAACATGATAGTAATAATGAATTTCAAAATAGATTATCTTTATCAATGCAAGAATTTATTGATGAATTAAATAGATTAAATATTTTAGATGAAAGACTTATGAAAAATGAAAAGAATAGACGCTTATCATTATTTTCAGAAAGGTTTGATGATAAAAGAGAAGTATTTTCAGATATCTACTTAACAAAATATAAAGGAAGTTTTGCAGAACTTGCACAAGCACAAAGACATAGAACTATTAATTATGAGATGAGAGTACCTAGTGAATATGAATTTTTTATTCCACCAATTATTGCAGATAATGAAGAGCTAAAAAAAGAATGGTTAAATGATTGTAATAGAGTTAAAAATGTATATCCTCAAGGATTGTTAATTGATATATGTGAAAATGGAACATATGAAAATTTTATTTTAAAATGCAAAGAAAGACTATGTAGTGCTGCTCAACTTGAAATAATGCAGCAAACAAGAAAGACATTATTAGAATATAAGAAACATTTAGAAGAAGATAATCATCCACTTATAGATGATATTGCAAAATATGCAAATGGAGCAAGATGTACATTTCCAGATTATAAATGTCCTTCACCTTGTGGATTTAAAGAGGGAATAAATTTAACTAGAAAAATATAAAAAGTACTTTAAAGTACTTTTTATTTGACAATTAGTTATTGCAACCGCAGCCACTATTTCCGTTATTAATAAATCCAACTCCGAAAATAATTACTAGTAAAATGAATAATACTAATATAATAGCAGGACCATAACCATATCCACTTGTATAATATCCTGGATATGTATTATAGTACATGCTATTACCTGTAGTATATCCACCATTATATCCATAATAATACATATAATACCTCCTATTTCTATATTATTTTATGGAAATATCATGTTTGTTGACACAACTAAGTAATGATATAATTTACAATTCATTTTATTTTAGTTATAATTATTATTGATAAATACTATGAAGAAAGTAAATATTTTTAAAAATTTAAACAAACCAATTTTAATATTGACATTGATTTTTGCAATAGGAGGGGCACTTCTTATTTTAGATGCGTCTTCTATTTCATCAACTTTAACGTATGGAATGGATAGTCCTTATTACTTCTTTAAACGTCAATTATTATTTATTGGTATATCTTTAGCAGGATCTTTATTTGTACTCAAAATACCAACTAAATGGTATAAAGCATTATCTTTGGGAGCAACTGCAGTATTTTTACTATTATTATTAGTTGCATATGGTAAAAACTTATTTAGATCCGGTGTAAATGAAGTAACTCTTTCTTTACTTGGTGGAAGTTTACAACCAGCAGAATTCTTAAAGGTATTCTTAATTATGTATATGGGTTCATTCTATGGAGTGTGGGCAAATGTAAATCATAAGAAATGGTCATTTTTAATACCGCTTAGTTTATGTTTTTTAGCATTTTTGATAATAGGTTTGGGGGGAGATTTTGGTTCTGCTGCAATAATGGCTGCTTTATTTGCATTAATATTTGTTGCTGTACCATCAGACAAAAACGAAAAATTTGTTAAATATCTTAAAATAGCGGCTGTATGTGGAATTATATTATCAGTATTATTTTTAAAATTTGGATATAAAATATTACCAGACAAGTTACTAGAGTCTGGAAGATTTAATAGATTTGTTTATACTAATCCTTGTGATAGATATGAGGAAAACTCTGGTTATCAAGTTTGTAATGGATATATTGCAATAAACAATGGTGGACTTTTTGGTTCAGGGGTAGGAGCATCTGTTCAAAAATATTTATATTTACCAGCTAGTCATACTGACTTTATATTTCCAATTGTTGTAGAAGAACTAGGAGTAATAGTTGGAATTATTATAATAATTGGATATATTGTACTTGCATATTATATTTTTAAAGTTGCAAGCAGTACATATAAATTACAAAACTCATTAATATGTTATGGTATTGGTATATATTTCTTACTTCATATTTTTGTAAATTTATGTGGAGTACTTGGTATTATTCCATTAACTGGAGTACCACTTCCTTTCTTGAGCTATGGAGGAAGCTTTTGTATAACAACAATTGGAGCATTTGCAGTAGTACAAAGAATAAATATAGAAAACGAAGTTGAAAAGCAGCAGAGGGAAATAAAAAAAGTTGTTAATAGTTAAAAGTAAATTTTTTAAATAAAAAACTAGACATCCATATATTTTTGTGTTATTATTATTACGCTTAATCCGCTGCAAATAAGCATGATTAAATATGCACAAAAGGAGGAAATATAGTATGAACTTAATCGATATGATTAACAAGAAACATATCAATCCTAACGTTCCTGATTTCCAAGTTGGAGATACTGTTAGAGTAGACGTTAAGATTAGAGAAGGTAAAAGAGAAAGAATTCAAGCATACGAAGGAATTGTTACTGCTCGTAAAGGCGGTAGTGTTTCAGAAACATTTACAGTTAGAAAGAAAAGTGGAAATGTTGGAATCAATAGAGTTTTCCCAGTTAATAGTCCACTAATTGATAAAATAACTGTAGTTAAGAAAGGTAAAGTAAGAAGAGCTAAATTAAACTTCTTAAAGAAATTTACTGGAACATTTAGAATTAAAGAAAGAAATTAATTATATAATTTCTTTTTTTTTACAAAATAAGAATATAGTATTAATATTGTTGAACGTTATAAAATATGTAGTATAATTATAATAGTTAAATTGTGAGGAGACATATGAAGAAATTTTTATTAGAGATAAAAGATTATGTTATTATAATTGTTGCTGTTGTTTTAATAAGATCTTTTATTATGACACCTGCAGTTGTTGAAGGAAGCAGTATGGATAATACACTTAATGATGGACAAGTTATAATAATAAACAAAATTAATTATAGAATTAGTGATCCTAAAAGATTTCAAATTGTTGTAGTTAAAAATAGTGAAGAAGATGATAAAATTATTAAAAGAATAATTGGTCTTCCTGGTGAAACAATAGAGTATATCGATAATAAACTATATATAAATGGTAATTATGTTGAAGAAAAATATAATCATGGAATAACAAATGATTTTAAAACTACCACATCAGATAATGAATATTTTGTAATGGGAGACAATAGAGAAGTATCTAAAGATAGTAGAATGCTTGGTAATTTTAAAAAAGAAGAATTAGTCGGAAGAGTTAAAATTAGATTATATCCATTTGATAAAATAGGAAGAATAGAAAAGTAGGGGCTTTATGGTTGAAGGATATAAATGTTTTGATAAAGGCTTAATAAATAGATATGGAGAAAAGTTCGAAATTGGAAAGACTTATCACATATTAGATGTTGTTAAGTTTGGTTCAAAGGGATTCCATTTTTGTAAACACTTAGAAGATACTTTAAGATATTTTGATGCAATAAAAAAAGAAGTCGATATATGTTTAGTTCAAGGATGGGGATGTATTGATGAATATGAAGATGAATACAATGGATTTTATAATATGTATTCAACTGAATATTTAAAATTATCAAAAATGTTAACAAGAGAAGAAATACTTAAATATGCATTGGATTTACCTCCATATAGATTGAGTAGATTTATTTCTTTATTTAAGTTATCTGAAGAAGAAATTCAGATGATTTATGATAAAAATACAGATAATAGCTATGTTAAAAAAATGATATTATATTATCAATATGGAAATAAAAACGCTTTTGATAATTAAAATAAAAAAAGAAAATTATTTAGAATTTTCTTTTTTTAATATACTTCTTGATGCTATAAGACCAGTTGCTGCTGCTGTAACAATATTTCCAGCTTTGCCAGCACCATCTCCTATAAAATAAATATTATCATCTTTTAATTTGAATTCATTATCAGTTTCAATCTCATTTGAGAAGAATTTTATTTCTGGTCCATATAATAATGTGTCATCATTATTAACACCCGGGATAATTTTATCTAGAGTTTCAAGTCCTTCTAAAATATTAGTTATAATTCTATGTGGCATTACTAGTGCTAAGTCTCCAGCAACGCAATCTTTTAATGTTGGTTCTATAAATCCTTTATTTATTCTATGCCATTCGCTACGTCTTCCACTTTTCAAATCTTTAAGAGATTGAATAATTGGTTTACTATCTCCTAAAACGTTAGCAATTCTTGCGATACTTTCACCATATAATCTTGTATTAGTTACAGGTTCAGTTAAATTTACCTTAGAAATAAATGCAAAATTTGTATTGTTTGATTTAATTTCTTTTAGTGCATGCCCATTAACACAAATATATCCATAATAATTTTCTTTTGCTACAAATCCTCCTGGATTTGTACAGAATGTTCTTATTTCATCGCCATATGTTTTGGTTTTAATAAATATTGTTGGATCATATATAACATTTGTTATATCTTCCATAATATCTTTTCTGACTTCAACTCTAACACCAATTTCAATACTTTGTGAAAAATATGGTATTTGATATTTGTCTGCTAGCTCTTGTATCCATTTAGCACCAGTTCTTCCGGGAGCAACAATTACATATTTTGATTTAATTACTTTTTCTTTACTATCTTTTTCGTAAGTGATTTCATGTTTCTTTTCACTAATTGTTTTTATATCAGTTACATTTGCTCTTGATATTAATTCAACACCTTTTTCTTTTAGATAATCACATATTCCATCAATGTATTCTGGTAAGTGATCACTACCCAAATGTTTTTGCTTAATAATTAATAGTTTTGCCCCTGCAATTGCAACTTTCTTTCTTATTTCTTCTGCTTCTTTCATATTAGAAGGGTAAACATCAGCATCCATTTTAAATTCATTAAATATTTTTTCAGTATCTTCAATTAATTTAACTGCTTCTGATTCACTCATATATTTCGTTAAATCACTTTTACCAAGTTTATGTATATAGTTTAATTTACCATCTGAAAATGTACCTGCGCCACCATATCCAGATAATATAGCGCATGGATTACAATTTTTACAAGGTACTCCAAATTTATTCATAGGACATATTCTATTTTTAACATCTTGTCCTCTGTCTAGTATTGCAACTTTCAAGTTATTATTATTTGTTATCAACTCATAAGCAGAAAATAGTCCTGCAGGACCTGCTCCTACTATTACAACGTCATACATAAAATCACCATAAAGATTATATCATGATAAATAATTATTAGTAAATAATTTTTAATTAATAATTGAAGTATCTAGTTAATTGTGTTATCCTAATAATTAATCAGTTAGAAGGTGAAACTATGGATAGTGCAAGTAAAGAAAGTATGGCTGTAATTTTCAAAAGAAAAAGTGATGATAGCAAATCATTAGAATTTGAATCTATTGCAAAAGTAGTATATGATCCTGATGATATGTATTACATTATTACTTCTGGTTCTTTTGAAGGAAGCGATGAATCAGATTTTAATAAATTGTCATGTGAACCAAGTTCTTTGTTCGATTCTAAGGGGGTAGTTAATTTTGAGGAGGCTAAAGGATTAGCAGAATATAATGATGATGCATATACACCATACTCAATCTATGTTTTTCCTCGTGATTATGTAGATGGTATAAATGCTGAAGATTTTACTATGAAATGTATTAAAATTGCATCAAAATTAAAATATACATCTTTAGATTTAACAGAAGATGAAAGTGTATTAAAAACAAGAATAAATAGATATAGTGAAAGAAAAGAAGTTGAACTTAATCCGCATGTATTAAAGAATATGTTAAGATCTGATTATGAAGTAGAAGACAGCATAGAAATTGAGCCATCATTTATTAAAACTGGTTCTGTGCCGGAACCAATACCTATGCCAACTGTGCCGGAGTCAACACCAATATCTAATTTTGAAGAGATGCCACAAACTGAAATGTGCGATATCAATGTTGATAAAATTATTGATGAAATAAATCATATTATTGTTGGTCAGGAAGAAGCAGTATCAATTTTAGTAACAAATATATATTATAATCAATTATTAATTGATTATTTATCAAAAGATTTCTTTCTAGATGAAGCTGAATTAGATAGTAGTAAAGTAGCAATATTAATAGAAGGTGCCACTGGAACTGGTAAAACAGCAATTATAAAACAAATTTCATCTAGACTTAAATTACCATTTATAAAAAGTAATATAAATAGTTTTTCAGAAACTGGTTACGTAGGACCAACTATTACAGATTTATTAAGAAAATTATATTTTGCTTCTGGAAAAAATATTGGAAAAGCTGAAAGAGGAATTATCTTTTTAGATGAAGTAGATAAAATTGCTAGCAAATCCGGATTAGATGGAAAAGATATGAAAAAAGGAGTTCAAGAAGAATTATTAGGATTCATTAGTGGAGGAGAGTATGATGTCCCTCTTGATGAAAATGGTCATGGTAAAGGAATTCATTTTGATACAAGTAAACTAACATTCATATTAGGTGGTGCTTGGACTGATCTTAGAGAAAGAAAAATTAAAGAAGCTAAGGAAAAGAATAAAGATGTTGGTGTTGGATTTGGAAGAAATAAAGAAGTTCCTGAAAGTGACAAGACATACACAATAACTGCTGAAGACTATATTGATGAAGGACTTGAAAGGGAATTCTTTGGAAGAATTAAAGTCCTTGTATGTACAAAAACATATGAAGTAGAAGATTTGAGAAATATTTTGTTAACATCAGTAATCAGTCCTTTAAAGAATATTGAAAGAACAGTTAGAATGTTTGGCTATAAAGGAATAACTTATGCAGATGAATTTATAGATGAAGTATGTAATCAAGCATATGATATGGGAACAGGTGCAAGAGCATTACAAGCTATTATGCTTGGTATACAAAGTAGATTATTAAGAAAACTTATTAACAAAGAGTTTGATTTAGATGAACCAATTGAACTTACTACAAGTTTATTGCATCAATATAATCAATCACTTGTAAGAAGGTATAAATAATTAAGTAAAAATACTTAATTATTTTTTATAATATATATATATGTAAAATATAAATTATTATTAAAAAATATTAAATAAAAGTGTTATAATGTTGTTGTATAATGGGTGATGTAATGGAAAATATAAAAGGTTTAACTAATAATGAAGTAAATGAGCGAGTTCAAAAAGGACTTGTCAATTTTAATGATGCCCCAAAAACCAAAACTATTAAAGAGATTATTAGAGATAATGTGTTTACATATTTCAACTTTTTAAACTTAGCTTTGGGTCTTGCAATTTTTATTGCTGGTACAATATCAGGCGATGTTATAAAAGGACTTAAAAACTGCTTGTTTATGGGTGTTATTATTGTTAACTCAATTATTAGTATAATTGAAGAAATAATTTCAAAAAAAATTATAGACAAATTATCTATAGTATCAGAAACAAAAGTAGATGTTTTAAGAGATGGCAAAATAATAACATGTACTTTGGAAGAAATTGTAATGGATGATGTTATCAGATTATCATTAGGACATCAAGTTGTATGCGATAGTGTTGTTTTAGAAGGAGAACTAGAAGTAAGTGAATCCCTTATTACAGGAGAAAGCGATTCAATAAAAAAAATAAAAGGGGACAATTTATTATCTGGTTCATATATTGTATCAGGGAACGCTTATGCCAAAGTAATACATGTTGGTAAAGAAAATTATGTATCTAAAATATCAAATGAGGCTAAATACAAAAAAGATGTTAACTCTATTATTATGGGTTCATTTACTAAAATGTTAAAAATACTATCTGTATTAATTATTCCAATCGGAATAATTATGATGATAAGTCAATATAGAATTACTGGAAGTTTGTCTGAAAGTATATTTACAACGGTAGCTTCTTTAATTGGAATGATACCAGATGGGTTAGTACTTTTAACTTCTTCTGTCATGGCTGTTGGTGTAATAAAATTATATAGGGTAAAAGTATTGGTTCAACAATTATATTCTATTGAAACGTTAGCTAGAGTTGATGCAATATGCTTAGATAAAACTGGTACACTAACTGAAGGAAGAATGGAATTGAAAAAAATAATCGAAGTAGGGGAATATTCATATGATGATTTTGATAGATATTTAAAAGAATATGCTGTCTCTAGTGAGGATAATAATCAAACAATGTCTGCTTTAAAAGAAAAATATACTGGTGAAAAATCAAAAGTAATAGATAAAGTTCCATTTTCATCTTCAAGAAAATATTCAGCAATTGAATTTGAAAATTATTCTTTATATTTAGGAGCACCAGAAATAGTTTTAAAAGAAAAAGTAGACAAAAAAATAATTGATGAAAATATTGATAATTATCGTGTCCTCGCATTAGGAATTAAAACTGGTAAGTTAGATCCAAAACTATCTAATATTAAACCAATTGGATATTTATTAATTGAAGATGTAATCAGGCCTAGTGCTAAAGAAACATTAAATTATTTTAAAGAAAATAGTGTTCTTGTTAAAATTATATCTGGAGACAATATTAAAACCGTATTATCTATTGCTAAAAAAGTTGGACTAGAAGATATGGAAGGAATTGACATTGGGAACTTAACTAGTGAAGAGTTAGAAGAAGTAATAGATAAATATCAAGTTTTTGGGCGCGCAAAGCCAGAGCAAAAGAAACAAATCATTATACATTTAAAAAATCAAGGACATACAGTTGCGATGACTGGTGATGGAGTTAATGATGTTCTTGCGTTAAAAGAAAGTGATTGTGCCATATCAGTAAAATCTGGGACAGATGCTGCTAGAAATATATCTCAGTTAATACTTTTGGATGATGATTTTAATTCACTTCCAAGAGTTGTAGCCGAGGGAAGACAAACAATTAATAATGTTGAAAGAAGCGCATCTTTATTATTAGTAAAAACTCTTTATACTATGATGTTAATTATATTTAGTGTATTATCATTTCAGAAGTATTTCTTTATACCAATTCAACTAACATTTATTACTACATTTACAATTGGTGCTCCATCTTTTGTACTTGCACTAGAACCTAATCATGAACTGGTAAAAGGTAAATTTCTATTTAAAATATTTGCTAAAAGTTTACCCGCAGCATTAACAGTAGTATTTAATATGATTTTAATATCAATGCTATCAACAACATTTGATTTATCATATGAAATACAAAGTACATTAGGAGTTATCTTGACCACTGCAACAGGATTATATTACTTATTTAAAATATGTTATCCAATTAATTTATATAGAGGAGCATTGTTTTTCATAATGTTAATTGGATTTGTTGGGTGCTTGCTCTTAGAACCGGAATTCTTTAGTATTCATCCTATGGATAATCTAATACTATTATTAACATTTATATTAATTTTAGATTCATTCTATATTTATAAGATTATAAATTATTTAGTAACTAAGTTATTCCATAAATTTGATGATACTATTAAAGTAGAAGCAAATATATATAAAGTTAATTAAGAAAACATTATTTAATGTTTTCTTTTTATTATTATGATAAAATAAAAATGGAGGAAGATATGGAATTTGAAAATGTAATAAAAAATAGAAAAGCTACTAGATTATTTAGTAAGAAGGAGTTAGAAGAAGAGAAATTAAATGCCATATTAAATGCAGGAAGAATAGCGCCTACAGCTAAAAATGTACAGCCTATTAAGATATATGTTGTAAGAAGCGAAGAAGGAATTAAAAAATTAGATAAAGCAACTCCTTGTAGATATGGATCTACAACTGTATTAATAGTATGTGGTGATAAAGATAAAGCATATGTAAAAGATGGGAACTCTAAATACGAAATAGATGCTACTATTGTTGCTACTCATATGATGTTAGAAGCAACAAACTTGAATGTTGATAATATATGGATTGGACTATATAATACTGAAATATTAAAAAACGAATTTAATATTCCTTCCAATATTGAGCCTGTGTGTCTATTACCACTTGGATATAAATCTAAATTATGTCCTCCAAGTCCATTTCATAAGTTTAGAAAGAAATTAAATGAAATAGTGGAATATAAATAAAAGGAAGTGATTATATGAAGTTACTTATGCATGCATGCTGTGCTCCCTGTTCTGTTTATTGTGTTAAAACTCTTAGAGAAGAGGGTATAGAACCAACATTGTTTTGGTATAATCCAAATATTCATCCATATATTGAATATAAAACAAGAAGAGATACTTTAATTGAGTACTCTAAAATGATGAATTTAAAGCTTATTGTTGAAGAAGAATATGGACTTGATAATTTCTGTAAAAATGTAATTAATAACTTAGAAAACAGGTGCACATCATATTGTTACCCAATTAGATTAAGAAAATTATTCGAATATGCCAGCACTCATGGATATGATACAGTTACAACAACTCTTTTATACAGTATTTATCAAAAGCATGATGACATTAAAAAAATAATGGAAAAATTAGAAAAAGAGTTTAATGTTAAATTTTTATATAAAGATTTTAGAATTGGTTTTAGAGAAGGACAAGATAAAGCAAGAGAATTGGGACTTTATATGCAAAAATATTGTGGATGTATTTTCTCTGAAGAAGATAGATATAAAGAAAAGATAGAAAAAGACATTAAAAAATTTCTGGAGAATAAAAATGGATAAAATTAATTGTAAAGTTATTTTATGTGGTCCAGCTATAGGTAAAACATATTTAGCTAACCATGATAGCCATTTTGTTGATATTGATGGAGAAAGAGCCAAATATAAATATGGACTTGATAATAAAAGTTATGAGGAACTTGAAAAAGGTAAACTAAATAGAGGAGAAGTAGTTAATAAAGATTATCATGAATATACAATTAATTTATTGAATGAAACAATTAGTAGTGGAAAAATAGCACTAATGTCATATCAGGAAAAAATACTAAACTATGTCATTGATAATAATATTGATTATTGCCTGGTTTATGCAGATATTGATTCTAGAGAAGAATATATTTCAAGAATGAAAGAAAGAGGCAATAGTGATAAATTTATTAATGATATGACTAACACAATTGCTTGGAATGATTTTTATAAAAGAAATGAAGAAGATAGAAGGCCAAAATATAAGATAAAACTAAAAAAAGGAGAATACCTATCTGATATAAAAGATTCATTTTGTTAAAAAAGTATGATATAATCATTATAGGAGGTAAACTAATGAAGAAGATACTATTAAGTACATTATTATTCCTAATGTTAGTATTTATTGTTGGATGCGGTAGCGAGCATAATAATGATACTGAAAATATAATTGATGATACTGAGGATAGAACAACTGAAACAACAACTACTGCTGGGGATGATAAAATTGATTTATATTCTGATGATACTAAGATGGTATTTAAAAATGGAACTGGAAGTTTAGTATACTATTATTCTGGTGATAAAATTACTGGATATCATGCTTATTTGGATTATGGAGATGCAGCAACTGCAAAATATGCATTGACTATAATGGATAAAGACCTTGAAAATATTAAAAATGCATATACTAAAGGCAGATATTTAGTTATAGAATATAATGAAAGCGAATATGAAGATATGACTGCCAGCGAAGTAAAAGCTTTATATTCATATTTAGAAGAAGTGCAAAAAAGTAATTAGTGGGCCTTAGGTCTACTTTTTATATCATAAATGAGGTGTATTAATGAAAAGAAAAGATTATTTATCATGGGATGAATATTTTATGGCTCTTGCTCTTTTATCAGCACAAAGAAGTAAAGATCCAAATAGTCAAGTTGGAGCATGTATAGTGGATGATAATAATAAAATAATTTCAGTAGGGTATAATGGTGCTCCAATTGGATACGATGATGATAAAGATATGGTTTGGAAAAGAGAAGGAGATTTTCTTGATACAAAATATGCATATGTGTGTCATTCAGAATTAAATGCAATTTTAAATTCAAGAACACCTGTTAATGGTTGTAAATTATATGTAACACTTTTCCCTTGTAATGAGTGTGCAAAAGCAATCATACAATCAGGTATTAAAGAATTGGTATATCTTAGTGATAAATATGATGGAATTCCTAGTAATATTGCATCTAAGAAGATGTTAGATAAGTGTGGAATAAAATATAAACAATATAAACCATCAAAAAAAGAAATAAAACTTGATTTATAATTTTATTGTGAAGACTTTGTATACTTTTCGTAAATATTATACAAAGTTTTTTTATGTTATAATCTTATTGGCTTTATATTAGAAGCAGGAGGAATATTATGAAAAAAGATTATTTAAAAATGTTAGTACAATTATTGCATACAAGACATTTTTGGATATTATATCCATTTATGCAAAAAAGAATAAAACAAGAAGATAATGAAGTTTTATTTTTGTCTGATTCAAGAGAGGAATTCTCTGGTAATTTTGCATTTGTAAAAGAAGAAATAGAAAAAAGAAAGAAATTTCATATAACTGGAATATTCAAAAAGAATTTTAAGTCTAAAAAAGGAAAATCATTAAATCAATCCTTAGAAATAATTAAAGCAATGTGTAAAGCAAAATATATATTTGTTGATGATTTTTATCCATATATATATACAATTAAATTTAAAGGTGATAAACAAGTTATACAGTTGTGGCACGCTATGGGAGCATATAAGACTGTTGGATATGCTCGTTTAGGTAAACCAGGGGGGCCAAAAGCATATAATTATACCCATCGTAATTATACTGGATGCATTGTTAGTGGTGAAGGTATAGTTAAAGATTATGCTAAAGCATTTGGAATAACTGAAGACAAAGTACACGCATTGGGTATTCCTAGAACAGATATTTTCTTTGATAAAAAATATAAAGAAAAAACAATCAAAGAAATATATGATAAATATCCAGTATTAAAAAATAAAAAAGTAATTTTATTTGCCCCAACATTTAGAGGTAATGGAAAAAATACTGCATACTATGACTATAATTGGATAGATTTTAAGCGCATTAAAGATGAATTTAAAAATAATTATGTATGTATTATTAAGATGCATCCATTTATAAAAAACAAACCCGAATATGATTATTGATATAGATGCATTTTTATTTAGATTTAAGTAATGATAGAGAAATAAATGATTTATTATTTATAACAGATATTCTTATTACAGATTATTCATCAGTAATATATGAATATTCATTCTTTAAAAAGCCAGTAATATTCTATACACCAGATTTTGATGAATATGTCTCTAGTAGGTCATTCTTCTATGATTTTGATGTATACAATTATGGTAAACGTGCCAACAACATGGATGAATTAATTAATTCAATTAAAACAAGTAAATATAATAAAGAAAAAGGAGATAAGTTCTATAAATATTTTTGTGGAGCATGTGATGGAAATTCAGCAAAAAGAGTTGTTGATTATTTCTTAGGAGATAAGTAATGAAAGTATTATTAGAATCAGCATTATTAAAGATTGAAGATGGATTTGATCCAAAAATAATAACCAATATAATTGAAATACAATATTTAAAATATTTAGGTATTGGTTTGAATTTAAATGAATGTATTAAATGTGGTAGTACAAAAATAGTAACTCTTTCAATAGATAAGGGAGGATATATTTGCTCAAATTGTAGGACAACTGAACCTATAATAGATGAAAAAGTATTAAGTGATATTCCAAGAAAAGATTTTCTATATCTAGGTCAAACTCCTCAAACATTTAATATTAAGGAATTAATGGATACTTATAATACATTAACTGATGATGAAAAGAAAATACTTACTGATGCATGTAAAATCTTTGTTGTTAAAAATAAACAAGTTGGTTTTGTAAGAGGAGAAGAATATAATTTAAAAATTACAACTATGCATGATTTAAAATTAGCAGATGCTATTTTGGAAGTTGGATTAAATCATGATTAATTGTCATTATCGTTTAATTTCTCCAAAAAGGATTGGAATTGATTTTGTCGATGAAAAAATGGACATAGATAAAGTAGTAGTAAGGCCGCTATATTTATCTATATGTGCTGCATATCAAAGATATTATCAAGGTAAAAGAGATCCTAAAGTATTAGCAAAAAAGTTGCCAATGAGTTTAATTCATGAATCAGTCGGTGTCGTATTAAGGGATCCAAAAGGTGAATTTAAGCCAGGGACAAAAGTTGTCATGATACCAAATACACCAGTTGATCATGATGATATAATAAAAGAAAACTATTTAAGAAGCAGTAAATTTAGAGCATCTGGATTTGATGGCTTTATGCAAACTGTTGTCTATATGGATAGAGGAAGAATAATTCCATATCACAATGTAGAAGATAGGGTTGCGGTTTTATTAGAACTAATGAGTGTTGCAATGAATGCAGTAGAACACTTCAACATGTATAGTCATTTAAAAAAACAGGTGCTTGGAGTTTGGGGATGTGGAAGTGTTGGATATGTAACTTCATTAATATTAAAAAAATTATATCCTAATGCAGAAGTAATAGTTTTTGGGACTGATGTTAATAAGTTACATTATTTTCAATTTGCAGATGCAACATATTTAATAAATGAAGTACCTGAAGATTTAAGAGTAGATCATGCATTTGAATGCGTAGGTGGACGAGGCAGTGAGTCGGCTATTAATCAAATGATTGATATTATTAATCCACAAGGTTCAATTGCACTTATGGGCGTATCCGAAGAACCAGTTGGAATTAACACAAGAATGGTGCTTGAAAAAGGAATAACACTTCTTGGTAATAGTAGAAGTGGTTATGAAGATTTTGCAGCTGCCATAAAATTTTTTGAGGATTTTCCTGAAAGTCAGGAATATTTGGCAAAAATTATTTCAAGTGAAATTACTATTCATTCAATAGTTGATATGAGTAAAGCATTTGAGGAAGATAGTGTTAATAATTTTAAAACAATAATGAAATGGGAAGTTTAATACTTCCTTTTATTATGTTATAATTTAAAAGGTGATATGCTATGGAAATAAAAGTCATTAAAACATTAGATGAATTAAATAAAGTATTTAAATTTCTATCTAAAGTATTTTACAATGATGCAAAAGAATATAATGAACATTACTATACTATGCAAGAAAGATATGATGAAATGAATACTCAGTTTAAGAATGATAATGAATTGCTTATATATATAGAAGAAGGTAATAATATAGTCGCAGCATTAACTTCAAAGAATATGGATTTAGAAAGAAAAAAAATAAGTATGGGCGTTCTGGGTGTAAAAAAAGAATATAGAAGAAGGGGATATGCAAAAGACCTAGTAATAGAATTTGAAAGAAAATGTAAAAATAATGGAATAACTAATATAGAATTAGGAGCAAGATTTAGAGCTTGTCCATTATATTTATCACTGGGATATAAACCAAAATTAATGGTTCAAATATTTGATTTTGAAACTATAGAAGATATAAGAAAAAATAATATATTTAATTTAAAAGAATCATCTTCATATCAAAGTGATGCATTTGGCTTTGTATTTTATGAAATAGATGAAGTAAATGAAAAATATATAAAGTGCTTTGAAGATAAATTATGTACTGCTCATGTACAATATGTCTTTGATAAATATTTAGAGGGGAAATAAAATGAAATATGAAAATGAAATTACTGTAGAAGTAGACACTGATTTAAAAAGTTTAATAAAATTATTGGAAGAAAAAGGATTTAAATTAAAAGAAGAATATGATTTAAATGATATTTATATGATTGGTGAATATAAAAAAGATGATGATTATCTTACAATGTTAAGCAAATGCGTACTTATAAGAGACATAATTGAAAAAGAAAATGAAACAAAAATGCTAACATATAAATATAAAGAATATAATGATAAAAAAGAAATAACTAAACAAGGAAAAGTTAACTGTAAAATAGATGATATTGAAAATGCAAAACTATTACTTGAAAAGTTGGGATTTGAAGAATTAATTAGAATTAGTGATCATATGTTAGTTTATGCAACTGATATAGATGAATTTGTAATACAGTGTGTTAATGATAAACATATCTATATTGAAATAGAGGATAGATGTCATTATGCAAATAAAGAATATAAGAGTTTTGATGAAATGAAAAATGCTATTATAAATAATTTTATTCCAATAAAAAATAATGATTATTTTGTTAAAAAAGCAGAAATAGAATTGAAGGAGAAATATGGAAAAGATTTTTAATAAATTAGTTAGAGATAGAATACCAGAGAAAATTGAAAATAATGGAGAAGTGGCAGTTACTAGAATTCTTAGTAATGAAGAATATAGAGAAGAACTATACAAGAAATTGATTGAAGAAGCAAATGAAGTAATTAATGCTGATGATAAGGAATCAATAATAGAAGAATTAGCTGATGTGTATGAAGTGTTAAAATCAATTGCAGAACTTGAATCTACAACTATAGAAGAAGTCATTGATGAGGCAAAGCAAAAAAGAGAAAAACGTGGTGGATTTTCAAAAAGAATATTTTTAGAGAAAACACAAGATAGATAAAATCGGTTGTACAATCGATTTTTTAAAATTTATTCTATGATATAATTTTAATAGGTGAATGAGTATGCAAAAATTAAATTTTATTGGCATAGGTGGAGCAATAAATATTGAAATGAGAGGTAACTTTTATTATTTAAAAAATAATAAAAAACTCTTAATTGTAGATGTTTGTGAAGATACTACAAAAAAATTAATTGGAAAAAAACATTAAAAATATGATAAGATAATATCGTGGGAGGTTACTATGGGACAGAATATAATTAGAAGAAGAATTTCTTAAAGATTATGATTCTTCACAATTTGAAAAACTATCTATGACTGTAGATATACTTGATTAAGTGTTTCAAATGATGAAACTAGTAATTATAGAAAAACCGATAAAAAGAAAATAAGCATTCTTTTAGTCAAAAGAGATCAATATTTATTTAAAAACAAATTATTCTTAATAATGGAAAAGAAGTAATAACATCTGCAATAAGAAAAAAATTAAAAGAATAGATAACTTATAGGTGTAAATTTATCAAAGTGAAAAATGATAAGATGGCATTTGATTATACAATTGTTATATTATCTGGACTTGAGAGACTAAGAATAAAAATAGAATATATTGATTTAGTATTTTAATAATCCTAGATTTATTTACTTTAGGAGAAGTTCAATAAGTATTTGAAATAATTTTAAATAAAAAATTACTTGATTCAACATTTAGAAGAATAATTGCTAACAAAGTAGTTAAAATAAATAAATTAAAAACTGTTGAAGAAAATAGGCCAGCATGCCTGTTTAGATATATGGAGGTAGAAAAATGAGAATTGAAGAATTATACAATATATTATTAAGTGATAAACCGAGTAACAATTTAAGAAAAAAAGAAAAAGAATTATTTGAAATGGTACCTGAATTTGAAAAATGTAAAGGATTTAATCAAAATTGTGTTTGGCATGTTTATGATGTGTTTGAACATATTTTACATGCTGTTGATAATGCTCCTTCTGATTTAAATGTTAGGTTAGCTGCTTTATTTCATGATGTGGGTAAACCTGCTAAGTATACAGTTGATAGAAATGGAAATGGACATTTTTTAGGGCATTGGGAAGTGTCACAAAAAGTTTTTGAAGATTTTGCAGATAAATATAATATTGATAAAAAATTAAGAGATAGAGTATCTAATTTAATTTATTATCATGACTTATGGATGGTCGGATTAGAAAAAAATACATTGGATAAAATATATAATTTACTTGGCCCAGATGGTATAAGACAACTATATTGTTTAAAAAAGGCGGACGCACTAGCATCTACAGAAAGTTATCATTCTATTGTAAATTATTATGATGAGCAATTAGATGATATTTTATCAAAATATGATAGTGAAAATAGATTTAAAAGGTAGTAATATAATTTTAAGTCTACTTCCCTATAAGTTGTTATATGTATGACACTATAATTTGAAGTGCTGCTGAAACAATGTATGAAATTAATAATTAATTATAGAAAAAGTCAATGAGAAAAATTCTAATAATTTTGTTAAAATATTAACTAGAGAAGGAGACAATCCAAATGAATGAAAATAAAAATTTAGACAAAACCAATATTAACTGGTATCCTGGCCATATGGCTAAAACTAAAAAAGAGATTAGTATTATTATAAGTACAGTTGATATTGTGATTGAGGTAATAGATGCAAGAATACCATATTCTTCTAGAATACCTGATTTAAAGAGACTAATAAGGGATAAAATTAATATAGTTGTATTTAACAAATATGACTTATGTGATAAAGATGAAACTGCAAAATGGATAGATAAGTATAAAAATGAAGGATCTATTGTTATTACATGTGATTCTAAGAACTCAAATGATTATAAAAAAATAATTAATGAAGTTAACAATACAATGAAGGGCGTTAATGAAAAGAGAAAGAATAAAGGACTTCTTCCCAAAAAAGCCAAATGTTTAGTAGTTGGTGTTCCAAATGTAGGAAAGAGTACATTAATTAACAAACTTGTTGGTAAGAATATTGCAGGCATTGGAAATAAACCGGGTATTACTAAAAATATGGCTACTATTAGAGTAAATGAAAATATGGATTTACTTGATACTCCTGGAATATTATGGCCTAAGTTTGAGAATAATGAAGTGGCATATAACTTAGCAAGTATGACTATTATTAAAGAAGAAATACTTACTATCGAAGATGTAGCAGTCCATATTATTAAAAAACTTAACAAATACTATAATTCAATATTATTAAAAGAATTTGGAATTGATTCTTATAATGATGATGAAGTAGAAGAATATTTTGAACGTATTTCTAAATATAGAAATATTCCTGTTAATGGAGAAGTTGATTATGAAAGAGTATCTTTACTTATATTAAATTCAATTAAACAAGAGAAAATAAAGGGTATTACTTTTGATAGAATAGATTAGCATTTTTTAAAAAATGCTTTTTATTTTATTAAAATAGTGTTATTATTTTTTTATAGAGGTGAAACTTATGATAGATATTAACTTAATAAGAGAAAATAGAGACTTAGTTAAAGAAAATATTAAAAAGAAATTTCAAGATGAAAAATTACCTTTAGTAGATGAGGTATACAATTTAGATATTGAGTATAGAGAATGTAAAAATAAAGGTGATAATCTTAGAAGTGAGAAAAATAAACTATCTGCATCTATTGGTGAGCTTATGAGAAATAAGAAAATAGATGAAGCTAATGAGGTTAAAGAAAAAGTTTCATCTATGCAACATGAAATAGAAGATTTAGAAAATCGTGAAGTAGAATTAGAAACAAAAGTTAAAGAAATAATGATGGTCATTCCAAATATTATTGCAGATGATGTTCCAATTGGAGAAAATGATACTAAAAACGTTGAAGAAAAAGTATTTGGAGAAACTAAAGTACCAAGTTATGAAATACCATATCATGCGGATATAATGGCATCTTTCAACGGGCTTGACAAAGATGCTGCTGGACGTGTTAGCGGGAACGGTTTTTATTATTTAATGGGTGATATGGCAAGACTTCATTCTGCAGTTTTAGCTTATGCTCGTGATTTTATGATAGATAAAGGATTTACTTATTGTATTCCTCCATATATGATTCATAGTGATGCTGTTGATGGTGTAATGTCATTTGCTGAAAAAGAAAATATGATGTATAAAATTGAAGGAGAAGATCTTTATTTGATTGGGACTAGTGAACACTCTATGATTGCTAAATTTAAAGATCAAATATTAAAAGAAAGTGATTTGCCAATTACAATGACTTCTTATTCACCATGCTTTAGAAAAGAAGTAGGAGCTCATGGAATTGAAGAGCGTGGTATATATAGAATACATCAATTTGAGAAACAAGAAATGGTTGTTCTTTGCAAAGGTGAAGAAAGTGATGATTGGTATAACAAAATGTGGAATTATAGTGTTGAATTATTTAGAACACTAAATATACCAGTTAGAAAATTAGTTTGTTGTTCTGGTGATCTTGCAGATTTAAAATATAGATCTTGTGATATTGAAGCATGGAGTCCAAGACAACAAAAATTTTTTGAAGTTTGTTCTTGCTCAAATTTAACAGATGCTCAAGCTAGAAGATTACAAATTAGATATAAAAAAGAAGATGGAACAAAAGAATTTGTTCATACTCTAAATAATACAGTAATTGCTCCCCCTAGAATGTTAATTGCATTTTTAGAAAATAATTACAATGAAGATGGAAGTATAGATATTCCTGAAGTATTAAGACCTTATATGGGTGGAAAAGCAAAAATAGAAAAGAAATAATTTTACTTTTAAGGGGGAAAAAGTAAATGGAATTTGATTACAATATATTATTGGAAGATATTAATAAGCTTATACGTTATTTAATTAGAAATGAAAAACAAAGTGCAATGGAAACATTATCTGATTTAGATACATATAATGGCTTTTTAGAGCATTTAAGTGGCATGGAAATAAATAGAGATAGACTTTTTATGAATAATGATAAATTAAATGAGTATCTAGCTAAATATTTTTATGATGGAGTAAAAAGGATAACGGATTTCTTAAATACTAACGGTGATGACTTAAATACTTTAGCAACTAATATTAATTCATTAATTAATCCAGAAACTATAGTACATATTTATAATGGACGTTATTTAATATTAGATAAAAGTCATATATTTAATGAAAAGGAATTTAAAGATATATTACTGTCATTCTTTTCACAATATAACGATAATATATATAAAGTAGTTAAAAAAATGTTTGATGAAAAAAGAATAAAAATGGGTGGAAAAATCAATGAAGGATGTGAGGGATACACAGTAAGTTCTAACTTCACAAAAGATGCGTTTATCATAATTAGAAATTATGAATTTACTATAGACAATCTTGTAATGCTTGCTCATGAATTAGGGCATGTTATACATTTTTATACATCAGTATTAAGTAATGGTGAGAAAAAAGCATTTGCTTCACCATATTCTGAAACAATATCTTGTTCTTTTGAAATTGCTTTTTTAGACTATTTAATGAAAAATTATATAGAACCTTCATCTGCATTATTATTTTTAAATGACAAGTTTGTAAGAGATTTAAATTCATTTTATAAATATACAAGTATTAAAAAACAAGATGAATATCATCTTGATGAAGATGGAATAATAAGTTCTACAAGTGGTGATTTATCATTTATTGGTAATCCTGTAGAAGCAGATTTAAATTATACATTAGGTTATGCAATAGCTTTAAATATGTTATTAAAATATGGTGATGATAAAAAAGAATTTGTTAAAAAACTAAATAATTTAATGTATTTAATGAATAGGCAAAGTTTTAGAGATAATCTTAATACATTAGGATTTGATTGTGATGACTTCTTACAGTGTAGAACTATTGGACCTTATGTAAAGGAAAAAAACCAAGAATTAATCCATAAACTAATAAAATAGATATAGTTTTTAGAATAAAGACTATATCTTTTTTCATACAATTAAATATGAAGAATTATTATAAGTATTTATTTTTATGTATAATTACAGTATTTAGTTTTTATTATGTTAATAAAATAATAGAATTATCTGAAAAAAACAATACATTATTAGTATCAATAAATAAATATGCCGATGAAAACAATTATAAATGTAGAGAAGGAAGTATCAGTGAAGAAGGTATTGTTTTAGGGCTTTCTGGATTAATTGTTAATATGGATAAAAGTTATAATAATATGAAAGGATTAGGATTTAGAAAAGAACTTATAGAATATGATGAAGATAAATGTATTTTAAATAAAGATAATAATTTAGATAAATATATAATTAAAGGAAATGATTATGAAAATAATATTTCTTTAGTTGTAGATGTTGATAATGGTAAATATTTTAATAAGATGATTAAACTTGGTGAAAATAAAAATGTAGAAATCAACGTTTTAATGAATTATAATATGTTAAAAAATAATATAGATGTTATTGAAAATCATAGTAATATATTATTTAAAGGAAATAATGATAAAGAATTAAATAATTTTATAAGTATATTACATAATGAATTCTTTTGCGTTAAGACTAATGATTTTGATGTAATTGATATTTGCAAAGAAAAACGATTAAATAGTATTAAAATAATTGACTATATAGATTCTAATTTATTAAGTAATACAAAAAAAATCCTTGATAAAGGTAAAATAATCTTTATCAAGGAAACTAAATTAAATTTAGATGAATTATCCTCTACAATAAATTATATTGAGAGTAGAGGATATAACATTGTTAATATTAATAAATTATTATCTTAAAATAAATTTTTTATTGTTTTCGATTGTTTTTGGAGTTATTACTAGTTGTTTATATTGACTTGCATTTCTAGATCCAATATAGAAATCTGCTACACTAACTGCATCTTCAGTTATTGATTGTAAACTTCTTGCTCCAGTTTTTAATTCCATTGCTTTTTTAGCAATTACTTCGATAACAGCTTTATTATATTTAAATTCGATATTTAATGCTGCTAAATATTCTCTATATAATTTTAAATAGCTAAGTTTAGATTCTTTTAGAATTCTTTCTAAATCTTGTTGTGATAATTCATTCATAGCAATAATTCTATTTCTACCAATAAATTCTGGTAATAGTCCATAGTCTTTTAAAGTCTGTGTATTATATAATTCTTCTTTTGTAGGTTTTTTTTCTTCAAGATTTGCACCAAATCCTATGCCAGTATCATCTTTCTTCTTTTTTATATATCTTTCTATACCTGAAAATGCACCATTGAAAGCAAATGTTACTCTTGAAGTATCAAAATATATTTGTTTTTTTCCAATTGTAATTGGATAAACATGTCCTTCAATCATTTTTAAAAGTGATTGAAGGACAGCTACTTTTGTTACCTCCATATTATCACTACCACGTTCACCAGCTTTTTTATCTATTTCATCTATTAGAGCAATTCCATTTTCAGCTTTTTTTAAATCACCATCTGCGGCGTTATATAAATTAATAAGAATATCTGTAACTGTTCTTCCTACATAGCCGGCAGCAGTAAATTCATTAGCATCTTCAATTATCATTGGGACATTTGCAATGTCAGATATTCTTCTAAATATTTCTGTTTTTCCAACACCAGTAGGGCCACAAAGAATAAAATTACTCTTCATATAAGGATTATCTATTCTCTGATTTTTTGCGAATATAGTTGATATTTTTTTAATTTGTTCATCTTGGGCTATTACGTATTTTCTAATTTCATCATATAATTCATCTGCATATACATAATTGGTAGAATACTTAGTTGCCTTATGAGGATATAATTCATACATTTTCTTTTGTTCTTCTTCTTTTTCTTTCTCTTTTTGTATTCTTTCTATATCTTCATATCTAAGTAAAAGCATTGACTTTTCTTTTAATTTATCTACATATTCACTAGCATCATATTCAATAACTGCTTCAGATTCATCATAACTATCTGGATTTATAAGAACAAGTACTCTATCTGAAAGTCTATTATGTGCAATAACCCTAAGAGGAGTCTTGGCATCTTTGTTACATGATTGCATCAAATATGAATTATATAATGCCTCTTCTCTCATATAATTTGCTGTTTCTCTTCTTGATTGAGAATCATATTCAGTAACATCTATAGGAAATGCATATGAGAATTCATCATCTATAGATGCAGTACTGTTAATCATCTTTAATTCATATTTTCCATCTTTAGAATAAAATATTTGCTCGCCATCTACTTCTTTGATTTTTCCTTCAGCAATAAGTAATGGATTTAAAATATAATCTGTTACATTATCGCTATCTGGTAAACTT
>JAFRQT010000039.1 GCA_017428485.1 Bacilli bacterium | reverse complement strand
TTATTTAAGAGCAAGAATTGCAAGAGAAATAAATGCACAAACTTGGAATCAATTAATTGAACAAAGTATGGATACTATTGATAATTATCAAATTAATTTACCTCAAAAATCACAACATATTGATGTTATTGAAATTCAATGTAATTCTCCTTTATTATTAAATGCTTATTACACTTATGATGAATATGATTATAATATTGTAAAAGAAGGGGAAATAGTTGTTAAAGAAATACCAGCATTATCTACTGTTACATTTGGAGTTGAAAAAGGAACTTCTCCATTATTCTTTTATAGTATATCCTTATTTAATCCTGATGAGACCCCAGATGTTACAGTGAAATTCTCAGATGGAAATGAATATTCTATTAAAGAAAATTCTTTAGATACAGGAATTCTGATGTTTATCCCAGAAAGAGTAAGAATTATAAGTAACACTAGAACAAAAACAAGATTAATATTTAAAATAGGATATGGAGTTGATTCTAATGAAGATTGGCAAAAAGAAGAATATCCAAATATAGATGGTACTTTATATAGTCAAGGTAATAAATTTGTATATAAATTCCCCAACGAAAATAATGAATATAATTTCACTAAAGTTGATTTAACAGTAAAATCATTAAATGAAGATGATGAAAACGTTAAATTTTGTTATAGTACAAATTTGGGTATAGCAATTGATACTTCAAGAGAGAATTGCTTTAGAACAGGAAAAAGAATTCCATATACTTTGTCTTTTATAAATCCTTTAATAGTTGGTAAAAATTATAAAGTTAATACAGATAAATATTATATTTCTTTCAGGCCTTTTGAAGAAAAAGATTATTTAAAAATTACTGTTTCGGAAACTAAATATATAAATCCAAATAGAAATGAGGAAGGAGTGGCTAGACAATTAACTTTAATAGGTGATGAAGCTGGTTCTATTCTTTCTTTACCAAAAGAAGAATCAACAAAAGTAGTAGTCCAAATTAATACATGTACTAAGAGGGAAAATATATTAGAATATCAAATTTTTAATGCATTTACCAAAGAATATTATAAAAATGGAAAAGTTTATGAAAATGATGTTAATGGAGTTTATGATATAATACCAAATGGTTATTTAGAAAATGAAATCAAATTATTAGGAGTTTCAGATACAAATGTTTTTATAAAGCACACTGGGTTAGGAAAAAATTATTCCCCAACAATCTTAAAGGATTTTTCAGTAACATTTGATGAAGGAACAAATGAAGCTATAATTATCAAGCCTATTTATGATGAAGAATTTATATTTACTGTTTTAGTTGATGAAAAAAATACTTTACAAAAAATAACACAATGTGATTTGGCTTTTAAAGATAGAAGTAAACTTGCTAAATATGTAAATACATTTACTTCAGTATCAAGTAATATAATTACTCACTTTATTGATTTTATTAATGAATTAAAATATCCAGTAGGAACTGAGTTTGATTTATTAGTTTATGCTGAACAAACAAAGAATTCAAAAATGGAATTCCTCTATAAAGTAATATCTGGAAAAGTAGGAAAAATTAGTGGTGTTCTAGGCATTACTGAATTTATAGATAATGAATATGTTACTAGATCTTTCAGATATAATATAGCAAGTAATTATTTATATTATGACTTTACAAGAAAACCTTTAGGAAAAATAGCTTCATTAAAAATAACCACTGTTAACTCAAAAGTAAGTAAAGTAGGATGTGTTTTTACCTCTCCAACAACAGAAGATGATGAAATGGTAAGACTTGTAAACAAAGCTGTTTTAGAAGGAACTAATGCATGTATTGGAGAAATGGAAGGTGATTCTGATGGTTATGATGCTTTAATTAATGCAAATTATGGTGATGAGAATAATAGATTAGTCATTCAAGTTCTCTATGGCTTAGGAGAGAAAGATAAAAAAATAAATGAAGATGAAGAGAATAATATTATTAATATAAAAATTTCTGGAACTTCTTTGGGAACAAATGAAGGAAAATTTGGAACAGGAGAAAAGAATGCTCCTATTCCTTATGTAATAGATTTATTAGATATAAGGGATAGTAATCCATCTGACTACGTATCAAAAGTATTATTATATTCAAATTCAAGAGAAATGGAAATGTTTTATATTGATGATAATTCTCCTGCTCCAGTCTCATTATTTACAGGAAATATTATGTTAATATATACTAATGAAGAATTAATTAATCAAAAATATCATGGAGCAACAACTATGATTTTAATAACAGATTCTTTATCTTCTACAGATAAGCCGATAATAGGAGAAGAATATCGTTTTATGGTAAAGTATTTTAATTCAGCTGCCAATATTCAATACTTCTTAAGTAGTAATCCAGAAGGAAGACCTCTAAATAATCCAACCACAATAGAAATGACCTCATGCTCTCAGCCATATTATTATATATTAAATTATAATAAAGCTGAAGAAGTAAGAAAATTACATATTGATAAAATTTTCGGAGAAAAAGACACAATTAAGTTAGCAACAGCATTAAATTCTGACACTTGGGACCTTTTAATATCTAGTATGGATACAGTTGATGAAGATGAAATTGTTTTAGAATCACAATTAGATACAAGAAATCAATATCATTTTGATGTTATAGAAGTAAAATGTAAATTGCCACTTTTATTGAATTTATTCTATGTTGATCCTGCTGCAATAAAAGTAAATGGATTAGAAGTTGGAGATATTTCAATATTTTCATTAGAAAAAGGCCAAGAACAAATATTAAATTTCAAAACAGGGCCAGAAGGTTTTTACGTCTATAGTTTTAATGTTTTGAAAGTCAATTATCAACCTAACATTGAAATTGTTTATAATGGAGGACAAACTTTCCAAATAACTGAAAATGGTGTATATCCAAAATATTCAATGATTCAATATGATAGTATCTTGGTTAGAAATAAAGATAATACTGGAAATACAAATACAAGAATAATATTTAAATTTGGTTCTGCTATTGAGTATAGTTTCGAAGGTATTGAAAATAATATATATTCAAATCAAAATGATAAAAATAGAACTGATAATTTATATGGATATATATATAATCACACAAATGCAAAACTTAATTATACAGGAGTTGACTTTACAGTTTCAACAACTGAAGACAATGTTAAATTCTGCTATAGTACAAATTTAGGAACATATATAAATCCATCTCTACAAAATTGTTACAGAGTTGGAAAAAATAATCCTTATACAATTTCAACTTTAAATCCTTTAGTTATGTATAGAGATTATTATAGTGATGAGAATTTGTTTTATTATGTTGGTTTTAGAACTGTTGAACTTAATCAAAAGATAACAATTACCCCAAATCCAAAAAAGTATGATACTACTGAAAGAAATTTAGAAGGAGCAAAAAATAAAGTTACTCTTCCATTTATAGAAACTTATAGTACAATTTTAACACCACCAAAAAATAATGAGCCTTATATTTTCACTCATATTCATGTATGTACAAGAGATAGAGCATTATCATATCAATTTTTAAATGCTTATGATTCTACAAATCTTGGCTTCAATGGTGAAATCCAAGCTAATTCTAAATTTCATTTTATTTCAGTTGATAATACAAAATTAGATACAGAATTAGTATTAAAAGGTAAACAAGCAGTTGAAGTTTTTGTAAAGCATGTAGGAATTTCTGAGAAATATCAACCAATAGTAAAAGATATAAATATCAGTTTTAACAAGGAAACTCGTGAACTTAATTGGACTCAACCAATAGAAAGCGAATTATTTGAATATACAATTTACATAGATAAAATAACTATTTTAGATAAATTAGGATATACTTTATGTGATATAGCTGAAGTTTCAAAATTGGGGCATTATAGTGAGTCACTAACTACTGATGATGCAAATCCAAAAATAAATGTTCCAGATTTAGGAGCAGATTACCAAAATTTCGATGTAATGATTGTTGCAGAACAGGTTGAAAAAGGAAAAATAACAATTTTGTCTGATGTCTATGATTCCGAAGGTAATAAATACAAACCAAAAGATGGTGATAGTCCAAGCAGTAATATAGGGCTTATAATTCTTATAATTATTTTGAGTGTGGCTATTGTTGCAGGAGCTATTATTGCTTTTATCCTTTATAGAAAATATAAAAGTGAAGGAGAAGTCCAAAAGAAAAATAAGGAAACTTCTATGGCTTTACTTAATAGTGCTAAAAAGGATAAATTAATAGAGAGCGCTGCACAAGAAAATAATCAAATTGATCCATAAATAGAATTTAATATTTTCAATAGATAATAATTATAGTGTTTTTAATCTTTATATTAATGGATAGAAAAAATATAATAATAAATTAATATTTATTAGAAAAAATTTTTAAAATTTTAAT
>JAFRQT010000038.1 GCA_017428485.1 Bacilli bacterium | reverse complement strand
TGCTTTAAATATTACTTTATATTCTTCTTCAATTACTGGATCTGGTTCTGGTGTTGGATCTATTGGTGTTGGATCTACCGTATTATCTATCCTATGTGCATATTATGTTGTATCCTCTTCAAAATCTTTATCCAAGTTTACTCTATTTCCATTTGAAGGAGCATCATACCATCCATCAAATTCCTTTTCACCACACTTTGGCATGGTAAAAGTACAATTTATTTTCTTATTTGAAACACTACAAGAATAATCGCTTACTCTTGGACAATTATAATTAAATGTTACTTTTGTATTTTTACATCCATATATCACTAAACATATTATTAATATTAAAATTATACTTAATACTTTTTTCATATATACTCCTTATTATCATATTTATTATACAAAAAATGTTATCAATTTGCAATTAAAAAGCACTCATAAAGTGCTTTTATTCATTTAATTCAAACTGACTACTATAAAGTTCATAATAATAACCTTTTTGATTCAACAATTCATTATGAGTACCACTTTCTAAAATAGTACCATTTTTAATAACAATTATTTTATCACTTTCTACTATAGTTCATAATCTATGAGCTATAACTATAGAAGTCCTATTTTTCATAAGATTATTCATAGATTGATTAATTAAATATTCAAGTCTTGTATCTACATTGCTAGTTGCCTCATCCAATATAAGAATTTCAGGATTTGCCACAAGTGCTCTAGCAATAGTCATTAGTTGCTTTTCTCCAGCAGACATATTGTTAGTTTCTTCATTAATAACATAATCTAGTCCACCTGGTAATCCTTCAATCATATGTAATATTTTTGATTTAGAGAGTATTTTCTTTAATTCTTTGTCACTTATTTTTTTGTCAAATAAAATGTTCTCTCTAATTGTTCCTTCAAATAGCCAAGTATCTTGTAATACCATACTAATTAGTTTTCTATATTCATTTTTATCAAGTGTTCTTAGTTCTACACCATCAATTAATATTTCTCCATCATAATGAGTATGGAAATTCATTAGTAAATTTACTATGGTTGTTTTACCAGCACCTGTTTTGCCGACTAGTGCAACTTTTTCACCTTTATTAATTTTTAAACTAAAGTTTTTAAGTACTTGTTTTCCTTCAACATAACCAAATGTTACATTCTTAAACTCTATTGAGTGATTAAATGTTGTTTTTTTAATATTCCCATTTGCCTCTTCTTCCATATTTAGTATTTCATATACTCTATCAACAGATGCCATTGCCATTTGTAGGTTTGATACAACTTGTGCAATAACGTTCATAGGTCTATTAAAATCCCTCATATATTGTATAAATGATTGTATAGCACCCAATCTCATTTTGCCTTTTATTACAGAAATACTACCGATGCATACAATGATAATATAATTTAAATTGCCTATTGCCTTATTAAATGGAACAGCAAGTGAACTATAGAAACTACTCTTAAAACCATAGTTTGCTAAATCTTTGCTTACTCCATCAAATTTCCTATTAAAATAATTTTCTTTGTTAAATGATTTTATTACATCATTATTAGTAACACTTTCTTCTACAAATGAATTAACATTTCCAATTGCTTGTTGATTTAATTCAAAATATTTTTGAGTTTTACGTACAATAATAGATAAGAGTACATATGTAAGTGGAATTACAGTTATTGTTAATAATGCTAGTTTTACATCTAAAACAAACATCATTATAATAACTCCAATTAAAAGTGCACCATTATATATAAGTTCTGGAATTATTTCTGTTAAATTATCAGTAAGCCTTTCAACATCATTAGTAATTTTACTTATAATGTCTCCTTTTTTCATTGAATCTAAATGTCTTAACTTAATAATATTAATTTTATCTATTAATTTTTTTCTTAAAGAATAACCTATTTCTTGGCCTAACTTAGATGATAAATAACTCTTAAAATATGTACAAACTGCATTAAATAAGTAACATAATAATACAATTAATAATATTCTAATTAAATAGCCATAATCAAAAGGTAATTTTAATTTAACAGAGTTATATAAACTATCAGTTGCATATCCAAGGAAATAAGGTGCAATTGAATTAAATAATGCCGCTAATAAACAGAATATAATAATTACTAAATAAGCACTTTTATATCCTTTTAGTATCTTAAAAGTTTTAGCAATTATTTCTCCAAAAGATGGAACATTATTATTCTTTTTCATTATAACACCTCCCTTTTTTGAGATGATATAAATTCCTTAAATACTTTACTACTCTTTTCAAGACATTTATAATTCCCTATTGATTCTATTTTACCCTCATCTATAACAATAATATTATCTGAATCTTTTATTGTGCCTACTCTTTGAGTTACTAAAATAACCATTTTGTCATTATAATCTTTTCTAATGGTATCTCTTATTTTTTTATCAGTTATATAATCGACAGCGGAAAATGAATCATCAAACAATAAACATTCACCACCACTTAATAGTGCTCTTGCAATAGACATTCTTTGTTTTTGCCCTCCACTTAAATTAGCAGCTGATTGCTCAACTTTATAGTCATAACCTTCTGTATTTTGATTAACAAAATCTTTTATTTCCGCCTCTTTTACCACTTTATCTAATACATTATTTGGAATTTTAGCATCAAATGCTAAATTCTCATATATTGATCCTTTAAACAATAATGTTTTTTGAGGAGTATATGCAAATATATTTCTAAGTGTTTCTATATCATATTCCTTAATATCAATTCCATTAATTAATATCTGTCCTTCTGTTACATCTATATGCCTTAATAATAAATTAATAATTGTAGTTTTTCCACTACCAGAAGAACCTATAATTCCGATTTTTTGACCTTTTTCTACTCTAAAACTAATATCTTTAAGTATATAATCTTCTGCTTTATCATATTTAAAATATACGTTTTTAAATTCAATACTTTCAAGAGATGTTAATTTAATCTTACCTTTATTTTCAATTGATGGTTCGACATTTAATATCTCATTAATTCTTCTAAATGAAACCAATACTCTTGGAATGTTAAGAATAATTACAAGTAACATTAAGAAGCTTAATAGGACTGTTGCCATATATTGTATAAACGCCATCATAGCACCTATTTCTAATGTTCCAAGTTCTAAATATCCAGTTGATACCCATACTATTACTATAGTAGCAATGTTAACAACTAATATCATTAAAGGTTGGATTAAATAAAGTATCTTGTTTAAGAATATGTTTAATTTCATATTGTCTGTATTAACTTTATTAAATTTCTTTTTAAAATAATCCTCTTTATCAAATGCCTTTATTACTCTAAGTCCAGATAATATTTCACGACTACTTGCATTTAGTTTATCTAATAATTTTTGCATTAGTTCAAATTTTGGAAATACTGTAGTGAATATTAATATTAATGCAATCATTAATATAATTACAGCAATAACAACAATATGTGCAAGATTAGGAGCTGTTTTATATCCCATAACAGCAGCACCAATACCCATAATTGGTGCAAAAATCATAAGTCTTAATCCAAATGAAAATGTAGAAGTAATATTACTTACGTTATTTGTACTTCTTGTTATTAATGTTGAAGCACCAAACATATCTATTTCTCTTTTACTAAAACTATTAATTTTATTATATAAGGCTTTTCTTATTTTATATCCATAATTGTTTGCAAATTTAGATGTTGAATAAACAACTATAATGTTGGCTAATAAACAAATAACAGCAACCACAAGCATAATAATTGCCTTTTTCATGATAAAGTTTGTATCAGAATTACTTATTCCAATATCAACAATATCACTCATTAAATCTGGCAAATATAATTCACAAAAAACATGAATGACTGAAAAAAACATCATTATAAAAATATATTTTTTAAGTTCACCAATCAATTTAAATATTTTCATAATTTCTCCTTACATAATCATATTTATTATCTCATTCATTACATATATCTTGTTCTCTGGTATAAATATTTTATCATCTCTCATTTCAAGATAACCTTTTTCAAGTGCAGCATCTAATTTAAATACTTTATAAATATCTTTTTCAAATTTTTGATAGAATTCATTTATACTTATTCCATCTAGCTTTCTTAACCCTAAAATAAGTTCATTTTCCATTTCTTCTTGAACAGATACTAATAATTCATTTAATCTATATTCTCCTTTTAAATATTTATTTAAATTTCTAGAGTTTTCATATCTAGTATCATTTATATATCCATGACTTCCAAGACCAAATCCATAATATTCTTCATTATCCCAATATGTTAAATTATGTATACTTTCATATCCTAACTTTGAAAAATTAGATACTTCATAATGATGATAGCCTTGTTTCTTTAACTTTTTACATATATATTTATACATTCTATAATCTAATTCTTCATTAATAGGTTTTACATTATTATAATATAACATAGTGTGATCTTCGATAATTAATGAATATGTACTAATGTGCTCTACTCCTAATTTAAGTATATTCCTAACATCCCTTTTAAATGTAAACATACTTTCTGTTGGCAATGCATATATTAAATCAACATTAATATTATTAAAGCCTAACTCTCTACATAATTTAATTTTCTCAAATATTTCTTTTTTATTATGATTTCTATTCATAAATTCTAAGTTATTTTTATTAAAACTTTCAATTCCAATACTTAGCCTATTAACTCCATTCATATGTAATGTCTTAAGAAGTTCATTATTTATATCATTAACATTACATTCAAATGTAATCTCATTGTTTTCAGAAACATTAATTTTTTTTAAAATACTAAATAATTTATTTATTTCATCAATACTCAATGAAGATGGAGTTCCTCCACCAATATATATAGATTTAACTTTATCATTTTCATAATATTCAGTAATTTCTTGATTTAATGAATCTAAATATAAGTCTACCCATTTTCTATCATAAAGAAATTTACAAAAATCACAATAAGAGCAAATGCTCTTACAAAATGGTATATGAATATAAACAGCCCTCATATATATTACCTCTATATAATTATAACATAAGAGAAAAAAGTTGCAATTAAAAATAGTCATTGCTGACTATTTTCTTACTAGTTGTGCTGGTTTTTGAGTTAACCCTCTCATTTGTTCAAATTCTTGACATTTGTTATAAAATAATAATATTCTATCCATTTCTTCAGTTGTATCCATTCCAGCTTCTAATAAAGCATCGTATCTTTTTCTTGCTGCCCAATATTGTTCCTTATAATATTTTATAATCTCACTTGTATTATAATTTGATGCATTTATAGCATTTAATTTTTCATTAAGTAACTCATGTGATGTCTTTTGTCTAGTAACAGGTTTAGTTTCTTGTGTTTTAACAATTGGTTTAACTGGTGTTGCAGTTTTTACTGGTGCAGTAGTTTTGGTTTGTGTAACTACAGGTTTAACTACTGGTGTAGTAGTTTTAGTTTGTGTTACAGTTGGTTTAACTATTTGTGTGCTACTTTTTGTAGGAGTAACTTTACTTTCTTCTACTTTTTCATCAGTTCTCTTTTTACCATATCTAATTCTATCGAAAATTCCCACTGCAAGTTTCTTTGTATTTGTTCCAATTTTTTTAGCATCTTCTAATAAATCATCTGTTCTTAATATTTTTTTCTTCCATTCATCTCTAAGTACACTTACACCGCTTAATATTTTTCTTAAATTGTGAAATGGATGTATAACATTATATAATGGGATAAATATTTTAGCGATTGATTTTAAAGAAAGTAATGCATTCTTAATTGGTCCTCTTTTTTCTAAATAATTTTTAAAATCAGGATCTTTCTTATTAATATTTCTTAAGACCAATCCAGATGCAGGTATTGCTGTAATTGCACTAGCAGCAATCCCCCAAATCCATAATGGTTTAATAATATTAAATACAATTCCTAATATTCCCATAATCAAAACCCCCTTTTTGATTTACGGGATATATTATATCACTTTTGATACTAAATGTCAACAACTACTTATAGAAAGAAATGAATCTATGTAATTCATCACAATTTTTACCAGTAACATATGAATAATTATTTATTACATTATCTAGATAATTAATATCTTTTTTATCTTCTAATACTAGTTCTATTTCATTTATAATATTAATTGTTATATCTATACTTTTATAGTATAAATCTATTAATGATTCATTATGCTTTTCTCTGATATTGCAAGGATGATTCCATTTTTTATGATCAAAATTCATATTAGCATCTTTAATATTATGAAAGGATATTAATGATATTTTTCTTTTGCTAAATAAGTCTATTATTTTATAAAATCCTTTTTTAATACCAAATCTATCATATCTAAATAATCTATATACTCTTCTTACTCTATTTATTGATTTATAATATTCCAAACCATAGTTTTCATAATTAAATGTTTCTTTAAATACGTAATTTAAGAGTTTAATAATTTCTTTGTTTTTATCACATTTAATTTCATTAAAAAGTTTATAATTATTAGCATTATGTAATTTTAATATATTTTTAGTTAAACTCATTTCATACATCCTATGCATATCTTTATTTAACTGATCAAAATAAAATATATATGGGTGTACCATATAATCAAGTACATAGTGTGATAAAAATCCAAATAAACTTCCTAAAATATAATCGTTTTTTTCTAATTTATTTTCTTTAATATATTTAATATAATTTTTAAAAAACAAAAGAGTTTTATTTCTATGCATATAATTTCCTAATGGTTTGGTTTTATTAGAAAAGAAAAATGCATCTGGTCCAAGTGAAAAGAACTTAATTGAATCGTTACAATTAATTCTATTTTTTATGTCTTTTGCCAAAAAAACATGTGTAGTTATCTCAGCCATAATATTCACCAATAAAGATTATATCATACAAAAATAAAACTAACTATATAAGTTAGTTTATTTATAATTACCAGCAGAATAATCTGATATATTATTAGCATCTACGCCATCGATATATGCTTTTACACTAGTAGGAGTATTATTAAAAGTGACAACAGCACATGGATAGTTAATAACTTGAGTTGTCATACTTCCAGGTTCAGGACTAGTACTTGTTGCATTAATAATTACATTGTTATTTTTATCAATGTTAACACTGTCAATTTTTATTGAATAACCACCATTATTTTTTTGACCTAATCCCAAAATCACTTTATATCCACCAGTTGTTGTTTGAATTGATAATCCTGCCTTTTTAGGTAATGTACTTGAAGTACAATTAGTTGTTTTATCAATAGAATATGTTAAATCTCCAGGATTATCATCTTTAGGAGTTTGAACTGTTTCTTTTGCCTCAAAAGTTTCAATTGTATTTGGTTTTCTACTAAATGTTACGGTTGCACATGGATATGCAATTGCTTGAGTACATATTGATGTTACGCTCGGATAATGATTCTTAACATATATTTTTGCATTATCATTATCATCTATTGTTACTTTTGTAATTTCTACACTATAACATCCATTGGGTACTCTACCCATGTATATAGTATATTCATATGTACTATTTAAATAGCCTTCTGTATGTCCCTTCTCACTTATTTGCTTACAATATGATTCACTCTTTATAGTATATGTTATTTTATTATTGACAGGTTTAGTTGTAGTTGAATCTGGAGTTGGAGTTGTTGGCTTTACAACTGTGGTATTTTTCTTCCATCCAGCATATAATGCTACATTACTTTTTCTATCATAATATTTAGTTGCTTCGCATTTCTCATTGTAATATACTTTACCTTTTGTATAATCAATATTATCATACCAGCCCATAAATGTGTAACCATTTCTTGTTGGAATAGTTTTACTTATTGATGGCATTATTTCATTATATTTAACTTCAATTGTTGTACTTTGCCCTCCAGTTCCTCCATTTACATAAAACATTACTTTATATTTGGTTTCTTCTGAATTTTTTTTATCATTTGTATCTGGATTTATTGGTATTGGATCTGGTAATGGTTCTGGCTCTGGAGTTGGCTCTGGTTTAGATTCCGGTTCGGGTTCCGGTGTTTCTATTTGCTCGCCAGAATTATCAGCCACATCTTTGTTATACTCACTTTTAGTATTTTGATATTTTTCATTAAGACTATTGTGCTTATAATTTACAGCATCAGAATAGCTTTTACTTGATAAATCGCTATAGTTTTTATCAGCTTCAAAATCTTTTTCTGAAACATTCATTTCCTCAATTTCAATAACATGTTCATTATCATATGCAAGAAAATATATAACATTCCCTTCATTGTTAAATTCAATATGATAATTTAAATCACCACCAGATAATTTGTTTGACTTACTATCATAATATTTTGTTTCACTATTCTTTTCTCTTAATGCAGATTTATATATTTCTTGAGCACTAGATACAAAATTCTTTTTATCAGTATAATTAGAAATATATTTAACTAGAAAATAGCCTACAACTATAATTAAAACTATTATTAGAACTATTGATATAATTTTTTTACTTTTATTCATTCTATCGTCTCCTATCAAAAATATTATATCCCTCATATACTTTCTATTGCAAATAATCATCTTTTATTTTACAAAAAAAAACGTCAAAATAGACGTTTTAATATCAAAAATGGTGTCTCCGGCACGATTCGAACGTGTGACCGACGGCTTAGAAGGCCGTTGCTCTATCCAGCTGAGCTACGGAGACAACTTGAATTGACTAGTAAAGTATACAACATTATTTTTGATTTTTCAAGGTTTTTTGTGATTTTTACTTACTTTATAGTCATTTATCAACAATTCATAGTCATGAAAAAGCACATCTTCTTTCCTACTACCTATCAATTTAAAGCCAAGTTTTTTCAATACTCTCATAGAAGCAATATTTCCATCAACAATATCAGCATATACTTTTTCTAATTTTAATGTATTAAATGCGGTATCAATTAATATATGGCATGCCTCTGTACAATAACCTTTATTAGTAAAATCATAGTCATATAAGTATGAAAGCTTTCCACAGTTTAATTTTTCATCAATACTAAGTCCTGTAAATCCTATAGGAGTTCCATCTAATAAGCAAACAGTTAATAAGCTTGCATATCCACTTTTATTCTTTTCTTCTTTTGCTTTTATTAATTCTGCTCTTTCTTTTCTACTTCTGTTTTTAATTCCACCTAAAAACTTTTGTGTTTCTTCTTGCTTATCCATTTTAAGCATTAAATCCACATCATTCGAATTTGGTATTCTTATAATTAATCTTTCAGTTTTTAATGGCAACATTGAAATAAATAATTTATTTTTCATATTAACTCCAGATTAATTATATATTTCATATGCAATTAAAGTCAATTAATATCTTTTTATTCTATCAATATTTTTATCTTTTTCAGTATTAAATGTTATTTCATCAACATTATAGTTTTCAAATATAGATTTAGATACTAAAAACTTTACTTCTTCTAATATATTGTTATCACTAAATATATAATTGTTAAATACTAAATTCATCCTATTATCTTCAACATTACTGCTAACAAGTTCAACATTATTTGGTATAAAACTATTTAGATTATCTTGTGCATATACTGAACTTTTCAACTCCTCAATGATTATATCTATTTTTTCGCCACTTACATTACTTACCTTTGTTACTGGAACATAATATACTTGATCATCATTAGACTTTGCAAAAAAGATGGTAGTTTTATCTATATCATTAAAACTATTAATGTCATATTTTTTATTAATTCCATAGTTTCTTGTTAAAGGATAATCTAATTTCTTTTTAGAATTAGGAAGTTCTTCTAATAGTTTTCCATCTACCATGATATATACATTATTTATGCCATTAATTTCGGTTAACGTATAAATTATTCCTTCTATCATAGATTCTTCAACATATTCATTAACATTCAATATATCTTTATTAAAATCTAAATATACAGTATCTTTATCTACTTTAATATTTTTTAAAATAGTACCCTTAGGAATTAAAGAATAGAATGATTTTAATGATGAATCTCCATTAATTAAAATATCAATTTTAGATTTAATTTCATCTTTAATTCCGTTATTATCGAAATAAGAAATAACTCTTGATACATAATTATCATCATCTAATAAATATACAACATTTTCTTCATAATTATTCTCATCTTCATTTATTTCAACATTAAAATTCTTATTATTTGTTGGAACAGCAGAGAACAATACAATTAAAACAAGTATTAAAGAATAAACAACTAATTTATTAACAATATATTTCTTAATAATTTTCATATTAAATAATATGTTTATATAGAATAAAAATGACTAATTTAGCCATTTTTATATTGATATTTCTCCCAATTTAATAAGTTCAATAACAGCACTAGCACGTGAGGTACATCCTAGTTTTTGCATTGTGTTTGATACATGATTACGCACTGTTTTTTCACTTATATTTAAAGCTTTTGCTATATCCTTAGTACTTTTATTTAAAATTAAAAGTTCAAATACATCTTTTTCTCTTTTAGTTAATATATTTCCTGTCATAAACCACTCCTAAAATAGTTTATGATATTAAAACAATTATGTTAGTACTTTGGCCTATGATTCAAATTTAATTACTATATTCATTTTCTCATTATACTCATCCTGTACACTTCTCATAATACTATTTGCAAGTTTACTATTATGTTCGGAAGATGAAATTGTAACCTTAATGTTTTTATTATCTATTTCTACAAATGATTTAATTTTAAAATTATTATAGATTTTATCTTCAAGATATTTTTCTTTTCCTTTGGCAAGATTTAATATTTGTAATTCCTCAAAAGCAGCATTTTTATCTTCAGTACTTGATGAAGGTGATGTTATCTTTTCTTGAAGTTCACTCATTGTAGTACTAATTTTTTCATCTCTTTCAACTCTTAATGCAACTAATTTATCATTTTCAGAAACCACAACATCTACATTTTTACTAACATTTTCCACTGCACTTTTACTAAATATATCACTTGGTAAAGTAATATAATATACTCCTAAAATTAATATTATAGAAAACAACGTTAAAAACCAAAGATTTTGTCTATTTATCATATCTTCACCTCTACCATATTATATTAACAAGAAATAAAATTATTCATAAAAAAAGATCAGAAGTTCTGATCTTAGAAATTTTGAATTGTTTTTTCAACTATTCTTTTTATATCTCTTTCATTAAATGGTTTTGAAAGTAAATCAACTATTGGATATTTAAATGCTTCTTCTACTTGATCTCTTGTATCATTACCAGTGATTATTGAAACAGGTATTTTAACAAATAAATTATTATTTTTAAAATATTCTAATACTTCAAATCCATTAACATTAGGCATATTTAAATCAAGTAACATACCCTTTATTTTAGATGCATTTTCTCCACTAACTAGTTCAATAGCGCGAGCTCCGTCATTAGCAATATACACTTCATATTTATTATCAAATATTTTCTTAATGAAATTAGCCACTAAATTAGAGTCATCTACCACTAAAATAGCTTCTCCTTTTTCACCAATCATTTCACTAACTAAATCTTGTTTTACTTCTTTTCCTAAGTATGTACGAGCAATGTTTGCACATCTATTTGCTTCAGTAAGTAACGTCTTATAATTATCATAAACATACATAATATCATTAGCTTTACTTTTAAGTTCAAATTGATATGCAAGATCTGCAAGTGTTACAAATCCTAAATATCTTGCATCACTTTTTAAAGCATGTACTTCAATAGCATAATTAGGCATATCACCTATTTCTCTAAATTTCTTTAAACTATCAAGTCTTTTTTCAACATCTTCAACAAAATCATTTAGAGTTGCATCATACATTTCCATGTCTCCAAAAAGTTCCAAACTCTTTTCAACATTAACCCCATTACTAACTAAATAATTAACATCTTTCATATTATCACCTACTCTAAAAACATTATAACATAATTTATCATTATCTCAAAACAATAATTGTATCAATTTTAATACAAAAGAAGTATTATTTTAAATACTTCTTCATTACTCTATTTAATTCATCTTTTTCTATTGGTTTACTTAAATAATCATTAAATCCATATTTCAAATATTCTTCTTTCATACCACTTATAGCATTAGCAGTTAATGCTACTACTGGAATACTAAATTCTGGAATTTCTTTTAACTTATCAAAAGTTTCTTTTCCGCTCATTTTAGGCATCATATCATCAAGTAATATTAAATCATATTTTTCTCCACTAACAATTCTTTCAATACATTCAAATCCAGAACCTACACATTCAATATCACATTTATATGGATCAAGTAATCTCTTAGCAACTTTTAAGTTAAGATTATTATCATCAACAACAAGTACTTTTTTATTAATAGCCTCAAATAATGATGGTCCCTCTTCTTTAGAACTTTCTTCTTTCTTTAACTTTTCAAGTTCACTTCCACTAACTATCTTCTGATCAAGTGAAATAGTAAATAAACTTCCTTTTCCATAAACACTTTGTACTACTATCTTACCACCCATCATTTCAACAAGTTTTTTAGTTATTGCAAGCCCTAAACCAGTACCTTCAACAGTAGTATCTTTTTCAACACCAAGACGTTCAAATCTACCAAATAATTTATCAATATTTTCTTTCTTAATTCCAATACCAGAATCTTCAACAGATATTATTAATCTAATAACATCTCCTTTAATAATTGAATTAATTCTAAAATTTACAAATCCAGTATTAGTATATTTAACAGAATTAGTTAATAAATTAAGAATAACTTGCTTAACACGAGTAGCATCACCATATAAATATTCAGGAATACTCTTATCATAAGTATAATTAAATTCAAGAGGCTTTTCCCCTAACCTTGCTTTAGTTAATAAAACTAATTCATCGAATATTTTAGGGAAACTATAATAAGTATCTATTATTTCTAACTTACCTGCTTCAATCTTAGAAATATCTAATATTCCATTAACAAGTTCTAAGAGTGCATCACTTGCCATAATAATATTTTTAACATCTTCCTTAGATTCACTATCTAATTTATCATTATCAACAAGGCCATTACTAAAACCAACTATAGCATTTAATGGTGTTCTTATTTCATGAGACATACTACTTAAGAATTCAGATTTAGCATTATTAGCTTTCTCTGCTTGATCTTTAGCAATATTAAGCATATCTATCATTTTAACATCAGGGTTTTCAATAGTAAAATTCATAACTATTATAGTTAAACACCAAATATATCCGACCATAAATGATGTTGGATATAAATAAATAATTAATGAATTAATTGCACCAAATGCTAGGAAAATATAAAAAGGTGTAAATTTTTTTGATACAATGGTTTTTCTATTAATTATAGCGAGTACTAATTGATAAGCGCCCAAGACAATTGCATAACCAAACGTTAATATAACCGGTATACCACTTGGAGCTACAGAACCATTCGTTACGACATATTTTGTCGATGAGAAAATTGTTATAATCAATAAAACTATTGTAGACACAAGTAATAGTTTAAGCCTAGACTGTGGCCTATTACATATAGACATTAAATATTTACAAAACAAATAGTTTGCAGCAATATAACTAACAAGAACAAATTTAGCAACAATATTGTATATAAATGTTTCAAAATAGCTTTGATATAAAATGGCAGATACAATTTCTAAGGTTGTCATTATAATTGAAGTAATCAAAATATAGCGATAGATATTGGTTTCAACATTGACAACTTTCTTTTTCAACATAAATATTACGGTTAAAATAATCATAACAGGAAGCATAGCAACAGATAAATAAAAACCCAATCCCATATATTACACCTCAATTTATTATACTTAATTAATTATATCACATTTTATAATATTTTTCATTCAAAAATCAAAGTTATTTTTTTAATTCTAAAACTTTCTCTTTTAAATTAACATCTCTTTTCTTATAGTATTCAATATCAATTTTGGCATTCATCATTCTCACTAGAGGCTCAGTGAAATATTCGATTTTCATAGGAAGTGCACTTGCACAAATTTTATTTTCGATTGCTTTTTTCATTTTTTTCTCGAACTCTTCATAATTTATTTGATCAGAGTATAATGAAATATGGTAAATAGGAACGAATTGTAATAAATCATCTGAAATTGGAGTAACAACTGCTTCCCTTACTTCCGGAAAAGTTTGCAATAGTTCTTCGATTTGTTCAGGATATATATTGTCACATCCGCATACAAAATTTCTCTTTTGTCTTCCAACATATCTATAAAATCCATCAGAATCATTAGATAAATAATCACCCAAATTTAACCATCTTATTCCATTTTCATCATATGAAATAACTTTATCAGTTTCTTTTAAATTGTTATGATATCCCATCATAATTGAAGGTCCTGATAAATATAGAAGACCTTTTTCTCCATTGGCTACTTGTTTTCCAGTTTCAGGATTAATTAATTTAATTTTTAAATTTGGTAGTGGAACACCAAGTGCTCCCTCTTTAAAATAATTTCCTGTATTTAATATATTTGATCCCCATGTTTCAGTTGCACCCAAACCATCGCCTAGTTTGGTTTTACTACCACAAAATAACAACGCATCATTGATTGCTTTTTCAGTTGCTTCTTTCTTTGCTTCGCCACCAGAAAATGCAACTTGTAAATTATTTAAGGAATTCGGTTTAAGATTACTTTTTGGAACATATATTCCATTCTTCATTTCAATTAAAGAAGTCCAATGAGGTGGCCCACCAGATGCTCCATGCGCTTTAGTCCTAACTAACTCATCATAAAAATCTTTAGGCATTGCTTTAAGAGTTAATGCATAAGTCATATTGTTAGTTAGTGCAGCATGTAATATAGATCTTCCAAAAGCCATGTGTCCAAATGGTATTTGCCCTAAATATATTTTTTCATCAAAAAAATTTTCATCATACAGCTGTTTCATTCCCTCAATTTCAGAATTTAATCCAACATCATTTAAGTCAACGCCTTTATGGACTCCAGTTGACCCACCAGTAAATATTATGTCACTTAATTCCTCTCCATAACTTTGATTAATTGGAACAGCAACATTTGAAAAATCATTTTTTAATAGGTGTTTCAATTTTTTCTCTTTGTCAAAAATATATTGTCCTTTTTTTAATAACATTAAATTATACCCAAATTTAGTTAAAAGGTTATTATAATCAAATGGAGAATATGTAATAGTAGAAATATTTAAAGATTTTTCTAAATCTTTAAAACTACTATAGGAATAATCTGTTGTAATAATCATTTTTGGACCAGTTAATTCAACATCATTTTTAATTCTTTCTTTATTATCGAAAAAATTGTATCCGATCGCAACTGCGCCTATTTTATTTAAAGCATATATTAAATATACCGCCTCCGGGGTATTTAATGTACAAATACCAATTAGATCGCCTTTTCTTACGCCTTTGGAATATAATAGTTTAGCATATCTATTTATAGATTCAAACATTTCCTCATATGATATCTTTTTGTTACCATACGTTAAAGCAATATTATTCATATGATTCATACTGTTTTCTAACATATAGTTGTACTTACTTTGATTAGGATTTACTTTCATCTTTCATCTCTCCTCTTTGTCTATTCTCATTCTAGCATAACAAAATAATTAATTAAATATTTTGATTGACACTTTGTATCAAATGTGATATAATAACGGCGTTATTTGTAAAGAGGGACAAATTATGAAAAAGATGAATGAATATGTAAATTACATTGAAGTTAAAAAGACACCTGAAGAATTAGAAAAAGAATTTATTAAAGAGTTTGTACACTTTAGAAAAGAAAACAATTTAACACAAGAATTATTATCAATATATTCTAAAGTTAATAGAGTTAAAATTGCAAGAATTGAAAGTGGTATGCACTCTACTTCGATTAAGAATCTACTTGAAATATTGGGACCTATTGGTTATACAATTAAGATTGAAAAAATAAAGGATGAAAAAAACAAGTAATTTTACTTGTTTTTTATATTCTATACTTTTTTAGTTGATTCGATTTGAGCTTTAAATGTTATTCCATTTGACCATTTAATATATTTAATTAAGTTATCTAATTTAACAAATTTTCTTTCTGTAACTTCCCACTCTGTATCAAAAGGCAATATTTCTTTTATATGAGCAGTATATCTTAATTGATAATATTTTTCATTATTTTCTATTACTTCTACTGCTCCTAGATATTTAATATCTTTAAGTTTAATACATGCTTCTTCCATTACTTCTCTTTTTAATGTTTGAAGTTTTGTTTCACCCTTTTTTGGATGTCCTCCTGGAATAGTCCAAGCAGTTTCATTTTTAACAATTAATAATTCATTTTTATCATTAAAAATATATGCACTTACTTAAGTATATTTTTATTTTTTTATATTGTATTTTTCCCTCCATAACATTATACAATTATCATTTATTTGCTCATAATCTTTCATAATTATTCCTTTATTTTGTTCTTTTTCTTTGAATTGCTTGAATAACTTCATTTTTTCTATTGATATCTTTTATTTCTTTTCCTTTTTCAATTGCATCTTTTATTAATATAGAATCTAATAATCCTGTAACAATATCATATGGTAATAAATAATATAAATAATCCCACATTAATGGATTTTTAGATTTTAATATAGTAGCAATACCTTGATAATTTAAAAGTCCAACTGCTGTAGTAAGAATACTAGCAAGTCCTATAACAAGAGACATTTTTGCTATTGCTTCTCTTTTTTTCTTTTTATTATTTTCTTTTTCAATACTTAAAATATCATATTCTTTTCTTTCCATAATATCCCCCTTCACTTGGCACATATTATACCACAAAATGGGTTAAAAGTCCAGATATTGTCAAAGTACAACTTTACTCTATTTATATTTATTATTTTTTTAATTTCAAATTTTTCTATTAAACTCTCTTATCATTCTTCTTGCATATGTTGTTTTAGCAACATTTAACCAATCTTCTCTTGGTCCATATGATAAATCATCTGTTAATACTTTTACTCTATCTTTATTCTTTAATTCATAGTTTACATCTACATATTTATCATTAACAAAAGCACCAACTAAAGTATTACCAAGTTCACTATCAATCCTATATGCAAAGTCAACTATTGTCGATCCTTTTGGAAGTTCAATTGTTTGTCCTCCCATTGTATATACGTATATTTTATCTGAGAATAATTCAGATTTCACTTGACGTACAAATTCTTCATTATCACCAAACATTTTATTTATTTCAATTAATGATTTAAAGAATTGATATTTATTCTTTAAATCTTTTTGCATTGTATATCTAGCTTCACCTTTTTTAATATCCCAATATGTTGCTAAACCAAAGGAAGCAACTTTATCCATATCATGTGTTCTTATTTGAGCTTGAACAAGTCTTCCTTCTGGACTAAATACTGTTGTATGTAAGCTTCTATACATATTTGTCTTTGGATTACAAATATAATCTTTAAATTTTTCATTAACTGGATGATATAGTTCATGAACATATCTAAGTGTTTGATAGCATTTATCAATATCATCCACCATAATTTTTAATGCAAGTAAATCATGAATATCATATATTCTACAACCCTCACTTATTTTTTTATAAATACCATATATATTTTTTGTTCTAATTTTAATGTAATTTGGAATATTTTTATCTAATAGAATTCTTTGTATTTTTTGTAACATTTCTTTTAACATTTCATTTGAGTCTGATTCTATTTTCTCTTTTTTATCTTTAATTGATTGATAAACATCTGGAAGTAAACATTTAAGAGAAATATCTTCAAGTTCACTTTTTATTCTATATGCTCCGATGTAATAAGCAAGTGGTACAAATATTTCCATTGTTTCTAAGGCATTTTCTTTTTGTTTGAATGATTTTTTATATTCAATTGTTCTCATATTATGAAGTCTATCTGCAAGTTTAATAATAATTATTCTAACATCAGTAGTTATTCCAACAATAATTTTTCTTGTATTTGCGCTTGCTTCATCTTTTTTTGAAGAAAAGTTTAGTTTAGATATTTTAGTTACTCCATCTACTAAATTTGCAACATTTTGATTAAAAAAATGTGCAATATCTTCTTTAGTAGCAGGAGTATCTTCAATAGTGTCATGTAAAAGCCCTGCACAAATTGTGTCTCCATCTGCATGCATTTCAGCAAGAATATATGCTACATTCACTGGATGTGTTATATATTCCTCACCACTTTCTCTATATTGGCCTTTGTGCATCTCTTTAGCATAATTGTATGCATTTGTAACTTTTTCTACTTCTTCAGGGTTATATTCTTTTAAAAGAGCAATTAATTCATCAAAAGTCTTATTCATAAAAATACCTCCTAAACAAAAACGGAACAAGCTTGTCGCTTTGCTCCGTTATTATTTTAATTCATCGCAACCAAAATATTTGCAGTCATAAATGCAACTAATTATATTACAAAAATTATCATTGCATAAATTCTTCATATTGGTTCCTCATTTTTTAAAATAATAGAACCAATTTACCACTAATTTTAATTAATGTCAATATATTTAATATTTTTTTCTATTTTCTATAAGGCTTTTTACTTCTTTTAATTTATCTTTTAATACTTTTTGATTAATTAGTTTTAATTTGTATTCAAAAATCATAGTTTGTGACATGTTTTTACTCAATGAGTATTCGACTACATCTTTATCTTTTGAACTACATAATACTATTCCCACGCTAGGATTTTCATTTGCTTTTTTAATATCTCTATCTAATGCTTCTAAATATAAATTCATTTTTCCAATATATTCAGGTATAAATTCTCCAAGTTTTAATTCAAAGGCAACTAAACACAATAATTCACGATTATAAAATAATAAATCAATATAATAATCATGATTACCGACTTGTATTCTATATTCATCACCTATAAAAGTAAAATCTTTTCCAATTTCCAAAATAAAATCTTTTAAATTATTTATTATTGCTTTTTTAAAATCATTTTCAGAAAATTCTTTAGGTAAATCTAAGAATTCTAAACTATACATATCTAGTATTCTAGTATTTGGAAAATCATCAGCCTCATTTATTATTTCTTTTGTACTTTTTAAAGACACTCCATTAGATAACATATATCTTTGATAATATGAAGATTGTAATTGCCTATTCAACTCTCTTACTGAATATCTTTCTTTTACTGCCAATTTTAAATAAAAATGTCTTTCTTCCATTGTATGAGTGTTACTTAAAATAAGTATATTATTTGACCAATTCAATTGCGTCAACAGTGTCGACGCAATCTTATCATCCTTATATGTTTTATAAAATTGTATCATTCTTTCTATATTTCTTTTATTAAAACCTTTAATATTTGGATATTTATTTTTTATAAAGTTTGCTGCTTTTGTAGTTATTTTATCACCATATCTACTATTCTGTTGTAATTCATATAAATATTTTCCAACATCTAAGTATAGTAGTATAAGCTCTTCATTTATTTTTTTATAGGCATTATTCTTTCTATTTTCTATTAAATCAATTATTTTATTAAAACTTCTATCTAACATAATATATTATTTATTATAACCTCCTAATAATATAATTAGGAAATTAATTATTAAAACACTTCTTTTAACTAAAAAAAAGTATATTTTTTAATATACTTTTCTATACAAATATTGTTAATTGTATTTATTAATTTGTTCTTTAATAAAATTAGTATCATCAAAATAATTGATACCCATTGCTTCTTTTACTTCTTTTAGAGTTTGATTAGCAAGTTCATTAGCATGTTTAGTACCTTCATTTAATATTTCTATGAGCATTGGAATTTGACGTTCGAATCCATGCCTTCTTTCTCTAAATGGTCTAATTGTATCTTGCATTACTTCATTTAGGAATTGTTTAATTCTACCATCTCCAATGCCACCTTGTTTATAAGCGTTTGTAAGCTCAGTAATATTTTTAAATTCAGGATAGTATTTTTTAAAATGTTCATCATTTGCAAATACATTTAAATAAGTAAATAATACATTTCCTTCAATAATTCCTGGATCTTCAATATTTCTTGGAAATGACATAATAGAATTAACTTTCTTTTTAATTGTATTTTCATCATCAGATAAATATATACAATTATTTAAAGATTTACTCATTTTAGCATTTCCATCTGTTCCAACTAAACGATAACATATTTCATTTTCAGGAAGTACTGCTTTGCATTCAACAAGTACATCTTTATTATAAGTTCTATTAAATGATCTTACTATTTCACGTGTTTGTTCTAACATTGGTTCTTGATCATCACCAACAGGTATAATATTAGCTTTAAATGCTGTTATATCTGCGGCTTGACTTATTGGATAGCATGCAAAACCAACAGGTACTCCAGCCTCATCTTTATCATAATCTTTTTGTGCAATTTCACTTTTAACAGTTGGATTTCTAAGTACTCTTGGTAGAGTTACCAGATTCATATAGTACATTGTTAATTCTGATAAAGCTGGTATCTGTGATTGAATACAAAATGTTACTTTCTTAGGATCAAGTCCTACTGCTAAATAATCTAACATTACTTCTAGTACATTATCTCTAACTTTTACAATGTTACCGGAATTATCTGTTAAAGCTTGTGCATCAGCAATCATAATAATATATTCATCATAATTACCTTCATTTTGTAATTTTACTCTTTGCATTAAAGATCCTACATAGTGTCCTATATGTAATTTACCTGTAGGTCTATCTGCAGTTAATATAATTTTTTTCATAATTATCTCCTCTTCTCTTTCTTATTATTTTGTTTTGCTTTTATAATGAGGAACACCATCGCTTATACATATTCATAATTTACCTCCAAAAAAAATCTTACCCTAGAACATAGGATAAGATTATAAACTTATTTTGCCACCTTTCGTTCATATACCAACATATATGTCCTTTGATAACGGAAGGAAGTCCGTTTTTCCATACTTTTATTTCCGGAAAACTTTCATTGGTCCATTCATTATCTAAAACATGAAATATTTCACCCGCCTATTTCTCTCTAAAATGTTTTATTGATAATTACTACTCCAAATCAACAATTTAAGTACGTATTAATAATAGCATATTTTCTTAAAAACTTCAAGTGTTGTCCACTTCTTCAACTAATTTAGCATGAAGAGCTACTCTTTTTCCTTTAATTCCAACGCAACTTGAAAGTGTTAATATTTTGTCATTTTTTGTTACATCTACATTGAATTTATATACTGATCTAGATTTAATTTTCTTAACAAATTTTTCAAATCCTTTATCTGTTTTAAATATAGTATTTATATAATAATCTTCAGCATCAATACGATAAATTGAAAACACTTGATAAGTATATGTTTTATTTTCAGTAACTAAATCTATCATATGATTATCTTTATTCAGATACCATTCTTTATTCAGAGTATATTTTAATGTTCCAAACATACTACCATTATTCATATTATGACCATATATAACTATATTTTTATCGCTCTCATCAAATTTATTATGAAAGTCTGCAAATATCCATCCTGCTCTATTTTTTTCTTTATTGAAATTATGTTTTAAATAATATTTATTATCTTTACCTTTTACAACAACATAATCTATTTTACTATTATTTACTTTTATATATGCAACTGTATCAGGATTCTTTTCTTTTAATGATTTAAAATCAATATTATATTTATTTTCATTATCTTCAATAACAAATTCATTTATTTCATTTTTAATATTATCATTAACATCTAAATCTTTTTTATAAGTTATTATTTTATAAGAGAAATATAATACACTAATAAAACATATCAAAATAAATACTAATAATAAGTATTTTTTAAATTTTTTCTTCATATATATTCCCCCTTTAAATTAAAAGACTAGCTATGCTAGTCAGTTAATATTAATTATTATATTTTTTTACATATAGTGTTGCACTTGCAAGTCCTAACATACTAACTATTAACATAATAATATTAATTATAATGTTATCTCCTGTTTTAGGATTGTTGCTTGGTTCTTCTGGCTCTGGCTCTGGTGTTGGCTCTGGTGTTGGTTCATCTTCATCGCCATCTCCTTTTGGCCATGGTTCATGATAATTCTTAATTTCGAATCCATCTTCCATACTTCCAGTAATTGTTGGCTCGTAGAATTCTACATCATCTTCTGATACTGTATATTCAATAGTAGTTCCATTTACTTTCATATCAGCAGTGAATGTGTGTGTCCATTCATTTTCTTCACTTAATGTTACTGTATCAACTATAGTTTCACCATTCATTAAGTTTACTGTTACGCTAGTAGGACGAACTTCATCTTCATCATAATTATCATCCCAAGTTTTAATTACAGTTATTTTAACTTGTTCGTTTTCATGAACATTTTCAATTTCAAATCCGTTAGTCATATCTCCAGTAATATTTGGAGTATATCCTTCTACTTCATCTTCAGTTATTTCATATTCTAATGTCTCTCCAGCTAGTTTTTCATCTACAGTAAATGTAGCTGTCCATTTATTGTCTTCATTTAATGTAACTGTATCAACTACATCATCTGATCCTTTTACTTTGATGTGTACTGTTACACTGTTTGGTCTAATTCTATCATTGTTATTATCATCAGTCCATACTTTTGTAACTGTAATATCTACTTGATTGTTTTCATGTTTGTTTTCAACTTCGAATCCGTTTTTCATATCTCCAGTTATATTTGGTGTATATCCTTCAACGTCATCTTCAGTTATTTCATATTCTAATGTTTCTCCAGCTAATTTTTCATCAACACTGAATGTATATGTCCATTTATTGTCTTCGTTTAATGTAACTGTATCAACTACATCATCTGATCCTTTTACTTTGATGTGTACTGTTACGCTATTAGGTCTAATTCTATCGTTGTCATTATTGTCATTCCATACTTTATTAACTGTAACTTGTACTTGACTGTTTTCATGAGTATTCTTGATTTCAAATCCATTTTCCATATCTCCAGTAATACTTGGTGTATATCCTGGAACTTCTGCTTCAGCAACAATGTAAGATACTTTGTTTTCTCCGTCATATTCTGGAGCAGTGAATGTATGTGTCCATTCATTATCTTCATTTAATGTAACTGTATCTACTGTTGCTCCTGTTTCTTCATTGTTTAAATAAACTGTTACACTGTCTGGTCTAATTCTATCATTATCATCATTATCATCCCAAACTTTAGTAACATCAACATTTACCATTGTTTGTTCCCATTTAGCATAAAGTTTTACTGTTTTTGGTGTTGGGTTTGTTGATTCTTCATCAGGTTCAAATGTTAATGTTGTTACATCATTATCTTCTTCATCAGTCCATCCTAAGAATCTATAGCCTATCTTAGTTGGATTATTTTCTAATACATCACTAACACTAATTCTACTAAAGCTTGATCCTCTTCCTAATTCTTTAGATCCATCTAATAAAATTAATGTTACATCTGCTTTCCACCAAGCATAGAATGTTTCTTCTAACTCTGTGCCATAACCTTGAGCAGATATATCATGAGTATATGATTCTCCTGCATTTTTTACTATATTATCCATTCTATAATTTACGAATTGATAATGAGTTTTGTCACTTGGTTTTTTAAATGTATGTGTATAATCTCCATAGTGTCCGCTTGTATTATCCCAATGATGATCACCATCAGATACTTCATCAACTATATTAAATTTATATTTTGGATTTAAATATTCTTTCCATACTAATACATAAGTTAATGTTAATTCATCAGGTGAATCTTGTGTACAAGTAAATGGAACTTGAATTTGTAATGGATCACCATTTACATACATAGATTCTGGAACTGGTGTAACACCATCCTCTTCATACCATCCATCTACAATATATTTATAATCACCACTGATAAATTCAGTAACATTTAATTTTTTAGATTTTTGTATTTGACCATCACCTAAGTCTATTGTATTTGTTACTGATAAAACAACTTCATTTTGTGTATCATTTAATACTGTTCCACTTTCAGATAATTCTTTAAATATTATTGTTAGCTTTGTACTTTTCTTTTCTTCCCATAATGCATAAACATTATATGTGTTATCTACACTATTACTATTTTTTGCAAAAGCTCTTAGTCTATGACTTGTCCAGTTTGAAGTACTAAGAACACTAGTTACTTTTAAAGTATCTAGTTCAGGATATGCATCCCCTGGAGTAAATGTATTAGTAATTTGAGTTGTTCCATTTTCACTAGTATAGAATCCTTTAAATATATATTTTTTTCCGTTTAATCTGTCTTCTAAGTTTGTACCACTTACATACATATTTGGAAAAAATGCTTTAAGTAATTTATTATTATTTGCAGTTGTACCACCATCTGTTGCATAAGTAACAAGTGTATCTACTACATTACCTGTTCTTGTATCGATAACATTTATTGTTACCTTTCCATTTGGTTTAGCAGTTGTTTCAAATCTTGCATAAACATAAACTGTTTTTTCTGTTGTTAAATCCTCATTTGCTTTAACTGTTAAATTATAATTACGTGCGTTACCAACAGTTGAATTACATGTTATTCTACTTAATCCGTCATATAGTGTACTATTACTATAACCACTAGTTATTTGAGTGCCACCTTCAGCAGCATCAAAAAATCCAATAAATTTATGAGTATATAATTTTTCATTTATGATGAATGCTTCACTCATATTTGGTTTGAACATATTGAATACTGATTGGGCTGTTGTAGATGTTGCATCAGAAAGTGCTTCTAATGTATATATTGGAGAACCTGTTCTTGTATCTATTACTACAACATTTACTTTTCCAACAGTTGGTTCATCTGAATCAGCTTTTGTTGGTTCATCTCTTTTTGGTTCTTCAGTTTTTGTTTCTTCTTTTGTAGGAACTTCTGATTTTTGACCTTCCTCAACTTTTACTTCTTCTTGTTTAGGTTTTTCTGTTGGCTCTACTGGTTGTTCTTCATTAACTGTATTATCAGTTCTAACTTCTTCAGTTTTCTCTTCTTCAACCTTTCCTTCGATTTTTTCTTCTTGTACATTTTCTTGTACGTTAGTTTCATCTAATTCTGTTTCATCAGCATTTGCTACAACTGCAAAAGCAAACATGAACATGAAAACTAGAATTAATGATTTTAGTATTTTCTTCATATTTCAAAATCCCCCCTAAGGCATATGTGCCTGAAATACGAGTCTGTATGCTAACACCACATTATATTTTTGTCAACTTTTTTTTATTCTTTATATTAATGTTTTTTTGCCTTATTTCCGGAAAATATTTACAAAAGATATTCGATTTGTTTTGTAAAAATTTACGTTTTTTAAGAATATATTTACAAAATATTTTACATTTTTAAATATAAATTGCGTAAAATTGTGTAAAATCTGATGTGATTGTTTACTTTTGGTTTACAAACCAAAAATAATTAATTTTTTGCATAAAAAAATGCTAATTTCTTAGCATTTTAAGGTTTCTATATTACTAAATTCACTTATTATTATATTCTTCAATTACCTTTAAATAGTAATTATATGTCTCTAAAGCCACATCTTTCCATGGTTTTGCCAAATCTTTTTTTGCATTTTTTTGCACTTTTTTATAAAGTTTTTTATTATCAATTATCTCTTCTATCCTATCTGCAAAAGCATTAATATCTTCTGTAGCAGTAAATCCATTAACATTATTTTCAACTGTATCTGAAGTAACTGAACCTGCTATAAATATAGTTGGAGTTTCTTGAGAAGCTGCTTCTATTTGGACAAGTGATGATGAATCAAACAGTGATGGGAATAAGAATAAATTAGATCTATAATATATTGATTTTAACAATTCCCTATCCATTATTTTACCAGCTAATAGTACTTCATTTGATAGTCTATATTCTCTAATTTTTTTATTGAGTTCATCATAATCGGGTCCATCTCCAACATATATCATTTTAAATTTAAAATTTCTATTCTTTAATTCTTTTAATGTATCTAAAATAAAATATATGTTTTTAAAACTAACAATTCTGCCAACAAAGAGAAATACTATATCATCTTTGTTTAATTTAAATAAATTGTTTACTCTATCTAATGATTTTTCTTTATCCCTTACAATTTCCAAATCTGTTCCGTTATTAATTATTTGATATTTACCTTTGTATCCATAATCATTATATACTTTAATTAATGATTTGTTTAATGCAATACAACTATTACATTTATTATAAGATTTAATTAAATATTTAATACACAAATTAGCTATTCTTTTAGATTTTAAATATTTTTCAAATTCAAATTCCCATCTGGTATGCATAGTTGCAACAACAGGAATCTTTTTACTTTTAGCAACTCTTATTCCTAATTTTCCTAATGCAAAAGGTGAATGAATATGTATTATATCAAAATCCATATCATCAAATATCTTTTTTAATTTTAAATATTCTAAATCAACAAGTCCTACTCTATAATTGCTTATTGGAAGTGGTACGCTATCAACTCTAATTACTTTAAAAGGATAAATGCTATCATCCTCATTCTTTTCCATTTTTGGAACAACTAACGTAACATCCGCATACTTATTTAAATTTTTTAAAAGGTTATCCATAACCACTACTACACCATCAACATTTGGATACCAAGAGTCCATAAACATTGCTATTTTAAGTTTCTTCACATTATCACCGTAAAAATTATATCATAATATATCAATTTATTCCAATAACTGATATAATACATTTTATGAAGAAGTATAAGAATTATATAATATTAATTATTTTTACAATGGGAACACAAGCTTTATTCTACTATTTAATAAAACATTTTGCACATGATTATAATGTAATAAACTCAGTAATTAACATTCCATTAGTTAAACCATTTATATATTTTTATGGATCATGGTACCCATTTATTTTACTTAGTACTTTTATAGTATATAAAAATGATAACAAACTATTTCATTATATGATTATATCCATGCTACTTGGTGCTTTAATGTCACAAATTACATTTATACTCTATCCTAGTATGATTATAAGACCAAATATTGAAGTACATAATATTACAGATTGGATACTAAATTTCACATATATAAGTGATGATCCACCTATTAACTGTTTACCATCTATGCATTGTGTATATTGTTTTGTTACAAGTTTCTTTATATTAAAATGTGATAGTATTAAAACTAAATATAAACTTTTATTTGCAATATATTCATTTCTAATAGTTATTTCTACTGTATTTGTTAAACAACATGTAATTGAGGATGTTATACTTGCATTTATATATACATTAATTGTTTTATTCATAGTACATTTAAATAAAGAGAGAATAAATAAACTATTTAATAAAATTAAATTATAAAAAGACATATAAATGTCTTTTTATTTGAAATCAATTAATACTTTTTAGTTTATCTATCATTTAAATTAATAATAAAATCTAACTTAAGTTTCCATTTTATCTTCTCTTTTTTATATAATTACACACTTTAGTAAAGCAAGCTATTTGGTCTTTATTTAATTCATTTGTTTCAACCATATGTTTTAGTTCTTCCATACTAAACCATTTTACTTCACATAATTCTTCTTTTTGTATTTTAATATCTTTTAAATCTATATCTTTAGTAACAAAATACATTTTATAACAATCTTTTCCATCACAACCAGAATCATATTCTATAAATTCTTCATTTGAATTTCTAATAACAACCATTACTACCATAGGATAATAACCTTTTGGAATTACTTTCCTTTATGATATGTTTTATTACTATTTATATCATATAAATCTCTAAGTTCGGACACAAGTATTATCTCCTAATGACATTATAACATAGTAATTAAATATTTTCTAAATCTGTTATTAACAAATTTGACAAAACAGATTTTTTGTGTTATAATACTATCTCGTAAATGGGAGTAGTCCTGAAATATAATAATACGTCAACACGTTTTTACCGTATTATTAAGGTGAATAATCTGGACAAGACTTTACTATAAAGGTCTTGTCTTTTTATATAATTTACTTTTTTCGACAGACCTTTATAAATATTTAAAAAAGAAAGGGATGATATTATGGAAAAAGTAAAAGTATTTTTAGGAGGAACTTGTGCTAGTTCTACATGGAGGGAGGAATTACAAGGTAAATTAGATCCAGAAAGAATTGAAACATTTAATCCAGTTGTTCCAAATTGGACACCAGAATGTCAAGCTGAAGAAGACTATCATAGAGAAACAGACGATATTTGCTTATATGTAATTACTCCAGAAGGAGAAGGATTCTATTCATTTGTTGAAGTAACTGATGATAGTAATAAACGTCCAGAAAGTACTGTATTATGTATTTTAACAGAAGCAAATGGAAAAAAATTCGAAGGACATATGTTAAAATGTGCTTTAAAAACTGCTAAATTAATTGCTAAAAATGGTGTGTATGTTACTGATAGCTTAGATGAACTAGCAGCATACTTAAATCAATATAAAAAGACACAAGCACAAAGAACTCTAGAAACAAAAAAGAACTAATGTTCTTTTTTTATAGTATAATTATATTGGTGATAATGATATGGAAGATACTTATAAACAACTTGCTGAAAGAAATGGTTGGAATTATAGTTTAGTCGGAAACAGACCTTATTTTATGAAAAATGGTAAATATGCAGTACCTGATGATACAACAAGCGAAGAAGATAAAATGCTACTAGCTCAAATTATTTGTGAAGGTTCAATAGAAATGGCACAATTAATAATACTTTGTTGGAACAATGGAATAACAATTAGTGGACCATGTTCTGGAATTAAAGAATTTCATCAAAATCAACAAATAGTTCTACACTTTTCATTCACTGCATCAAAGGAATTAATTGAACCATTATATCAACATTTAAAAGAAATCTTACCTACTTTTAATCATATGTGTAGACAGCAAGAAGATTCAATAAGATACGATATTAATTATTCTCTTAATGGTAAAGAACTTAGCAAAGAAGAATCAGATCAAATATTTAGAACAATTAGAAATCAATTATCATATGAACTAGAAAATTCAGTTATTAAAACTCGTTAATAAATATACTTATAGAAATTAAAAATAAAATTACATTATTTATATGTAATTTTATTTTTTTAAATAATTAATAAACATTTTACTTGCAAATGTTAAAGAAACTGATTTGTTTGTCGCCAAATATATATTTATATTTGGTATTTTTTTATTAATATTCAATTCTTTTATATTCTTATAATTTCTTTTTGCTAAATCAATAATAGAAAAACCAATCCCTAAACCAATATTAACAAATTCAGTAATTAACTCTTGACTTACAACTTCCATTTTAGGAACTAATTTAACATTATTTTGTAGTGCAACATAATCTAATAGCTTCCTACTATTAGATTCTTCTTTTTGTAATATAAGAGGAATATTATTTAAATCTTCAAAAGTATTAACATTATCATCATAAAATTCAGGATTATATATAAAACCTTGTTTTAACTCTTTTATTTTTTCTAAATTTAAGTTTGTTTCTCTAATATTACTTTCATTAAATATAACAAAATCTAACTTCCCTATTTTTAAATCATTTATTAGATTACTAGTTAAATCATTTGTAATATTAATATTTATATTAGGGTAATCAAGATGAAAGCTTTTTAAAACATTTATTAGAATAAGTTTAGTTAAAGTAGTTGAGCAACCAATCTTAATTTCACCTTTTGATAAATCTTTAAATGAAGTAAACTCATTTTCTGCATTATTAATTAACTCTAAAGCACCCTTAACATATTCATAAAACATTTTTCCTTCTTCTGTAAGTTCCATACCTTTATTACTTCTTAAAAATAAAGTTCCGCCTAATTGATCCTCTAACTTCTTAATAGATTGTGAAATGGCTGGTTGAGATATATGTAATTCTTCACTTGCTTTAGTCATGTGCTTATTTTTAGCAACAATATAAAAAACTCTATATAATTCTAAATCTACATTCATTATAAGCCCTCCTTATAGATATAATAACATAAATATATTTTACTTATCAATATATCAATTATAAAATGAAAGTGAAAGGAAGGATAATATGCTTAAAGATTTAAATATTGTTATTGGAATAACTGGAGGAATTGCTGCTTATAAAGCATGTGGAATATTAAGTTATTTAAAAAGTGAAGGAGCAAATGTAGATGTAATAATGACAAAGAATGCTTGTGAGTTTATTACACCATTAACACTTGAAACTTTATCTGGAAATAAAGTAATAACTGATATGTTTGAAAGACCAGATTATACTTCAGTTAAACATATTAGTTTAGCAAGGAAAGCAGACTTATTCTTAATAGTTCCAGCAACAGCAAATATAATTGGAAAAGTTGCAAATGGAATTGCTGATGATATGTTATCTACAACTATTATGGCAACAAAAGCTCCAGTAATATTTGCACCTGCTATGAATAATGGAATGTATGAAAATCCTATTGTTCAAAACAATTTAGAAAAATTAAGATCTTATGGTTATAAGATTATTGAACCAGTTATTGGACATTTAGCATGCGGGTGTGAAGCAAAGGGAAAACTTGCGAGTAATGAAACCATTATAGAATTTTTAAAAAATGAAATGGTGGTTAAAAAATATGAATATAAAAGAATTTGAATATAGATTTAATTTGGCAAGTACTCATACTGCTAAAGACATAAAAGAATGGTGTGACATATTAAATGATAATTTGAACGTGCCTATAAGGAAAGAAAATACAATAAGCTTATATGATTTTGTTAATTCTTTTAATAAAATTTATAAATATTTTAAGAGAGATTTAGCTATGTTGCCAAAATATGATTTTGGAAAAAGCATATCACTTATGCGCTATGACGAAAAAAATGAAGACACTAATAATAAAGAACTTCTAATGCTATATATTTATGAACCAAATAAAAGTATTGTAAATGATACAGGTACACAATTATTAGTTTGGGTAAAAGATAATGAATATGAATCATATGTTACAAATGATTTAGGCTTACTTACTAAAAAACATTATTTTAAAAGAGTCTATATTGATAAAAATGTAATGAGAAAATATTTAGATTTCTTCAAAAAATATCATTCATTTATAGAAGTGTTTAAAAGAATTCATAGTTCAACTATTTTCAGTAATGGTACATCTGTAATATTTTTTAAAATTGAAGGTGATATCATGAAAAAACTAAATAAAATCACTTTAGAGTTCGGAAATTATTTTCTAAGTGATAGTGAAGATTTTGAAATTCCTATTTTATTAGGAGACGATATAACAATTGATTATAATAATAGTAAAATCAGATGTCATGAACTAGAAGAAAAAAACAAGGTAGAAATAATTGATTATTTGTTAAAAAATATATATATGCATAGAAATGATTTATCCATAGTATATGAAAAAAATGAAGAAAATAAAGTATTGGAGTTAGTAAAATGAAAAAAATAATTATAACTGCTGGTGGAACAAGTGAAAGAATTGATAGTGTTAGAAAAATTACAAATTCTTCAAGTGGTAAATTAGGAATGACAATTGCTAATCATTTATTAGAAGAAAATAATGACATAATGATATACTATGTATGTTCTAAAAATTCATTAAGACCTACTGATAAAAGAGTTAAAGTTGTCGAAATTGATGGAACCATGGATTTAAAGAATACTATTGAAGGATTACTTACAAGGGAACATATAGATTATTTTATTCATTCTATGGCAGTATCTGATTATATGACTGACTATGTAACCACAATCGAAAGGATAAAAGAAAGTGTTAAGGAGCACGATGATATTGATGAAGCATTTAAAAGTATTGAAGTTATTGGTGAAAGTAAAATATCTTCATATGAAGATAACTTAGTAATAGTATTAAAGCCAACTCCTAAAATAATATCTATTATCAAAAATTTAAGTCCATCAACATATCTTGTAGGATTTAAATTATTAGATGGAGTATCAAAAGAGGAATTGATTGAAGTTGCAAAAAGATTAAGAAATAAAAATAAATGTGATTTAGTTGTTGCTAATGATTTAGCTACTATTAGAAATGGAGAACATATAGGTTATATTATCGATAAAAATAATGAAGTGAAGAAGCTCATGGAAAAGATGATATAGCAAAAAAATTAGTAAGGAGAATTAATTATGGAAAGTAAAATTTTATTTGTAGGTGGAAGTTGGGATTTAAATGGAGGAAAAAAATCTAAAATAGTTGATGAATTTGCTAAGCATTTACCTAATGCAACAGTTTATAATGGTGGAGATTACAATGATTTAAATAAAATATTAGCATCTTGCATTAATTATGATACTGTTATTTGGTGGGCAAATGTACCAAATGAACTACCTAAAATTAGAAATGTTAAAGAAATAAATTACAAAGCAATGCTTGTTTCATCAAAAAGAAATGTAGATAATAAATATTCATTTCAAGATTTACTTCAAAGATCATTTGCTTTAAAATCAAATTTAACAGTGGAATTTAGTAAAAATGATAATAAATATAATATGAAATTATTTGATCCACTTGGCAATGTATGGTATGAAGGTTTAGATATAGAAGAATGCTCAAAAGCATTACTTGATAGACTTACGCTTATAAGAAGTATTACTAGACAATCTACCATATCATCCAAAGAAAATATTGAAACTATCAATATGTTAGATAAATCAGAAGATAGTTCTACAATTCCTAGTAAAAAAGAATTTTTAAGTATTGTAAGAAATTATGCATATAAATTTGCAGAAGCAACATTTCAAACCAAAGACGTCAAAAGATTTTTAGGAAATGCTTCGTTTAGATGTCCTAAAGGATTCCCTTCTTTTAGAGAAGGAAAATATATCTTTATAAGTAAAAGAAATGTTAATAAAGAATTTATTGGTATAAATGAATTTGTTCCAGTATATCTTGAAGATGGAAAAGTTTATTATTGTGGTAATAATAAACCATCTGTTGATACACCTATTCAAATAAGATTATATAATCTATTACCAAATATTAATTATATGATACACTCACACTGCTACATAGAAGATGCACCCTTTACAAAAAGAGCATTACCTTGTGGAGCATTAGAAGAAATTGACGAAATTAAAAAACTCATAAATGATTATTATAATAATGATTTTGATAGAGATTTTTATTTAATTAACCTACTTGGTCATGGAAGTATTATGATGAGTAATAATCCCGAACAAATAAATAATATTAATATGGTTGGTAGAGATATACCAGAAAAAATGTATTTAAAAACAAAAAAGATTTAGAAAATACTAAATCTTTTAATTTTTAATTCTGACTCTTTAATAATATGGTGTAATGTTAAAATATTCTTTTTTGTTATTTGATAACTAAGCCAATCCAATTCATCAGGCTGATAAATCTTAATTAATTCTTGTAATAATAATTGATTTTTGTTTTGATAAATTTTTCCCATACTATCACCTTTATGAATTATTATATAAAAAGAGAAAATAAAAAACAATAAAAAACTCTAACGTAAAGTTAGAGCAAACATTCTACTGGCAGGGGTTCACTACTCGTATGAGCAAAAAAAGAAATTATTATTAATATGTGATATATTTATTATACATAGAAAGGAAAATAATTATGGATTTAGAAAGAACTGAAAAAATTGAAATTATAAAAGATTTAAAAAACATATTAACTTGTGAATATGATATCATAGAGCAAGGTGAAAGACATGGGACAATGGTGTTCTCTGAAAAACTTGGAGGTTATATAAGAATTGGTCAGGGGTGTCATTATGATTTCAACGAACTTGCATTTATGAGAATTAACAGAACTTCTGTATACATAAAAGATTCAGATAATTTAATTGGATACATATGTGCTGATGGTGAGAATCAAGTGGAATTAAGAGAAGCTAAGCTTAATTCTAAGGAATTTGAATATGTAAACGAAATAATACAATTAGGAAAACAAAAAACAAAATAATTAATAAAAGATATTGATAATATAAACCAATAGTAAGTTTTATGGAAAAATTAAATAATAATATTCTTTATTCTAAGCATAATATAAACGTAGTTTGGTTTCATGTTCATCGTATATATAAATTATTTCGAAATCGTATAGTAGATTCCAGTTCTCCAGTTCCGTTCCAAATGAAAAAAGCGTCGATATTCGGCGTTTTTTATTGCATCTTTTTTGATAATGTTATTATATCACTACATGGATATTCTTGATCATAATCCTGATTTTCTATTTCGTTACTAATTATATTTTTATAACTTTCAATAAATGTACTTCTACTCTCTTCATCCAAATTCATATAATAGTTTGGATTAGGGACAAAAAACATTTTTCCACTTTTATCATCAAATTTAATTGAACCCAAGACTAATTCTTTAGGGATTTTATAACATACTTTTATTTTTTCTGCTTTATAAAATGGCGTAAAATATTCGAACCAACCAATCTCTTCTTCAACACATATTTCATGTGAATTGTGTCTAATAAACCAATTATAAGCTTTATTACTCATGTCAAAAATAGTACAATATAACTCTTTACCAACATTAGCAATAGACAAACTATCAAATTGTCTAGTTTGATATAATTTTTTTATAAATTCAGAAAGTTTTTTTCCATTTTTTACATCATAATCTGGAAAAAAATATGTATAATTTTCCTTTCCTATAATTTCACGTTTAAATCCCATTGTATGACTCTTTAAATCATCAGGCCCATTTTCAATTTGTAATCCGATTAAAAAACTATTTTTAATTAATTTTTGAAAAAATTCATCCATTAATTTCCCCCCCCTCTTAAAATGTTATCGCATTTGATACATCAAGTCAATATTTTAACAACTTTTAGCTAGTTTAAAATATTTTTCTAGTTCACATAGATTATGCTTCTCATTTAGATTATTGATATAAAAAGTATCAATTCCACACTCAATATAACACATTTTTATAAAAAGTCAAAATCATGATTATTATTGCATATATTCTTTAATTCATTTATAATAAGTTATTAAGGAGGTAAGATAAATGGAAGAAGAAAAAGTTGTTCATGATATGACTATTAGACCAGAATACTATGATTTAGTGGTTGAAGGAACAAAGATATATGAAGCTAGAACTAATGATGCTAGAAGAAAAGCTATGAAAGTTGGAGATCTTATTTGTTTAAGAAGAGAGGCAACACCTGAAGAAAAAGAAGCAGGCATAGTTCCAGATGATAGTATTATGTTAGAAATAGAAGAAAAAATTGAATTTGAAGATTTTACTCATTTATATGATTCATTACCTAAAAGAGATACAGGTTTTGAAGGAAGAGAAACTGATGAAATAGTTCAAACTGAAATAAGAAAATTCTATACTCCAGAAATGGAAAAAGAACGTGGTGCTGTTGCTATCAAAGTTAGAAGAGTTCAGAATTTACAAAAAAAGCTAGTTCCTTAAAAAAGTCATAATGACTTTTTTTTTAAAATAAAAAGCGGGCAAAACATTCATTTGTCCGCAGTAACTAACACTATGGCAGGGGTAGAAGGAATCGAACCCTCATCTGTGGTTTTGGAGACCAATATTCTACCATTGAACCATACCCCTATGCCATAAATAATATAATATATAATAGCTATTTTGTCAATAAAAAAAGCACTTTTAAAGTGCTTTAAATCATATCAATTCTTCTTAATATTTCTTCTTTTCCAAGTAGTTTTAATAACTCATATAAGTCTGGTGTATTAGATCTTGATGTTACTGAAACTCTAATAACTGTACTTATGTCTACTACACTACCCTTAAAGTTTTCTGGATTTTGTTTATATTCTTTTATATTAGATGCATATCCAAGTTCATCACATAATAATTTTACTTTATTAAACCAAGTATCTTTATCATCATTATAATCATAATATTTATCCATATAAATATTCAATATATTTTTAATCTCATTCTTATCTGTTATATTTTTCCATTCATATTCAGTTGGGTTAAATAATTCTTTATACATATAGAAAATTAAATTCTTGATTTCTTTCATACAAGCAAAATCTTTTCTTGGCTTTTCTTGCTCTCTTTCTATATTTAAAATGCTAATTGTATATTCTTTATACTTATTAATTAGTTCATTAAATTCGGGATCATATTCTTTTGTCCAAGTATCTAATAAATCAAATACTTCTGTTGCTTTCAATTTACTTAAATAATTTTTAGATATATTATCTAATTTATCTAAATCAAATAATGCACCTGAAGCACTCATTTTTTTAGGAGAAAATTCAAAATCAGTAAATGGACTTTCTGGATGTGTCTCTCTCCATGCTTCATAGTTAGAGTTTGCTATAGTCATAATTGCTTCAATTACTGAATATATTGGATATCCTTTTTCTTCATAATATGCCATTCTTGCTTCTGGATCTAATCTCTTAGATATTTTTCTTATTTTATCTCCATCTTTTTTTAGAATTAATGGAGTATGAATATATTTAGGAAGTTCAAATCCAAATGTTTTAAATAATTCATAATGTACAGGAATTGATGACATCCATTCTTGTCCACGAATTACATGTGTTGTATGCATTAAATGGTCATCAACTAAATGTGCAAAATGATATGTTGGAAGTTCTGTTGAAGATTTATAGATAATAGTATCTATATCATTTTCGTGTAATTCCATATCTCCATTTGCTAAATCATGGAAAGTAAACTTTTCATCAAAGTCACCTTCACTTTTTAATCTAATAGTATAATTTTCTCCATTTTTAACTTTCTCTATTGCTTCTTCTACAGATAAATTTCTATATTTAGCAAACTTACCATAAATACCTATTCTAGCTTTTGCTTTAGATTGATTTTCCCTAATAGTATCCATTTCTTCTTGAGTTAAGAAACATGGATATGCTTTTCCCATAGATACTAATTCTTTTATAAATGCTTTATATATATTTTTTCTTTCAGATTGAATATATGGACCATAATTTCCTTTAGAATCATTAGTATCTCTATACTCATATTCATCAGGATTTAACTTATAATGTTCAAGTACATGTCTAATATATTCTACAGCTCCCTCTACTTCTCTTGCCTGATCTGTATCTTCATTTCTAAGGAAAAACACACCATTACTTTGTTTAGCAATTACATAATCAACTACTACTGAGTAGAAATTACCAATATGCATAAATCCAGTAGGACTTGGTGCATATCTAGTAACACATGCATTTTCATCTAAATCTCTTTTTGGATATATTTTTTCATAATCAGCTACTGTTTTATCAATATCTGGAAATAAAAAATCAGCTAAATCTTTATTTGTCATAATATCCCTCTTTCATGCTATAAATTATATAATATTTAGCAAATTAAAACAAGACTTAATGTCTTGTTAATTAACTTTTAATACAACCATAAAAAATGCAGCACTAAGTAATACAATGAGTGTTATTAAGAAATAATCCGTAACCTTAATCATCTTTTTCTTTTTCGCAACAACTGGTTCTTCTTCTATTACTGTTTTTTCAATAATAGGTTCCATTCTTATTGTATTCATAAGTTCTTCTTCTTTTCTCATTTCTTCTTCTATATCTATAATTGCAGTTGTCTGAAATAATGTATTTTCATTCATTGTATTCACTTCCTTATTGCCTATATCATTCTTAAATTAAGAATAACAAAATTCGACAAATAATGCAAGTTTTTTTAATAAAAAAATAGATATTTTTAAATATCTATTCTATATGAATAACTATAAGTTTCAGTGCTTCCATCACTAAATTTAATAGTTACTTTTTTATTCTTATCATTATAAGTTACTGATTTAACATTAGAACTCTTAACTTTTGTATATTTCATATTGCAATAATCAACATTTTCATCTAATGGAGTACTAAGTAATTCTTCATCTGAAGTATAAATATATAATCTATTGCTAGAAATAAATAATTCTTTAACTATTATTTCTTTGCCATTATTCTTTTCATATGTATATTTATTTGATTGTGATACTATAATATCTCCAAAATCTAAGTCATCTGAATGAACAATTGCATAATCTAGTTTTTTAATATCATGATATCCTTCTTCAAGAAAACCACTCAACATTAATTTTCCATCTGTTGTATGTAATGCTACTTTTATATTTTGTCCTTCAGAAGGTTCAATAACACTAATATAATTATTACCTTCAAATACAGTAAAATCTTTAACATTACTATAAAGTTTTTCTACTTTTTTACTATATTTATCAAACAAATGTAAATTATTATTGCCATCAAGCATGTATAGATTTACTCCATCAGATACATTAAAAATTGCTTTGATTGATATAACATTTTTGTTATCTAATGTGATTGTTCCATCTTCTGTAGTTATAACTACTTTTCCATCTTTAATTTCTGCTTTAAAATCACTTGTGGCACTGGTTATACCGCTATCATACATATCATCCGTTAACAGTTCGCTTTCATCAAATTTGCATTGATCTTCTAAACAATATACAGCTGTTTTGTTAGTAAAATCTAACTCTGATAATAATGAACTATAATCTTTAGAAATAGTTTTCTCAGATTTAAAAAATAATGAATAATTATTACATTCCTCTATATCTTCATCTTCAGTATTTTCTTCTTCGGTATTATCTATAGTTGTTTCATCTTCTATATTTTCTGTTTCATTGTTATCAATAATCGTTGTATCATTAGGCTTGTTATTATTTTCTTCATTATTATTATTTATTAGATACACCACTACTCCAATTGCACATAGTCCTATAATTACACATATTGTTATTATTGGTAAAATATTTTTCTTTTCTTCCATAATATTCCTTCTTTCAAACATTATTATATTTTATATATATTATTATTCAATAAGTCCGTATGTTTTTTACGCTTTGTTTTACAAAAAAACTCAAGTTATACTTGAGTAATTTTTTAATGGCGGAGACAGAGAGATTTGAACTCTCGCGCCAGTTTCCCGACCTACACCCTTAGCAGGGGCGCCTCTTCAGCCTCTTGAGTATGTCTCCACGGCATATATAAATAATACTCTATTATTAAAAATAAGTCAAGAAAATAATTGTAAATAAGTATGGTAGTATCAGTGTTTTTTTGATAAAATATTTAATGTTGGGAGAAAATTATGAATGAAGAAATTATAAATGAAATTAGTAATGAATTAAATATTAAAAGTACTCAAACAAGTACTGTTTTAAAATTATTAGAAGAAGGAAATACTATTCCTTTTATAGCAAGATATCGAAAGGAAGCAACTGGTGCTTTAGATGAAGAACAAATAAGAAAAATTAGTGAAGTATATGAATATCAAGTAAATTTACTTAAAAGAAAAGAAGATGTTATTAGACTAATCGATGAAAAAGGATTATTAACAGATGAAATAAAAGAAAATATTATGAAAGCACAAAAACTAGTTGAAGTTGAAGATATATATGCTCCATTTAAAGAAAAGAAAAAAACTAAAGCAACCGAAGCTATAAAAAATGGGCTTGAAGGTCTTGCTAAAATAATAATGAGTGAACCATCTAATTTTACAGATGAAATGGTTAATAAATTTTTAAATGAAAATGTTAAAACTAAAGAAGATGCAATTACTGGTGCTAAATACATAATTGCAGAATGGATAAGTGACAATGCATATTTTAGAAAATGGATTAGAAGTTATTTTTATAAGAATGGAATAATTATTTCTAAATTAAAAAAGAATGCTGAAGATATTAATAAAACATATGAAATGTATTATGATTTTAGTGAAAGTGTAAAATATATTAAACCTCATAGAGTGTTGGCAATTAATAGAGGTGAAAATGAAAAGATTTTAAATGTCTCTATTGATGTAAATGTTGATGATATTGAATCGTATCTACAAAGTAAATTAATTAAAAAAGATAGTCCTGTAAATGATTATATAAAAGAAGCTATTACTGATAGCTACAAAAGATTAATTGGACCATCAATTGAACGTGAAATAAGAAGTGAATTAACTGAGAAAAGTGAAGATGAATCAATTGAAGTATTTAAAGATAATTTGGAAAATCTTTTATTAATACCTCCAATGAAAGATAAAACAGTTTTAGGATTTGATCCTGCATATAGAACTGGTTGTAAACTTGCTGTAGTTGATTCTACATCAAAAGTATTAAATATATCTGTTATATATCCACATGAACCTAAAAATGAGTGGGAACAATCTAAAAAAGTTATTAAAGATTTAATAACTAAATATAATATTGAATTAATATCTATTGGTAATGGAACTGCTTCTCGTGAAAGCGAAAAGTTAATAAGTGAAACTCTAGAAGATATTAAAACATGTAAATACGCAATTGTATCTGAAGCAGGAGCATCTGTATATTCTGCTAGCCCTCTTGCTATAAAAGAGTTCCCCGATTTAACAGTTGAAAAAAGAAGCGCTATTTCAATTGCAAGAAGACTACAAGACCCATTAAATGAACTTGTTAAAATAGATCCTAAATCTATAGGAGTTGGTCAGTATCAGCATGATGTTTCTCAAAAGAAATTATCAGATAGTTTAGATTTTACAGTATCAAAATGTGTTAATAATGTTGGAGTTAATATTAATACTGCTTCACCTTCTATATTAAAATATATTTCTGGTTTGACTAAAACAGCCATTGATAAAATTATTAAATATAGAGAAGATAATGGAAAGATTAAATCAAGAGAAGAAATAAAAAAGAAAAAATTATTAAATGATAAAATATATGAACAATCAATAGGATTCATGAGAGTTATTGATGGAGATAATCCACTTGATCAAACTAATATACATACTGAAAGTTATGATAAAACATTAAAACTATTATCTCACTTAAATATGACAACTAAAGATTTAGGAAGTGAGAAATTAATAAATGAACTAAATATAATAGATATATCTTCTATATCTAAAGAATTAGACATTGATATGTATACATTAACCGATATTATTGAATCCTTAAAAGCACCTAATAGGGACTTTAGAGACAATTTTGAAATGCCTCTTTTAAAGAGTGATATATTAACAATAGATAACTTAAAATTAAATATGGAACTTGAGGGAACTGTTCGTAATGTAGTTGATTTTGGAGCTTTCATAGATATAGGACTTCATAATGATGCATTAGTACATATATCTAAAATAACAAATAAGTATATTAAACATCCTAGTGAAGTACTAAGTGTGGGTGATATTGTTAAATGTTATGTAATTGATATAAACAAAGAAAAAGAGAAAGTATCTCTTTCTCTAATAAATCCAAATAATTAAAAAAACTAGTAGTACTAGTTTTTTTATTATATATTGTTATCTTGTGAATCTGTATTTTGAACTTCTGATTCATTAACTGATGGAGTTTCTTGAACTGGTGTATTAGCATTTTCTACAGGAGTTACTGGAGTTTCTTGCTTCTTATTTTTGAATTTAGTTATTAGTAGAACAATTATTGCTACTACCGCAGCTAGTAAGCAAATTCCAAGTACAGGTCTAAACCTAATCCATGCAATGGCTATTACTACTAATGAAACTGCAAGGCCTAATAAGAATGATACAAGTCCTACTGCTGCCCCTACTATACTTCCTAAAATAGGTACATAACCAGCAATAGTACTTATTGGCTTTAATATTGCACCAAATCCAGCTGCACATAGAATTATTCCTACAGCCCTTAAAATCCATTTTAGTATTTTATTTTCTTTTTTAATTACATTTATCATTTCTTCTCCAGATAAAACCCCATCCATTACTCTATTGATAGTTTTATCTGCAGATGATACATAATCAACAAATGAATTTCCTTTTTGTACAGCAAGTACACTTACTTCGCTAGAATTATTGTATTCAAATATAATTCTATAATCCCCTATTTTTGGATTATTAATATCTTCTGCATTAGTTAAATAATTACCATATGCAGTAAATCCTAATTCTTTAACAAAATCAGTATCAAATGTGCTTACAGTTCCTTTAGTACTTAAAGTTAATACTTGTTCATTACTTAAACTAAATGCACCAACTTTTACATCTGTTGAAGTGTAAGTTTCATCTTCATATAGTTTAGTTGTTGGATTAGTGTGTCCACCATTGTGGAAATCACTAGAATCAATTAGTGAACTACTCCATACTTTCTTATAATTATAAGTTGTATTATCACTAGAATCAGTTTCTTTTTCCTCTTCCCATTGATATACTTCAACTGTTCTTTTTAATAAAGGAGTTGTAACTTTTACATTAAATTTAGTATCAGTTAATTCTTCTTCATTAATAAGTTTACCTGATGTTGCGACTAATTTTCCTTCATTTTCTGAATTCACTTTTTCGCTACTTACATCAATATAATTCTTTCCCATTTCCGCTGTTGTTTTTAAGTTTCTAACATTGTTTCCTTCGTTCCACCAAAGAAGGACTACAGCAACAGCTATTAGGACAAAACCTCCAATAATTCCTTTAAATGAATCTCCTATTTTTTTCATACTTCCTACCTTTCAAAATAATTATACAATAATATAAAAATAAAAACTAGTAATTTTTACTAGTTTTATTCAGTAACAACTTTCATTGCTTTTTTCATTAATAAATCATATTTAAATAATTCTTTATTACCTATTTCTTTTTCAAAATCTTCTCTCTTCATACCATATTTTTCAGCTGCTTCATTAAGTCCATCTTCTAATTCTTTATCAGTAACTTCTAATTTTTCAGCATCTACTATAGCATCCATAACAAGTCTATATCCTACTCTTTTATTTGCTTCTGGTACTAGAGTCTTTTTAAATTCTTCTAAGTTTGAATTTGAGAACTTTAAGTAATCTTCTAGTTTTAATCCTTGATATTGTAATTTTTCAGAAAATTCTCTTACTAATCTATTAACTTCATCTTCAGTCATTTCTTCTGGTATTTCAAATGTAGAGCCTTCAACTACTTTATCTAAACATTTGAATAGATATTCATCTTCTAATTGATGTTCACGTTCAGCTTTTTTATTTTCTCTAATATAATTCTTTAAATCATCTAAATTGGCTACTCCACCAACATTTAAATCAGCGAAGAAATCTTCATTAAATTCAGGCAATACTCTTTCTTTTACTTCTTTAATAGTTACTTTAAATACTACTGGTTGACCTTTTAATTCTTCAGAATGATAATTTTCTGGGAATGTAACGTTTACATCTTTATTATCACCTTTCTTAAGGCCAACTAATGCTTCTTCAAATCCTGGAATAAATGTATGAGAACCAATTGTTAATGAATAATCAGTTCCTTTTCCACCCTTGAATGCTTCTCCATCTTTAAATCCTTCAAAGTCTATAACAGCAACATCGCCCTCTTTAATTTTAGATTTTTCATCTTTAGTTTTTACTTCAGCGAATTGTTCTTTTAAATGACCAAGTTCATGTTCAACTTCTTCATCAGTAACTTCTACTTTATCTTTTTTTATTTTTAATCCTTTATATTTTCCAAGTTTTACTTTTGGAGATGCAACTAAAGTGAATTCTAATTCAACATAATCTTCTGTAACACTCTTTAGATTAATTGATGGTGTTGCAGCTGGAGTAATAGTTTTAGGATCACTTAATAATTTTGCATATAAAATGTCTACTGCCATATCAACAGCATCCATATATAAAACTTCGATTCCTAATTTTTTTACATATACTTCATATGGAACAGCGCCTTTTCTAAACCCGTCCATCTTTATATCTTTTTTCTTCTTGTTATACGCTTTTTCTAAACAATCTTTCCAATCTTTTCCTTCTAATTTTAATGTGTAAGTTTCTTTCATAATTCCTCCCTATATTAAACACAAAAAAGGATATTTTACTATCCTATTGCTACTATTTTAACACTATAAAATCCATCTGGTGAAGATACTTCAACAGTGTCTCCAACTTTGTGTCCCATGATTGCTGCTGCAATTGGACTTTCATTTGAAATTTTATTATTAAATGGATCTGCTTCTTGACTACCTACTATTTTATAACTTTCAGTATCATCATCATCTTCATATTTAAGTTTTACTTCAGAACCAATACCTACAGTTCCATCTGTTTCAGCTTTATCTATAACTACAGCATGTTCTAATGCATACTCTACTTCAACTATTCTCTTTTCTAAATTAGCTTGATCTTCTCTCGCTTGCTCATATTCAGAGTTTTCAGAAAGATCACCTAATGCTCTTGCATCTTTTAATGTTTGAGTTACTTCTTTTCTTTTTTCTGTTTTTAAGTAATGTAACTCGTTTTCTAATTCTAAATAACCTTCACTGGTTAAAAATATTTCTTTCTTTTTCAATTTAAGCCACCTCTTTCTCGCACCAAAAAATGATACTATATTTTTAATATTTTGTCAAGATATTTTAACCCTCATAATATCACTAGCGGAAACATCAAATGGTATATTTATTTTGACAATTTCTTGCGCATGTGATGCTGAATCTACATTTTCTTCATCACTATTCTTAATATATTCAATTTTAAATGTTTGTACACTTGTTTTTGGCCCAAATACTTCTACTGTATCCCCAACACTAAATTTGTTTCTTTGTTCGATTACTGCTTCTTTTTTGTTTTTATCATATGATAATACTAATCCTAAGAAATCTTTATTACTTACTTCTTGTCTACCACTATAATATTGTCCTTCTACTCCTGGAACTCCATTATAAAATTGTGGTTCATTTTCACGATTAGATACTCTATTTAGTATTTTTTTATAATATTTAATTATGTCTTCAGTTAAAGTACCGTTTATTTTATTATCCATTATAGTCCTATATGCATTCGCAACAGTAGCTATATAATAAAGACTTTTCATTCTACCCTCTATTTTATATGATTCAACATTCAAATCCATCATATCACTTAGATAATCTATCATATTCAAATCTTTGGAAGAAAATGCATAATCATATGGAGTATTGTTATCAAATACAAATCTACAGACTTGAGAACACCCCCCTCTATTAGAATCCCTAAGTGTTACATAATTAGACATTACACATCTTCCACTATAACTTGTACACATAGCTCCATGTATAAATACTTCTACTTCAGTATCTATATTTTCTTTTATATATTTTATATCTTCACGACTACACTCACGTGCTAAAACAACTCTATATGCTCCTAAATCTTTATAAAATTTAACTGCTTCTAAGTTAGTTATTGATTTTTGTGTAGATATAAAGAATTTAGTTTTTAATTTTAGACGCTTTATAGCCTCTATAACAGCAAAATCACTAACAATATAAGCATCTATACCTATTTTATCTAACTCTATTAAATAAGTGTCTAAATTGCTTAAATCTTCATTATGAAATATCATATTAACAGTAACATACACTTTTTTAGATAATTTATGTGCAAATTCAGTACCTTCTTTAATTTCATCTAAAGAGAAATTATTAGCATTAGCTCTTAAACTATAATTATATCCGCCAATATATACAGCATCTGCTCCATAAAGACATGCAAATTTTAATCTGTCTAAATCACCAGCAGGTAGTAATAATTCATATTTCATTATAAATCACCCACCTTATATTTAATATCATGTTCTAAGAAATAATAATCACTATCTATAAGATTATATAATTCTTTATTATTATAGTTTACAAGTATCATTTTGGTATTTATATCATCTATTCCACTTAAATTAATAATTAAATTTATATTTCCAAATTCATTTAAATATTTAGATGCACAAAATATTTTATCAAATGTTACTACTGTTCCATCTTTTTCTTCTTTTATATCCAATATCTTATTTGATACTAATTCCCTCAATTTGTAACTATCTTTATTTTCTAAATTATAATTTTTATTAAAATTACTTACTAAATTTCTACGAGAATACATTAAATGATTTTTAGATATATAAAAATAAAATAAATTAGATTTTGTTTTATTCTTTATTTCTTTAATTTCATCTATTGTTAGATCATTATTAATGACTACATTTTTATATCCAAGTTCATTTAAATAATTAATTGCACTATAATTAGATAATATATGATTTTCATACATAACCAATCTATCTTTAGATATTATATCTGTAAGACCAATATCTTCCACAATAAACATAATATTTTTATTAAAACTATTATATATTTTTCTAAATTCATCTATATTTTTATGTAAGAATTTATTCATAATAACATAGACATTATATTTATTAGATAATTCATTTATTTCATCAAGATTAAAATAAATATCAAATCCAATAGAATAATCTTTTAAAGGCAAAATAAAAGTATTGAAATTATTAAATAATTTCAACTCTTTATTATTTGGAATAATTAAATATTTTTCTTTTTGCATACCCCTATTGTGTCACCCACTTCTATAAATTCTACATTATATTCATCATTATTTTTAAGATAATCAATAAACTTTTCTATTTTTCTAACCATTTGTCTTAAGTTTCTACTTTTAATTTCAGAACTTTTTCCTACATATCCATGAAAACTTAAATTATCTATAATAATAATTCCGTTTTTATTTAAATTAGAACTATATTTATTTAAGAAATTCATATTTTGGCTTTTAGCAGCATCAATGATTATTAAATCGAATTTATCATTAATATTTACTTCTAATGCATCACCATGTATTAATACAATATTATTAAGTTCACTTAGTTTAACATTTGAAACTGCAATATCAAATCTATCATTATCTCTTTCTATACTTGTAATATTATTAACACATTTATTACTTGCAAAACATATTGTTGAATATCCTATTGCTGTACCTATTTCTAGTATTGAGTGAATTTCATTATCATTAATTATTTTATTAATAGTATTTATTGTTTCTTCACTCATTATTGGAACATTATTTTTATTTCCATACTCTTTAATTTCATTTATTAACTTTCGTAATTTATCCATAGTCCTTCTCTTTTTAGTCTAGAAACAGTACTTGTGTGTTCTCCATCAGTCTTACTAAAATAAGTTTTTCCATATTTATCAGCTACGAAATAATAGTAATTATGATCTGTAGGTTCTATTGCGGCTTCGATTGATTTAATACCTGGATTACATATAGGTCCTACTGGTAATTTTCCATTCATACATGAACTTCTTGTATTATATGAATTACATGACTTTAATTCACTCATTTTTAGATCACGAGACCAATTATCAATACGTTCTGCATAATAAGTTGTAACATCACTACCCAATGACCAACCATCTTTAAGTCTATTGTAGAATACTCCAGCGACACCTTTTCTATCATCAGAAGAACTTGCTTCAAGTTCAATTATTGATGATAATGTTATCATTTCATGAATAGTATGTTTACTTGATGTCACTTCTTCTTTATATTTTTCTAATTTGTTTTCCATATTATTTAGCATAGTTCTAAATATATCTTCAACACTTGTATTAACATAAAATTCATATGTATCTGGGAATAAATATCCTTCAAGTGAATAATATATTTTACTATTCTTAATATCATCAGTTAAAAACCAATATTTATCAATTAAACCATCTAAATATTTTGTATCCTTTAATTTATCTAATATTTCACTTTCAGTAATACTAAACTCACTAGTTATTTTATTTATAATATATCTCATGTTCTTACCTTCAACAAAAGTTACCATCTTTGTTTCTTGCAAATTAACACTACCTTTTTCTAATGTTTCGATTAATTCAGATACATTATTATGTTTATTTAAAATATAATCACCATGCTCAAGATTAGTTGGCTTTTTAAATTTAATATAAATCTTATATGCTAATTCAGACTTAATTAAATCTTTTTCCTTTAACAAACTAGATAATGTACTATAAGTTTGTCCTTCTTTAACATTAATAATTACTTTTTCACTTTCGCCATGATAATTTATACAATAAAAATATGCTCCTACTAAAGCAATAGAAGCCACCAAAATTATTGAAACTATAAATATAATTATTTTTTTCATACTACTCACTTTCTAAAGAATCAAGTACTCTTGATAGAAAATCATATTCTTCTTCTTTTGATATTGGTTTTAATTTTGTTATATTTCCTTTATCGCTTAAAACATAAGTTGAAGCATAACAAACAACATTACCATTTTTATCTTTTTCTTCATCTGTATATATAAGATAATTTACTTTTAATGTGGTATCTTCAATATCTAAGATAACTCTATATTCATGCTTTTTACCATGAGAATCTTTTAATGTAATATGATTATCTTTCATTAGTCCTCCTATCAAGATATGCTTGAAGTATTATAGTCGCAGCAATCTTATCAATTACTTTCTTTCTATTCTTTCTTTTTGTATTATTATTTATTAACATTCTTTCTGCTTCAACAGTAGAAAGCCTCTCATCTTGCATAATTACTTCTTTATTAAATTTAGATATTAATTTATCTCTAAATTCTAAAGTTATTTCACTTCTTTTAGATAAACTACCATCTAAATTTTTAGGATTGCCAAGTACAAATGCATCCACATTAAAATTAATAACAACATCTTCTAGTTTTCTCATTAATTCTTCTTCTGTTTCATATCTTATTACATCTAAAGATGTCGCTATAGTTGCTGTTCTATCACTTATACTAAGTCCTAATGTTTTACTTCCTAAGTCCAAACCTAAATATATCATTTTTCTTTAATAAAGTTAACTAGCATTAATTCTAGTATATCTTCCCTTTTAAACTCAAGAATTCTACTTCTACATTCTTTATAACTAGATATATATCCGGGATCACCGCTTACTAAATAAGCGACTATTTGTTTTGTTGGATTATATCCTCTTTCTTCCAAGTCTTCACATATTTTAAGTAATGTCTTTTTAGTGTTCTTATTAATAATACTTTCTGTATCTACTACAGTAGTTTCATCATTTGACATAAACATCACTCCTTCTATGTAGTATTTTATCAAAAATAATGAAATATAACAATATGAAATATATGATATAATTATCATGAGGTGAAAGAATGATATATTATCCTAAAATATTTGGTACCTGTGCCGGAGCCAATACAGCAATTAAACTTGCCTTTGACTTAAAGGAAAAAAATAAGAATAAAAATATTTTTATATATAAAGAAATATTACATAATCCATATGTAATTGAATTATTAAAAAAAGCAAATATTGAATGTATTGATGATTTAAATATATTAAAAAAAGATGATATTTTAATAATCAGGGCTCATGGTGAACCTAAAAGCACATATGAATATTTAAATAAGAAAAAAATCAATTATCATGATGCTACGTGTATTAAAGTTAAAATGATACATGAAATTGTAGAAGAAAATTATAATAAAGGAAAGAAAATAATAATAGTGGGTAAAAAAGATCATCCAGAAGTAATAGGCACTAATGGATGGTGCAATAATGAAGCTATAATTATAGAAAACAAGGATGATTATAAAAAATTAAATGACAATAACTATTTCATTGTCTGTCAAACTACTATTAATAAAGACAAATTAGATTCATTAATTAATTATTTAAATGATAATAATATTTCATATGAATACAAAAACACAATATGTAATGCTAGCAAATTAATACAATCATCATCAGTAGACATTACTAATAATTTAGATATTATGTTTGTTATAGGTGGAAAAAATAGTTCTAATACTAAAGAATTATATAATGTATGCAATGAGAAAACCAAAACATATTATTTTTCAAATATAGAAGATTTTTATGATTTTATTATAAAAGAGAATTATAGTGAAAATACAAGAATTGGATTTACTGGAGGAGCATCTACGCTAAAAGAACAAGTTTATGAATATTCTAACTTACTACAGTTTGTAATATATTATAAAAATAAATTAAAAGAACTTATTAAAGAAATAGATAAATATAATAATTCATTATTAAATAATACTGATAATAGAATAATTAAAGATGCAATAAATAAATTTATTGAGATGAATAAAGATGGTAAATTTATAAGAGGCTGCCTAATAGATTTAGGATATAAATTACATAATAATGATAATTATTCTACTCCACTGTCTATTGCATATGAAACATTTGAAACATCAATACTAATTCATGATGATATTATAGATAATGCAGATGTTAGAAGAGGTAAAAAAACTATTCATGAAAAATATAAAGATGATTTTAATAAATATAAAATAGATAGTACCCCTACTTCACTTGCACTATGCATCGGGGACTTAGGCTTATATTATTCTAATCAAATAATTGTTGATAATTATAAAAAAGATAAAAACTTATCTAAAATATTACATTATTATAATGAAATAATAATTAATACTATCAAAGGCGAAATATTAGATGTATATCTACCTTTTATAGAAAAAAATGATAAAAATCATAAATTATATGAAAATGATATTTTGGAAATATATAAATTAAAAACATCATATTACACTATAGTGGGACCTTTTATACTTGGTATGATATTAGGAAATTCAAGTACTAAAGAAATAAATACATTTAAAGACACATTACTTAATTTAGGAATAGCATTTCAAATAAAAGATGATATTTTAGGAGTATTTGGAGATAATAAATTAATTGGTAAATCAACAAGTTCTGATATTGAAGAATTTAAACAAACAATACTTTATTCTTATATAAAAATAAACAAAAAAGAATATTTAAATGATTTATTAAAATATTATGGAAAGAAAAATAAATCAAAAGAAATACAAAAAATATTTAAAGAATCTGGTGCATTAGAATATGCGAATAAAAAAATGAATGAGATGTTTAATGAAGTTAAAAATAATATCAATAAGCTAAATATCAAAGAAGATATAAAACAAATTTTATTAGGATTTATTAAATATTTAGAAATAAGAAAAAAATAAATGTTTTAAACATTTATTTTTATTTTATACTTCCTTTTGTAATATTTCTATGTTGATAAGATTCTAAGGCTTTATCAAATTCTTTTTCATCAAAGTCTGGGAAACAAGTTTCAGTAAAATATAATTCTGCATAAGCAATACTATATAACATAAAATTACTTATTCTGATTTCGCCACTTGTTCTTATCATTAAATCAACAGGAGGCAAATCATTATAAAGGTACTTATAGAACTCTTCAGTATCAATTTTATCTAAATCAATATTATTATTTTTATAATCCTCTGCTAATTTTTTGGCGGCATCTACCATTTCGGATTGTCCACCATAATTTATGCAAAAATTGAATACTCCTTTTTTACAATTTTCAGTGCTCTTCTCTATTTCATCCATAACATTTAACACTTCATCACTAAGAGGTTTATCTCTTCCAGAAAATACTACTTTTATATCATTTTTAACAAAAAAATTTTTATCACTTTTAAATGCTTTTACAAATAAGTTCATTAGATAACTAACTTCCTCTTCACTTCTTTTAAAATTCTCAGTTGAAAATGCAAAAACACTTAAGTATTTAACACCTTTACTTAATATATATAAAGCAGTTTTTTTAAGTCTTTTATAACCTGCATAATGGCCCTCGGTTCTTTTTTTACCTTGTCTTGTTGCCCATCTTCCATTACCATCCATTATTATCGCAACATGTTTTGGAATTCCATTGCTCATATTACCACTCTTTCTTTCGACTTCTTATATTATACTCAAAAAATATATAAATTTAAATTATTTTGTATTTTTTTGACACTTTTTATATATTTTATAGTATAATTTAGGAGAAATAAAAAGCGGAGGTGTTTTATGATAGAAGATATTGAAAAATTGATAGAAGAAAAGAATTATCAACAAATCAAAAAAACATTAAATGAAATGAATGAATATGACATCGCTGAAATACTGGAAGAATTACCTCAAAAAGAACTTATTAAAATATTTAGATTGCTAAATAAAGATATTGCTGCAGATGTTTTCTCTTATATGGATACTGATAAGGAAGCTATGATTATTGCATCATTAACAGAAAAAGAAGCAGTTGATATCATCAATGATATGGCAGCCGATGATGCTACCGACTTAATGGATGAAATTCCTGCTAATGTAGTGCATAGGCTTCTTAAAAAAGTGGATCCAGAAACTAGACGTGATATTAACCAACTTCTTAAATATCCAGAAAATTCTGCAGGTAGTATAATGACTGTCGAATTTGTTGACTTTAAAGAAGACTTAACTATTAGAGACGCTGTTAAAAAGATTAGACAAGATTATGATGATAAAGAAACTATTAATATTTGCTATGTAATTGATAGTAAAAGAAAATTAATTGGAAAAGTAACATTAAAAGATTTAGTGGTTAATAATGAGGAGAAATTAATTAGAGACATTATGGATGATGATATTCATCCAGTAAATACATTAATGGATCAAGAAGAAGTTGCTAAAATAATTCAAGACTATGACGTTACTGCTGTACCAGTTGTGGATTCAGAAAACAAATTAGTTGGAATTATCACAATAGATGACGTTGTAGATATTATTGAAGAAGAAGCAACAGAAGATATCGAAAAGATGGCCGCAATTACGCCAACTGAAAAATCATATCTAAAGCTATCTGTATTTGATATTTGGAAAAGTAGAATTCCTTGGTTATTACTTTTGATGATTTCCGCCACATTTACCGGTAAAATAATTCAACATTATGAGACTGCTTTAGCTGCTTGCGTAATATTAACATCATTTATACCAATGTTAATGGACTCTGGAGGTAATGCAGGAGGGCAAGCATCAGTTACTGTAATTCGTGGACTTTCACTTAATGATATAGAATTTTCTGATATATTTAAAGTTATATGGAAAGAATTTAGAGCATCTATATTAATTGGAATTACATTAGCAATAGCTAATTTTGGAAAACTAATGTTAATTGATAAAGTTAGTGTTACCGTAGCTGCAGTTGTATGTCTTACTCTAGTGTTAGTAGTAATAATAGCTAAATTTATTGGATGTACGCTCCCAATATTTGCTAAAAAGCTTGGTTTTGACCCTGCAGTTATGGCAAGTCCATTTATTACAACAATTGTAGATGCAATTTCTCTATTTGTATTTTTCCAAATAGCAGTAAATCTATTAAACATATAAAAAGTCACTTCTAAGAAGTGACTTTTTTTATCTTCCAAAACTAACTTGTTCAGTTTGCTGCTCTTCAAATGGAACACCCAATACACTAAATCCATTTTGAATGCCACCTTTTCCACGAAGCATTTTCAATTTTTGATGGAATTCTCTCATTTGTTGAGCTCTTGCAATTTTTCTATTCAATGAATTAATTTGACTTTCTAATTTATTCTTATCCATTTGTAGTGATATTTTATTAAACTTGCCCTTTACATCATCATTAAGGCCATTAATTTCATTTTCTGTCATTCTTTTATCATATCTTGCAGCTTCTAGTCTATTATTTAAATCTTCTATCTTATTAATATACTTTCTGTCACTAGCAATAGTTTTACCATATTCTTTCATTTGCTTATTTTTAATTTCTACATATCTTGCCAAGGCATTATTAATAATGTATCTTTGACGACCAATTAATTTTCCTTGCTTTTCACGTAGTTTTTCTATTCTTTTAACCACTCTTGCAATTCTTCTTGCGGTTCTTCTTTTCTTAAAGTTTGTTCTTGCATTTTGCATAGTTTCATTATATTCAGTTAATTTATTATATTTAGCTTGTAACTTATTATCATTTTTTTCCATTTTAGTATTAATGTCATTAATTCTTACTTTTTGTATATCATTTAGCATTTCATTAACATTTGAAAATGTAAAATTATTTACTGTTCTCTCATGCATGCTTTTTTCATTTTTTAGTTCATTGACGACTTCATTCATTTCAGGAATTGCGCCGTCATATTTTTCCCTAGCACTTTCTATTAATTCAGACTCTTCTAAAATTAAATCATCATATTTAGATAATAAATCTTTATTAACATTTTGTGCTTTTTGAGTCATCAAAGCTTTGTTTATTTTTGCATTAAATTTTAATCTTTCTAATGCTTCTGCGCTTAATTGTTGATCTTTTATGTCTCCATTATATGGTATTTTCACTTGTCCAAAAATTGTTTCATAATCCTCTTTACTTAAAAAATCAAAACTTGGAAGTTCTCCTGCGTTTATATGTTGTTCTACAGTGTTCATATTATACACCAGCTTCGTTTACAACTTTGTTAATTTGTGCATTAATAAAATCCCATTCTTTTTGTTCAGTAATAGCATCTAACGAATATGTTGTACTGCTTTCATTTAATACTGATGCGTATACTGCATCACTACCCTCAACATAATATACCATAAATGATTTGTTGAATTCTAGAGAATCAATTATATCAAGTACAGATATTGTCATATCATTGCCATCTTGTCCTTTAATGACTAATTTATTACTAAAATCTTCTTCCATAAATATCCTCCACTACTATAAAGAGTATATCATTTATGGAGGTATATTGCAATTATTTTTCATTTTCTTCTAGCATAGTAACAATGCTTATTCCATAACCTAATTTTACATTATCAACCAATACATTTGTAACTGCTCCAATAATTTTATTATTTTGAATTATGGGAGATCCACTCATACCTTGAACAATACCTCCAGAAAGTTTTAACAAACTATCATCTATTATTTCAAAACTAAATGCTTTTTGTGTATCTTTTTTATTATAATATTTATCTAATATTCTAATATTATATTTTTCTATGATATTATTATCAGTTACAGTTAAAATATAGGCATCATTTTTTTCAATTTCTGAGAAATTTGCAATTTGATATGTTTTCTTGTTTGAAATACTTTTTGTATACTTACCAAATATTCCTTTATCGGTATTTTTGCTTATATTGCCTAACGTTTCTCCATAAGAAATAGTTGCATTTTTACTACCAACATAACCATTTCTACTTTTATCTATACTTGTTACCTTGCTTTCTAATATGTTGCCATTTTTTATTTCAACTATATTTTTATTACTATTTAGTTTTATTTCATGACCTAAAGCACCATAAGATTTATCTTCCGGATTAATATATGTAAGTGTCCCTATTCCAATGACAGAATCTTTTATATATAATCCTGTTTTATATATACCTCTTTCCTTTTCTATTTTTAACTTTGTATTAATAATGTTTCCTTCTCTATTTATTTCAATATTAATATTTTTATTATTTAAAATACTTTCATCTATTATATTAGATAATTCACTAGAATTATTTACATTAATACCATTTATTTTAGTTATTACATCTCCAATTTTAATATTATTTTTTGCTATATATTCTCCGTTTACTTTATAAAAGCCTATTACAATAAGCCCATCAGTATTAATTTTAATACCAATACTTTCCCCTCCAGCAATCAAATAATTTGGATATGCTAAAACCACAAAAGGAAATATAATACTTAATAATAGTGCGGATAGAATTTTTTTCATGATTCACCTCTAATAGTATTATTAACTATATATTTAATTTTAAATTACTAAATTTTTCCAAAAAAATAGAAGATTTACTCTTCTACTTTAAAATCACTTAATTTACCATTTTCACTAACTAATTTATTAATTGTTTCAGTAGCATTATTAAGTTTACTTTCACAAAATTCAATTAATTTCATAGCTTCAGTATATTTAGATATTGATTTATCTAAATCTAATTCTCCACTTTCAAGTTCATTAATTATTTTTTCTAAAGATTTAATACTGCTTTCAAATGTTTTTTCTTTCATTTTTTATCTACTCCTTTTACAGTTGCATTTATTTTTCCATTTTTTACCAATATATTTATATCATCTTTTTCATTTAATAAAGATATATCCTTAATAATTTTATTATCTTTGTATACTATTGAGTAACCTTTATCAATGATATTAACTGGATTTAATAAATTAAGTTTAATTTTATATGTCTCTATTTGTTTATTGTAATTATCTATTCTAATATTAATACTACTATTAAGTTTATCATATAGAATATCCAATTTTTGTTCTTGCATATCATAAAGTCTCATAGGATTATTTAATATATAATTTGATTTGTATTTTTTTAGTAATTCATAAGCATTTTGAAGTTTATTATCAAGAGCATTATTTATTCTACTTTTGCATGTTTCTAAATAATTAATTATTTCTTCTTTATCTCTAGTTGCGAGTATTGCAGCTCCAGTTGGAGTTGGTGCCCTTAAATCAGATACAAAATCACTTATTGTAAAGTCTATTTCATGACCGACACCACTAATTATTGGTATTTCACTATTGAATATTGCTCTGGCAACCATTTCTTCATTAAATGCCCATAAATCTTCAATAGATCCTCCACCACGTCCCAAAATGATTGTATCAAGTGGGAATGTATTTGCAAGTTCTATCATCTTAACAATATTAGCAGCTGCGTCACTACCTTGAACTAATGTTGGAAATACATAAATCTCAACTAATGGATATCTTTTATTAATAGTAGATATTATATCTCTTATAGCGGCACCTGTAGATGCAGTTATAACGCCGATTTTCTCTGGTAATCTATTTATTTTTTTCTTATATACTTCATCAAATAATCCTTCTTTAGAAAGCTTCTTTTTCAATTCTTCAAATAATTGGTATAAATTACCTATTCCATCTTGATGCATACTATCAACATATATTTGATAACTACCACTCGCCTCATACACACTTATTTTTCCATGTACAAGTACTGCATCGCCATCTTTAGGTTCAAAGTCAAGTCCACTACTTTTATAATTAAACATTACTGCATTAATCTTACTAAATTCATCTTTTAAAGAAAAATAAAGGTGACCTCTTCCATGATATTTTAAATTACTTACTTCACCTTTAATATATACATCTCTTAATAATTCATTTGAATCAATTGTAAATTTAATTATCCTATTGATGTCACTAATTGTAATGTATTCTCTATTCTCCATCTACTTCCTCATTATCTCTAATTTTATCAAGAACAGCATTTATTAATTTAACTACTTTGTCATCACTATACTTATGGGCAAGTTCAACTGCTTCATTAATAACTACTAATTCTGGAGTATCATAATGTAACATTTCATATGTTGCAAGTCTTAAAATAGATGCATCAGTTTTACCCAATCTATCTATAGTCCATTTATCTAAATATTTATTAATTATTTCATCTAACTTTTCTTGATTTTCAAGTACACCATTAACAATATCTCTAACGTATGTATTATCAATTTCTAAATTTTCATGAAATACATCTTCAAGATTATATTCAATATTCTCTTTTTTATATATTTCAATTTGATATAAAATAATCATTACTTTTTCTCTTGCTTCAGTTCTTGTTAGTTTCATAATATCCTCCAAAATCTATTAAAATTATATCATTAATTTTTAAAAATATAAATAGTAATAACTTAATAATTAAAAAACTTACTATATACTAGTAAGTTCAGTTTCTTTTTCTTTGAATTTTTCATCAACTGTTTTATTAAATTTATCAATCATTTCTTGTACTATTTCTAAGCACATATCTCTTTCATCTTCAGTTAACTCTTCATCTTTTTTTATTTTGTTATTTTCATCTTGTCTAATATTTCTAAGAGCAATTTTTGCTTCTTCTGCCATAGTAGATGCAGTTTTTACATATTCACGTCTTGTTTCACCAGTTAGTTCTGGAACAGTAAGCATTATTACTTCTCCATTATTAGTTGGAGCAATACCTAAATTAGCCTCATAAATTGCTTTTTCTATATTTTTTAAAGATGATTTATCAAAAGGTTTAATTGCAAGTACACGTGCTTCTGGAATTGATATAGTTGCCAAACTTTGAATAGGTGTTGGTACGCCATAATATTCAACCATAACTCCATGTAAAATATTTGGATTTGCACGTCCCGCTCTAATAGTAGTAAATCTACTTTCTAAAGTCTCAATAACTTTGTTCATCTTATTTCTAATTTCATTTTCATCTATCATAGTATCCCTCCATTAACAACATAATTATATAATATTTTATTCTTTATAATCAAGAGCATTCTGATGAAGTCTTTTTACTAATTCAGTAATCTTACTATTATATTCATCTATTCTTGCATCTGGCTTAGGTTCTGCATATCCATAATTATTTACGTGGCTCCTTATTTTTTCTATATAGTAACCTTGTGCTTCTGCAATATCTAAGTCTTTCATTTCAATACATTTTAATAAAGCCACAAAATCATATTCAAAATCACTAATACCATTTATATAGAATTTCTTGATTATTCTCTGAAGTAATTTTAAATAAAATCTATCTTCTTTAACTTCACTAATATATGTTTCAACATTAGTGCGTGCTTCTTTAACTAAAGCTTTATCTGCAAGATCTAAAAACATGTTTATAATTGCTATTTTAGCAAGCATAATTCTACATCGTTTTAAATATTTCAAAGATTGTTTATTAGCATCATATGCATCATTATAATAATCTGCTGTTTCATCAAAACCAAACATATTTCCCCCTTAATAATTAATCATCACTCATTTTTTTAATCTTATCTAAAATAGTTAGTGCTTCAATAGGTGTTACTTCAAGTGGATTTATCGTTTTAATATATTCTCTTAATTCATCATTATTCTCTTCTAAATTAAGTTCAAATTGTTTAATTACTTTTTCTTCTCCAGATTTTTTACTTTCAAATTCTTCCAAAAGTTCATTTGCTCTTTTAATGACACTACTAGGTAGTAATGCAAGTTTGGCAACATTAATACCATAACTTTTGTCTACCGCTCCATCCATAACTTTATGTAAGAAAGTAATATCACCGTCATTTTCGCTAATAGTTACATGTACATTTTTAATACCTGGAAGTCTATTTTCCATATCAGTAAGTTCATGGTAGTGTGTTGAAAATAATGTTTTACATCTTACCTTATTGGCAATATATTCGATAATTGCTCCAGCTAAACTCATTCCATCATATGTACTAGTGCCACGTCCAAGTTCATCAAACAATATTAAACTCTTGTCGGTTGCATTTCTTAATGCACTAGCACTTTCTTTCATTTCTACCATAAATGTACTTTCTCCGCCAACCAAATCATCAGATGCCCCTATTCTAGTGAATATTTTATCGAATATTGGAATATTACATTTAGTAGCTGGTACATAAGAACCAATTTGATTTAATATTGCTATAATACCAAACTCTCTCATATAAGTAGATTTACCACTCATATTAGGACCAGTAATTATTAATATATTAGTATTACTATCAAGAATAACATCATTATCTATGTACTCTCCTTCAATAACACTTTCTACTACAGGATGACGTCCACCAATTATTTCAACAATATTATCTTCATTAATAGTTGGCTTTATAAAATTATTTTCTTCCGCTATTGTTGCGAATGATTGCATAACATCATAAAATGCAATCTTGGATGACACTTTTTGTAATATAGAAATATATTTTTTTACTTCTTCTTTTATATTACAAAATGTTTCATATTCTAAATTATTTAAACTCTCTTCTGCATTTAATATTAAATTTTCTTTTTCTTTTAATAATGGTGTTATGTATCTTTCACAATTAGATAAAGTTTGTTTTCTATCATATTGATATTCTTCTTTAACATCCTTAACTTGTCCTTTTGGAACTTCTATGTAATATCCAAACACTTTATTGAATCCTACTTTTAAACCTTTAATACCAGTTCTTTCTTTTTCCTCTTTTTCAAAATTAGAAATGAAATCTTTGCCACCAGTTTTAATATTTCTAAGTTCATCTATTTCTTTATTATATCCAGTCTTAATTATTCCGCCATCTTTAACAGTAAGAGGCGCATCTTCCATAATAGATAATTCTAATAATTTATATAGTTCATCAAATGTCTCTAATTGTTCTTCGCCTAAGTCATTTAATATATTATTAATATCTGGTATTACTTTAATACTTGTTTTTAATTGCAGTAAATCTCTAGGAGTCAAAGATGAACAAGCCACTTTACCAGTTAATCTTTCTAAATCATATATTTCATATAATAATGTTTTTAATTCACTCTTAAGTAAAAATTCATTAATTAGTTTTTCAGTTAAATTTTGTCTTTTAATTATTTCATCTTTACTTATAGATGGACTAATAATATAACTTTTTAATAGTCTACTTCCCATAGCAGTTTTAGTTTTATCCATAAAACCAAGTAAACTATTTTGTCTATCTTTGTTTCTTATTGTTTCAACCAATTCTAAATTCTTAATACACTCTTTATTTAATTCTAAAAAGAGTCCATTATCAATTATTTCTAATGTTTGAAAATGACTTAAATCCTGCTTTAAAGAATTAGTTAAATAATTTAAAACTAAAGATGTATTTGCTATTATTTTTTCATCGTCAATTCCATCAAATATATTATCATTTTTATATTTATCATCATTATTGTAATAAGATACAAATATATTATAATTTGTTTTTAGTAAATGTACTAAAGAAACATCAAATTTATCTTTGACTACAATTTCCTTTATACTTAAATTGACAATATGACTTATTAATTTATCTTGATTTTTTTCAATGTAAGTTGCATTTACTTTACCACTTAATAAATCAACATATGAAAGTACATAGACATAATTATAATCAGATATACTTGCTATGTAATTAAATTCATTTTCAGGGACAATATCAGTACTTGTTAAAGTACCTGGACTTACTATTTGTATAACCTCTCTTTTAACAATTCCTTTGGCAGTTTTAGGATCTTCCATTTGTTCACAAATTGCAACTTTGTATCCTTTATCTATTAATTTTTCAATATATATATCTTTAGCATGGTATGGAACTCCACACATTGGAACTCTTTCATCTAATCCACATTGTTTTCCTGTAAGTGTAAGTTCAAGTTCATGTGAAGCAGTGATGGCGTCATCAAAAAACATCTCATAGAAATCCCCTAATCTATAAAATAAAATTATGCCCTCATATTCACTTTTGGTTTTTAAATATTCCCTCATCATTGGGCTTACGCTATCTAGTTTAACATCTTTTCTTTCCATACATATTATTATAATTATTTTTTAATAAAATGGCAAACAAAAAATATCTATTTTGTATCAATAGATATTAATTGATATTTAAAATATTTTCCATCTGGTAGTTCTTTAAATGAAACATCTTTTTCTTCAATATTTATATATAATGACTCACTTTGAACAGAAAAATAATTAAAATCTTCTAATGAATTATCTTTTATGCTTGCTATTAAATTTTTCTTAAACATTTCCTCGTCTTCTCTATCTTCACTATCAATTGTGTACAAATATACTTTAGCATTAATAATATCATTATTTACACTAACTCTATCTATTCCTATAAAGTATGCATAGTCATTTAAATCAGAATAAGAATATTCAAAACAAACTTTATTTCCTTTTAAACTAATATTATTTGATGAAGAATTTTCATATATATTTGAAATATCATAATTAAATAGTTCCTTTATTGATTTTTCAAATACAGATTTTTTTAAGCAAAAACCTGTATCACTATCTAAAAAATTTAAGGAAGAAGCTTTTGCAATACTATTCATATAATAATTAACTATTTCATTAAAGTTGTAATTATTAATTGTACCATTATATTTATCTAACATAACAAGTGAAATTAAATAACTATCATCAACATAATCTTCAGGATTTATATTATTTACATTATTTGTTATATTTAAATTATTATAATATTTAAAACCTTCTCCTTTGGGTTTGCTGTAAAAATAGTATAAAACAAATAAAATATCTATTATTATAAATATTATTATCGCAATTATTATTCCGGTTTTTTTATTAGAATTATTCATCATTTTGTTTGTCTCCAATCTATTTCAAAATGCATACCGTCAAATGTACTTTTATTACCATTACGCCCCCAGTTACCACCCCAGTTAAATCCTAAGGGTTGAAATATTTTTTTCCATAAAATATAGTTTATATTTCTTTTATCATCTTCACGACCTAATGCTTTTACAAAATTTTCATATACTTTTACATCTCTATTATATGGAACATATGTTTTTCCATTCACTTCATATTTAATACTAGGATTAATATCAATTGTTGTTCCATAAGAGTGATTACTAACTGATTTAGTTCCACTTACAAATCTAGCAACGCTTGATGCTTTAGCACCACTAAAATGAAATTCACTTGGATCATATTTATATCCATCAATACCAGTTGTTGTAATTTGACATAATTTATCTTGAACTTTTTCCCAAGTGGTTTTTGCTAATCTATGCATTTGGAAATTAAGTTTCCATCCATTTGAACATGTTTTACTTATGGTTACAAAATTTTCTTTTGCCCATGTAGGATCCATTTCAAGTGACCATCTATTTTCCTTGCTATCAGGTTCGGAATCATAATAAGCAAAGGAACCAAAAACACCTCTTAAAGGAGCACACCATTTATACTTTCCATTTTTATTACATCCGCTTGTACTACCGGGATCTACTATAAATTTTCCTGGAGTAACATCATCAGAAGGTGAAGTTGGAGTCATCGGAGTACTTGGAGTTGTTGGTGTACTTGGAGTAGTTTGATGCTGTGCATCTATTAGCTTCTTTATAGTATCTAATTTAGTGACATATTCTTGCTTTTTTTCTGCATCTTTTATATTTTGAAGATAAGCATATGCGCTTGTAT
>JAFRQT010000037.1 GCA_017428485.1 Bacilli bacterium | reverse complement strand
TTATAAAATATTTAATGAAAGAAAGGTAGGTAGAAATTATGCTATTTAAAAAAGCGTTAAGTTTAAGAATTGAAGAACTATGCTCTGCAAGAAAAATCACTGTAAATAAATTAGCAGAAATGTCCACTATACCACCATCTACTTTAAGAGATATTGTTAATTGCAATGTTGAAAATCCAAGTTCTACTGTTATATATCAAGTTTGTAAAACACTTAAAATATCTTTAAAACAATTTTATGATTCGGAATTATTTGATAATTTAGAAGATTAAAGACTATTCTTGCGAATAGCCTTTTTATTTTATCCTATTTTTTGTTTCCTTTTTGATACAATATTAGTTAATATAATAAATACCATTGAAAATCCTACAAGTACCAACATATTTGTTATAATAGGCTTCATTGTTTCAAAATTGAAAATTTCTAATGTTTTAAGAGCCTCATTACTGCTTATATAATAATATGATGGCAAAATATGAGCAATTTTCAAAACTCCATCTGGTAGCCATTCCATAGGAACAAAAGCACCACATAAGAAACTTGATCCTAATGCTATTACATTGACTATACCATTTATTGCATTCTTATTTGAAACTAAATTTCCTATAAGCAAAGCAATAGTGGTTGCACATATTGTAAATATAAATGAATTTATCAAATAGATTATTCCTTGATTAGAAAACATTATATTTCCAATTAAAACAAAACTTAATGCAACATACACACCCCACAATATTATAGAAAATAAACTATTTGATAATAGTAATTGTCTGTTAAGTTTTCTATAATCTGTACTACTTATTATAGTTCTTTTTTGAATCTTAATATCTTTAAAACTTGATAGAATTAAACATATTACATATACTAAACAAGCCAATAAGCTATAACTTGCAAAATTATAGTAAAATGTTGCTTTGGCTAAACTATCTGTATCAAGTTTAGAAGTTATTTCAACTTCACTTTGTTTAGATAGGGTTTCGTTTATTTTACTAATTAACTCATCTTCATTCTTTATACTTTTTTGATAAATATTTGCAACTTTAATATACCTTGATAATAGCATTTCAGCAAATGATGATTGATAATCTCCTGTACTTTTTATATTTATTTCTGGATTTTTACCATCCATAAAATCTTTACTATAATTTTCAGGAATATAAATTACATAATTTACATCTCTATAAAATAACCCATCATTTATTGCTTCTTCATTATTATTTAATTCAATTATATTGCTATTATCTGTTATGTATTTTATTAAATCTTTTGTAATTCCTTTTTCTTCATCATAATTTACTATCATAATATCTGGTTTACTAGCAACAAAGTTTGTACTATTATCACTTGTCTGCATATTGAATCCACCGAATCCTATTAAAAAAACTGTATATAAAATTATGATAAATTTGTTTTTATTTAATATTTTCAAAAATGTTTTAAATACTGTCATATTTTTGCCTCCTTAAACTGATATAAGAAATTGCTATCAATACAAAAGCAAAAATAAGTAAACTTCCAATATCAAAAATATATCTATCTAATGTGTCATAGTAATAAAGTGAATAAAATCCATCAGTAATCATACTTGCAGGATTTAATTTGTTTATGATTGGAATATTTTTATCAATTATATATTTCATTGTTATTCCCATCATCCCAGACAAAAAACATCCTAACATTGTAATTGCTATAATGATTCCTGTTTTAGCATTATCATTTGACTTTATCGTAGTTGCAACCGCTACTCCTAATGATAATCCGGCTAAACTTCCTGCCATTGCTAAGACAATATCTAACCCTAGTTTATTACCATAATCAACTTTTAAAACAAATATCGTATAAAGGAATAAAAGAGCAACGCCTACTAATTGTGTAATATAACTTGCAAGAACACTACTTAAAATGATTTTCCCTTTTGAAGTTGGTGACACAGACACTCTCTTTCCTTGATTAGTCATATTGGCTAGATTTTGATTTATTGCAACTGCACCTAATATTCCTCCATATAAACAAGCCATTGCTATAAGTGTATAAAACTCTATCATTGTATAACTTAAATTACTATTTGAAACATTATTAAGTCGTACATCATCTTCTTCGGTCAGTTCTATTACCTTATTATAAATACTTTCATAATCAATATTATAATTACCGGCTATCATCTCTTTTTTTATTTCTTCTTCTGATAAGTTTTTTATAATATTACTTGTTTGTGCTATTTCCTCTGATACATACTTAAATATTGTTTCGTTAATTCCACTTGTTGTAAAGGTTAATTTTGGTTCATCATTTACTAATTTCATATAGCCTACTATTTCTTCATCTTCTAATAATTTTTTTGCTTCTTCTTCTGTTGTATATTTCGTTTCAAATAATCTATCATTATTATTCTTATCACTTAATTCTTCAAAAGCAGTTTTAAATATTTCATTATTATTGAAATCTTCATTGTTAACAATCGCTATATTTATAACATCTAATTTTTCACTACTTTCTATATTTGAGAAAGCCATATTAAAAAATGTTCCTAATATTATTGGGAAGGCAAAAGTCCAAAATATTAGTGCTTTATTTCTAAAAAGAGTTTTTAAAGAGTATTTAAAGTTATGTTTAAACATCTAATCACGAAGTTCCTTTCCTGTTAGTTCAAGGAACACGTCATTAAGTGTTGGTCTTTCTGAAAATATTTTATTATATTTAATTCTATCCTTTTTTAAATACTCCATAATCTCTACTAGATTATTTTTGCCTTTTTTATATGTGATAAGTAATATATTTCCATTATATTTTACTTCGTCAACATTTTTTAACTCTTTTATTTTATCTATGTATTTAGTTTCTAAACCATTTACTTCTATTGATATTTTTTCTTCTATTTTGGCAAGTTCTTTTAATTCATCAGTAGTTCCTGCTGCTAATATTTTACCTTTATCAAGAATAATAACTCTATCGCAAAGTATTTCTACTTCTTCCATATAATGTGTTGTATAAACAATAGTTGCTCCGTCATCTCTTAATTTCTTAATTCCATCTAAAATATTGTTTCTACTTTGTGGATCAACTGCAACAGTTGGTTCATCTAAAAAGATAAGTTTAGGTTTATGTGCTATACCACAAGCAATATTTAATCTTCTTAATAGTCCGCCAGATAATTTTTTAGGATAGAACTTTTTAAAATCTTCTAGTCCTACTAAACTTATTGCGTCTTCTATATATTTCTTTCTTGTTTCATTATCAGAAATATATAGTCCACAAAAATAATCTATGTTTTCATAAACAGTAAGTTCATCAAAAACTGATACTTCTTGAAAAACTACTCCTATTTTAGATTTTAAATCATAAGAATCTGGTTTCATTTCTTTTCCAAATATTTTTATACTTCCATTGCTATAATTTAATAAAGATAATAAGCAATTTATTGTAGTTGATTTACCACTACCATTAGGACCTAATAGTCCTAATATTTCTCCCTCGTGTACTTCAAAAGATAAATCATCCACGGCTTTTAATTCTTTATATTTTTTTGTTAAGTTTTTAACTTCAATAATATTTTTCATTATTTCCTCCTACCTTATATTATTTTTGTACCCATATATTAGTTGTCTAACAGCACTTCCAAGTAAATCTTTCAATTCTTCTTCTGAATATTCAATGGTATCCGTAGCAACAAGACAAGCAATTCCGTGTGTAATAATCCAAGATTTAACGTGAATTTCATTTTGTTCTTCACTAGATAAATTAAATACTGCTTGTCCTGCTCCTAAAACAGTATCAGTAGTAGCCTTATCGTTTAAAATGAAATCTTTCGGACTTAAATCACTTTTTTTCATAAATAGTATTTTAAAAAATTCTGGATAGTCTTTTGCAAATCTTATATATGCCATACCCTTTGCTAGATAAGGTTTTTCTTTATCACTAGCATTCCTTATTTGCTCATCAAACTTATCATATATTTTTTTCTTCACAACTTCTTCTAATTCTTCCATTGTTTCAAAATTATGAAATATTGGCTGCACTGAACATCTTAATTCTTTTGCAATTCTTCTAGCATTTAGTCCACTAAATCCCTCTTTTTTCACTATTTCGTAGGCAGTATTCACAATATCTTCTTTTTCAAACCTTTTAATTGGTGGCATTCTACACCTCCTTTTAAAATAACTTTTGTTATATATCGTTTGTTATTTTATAATAAAATCTGCAATTTGTAAATAGTATATTGCAAAATAAAAGAAACTAATTAAATTATTTTAGTTCCTTATATTTAAAATTATTACCATCATTTTAATTATCTTTTTTTAATTTTTTTTAAAACCATACCTCGTTCATTTGCTTCTTGCTCTATTAAATCATTATTTCTTTTTATATAGTATGTCCTAAAAGCACCTACGCCTAATATAGCAATTGCTGCTGGTGGGAACGCAAGTAAACTAATTCCAGTTATTGCACCTAGAACTGCACCATTTCCAATAATTCGTTTATTATTCATATCATATTGTTCTTCTAATTCTGAAGATGTCATTTGATTTAGTGTTTTACCATTATATTTTAATTCATTATTCATACACTTTCATCCTCTCTAAAATTCTCTTTTTGAATAAATTTTTTTTGATACAACATAAGAAATACCTATCAATACTATTATTGCTATTATAAATATTATTAAGAAATGGGAATCGAGAAAAGCAATTAAACCTTTTGGTATTTCTATTTTTACTATCTTTTTTAATAAAACAAATAGTCCAACTATACCAAAGCCAATCGTAAACATTGCTATTCTTCCCTTTTCTGCACCATACTTAAATAAAATTGGAAACAATACTGACATCATAAATATTACTGCGAGTAATTCACCCATAATAGATGATAAAGATTCTTCTATGTTTAAAGTCCCTTTAATATTCCTCATTATATAATTAAATGCTACACTAATAATTGTTGTTATTACAATCAAACTAATGGTTGTTATATATTTTGATTTAACTACATTAACTTTTCCTTGTGGCAGTGTTGATGCAAACGAATGCCAATTATTAAAGTCATCATAACTAAATGTTGTAATGCTTATCATTAAAGTCATAAATGGAAGAAGAAAATACATATCCATATCAAACATTATTGTATAAAAAACAAATATTATTAGAGCAAATATTATCGATTTTAAACTATTTTTAATCATAAATAAATCTTTTTTTATCATACCAAGCATATTATTTTCCTCCTTTAATTATAAGTAACATTAAATCTTCAAGACTAATTTTATCTATAACATAATCTTTATATTTCTTTTTACATTTTTCTTTATCATCAATTAAAATGTCGTAATTATATTTGTTTCTCTTGTAAGTTACTATATCTGATTTATCTATATTATCAAAATTTTTAATATCACATTTCAATATACCATAGTTATCTATTATTTCATTTCTTTCTTTTTCCAAAACTACTATTCCTTTTTCAATAAAAACAATATAATCAGCAATATGCTCTAAATCACTTGTAATATGAGTTGATAAAATAATTGTATGTTCTTCATCTTCAATAAAATTCAAAAATAAATCTAATACTTCATTTCTTACAACAGGATCAAGCCCACTTGTTGCTTCATCTAATATTAGTAATTTAGGATGATGAGATAACGCTGTTGCAATTTCAACTTTTTTCCTCATACCCTTTGACATAGTTTTTAATATTTGATTATCTTTTATTTCAAAATCTTGTAAATATTTATAAAACAATTTACTATCCCAATTATTATAAACATCTTGCATAATAGAATCTATGTTTTTTGCATTAAGTATTTCAGGGAAAAAAGTATTATCCAATACTACTCCTACATCTTCTTTAATGTTTAGTTCGTGTTCATCTATATCTTTATTAAAGATTTTTATTTTACCCTTGTCCTTATTTATAATATTTAATATTGATTTAATTAAAGTAGTTTTACCCGCACCATTTTCGCCAATTAAACCAATAACAACACCGGATGGCATTTTTAATTCATCAATTTTTAATTCAAAATTAGGATATATCTTTTTTAAATCTTTAATTTCAATAGCATATTTCATTATTTATCACTCCCATAAAATAAATTAAATATATCAATTATTTCTCCTTTTGATATATCAAACTTTGATGATATATCTACAATTTTTGATATATGTTCTTCAATTTCTTTTTGTGCTTTGTCTTTGGCGAGTTCCGTATTTTTAGGTGCCACAAAAGTTCCTTTTCCCTGCCTAGAAATAATATAGCCCTCTTGTTCTAGTTCATCATAAGCCTTTTTAATCGTCATTACACTTATTTTAATATCTTGTGCTAAATTTCTTATAGATGGGATTGCTTCATCTTCTTTCAAGTCATCATTCATTATTTGTTCAATAATAGAATTTTTTATTTGCTCATAAATAGGAACTGAACTACTATTACTTATAATCATTTTCATAAGAATTGCCTCCTCATATATAACAGTATATAACACCATATAACATTTGTCAAGATATTCATAAAAAAAAGACCAGATATGTCTGATCCAATTTTATTTTAATAAATAGTTCCTATTCATTAAATATTATCTTTATTACAAGTTTATTCCTTATTTTTTTTGCACTAATTGTCCCACCAAGCATTTCTGTAAACTCTTTTGCAATAGCGAGTCCTAATCCTGTATTACCTTTTGTTCTAGATATATCTGATGTATAAAATTCATCAAATATGTGGTCAATATCAATACTAGTATCAACTATATTATTTTCAAAAGATAATCTAATATCATTTTTTTCAGAAAGTTTTATAATGAGGTCACTATTACTATGTTTTAAAGAATTGCTTATTAAATTATCTATTATTCTCTTTAATATTTCAGTATTTGATAAAATAATACATTTATTTATTTCTTTTTCAAATACTATTTTTCTTTTTTCTTTCGTAAAATCATCATAATAATGTGAGATACATTCCTCAACTACTCCTACCAAATTTATTTGTGTTGTATCTATTTTTTTATTATCTGTCGTAATCATTGAAAATTCAAAAAACGAATTGATAAGTTCTTCTAATCTTAATAATCTATTTTCTATTATTTTCAATTCTCTTTCCTGTTCTTGCTTTGATAAGTTAGATTTTAATATTAAATCAATATAGCCTAATGATGATGTTAATGGTGTTCTTAAATCGTGAGTAATGTTTGTAATCTCTTTTTTCAAAGAATTATTCTTTCGTTCTAAATCAAGTTCTTTATGTCGTACATAAGTTATCATTTTATTTATTTTAAGTAATAATTCATTTAATTCTTTATTAGAAAATTCTCCGTGTAATATCTCATTAGAATCAATATTTAATATTTCATCAAGATTATGACTTATTCTTTTAATTTCTTTTTTTATTAAAAAAAGGTATATAATAAGAATAAATATAATAATAATCAATATAATTACTAACATATTCATCTTATCACTACCTTTCTATAATTATTTTATCTCTGCTTTTTTGAATGCATAATATCCTATTAAACCAAATATCACTATATATCCAATTCCTAACAAACTACATTTTAAAATATAACTACTTGTAGGATTATTAGAAAGATTAACTAATGCATACTGTAATTCATAATTAGTAAACCAGTCTGCCTTAATTCTAAACATTGAAGTAATCGTCATAACCAATAATTGAAATACCATAATAAATGGAATTGAAATTGTATTGAACATAGATGTTTTTCTAGTTATGAAAGCAATGCTTACAAGTAAACATATTATACCATACATTAGTGGTAATTGATATATTGTCATTTTTGTAATTTCTCCTATACTAGAAGCAAATTCTTTTCCATTTACTGCAAGATTTAAAAAGTAGTTAATATAATTATTAAATATTATCAATAACGTAGAAATACCTAAAATAAGTAATAATTTTGAAATGTAATATTTTTTTCTACTAATTGCAGATGACAATGTATTTTTTATAGATTTGTTTGAAAAATCTTTCGTTAAAATTATTACAACAAATACTATAAACATATAATATAAATTCACGTTTTGACCTATTATCTCCCTATCTAGTTCAAATGCCCCAAAACTTTTCATTATATCTCTAAATTCGCCTAGTGATTTTGCAGAACTTATTTTTGATAATGTTTCGGCGTCTGTGACATCTACTGATGAGCCTACTGACAACCCAATGTGTCCTGGTGACATTGATATAACGCTTACAATAGCCATTATAATAACAACACCTATTACAATATAAAATCCTTTACTTTTGACTAAACGATATAAATCTGATTTTATAATATTAAACATTTTATTCAGCCTCCTTTACTATTGATTTAAAATATTCTTCTAATGAAATACCTGATTCATAAATACTAATTACATCAATATCATTTTTGGCTAATACTTTATTTACTTTTCCAGAATTATCTAAATAATCATATAATCTTATTTCGTATTTATCTATTACTTTATAATTTGTAGTATTTAATTCTTTTTCAAGAATAAGGCAAGTTTCTTTCACATTATTTGTTTTAATAACTATTGCTCTACTACACTCTACATCTAATTCTTCTTTTGATAGTTCCTTTATTATTTTACCTTTTTCAATAAAACAGAATCTATTTGCTAATAAATATAATTCCGATAAAATATGGCTTGAAATTAACATTGTAATATTAGATTCTTCATTTAACTTTTTTAATGTTTCTCTTAATTCACTTATACCTATTGGATCAAGTCCATTTATAGGTTCATCAAGAATTACAAAATCGGGATTATCAAGCATTGCAAATGCAATCCCTAATCTCTGTTTCATTCCAAGTGAAAAGGTTTTAAACTTTTTATTTTTACTATCTGATAATTTGACTAAATCTAAAACCTTATCAATTTGTGAATAATCAATAATTCCTTTTTGTATTGCATAATACTTTAAGTTTTGATAAGCAGTTAAATTTTCAAAAAATGCAGGATTTTCAATTAAACAGCCTATTCTTCTTTTTGTTTCAGTTAAATCACTATCATCTTTATCAAATAAATAAAATTCTCCACTTGTTTTATTAGTTAAAGTTGTAATCACTTTCATAAGAGTGGTTTTACCTGCCCCATTTCTTCCAATAAGTCCATAAATATCCCCTTTATTTATAGTAATATTGGCATTATTAAGGGCCGTAAAATCTTTGTATTTTTTTGTTAAATTGTTAGTTTTTAAAATAACATCTTTCATCATAAATCCCTCCAACAATTTAATTATACAAAAAAAGTGTTAAAAAACTCTTAACACAATTCTTAAAAAAGTCTTAAATTTTTATTTTTTTAATCTATAACCTATACTCCAAACAGTTTCAATGTATTCTTCATCTGGATTACACTCTTTTAATTTGTTTTTAATTTTACTAATATGAACATTTAAAGTGTTATCATCTGCAGAATTTTCATCATTCCATATACTATCAAATATCATACTTTTTGTTAATGTTTGATTCTCATTTTCCATAAGTAATTTTAATAATTCAAACTCTTTTTTTGTAAAAGATACTTCTTTATTATTGCAATTAACTGTGAAATTAACTTTATTCAATTCAATATCTTTAAATTTTAATATATTTGAAATAGTATTGCTTTTATCTCTTAATTGAACTTTAATTCTCGCCAATAATTCATCATTATGAAAAGGTTTTGTTATATAATCATTCGCTCCCAAATTAAATAAATCTACTTTCTTATCAATATCTTGAATAGCACTCATTACAATTACGGGAGCATTATTTTTATTCTTTAATCCTTTAATAATTTCTTCTCCATTTTTTCCTGGTAGCATTAAATCAAGTAGTATTAAATTAATACTATCATTGTGAACTAATACTCCCTCTGTTCCTGAATAAGCATTCATTACATTATAATTATTATTAGTTAATAATTTTGTAAGCATTTCATTTATATCTTTATCATCTTCTATTATTAAAATTGTAGAGTTCATTTTATCTCTCCTTGTAATTCATATTACTTTTTCCTTTTATCTTTTTTTATATTTAATCCAATAGCAAGTCCTATAACTATACCTGTTGAAACAAAAAGTGGAAGATAATATATTACTTTTGTAATTGCTAAAACTATTGCTCCAATTAAAGAACCGAAAGATACTCCATATAACATTCCTTCACCAAAATATGTATTATTTTTTTCTTTTTTATTATTTACTTCCATTTTTTCCTCCCATTTTATTTTTAATCTTACTAACAACTAATCCAAATAATATACCTATATATGATATAACAGCACCAGAAATAATCATTGAAAATTCAGGCAAATTAAATTTACTAAATGATGTCATATTTGCCAAACTAAATGTTGCATATTCAACCAACATATACATTACTCCGAAAAACATTGGCATAAAATATTTAGCAAAATCCCAACTTTTATCTTTTCCAATCAAAAACGAAATAATAAAAGTAGTGACAGGTATTATACAATAAAAAACCATTAATGAGTATCCAATACCATCTTGTTCCCCTGTAAATAGCCAAAATGTAAGAATTGATAACGCCCATATTCCTAAATAAATACCTATCAATATTCTTTTTGATAATTTTTCTTTAGATTTAACAATATCAACATTCTCTTTAATATGTTCTATCATTTTTTTATTACCTTTGACTAATTCATCTAAACTCAAATTG
>JAFRQT010000036.1 GCA_017428485.1 Bacilli bacterium | reverse complement strand
TGCTTTTCCAGTTGCATTACTTGATACTATAAATTTACCGGCTACTGTTGCTTGTTCATTAAATGTTACAGTTTTTCCAGCAACTGTAGTTCCACTTGTTGCACTTAATGTTATTGTTGGTGTTGCCTTTCCAATACTACATTTAAATGTTTTATTTCCGGTTGTACCATCACTCCATACACTTCCTGATGATAATGTTGCTGTAATTGTATGTTCTCCAGCATTTGTTTGTGAATAACCACTTAATTCATATCCTGTTCCGCTAGTAGTTGTAGTCAATACTTGTGGACTTCCTGTATAAACAAGATTTGATTTACATAGTGAATTAGTAGGTATTGTTACACTTGTCATCCATTTAGCATATATAGTGTGATCAGATACACTTGAAACAGTTGTACTTGATGTTATAGTGTTACCACTACCATCACTCATTTCATTCCATCCATTAAATACATATCCACTTCTTGTTGGGGTTGGTAAAGTTCCATATGTCGATAAATAATTTACTTGTTTTGTTGCTGTTTTTGAATCTCCTGCAAGTGTCCATCCTGTAGTACTTGACATTGTGCCACCATTTGCATTTGCAGTGACTGTATATCTTCCAGTAGACCAACTAGCAGTTAATGTTACAGTTCCATTTGAAGTAGTAGATAAATTTTTGAAATAAGTACCCTTATTTCCATTAATCCAATTACTTGTTGGATTATTAGTAGTACCATACTTAGCTGTATCTGAATTTATATTTCCACTAGCAACCCAACCATCAAATGAGTAACCACTACATGCTGGATTAACAATTGCAGTTGACTTTATTAATTCATCGTAATTTATATTAGAAATTTGAGCATAAATTGTAGTATTTAGTGGGCATGCACTTGTGGATGCAAATTTAACTGAATATTTATTAACAATCCAATGTGCCTCTAGTGTGTGATTTTCAGAATTAACCAATGATGTAGTACTTGTGATTTTTGTATTTCCAAAATACCAACCATCGAATGTATAACCATTTTTAACCGGTGTTGGAATTGAATTATAAGGACTATTATACTTTATTTGCTTAATAGCTTTAACCTCATCATCATTTAAATGTTCAACTGTGCATGTTCCAACTCTATATGTACCAATGTGTGATTCATCACAAGTGGTAAACTCGCTTGGACAATCAAATACATATTCAATAAGTTCATCAGTAACAGAATAAGTGCCATCCTCTCTTCTACTACAAATTCTTCCTTGATATCTATATACTGAATCGACAAGTGTCCATCCATAAGATAATGTTGATCCACTAACACTTTGAAAAGTACCGCCTTTAGGATCAAGTGTAACCAATACATCTTTTGCATTCCAAATTGCATAAACTGTTTTATTACCATTAACTATAGAATTTCCAGTAATTACAGTACCAGTTCCATCAGCACTAGTGTTCCATTCTTTAAATGAATAACCATCTCTACTTGGTGTACACAAGTTTCCCCAAGGAGAATTATATGTTCCAGTTTGACTTGTACATCCACTTCCGCCATTATTATTATAAGTAAGAACATAATCATCTCTTGCTTGCCAACGAGCATATATATCTAGTGCATCACGCATAATAGTATTTTCATCTATTTGACTACCACCTGTCAATTCAGTAAACCATCCCGCAAAAATATATCCAGTTCTGGAAATGGTTGGTAAGACAGATATTTTTTCACCATAAGAAATATCTTTAGTTGCAGTCTGTAAATCTAATGATAACTCCCATCCATTTGTAGGGCTCAATATTCCTCCATTAGCATAAACAGTCAACTGGTATCCTCTAGCAGCTGCTTCTACATTACAAACAATATCATTGGTTACATTATCAACAGTTAATTTATTATCAGAATACATAGCACCACAATCATTACTTATATATCTATATCCGCTCTGTGGAGTTATAGTTACTGGTGGAGTTCTTCCTTCTTCATCAGCAATTACACTTGAAGGTGTAATAGATAATCTTTCATCATCATAATGAAATTGAACAGTATATTTAGATATTATTGTCCAAGGATTAACACTACTTCCTGTTCCGTTTAGTTTAACAGAACTATTTATATAATTAGTTACTCTAATACCACTGCTATCATTAACAGTTAACTCAGTTAAATTGTCTTCTTCATTTGGATCTATTGCAACAATTTTGCCATTTCTTTTTGTCATAGTAAAAAATTCTAATCCATTAAATAAATATGAATTATTACCAACGCTTTTTGATATTAAATATTCATCTAGATTTAATAATCCGCCAGTCCTAAAATCATTAGTTCCATTATCTATTATTCCATTAGTAAAGCCGTATCTTGTATTTTCTGTTACGATATATTTCTGATAGTTAGGAAATTTCTTTATATAATCATTTACAAATTTTGGTACTTCTTTATATACAGTCCTAGCATTTACATGTACTAGGCAAATGAAAAATATAAATATATAAATAATAAACCTAAACTTCTTCATATTATCACCTATTATAATTATAAAGATATATAACTTTTAAGTCAATAAAAAAGTAGGTTTACCCTACTTAGTTTCTTCTTCAGATTTAACTTTAATTGCTTCTTTACCTTTATAAAAACCACACTTAGTGCAAGCTCTATGAGGTGCAACAACAGCACCACAATTACTACAAATAGTAACAGTAGGAGCAGTTTTCTTTAAATGAGTTCTTCTTTGTCTTTTAGCAGTTTTACTAATTCTTCTAAATGGTAGTGCACCAAATAATGTAATATTTAATTTCATTTTTATTCCTCCTTCAATAAGCTTCTTTGATAATTCCTTTTTTGCTTCGCTAAAGTATTTTCTCATAAATACCAAAAAATATCAAGTATATTTTTCTATTTTGTTGAAAAAAATATATATTTTGCTATAATTTAACATAAGAAAGGAAGAATATTATGCAAAAAATAATTGGAATTGTTGCTGAATATAATCCATTTCATAATGGACATATATATCAACTAAATAAAATAAAAGAAAAATATAAAGATTCTATTATAATTGTATGTTTATCTTCATCATTTACACAAAGAGGAGAATTATCTATTCTTAGCAAATGGGAAAAGACAGAAGTAGCTCTTCTAAGTGGTGCTGACATAGTAATAGAACTTCCATATGTGTATGCTACTCAAAGTAGTGATATTTTTGCAAAATATTCTATTCAATTATTAAATTCTGTTCATATTAATACATTATGTTTTGGCACTGAAAAAGAAAATATAGAAGATATAATTAATGCTGCTAAAACACAAATTAATAATTTAGAATATGATAATCTAGTAAAAAAGTATTTAAAAGAAGGTATTAATTATCCTACAGCATTAAATAAAGCATTAAAAGAGCTTTCTAACATTGAAATAAATGAACCCAATGATTTATTAGCACTAAGTTATATAAAAGAAATATACAAAAATAAATATGATATAGAATTATTTAATATTAAACGAACATCTAATTATCATGATATTCTATCAAATGATGATATTGTTTCAGCAAGTAATATTAGATATAAGATATTAAATAATCAAGATTATAAAAATAGTATTCCAGAATTTGTATATAACATATTAAAAAACAAACAATTTAATGATAAATATTTTGAATTATTAAAATATAAAATTATAAGTGATTCCAATCTTGATAAATATTTAGATGTTGATGAAGGAATAGATTTAAGAATTAAAAAAGTAATATCAAAGTCTAATACATTAGATGAATTAATAAATAATATTAAATCAAAAAGATATACTTATAATAAAATTAGTAGAATGTTAAATCATATATTATGCTCATTTACAAAAGAAGAAAATAAGCAAGTAAATAAATTGGAATATTTAAGAATATTAGGGTTTAATAAAACGGGACAAGAATATTTAAATACAATTAAAAAAGATATTAAATTACCCATATTAAATAGTTATGACACCAATTATAAGGCACTTGAAATTGAAAAGAGAATTACTGAAATATATTCAAATATTTATGAAAATATAATTGATATTGAAACAACTAATAAACCAATTATTATAAATAAAAAATAGTTATTTAACTATTTTTTATTTTGCTTCATACCAATCTTTACCATAATTTATTTCTACTTTTAAAGGAACACTTAATTTATATATATTTTCCATAGTATCTTTTATCATTTCAGTAATACTATCTAGTTCATCTTCTGGAACATCAAATATTAATTCATCATGAACTTGCAAAAGCATTTTTGTTTTATAATTTCCTTCTACTAATTTTTTATCTATTTCTATCATTGCAAGTTTTAATATATCAGCACTGGTTCCTTGTATAGGTGTATTAAGTGCCATTCTATCACCCATTGATCTTATCATATAATTAGTATTTTTAATTTCTTCTATTTCTCTTTTTCTATTAAATAAAGTTCTTACATATCCAAGCTCACGAGTTTTTTCAACAATGTCTTTCATATATTTATCGACTTCAGGATATAAAGTTAAATATTTATCTATATATTTTTTAGCTTCTGTAGCAGTTATATCTAAGTTCTCCCCTAGTCCATATCCACTAATACCATAAACAATTCCAAATATTACTGCCTTAGCAGTTCTTCTTTGATTTTTAGTAACTTCACCTTCTGGAATATTAAATATATCAGACGCAACATGAGTATGTATATCTTCTCCATTAACAAATGCATTAATTAAACTCTTAGCATTACTTATATGAGCAAGTATTCTAAGTTCAATCTGAGAATAATCACTAGATAACAATACTGAATTTTCACTTGGAACAAATGCTTTTCTTATTTTTCTTCCTTCTTCATTTCTAACAGGAATATTTTGGAGATTAGGTTCAATTGAAGATAATCTTCCGGTTCTAGTTCCAGTTTGTTTATATATAGTATGTATTTTTTTATCTTCTAGCACGTAATCATTAAATGTTTCTAAATAAGTTGATAATAATTTACTCAAATTTCTATATTCAAGAATTTCATTTATTATTGGATGCCTATCAACATATTTAATTAATACATCATGTGAAGTAGATGTTGCATTTTTTCCTCTTCCACGTGGTAAACCTAATTTATCATATAGGACTGTTCCAAGTTGTTTGGGAGAAGATATATTAAATTCTTCACCTGCATAATTGTATATTCTCCCCTCAATCATTTCTATTTTAGTTTTAATATCTAATGCAAGATCATCAATCACTTCTGGTTTTACATTAATACCTGATATTTCCATTTTAGCAAGTACATTTATTAAAGGATGCTCAATATTATAATATAAATCATATAATTCATCATTTTTTAATTTATTATTAAATTCATCATATGTATCATATAAAAATTTAGCTTTATTTACTATTGCAGATATTATTTCCTCATCTGCCATAGTTTTCTTTTTACTAATAATATTTTCATAATATGGAATTTCTACTCCAAATGTAGAACTTAAATATGATAAATCATCTTTAACATTATAATTTAATAAATATGCTGCGATTAATGTATCAAATGAAGAATTAGTATTAACTTTATATCTATTTAAAAATACTATATTTTTCTTTAAATCATATGTTACTTTTACATCTTTTAATAAATCCTTATTAAGTACTAAACTAGGTAAATCAAAATAATATGATTTATTTCCATCATATATAGAAGCACCAATAAATGAAGCAGTATGATAGTTAATTCCATCAAGTTCTATATATAAACTTTTTTCTCCTTCAATATTTATTTTTCCTTTAACTATTTCATATTTTTCATTAATTGTATTATTATCTACCGGAATATTCTTTAAAAATGAATTAAACTCTAGTTCTTTATATTTTTCGATTAAACCTTCTCTATTTATTCCATTATATTTAATACTATCAAAAGTATATTCAAAATCAATATTTTTATATATAGTAGCAAGTTTATAAGAAAAGTATGCATTTTCTTTATCATTAATTAATTTTTCACGTGTCTTTCCACTTATTTCATCTATATGTTCATAAACTCCATCTAATGTTTCATACTTTTGAAGTAAAGATAAGGCAGTTTTTTCTCCTATTCCTTTAACTCCAGGAATATTATCAGAAGCATCTCCCATCAATGATTTTAAATCTATCATTCTAATTGGTTTAATTCCATAAGTGTCAAAGAATGTTTTTTCATCCATTAAAATATAATCTTTTTGTTTTAATAATTTAACATTAACTTCATCACTAATTAATTGAAGTAAATCTTTATCACTACTTACAATAGTTGCATTATAATTTTTATCTTCATCTGCCATTCTTGCAAATGTTCCAATAATATCATCTGCTTCATAATTATCACATTCAATATATTTAATACCCATGAGTGTACATAATTCCTTAGCAATTGGAAATTGAACTTTTAAATCCCCAGGTGTCTCTATTCTTCCATCTTTATAATTATCATACATATCTTGTCTAAAATTATGTCCTTTATCAAAGGCAATCATAATATATTCTGGTTTTTCTTCATTAATAATTTTATTAATCATATTAACAAATCCAAATAATGCATTTGTTGGAATACCATTTGAATTTTTCATTAAATTACCAGTATATGCAGTAGCATAATAACTTCTAAAAAGTAAATTATTACCATCTATTAATATTGCTCTTTTTTTCATAAGACACCTCACTCTATTAATTATTATACCATTAAAGAAAAAAAATAATAAAGATTAATTTCTTTATTATTTTATATTTCAATAATATCACTTATAGCATCTTTATTTGATAAATATAATTGTATTTTATTATCTAATGATTTTCTATTAACTTCATATGCAAGTTCATGAGTGTTGTCATGTTCACTTATATGAATTAACATTACTATTTTAGTATTATTACCTACAAAATGAGATAAATACATAGCACATTGTTCATTAGATAAGTGTCCCATATCTCCAATGTTCCTAACCTTTGTTACATAATCTTTAGTTCCATTCATTTCCATAGTCACATTATGATTACTTTCAAATAAATAGACTGTTTTATTCTTTAGTTTTTCATGAAATTTTGAATTAATTATACCTGTATCAGCCATATATGCAAGTGATACTCCACCATATTCAAATACAAAACCAAATCCTTTTTTATCATGAGATATAGGTATTTTATCAAATTTAATTCCCATGATGTTATCGAGTTCATCAAATAATACTACATCTTTTAAACAATCTTTTTTATAATATTCATCCAAAGTATCTTTAGAAATAAATATTGGGATACCATATATTCTATTAAAAGAATGAATACATCTTATATGATCTATATGTGCATGAGTTACAATAATAAAATCTAATTCTTTTGGATCAACATTTATTTCATATAATTTTTCTTTTAACACTCCATATTGAAGACCGGCATCAATTAAGAATTTAACATTATTCATTTCAACAAATGTTGAATTACCAGCACTACTACTACCTAAAACTACTACTTTCATATTTATACCTCAAAATCAAATAAACTTAATTGTGAACTTTCACTCATTCCATCAAATATGCCTAAAGTTCTCATTTTATCTATCAATGTTTGAGACACTTTGCATCTATTTTGAAAGTCTTCAATACTTATGAATGGTTTTTTTAGTGCTTCAGTTTCAATGTTATTAGCAACAGTTTCACCAAGTCCATCAATAGTAATAAATGGAGGGATTAAGTCACCATCTTCATCTACTCCGAAAGTAGTTGCTTTACTTTTGTATAAATCAAATGGTTTAATTTTAATTTTACGAGCAGCCATTTCAAGAGCTACTTGTAGACACTCTAAAATTCCTGATTCTTTATTAGTTGCATCAAATCCTTTTTCCTTAATTTCAATTATTCTATTTTTAATAGCATCATAACCTTTAATCATAGTTTCTATATCAAAATCAGTTGCTTTTGTTGAGAACCATGATGCATAGAAGTATTTTGGTTTATGAACTTTGTACCATGCAATTCTAAATGCACTTGTAACATATGCTGCAGCATGTGCTTTTGGGAACATGTATTTAATTTTTTCACAAGAATTAATAAACCATTCTTCAATTCCAGCATCTATCATTGTTTGTTTATGTTCTTGCCATCCTTCTGGATCTTTTGATGCTTTTCCTTTACGAACAAATTCCATTATTTTAAACGCTTTTATTGGTTTTACACCATGATACATAAGATAAACCATAATATCATCACGACATCCAATAACATTTTTAAATGGTACCTTTATATTTCCATTTTCATCTGGAGTACATAAATCTCTTGCATTTCCAAGCCATACATCAGTACCATGAGAAAGACCTGATATTTTAGTAAGTTCTGCAAAAGTTGTTGGCTTTGTTTCATCTACCATACTAATTGTAAATGTAGTACCAAATTCGGGTATACCAAGAGTACCAGTAGGACACATTATTTCTTCATTTGTAACCCCTAGTACCTTAGTGCTTGAGAATATACTCATGGTATCTTTATCATCAAGTGGTACTTGTAATACATCATCTCCACTTAAATCACGAATAAGTCTTAATTGTGTTGGATCTGAGTGACCTAATATATCTAATTTTAATAAATTTGATTCAATTGAATGGTAATCAAAGTGTGTAGTTCTCCAAGCAGAAGTTGGATCATCTGCAGGATATTGATAAGGAGTAAAATTATATACATCCATATAATCAGGAACAACAACAATACCACCAGGATGCTGTCCAGTTGTTCGTTTAACTCCAGTGCATCCAACAGCTAGTCTTTCAATCTCACAACTTCTTTTATCCATTATACCTTTATCTTCAAAGTAGCCTCTAACAAAACCATAAGCTGTTTTATCAGCTACTGTTCCAATAGTTCCAGCACGATAAACATTATCAACACCAAATAATACTTTAGTGTATTCATGCGCAGATGCTTGATTTAAATCTGAGAAGTTAAGATCAATATCTGGTACTTTATCAGCATTAAATCCAAGGAAAGTTGCAAATGGCATATCTTGTCCATCTTTTTTCATCTTACTTCCACATTTTGGACATTCTTTGTCTGGTAAATCAAAGCCACTAGAATACTTTGAACCTAATGCTTCCCCGTCTTCATCTTCAAAAATACTATGTTTACATTCTAAGCATCTATAATGTGGTGGTAGTGGATTTACTTCAGTAATGCCCATTAATGTAGCAACAAAACTACTACCAACAGAACCTCTACTACCTACTATATACCCATCATCATTAGAGTGTTTTACAAGACGTTGCGCAATTAGGTATATAGGATCAAATCCTCCACCTATAATACCACCAAGTTCTTTTTTGATTTTTTTATTTATTGCATCCTCAGTCTTCTCACCATCTTCATCAGTCCATTTATCTAAAACAATTTCACGTACTAATTCTTTTACTTTATCAAATCCAGCAACTAAAGTATCATGTAAATGAGAAAATGCTTCTTTAACTTGTTCTTCTTCACTTAATTTTGGTTTTTCTTCTTTTACTTTATTTATCCAATAATTATATACAACATCTCCATATAATTCTTTTGAGATTCTTTCTTCAATATTTAAAGGTAAAGGATGACCATACCATTTTTCTGCAGTATTAAATACAAGATCTGTTACAACTCTTGGGCAATCTAAATAACTTTTACCATCATCAGCTTTTACTCTTGGTGAATATGGTATACCATGTGTATCAATTATTACTTCAAATTCACCAACCATATCTGCTATTTTGTTCGTATTTGTAACAACTATTTCATATGCTAAATTTTTATCAATAAAATCAAAATCTTTTAACATTTCTTCAGTTGTTCTAAAATGCATAGATGGAATATTTGTTATTTCAGTTTTAGCAAGTGGATGACGTCCACCGCCTGGTACTTTTTGATTAATAATTATTTCTCTATATATTTTATCTTCACGAGTAAAATGATGTACATCTCCCGTAGCCACTATAATCTTACCTGCATCTTTAGTAGCATCTATTACTTTCTTAATATGATTTTTAAGTTCTAATATATTTGCAAAATCACTAGTTTGTATTAAATGATCATATACTTCAGGGGGTTGAACTTCAACATAATCATAAAAGTTAATTATATTAGTAAGTTCTTCTCCTTCTTTGCTTCTTGCTTCTAAAAAAACTTCGCTTTCAGCACATCCACTTCCAATTAGAAGTCCTTCTCTTAACTCATCTAATTTACTTCTTAAAATTCTAGGCGTTTTATATAGATATGTTGTATTAGCAAGTGATATTATTTTAAATAAATTAGTAAGACCTTTTCTATTTAATGCAATTGCATTAAAGTGATATGTTCGTCCAAATTTATATATCTCATCTTTTGGTACTAATCTTTCTAATGAAGAAATAGTATCATAATTTTGAGAAACTAATTTTTGTAACATTTTATGAAATACTAAAGCAGTACCTTCAGCATCATAATCAGCTCTATGATGTGATTCTTCATCAAAAGGAACATTATATCTTTTGACTAATGCAGATAAACTATGTCTTGCAAATCCTTGATCTAAAGCACGTGATAATTCTAATGTATCTATTACTGTATTTTTAAATTCACCTAAATCATTTCTTTTCATAGATGCTTCAATAAATGAAATATCGAATTTAGCATTATGTGCAACCATAGGATCATCTCCTGCCCAGTCTAAAAATTCTTTTGTTACTTTCTTTTCATCAGGAGCATCTTTTAGCATATCATCAGTAATCATTGTAAGTTCAGTAATCTTTTTAGGTAATTTTCTACCAGGATTAATAAATTTATCAAATCTGTCGATTATTTCACCATCTTTGATTTTAACTGCTCCAATTTCAATCATAGTATCTCCAGAAGCAGCATTAAAACCTGTTGTTTCAGTATCAAAAACAACGTAAGTAGTACCTTCAAGTGCTATATCACTAGGCCTTACAACTATTGAGACAGTATCATCAACTAAAGTTAATTCCGTTCCATATATTCCTTTAAATTTTTTATTTGGGTCTTCTTGTTTTTTATTATATGAACTAATTATTTGATAAGCTATTGGGAAAGCTTGACAACCATTATGATCAGTTATAGCAACTCCCTTATATCCCATATCAATACATCTACTAACAAGTTCACACGTATGTTCACTTAAATTAACTTTAGTAACAGCATCCATCTGACTCATCATAGTGTGTGCATGTATTTCTACTCTTTTTACTTCAGCTTTATCTTCTAATTTTTCTTCTTTTTTATCATAAGTTTCAATATCATTAGGAGAAAATTCAAAGTCATTACTTCTTGTATTATATTTAACTAATCCTTTAAATTTGTACCATTTATCCTTTTTTAATTTGGAAAGCAAATAATTATATTCCTCTTCTTTTTTAGTAAATATATTAGATATCATACTATCAGAATAATCAGTTAATTTTAGTGTAATAATAAACCATCCACTTTGAGTACTTCTTCCTTCAACACCAAATACTTGCGCAACTAAAATAACGTTTTCTTCATTAGATATTAAATTTTTAATTAATGAAGGTGTCCCTGCTATTTTACTACCTTTAATTATTTCTTTTTCTTTTTTAGATGGTTTTTCTTCTTTTGAATCTGTTAAACTTTTTTTAAATTTTTCTCTTTCTTCTTCATTTATTTGAGGATTAACATCTACATCATCAAATCCCATATCAGTTAAAAATATTTCTATTTTTTCTTTTATTTCATTAATTTTGTTTTCTTCTGCCGTATTTAATACTTCAATACTAACATTATTATTGTTAAAAACTATTTTATCTCTATCAATACATCTAAGCATTGGACATCTACTAACTAATATATCAAAATAATAATTAAAATAGTCAACAAACAATTTATCATTATTTTCAACTATAAATTTTAATCTAAATTCTTTAACTCCTTTTAGAGTTAAACCTTTTTCATATAGTTCCTTAAATACTTCAGTATCTGGTAAGTTATCTATTTCAATAACCATAGTCATTTTGGCTTGTTTCTTATTTAAAAGAACTTCTTTAACAGAAGCATTCTTGAAATATTTAGTGAAATCACTATTAAAATTTGTTGTATCAAAAAACCTAGTTAACTTGTCATCTTTCACTATCCTCACCATATACAATTATAAATAAAATAAAAAATTATATCAACAATGTTTGACATAATTTTTATTTTTTTAAACAAATTATTTATTTAATTCCTTCATTTGTGGGAATAATACTACGTCACGAATTGATGGTTGATTATAAATAATCATCATTAATCTATCGATTCCAAATCCAAGCCCTGATATTGGTGGCATTCCTTGTTCCATAGCTTGTAAGAATCCTTCATCAAGTTCCATTGTTTCTTCATCACCTTGTTCTTTAGCTTTTAATTGATCTTCAAAAGCTTGTCTTTGAGTAATAGGATTTACAAGTTCTGAATATGCTTTACAAAGTTCAGTTCCAGCTGCGATAACTTGGAATACATCTATTCTTCTTTGATCTTCATCATTACGTCTAGCAAGTGGAATTAATACTGCTGGATAATTATATATAATTGTAGGTTCTACTATATTAGCTCTTACTTTTTTCTTGTAACAGAAGTCAATTATTTGGCTAACTGAGAAATAATCTTCTAAATCAGCATATGTAAATAATCCTTTTTCTACAATTTTATCTTTTAATACTTTTGGATCTTCAATTTCTAAAAAATCAAATCCAAATATTTCAGTCATTTTATCAACATAATTAATTCTATCCCAATTATCTTTACCAAAATCAAGTGTATAATCTTGATATTGTATTGTAGTTGTTCCAACTAATTCTAATAATAGATTTTTAATAAATCCTGTATAGAATCTAATATTATCTTCAAAGTTCCAATATGATGCATACCACTCTACTTGAGTAAATTCTTGCAAATGCTCTGTATCCATTCCTTCATTTCTAAAGCATTTTGCTACTTCATATACTTTATCAAATCCAGCTGCGATACATTGCTTTAAATAAGTTTCTGGTGCAATTCTAAGATTGCAGTCCATATCAAGAGCATTATGATGTGTATAGAATGGTCTTGCTGCTGCACCACAAACTGCATTTTGTAGAATTGGTGTTTCAACTTGTAAGAATCCATGTTCCCCTAGATATTTATTTATGAATGCATACAATTTACTTCTTCCTAAGAATACACGTCTAGATTCTTCATTCATAATCATATCAACATATCTTTGTCTATATTTTTGTTCGATATCAGTAAGTCCATGGAACTTTTCTGGAAGAGGTCTTAATGCTTTACCTAAAAATTCAAATGAATGAACTCTTAAAGTTTTTTCACCTGTTTGAGTAGTAAATATTTCTCCTTCTGCTCCGATAAAATCTCCTGTATCAATTAGTTTCTTAAAGAATTCATATTTTTCTTCTCCAACCATATCTACTTTGATTTCAAGTTGCATATCTCCTTCTAAATCACGAATTCTAACAAAACTTAATTTACCCATTTTTCTCATGAAAACAATTCTACCTGCTATTCTAACATCAGTAGTACCATCTTCTAAATTTCTTGCATCTTTTAAAGCATGAGTCTTTTCATATCTTTCTGGATATGGATTACAATATGCTTTAATTTCTTCTAATTTATTTCTTCTAATTTGTTCTTGTTCTGAAAATTGTCTTTCCATTTTAATCATCCTTTCTAATCTCTTATTTTAATGTGAAGTTCTCTTAATTGTTTTTCATCAAGTTCATTAGGTCCTCCCATAAGTAGATCTTGTCCACTAACGTTAGGTGGGAATACTTGAACTTCTCTTAAATTTTCTTCACCTGTAAGTAACATTATAATTCTATCAATTCCAGGAGCCATTCCTGCATGAGGAGGTGCTCCATATTGAAATGCATTATATAAACTTCTAAATTTATTTTCAATTACTTTTTCATCATATCCTGCTATTGCAAAAGCTTTTTTCATTATTTCGACATCGTGATTCCTAACTGCACCGCTAGCCATTTCATTACCATTACATACAAAGTCATATTGATTAGCTACTATTTCTGAGTAATCATCTGTATTAAATGCATCAAGTCCACCTTTTGGCATATTGAATGGATTATGTTCAAAATCCCATCTTTTTTCTTCTTCATTGTATTCATACATAGGAAAATCTTTTACAATACAAAATGCAAATTCATCATCGTTAATTAATCCTAGTTCACGTCCAAGATAATTTCTCAAATGTCCCATTATCTTATTAATCTTATCTCCAGCAATTATAAATAATGTATTTCCTTCTGTAAGATTAAATCTTTTAGTTATATCATTTATTTCTTTTTCACTTAAGAATTTTAATATGGTAGATTTTAGTCCTTCATTAGTAACTTTAATATAAGCAAGACCGCCTGCTCCTTTTTCACGAGCAAAGTCTTCACATTTTTTAAACCATGAATTAGATTCTTCACACTTCTCAACTTTAATAGCTTTAACTGTCTTATCTTTAAATCCACCAAATTCAGTATTTTTAAATATATCAGTTATATCTTCTATAATTAATGGGTTTCTTAAATCTGGTTTATCACTACCATATTTTTCCATTGCTTCTTTCCAAGTTATTCTTGGGAAAGGAACACTTGTTACTTTCTTATCACTAAATTTAGTAAATACATCATGAAATACTTTTTGTCCAACTTCAAATACATCTTCTTCAGTAACAAAACTCATTTCAAGGTCTAATTGATAGAACTCTAATGTTCTATCTGCTCTACAGTCTTCATCTCTAAAACAGGGTGCAATCTGAAAGTATTTATTAAATCCAGATACCATTAATAATTGTTTATATATTTGAGGTGCTTGTGGAAGCGCATAAAATTTACCTTTATAATTTCTAGATGGAATTACAAAGTCACGAGCTCCTTCAGGAGAAGATGTAGATATAATTGGAGTGGATATTTCAGTAAAATCCATTCCTTTCATTATTTCTCTTATATAATCAATTACTTTACTTCTAAGTAATATATTATTATGAGATTTTTCATTTCTTAAATCTAAATATCTATATTTAAGTCTAGTTTCTTCACTTGCTTCTCTATTTCTAGAAATTTCAAAAGGAAGTACGCTTTTACACTTACCTAACACTTCAATTGTATCTAGTACAATTTCAACTTTACCAGTTTTCATATTAGGGTTTTCATCGCCATCTCTTTTTCTTACTTTTCCAGTTATTGTAACAGTTGATTCTCTTACTATATCTTTTACTTTATTTTCATCATCCGTTACAACTTGTACTATACCTTTTTCATCTCTAATGGTTAAAAAACAAATAGACCCTAAGTTTCTAATAGAGTTTACCCATCCAGCAATTCTAACTACTTTTCCTATATAATCAGAAGTTACTTCGCCACAATATACATTCCTATACTTATTTTCCATTTTTATTCCTCCTAATAAAAAAAGAATCTAACGTAAGCGCGAATATAATCGCTGTACCATCTTACTTCATAGATTCTTATATTTCTATCTTTAATCTTTATAGCAGATCTGCATTTAAGTTCCAGGAGTTGTCACGTTCTTTTTTCATTATTTAATAATTATTAGTTTCCACCAACCACTAATTCTCTATATAGATAAATTAAATAACTACTTGTTCCCTTCATCACTTACGAGTAGATTATATTATTTTTGATAATTTTTGTCAACAAAATTACTTTATTTTATAAAAATACTTATTTTTTAATTTTATTCATTAAAGTATATACCAAAATACAATAATTCTATAGTGATTATTAATTTTTGGCATCCTTTTTTAAGAAAGGAGGTTTAATGTATGAGTAATAAATCTTTCATTATAAAGATTCTTAAACTCATATCCATTATTCTATTACTCTCTATCCTGTTAATCGTAGTAATAAAAAAATGACACTTAAGTATATAACTTAAATGTCTCCAACCATAGGTAGGCATTTAGTTAAATAAATGCTTCCCTTAATTAGATTATATTACAATAAAATAAAAAACACAACATTTTAACTATTCTTTAATTTTTTAATATAATTATTTACTCTTGATGCCCATTTTGGATCACTTGCATATTTTGGACCTATTTGTTCTGGAGTTGTTTTACCATTATTGTAATATTTACTTAGAACATTAATAGCAAACTTAATACCTTCTTCAATAGTATCAAATTTTCTATAACTTCCGCTATTACAAGATGGTTTACCTTTATTACCACCAACATTATTACATTTTCTAACTAAACTACTACATGTCCATTTACATCCTGTTTCTTGAAGTATTACTGCTGTAACTAAGTAAGGATCAACATTTTTAGATAATGAATATTTTGCAATAAACATTCCTTTATCTTTTAAAGTTGAATTTAATTGCTTATTTAACTTTTTAGCAATTTCTTTAGCACTTTCATCTTTATAATAATTATGTCTTAAATATTCACTTTCAAAATGATCCACAATTATATTGATATAATTATCCATATATTTATAATTATTATTATTAAATATATTAAATATACTAAAGATTAAAAATAACTTCATCATAATTACTCTCCTAAAAAAACAAGTAATGTTTATTATACCACATTACTTATCTTTTTAATAATTATTTAACCCCTTCAGAAATCTCCATATATTTAATCGTATCTTTAATTAAACATTTTTTAGTTAATGCTTCACCTATTATTTCTATCTTAATTTTATAATCATTTATAAGACTCCAATTATCGGGATATAATAAATCCTCACTTACATTTTCATTTTCTTTTTTATATTTTGTTTCAGATAAAATATATAAGTTATAAATCATTTCTTCTTCCATTTTATCTACCTCCTACTCTAACACTTTTTATATTATTTTTACTATTTAGTATTCTAGTATCATAATAATCTATTAACATATCCATTATTTCATCGCCTATAAAGTATCTTAATGCATCAAGTCCTGATACTGGATTTTCACTTTTAATTATTGCACTATAATTAGCAATCATTTCTGTGAAAATTGCTTTATAATCTACTGCATAATAATTTACTCCATGTCCACTACAAGGCCTTATTATATTACCATCTAGTCCTTTTAATAACCCATTTTTAAAGTATCCATTAGTTATACCATCTATGAAATCTCCAATTGACATAAAATTGCCATATTCTATTCTATATATTGATGTAACAATTTTATTCTTTTTAATTCTTCTATCTTGTTCATAATATTCTATGAAATCATATGTTTCATTTAGAATCTTATCGACAACTGAAGGAGAAATACCAGCTTTTATATATTTGTCTCTATATTTTAATTTCTCTTCCTTTAAATATTTTTTAACAGCCTTAAATTCTTCTTCTGTATGACTACTATCATATAGTGTCATATATGTTTTTTCTACTCTTCGTTCAACTTCTCTTTTAATTTCATGATACATATCAGAATATTCTTTAGTTCTTCTTAAAAATTCTTTATTTTTTCTAGTTTTTTCGATCAATTCAACAAATCCATCTGGAACATCGTTGCCAGCTATAAGATGATGAAACGCATGCCCGGTTTCATGACATAATGTATCAGCATTCTCATCATCCATACATACTTCATTTTTAATACTTTCAAAATAAGCACCAGCACTGATTTTTTTATAAGCAAAATTTGGATTATTCTTTTTTATATTTATTAAATTAATTACTTCTTCTATAAACCTTCTATCTTGTGAAAGAACTCTTCTATATGTTTTAATTAGCAAATCAATAAGTTGTGGATTACTTTTCCTATCATTCATTACATTTCTTAATTCTTTTAATAAACTTTCACATTCGCTATCTAATTTAATATCAGAATATCTATCATTACTTCTTTCAATGTATTCAGTATCAAGACTTCTAGTTAATGAATCATATTTAAAATTCTTTTGTTGTAATCCTTTTATTCTTATAATCATTGCTATTTTAGAATCTTCTTTAACTCTTGGCTCAATTATTCTATCTAAAGTTAATTCTGGCTCACTATCAAGTAATATATCTATTAATCTTTCATTATCATGTGTTTTTAATAAATCATCTACTTCTAAAGAATCTAAGTACATTTGTAAATTATGTCTTGCAAATATTATATATTTTTGGGCAATTAAATCTACATTAGTAATTGCTTTAAAATCTAATGATTTAATTTCACTATCATCTTTTAATTCAGATAATGCTAAGTCTAAATATGTTTCATTTAAATTATAATTATATAAAAGTACTCTTACAATGACATGTTTAAATAAATCAAATCTTTTATATTTAATAAATATATCAACAATTTCTGTTTTAGTAATTGATACAATATTATTAATATCTAGTCCTCTATCCAATAATTCCTCAATAGCTAATTTACCATTATTTAATTTTGTTAATAATAAATCTTCTGAACAACTACTAAGTAAATTATATAATTGATATTTGATTATATATTCAAGCATTTTATTACTTTTAAATAATATATCATTTCTTGGTTTATAACCTGATATTATTAATAGTTCAATCAAATCATGTTCTCCATCTATATTTTGTAACAATAATTCTTCGTTAGCTCTCAATAAAACTTCATATCTTCCGCATTCACATAGTTTTTTTACAAAATTAATAGCATATTTATCATTATAACTTATTGAACTTTTTACGGATGTAGGGATTATTCCTTTATCTATTAAATGTTCAAACAATAAAGTTCCATCATTATCTATTTCAGTAAGTAAAACTTCGGAAGAAGAATGTATCAGTAATTTTTCTCTTCCCATTTCAACTATCTTTTTAATAGCTATAGGGTCAGTAAATACTAGCCCTACTGGAACATTTTTAGATAGTAAATCTTCTAATATCATTTTCCCATTTATCTTTTTTATTAGCATACTTTCATTTAAATATCTAAGTAAATTTGTTTTACCTGATTTAATTATTATTTCTAATAATTTAGGATCATATATTTGCTTTATCATAACATTTGATATCAAATTATGATCAAGTAAATATTCAAATACAGTTTTTCCATTTGATAATTCTTTTGTATATAATTTTGCATTAATATAGGTAAGTAAATCTAATCTATTATATTTTTCACATAATTCAACAATCAAAGTTGAATTAGAAAACATTCTTACAACAGTTTCATGTATCTTATTATTTCTAAATAAATATTCAAGTATTGTTTCACCATTATATTTTCTTAGGAACACTTCTTCAGGAGCATAATAAAGCAAATCATATCTATCATAGTCAAATATCATTTTTAAAAAAACATTATCATTTCTAATAAGACTTAATGTTGACCAATCAAGAAAAGATGAATTGCTTCTAAGAAGCATTTCAAATACAGTAATACCATTTACTTTTCTTAATAAAAATGGTTTAGTTAAAGGTAATTTAATAGCATATGAAGTATTTTTATGTTTTATTAAATCGATTATTTCTTTAAAGTATTTTTCATCTTTAGTTTCAAAATAAGTTCCAATTAGTTCATGAATTCCCATACTATCACCTATTTATCTTCATAGCCTTCCATGTATCCAATTCCATACTCATCATAAAAATAATACATGTTATATCCAGATGAAAATTTATCTCTACTTTCTCGTGGAACTATATAATTTAATACATAGTCTTTATTTAATTTGTTATTAGCATTAAATAATTGCTTAAATACATATATTATTTTCTTATTATCATTATCTATCATTACATACTCATAAATATCCATTCCATCACAAATAGTAATATATGTTTCATATTTTAAATTTTCTGCTTTTAAAATATATTTATTCTTACCATTATATACTCTTTTAATATCTTTAATTCTTTGTATTTCTTTATTAAATTCCTTTTCATCATAATTAATTATTATATAAAATAAATAAGAATCTTCTAGTAAACTATCTTTAACTAAGTATTCAAAACTTTCTACTTTATCTTTATTTATTTTATCTGGGAAAATAAATAATCTACTTTGAGCATCGCTTTCATATCTAAGTTTATATAGGTATTCTTCATATTTATCTAAATCATTATAAGAATGAACTTCTTTTTTATACAAAAACAATATTAATAATGTACATACTATTAATATGGCTACTATTAACAAAATGATCTTAACACTCTTCTTCATATTTTCACCATAATAATTATACTAAAAAAAACGAATCTAATAAATAGATTTGTTAAATTTTATTTTACTTCTTTTCTAAACTACATCCATATGCAAATATATGTCTAGATGCAAATATAACAAGTAATAACATAATGTCTTTTAATCCCCAAGAGTAATTAATATCGATATTACCTATAATTTCAGCTATCCAAGCAAGTATTGTAGGTAGTGCAATATATCCAATTAAAGCAATTAATAGTTTAGTAATCAAATTAACATTTTCCTCAGTAAATGGTGTGTCTTCTTTACTAATATTTTTAAATAATTTGTATAGATAATGGAAGAAAAAAGCTAATCCAACTAAGGCAACTACACAAATAAAAGTATAGGCACATAATTCGAATACTCTATTACCGGTAATAAAATCTTTTATATAAGTAAATTTACTTTCATCAATTCCATTATCTAATAAAGTATCCTTAGATATTTCAGCTATTTTAATTTTACCATATGAAATATCAGTTTCACCCACTTTAATATTTTTTAATATAAATGGTATTGCTATAGTTGCTACCAAGCAAGCGGATGCTCCAATTATCATGCAAACTTCAAGTATTTTTGATATAATAGCTATTGCTTTACTAATTCCTTTTAAATTTTTTTGATTTAAATCTTCATTTTTCTTCATAATTATATCCTCCATTAATATAATAACATAATATAAAATAAATTGAAAGTAGTTTGACAAATAATACAAATATGCTAAAATAAATTACTAATGGAGGAGATAATTATGGATTCACATATTCGATATACTCATGAATTAATTTCTTATAACGAAAAAATGTATATTATTGGAGAAAAAAATATTAGAAAAAGAATTAAGAGAGACTTTGCTAGTGTTGATAGCATTGAATTAACAAAATTAAGTGATGGATCAAGAGCTTTAATAGTTAGAGGACCAGTTCATTTATATGGATATAAAGTAGAAAATGGTGGATTCTATGATTTAATGCATACAAGGTACTATCCAGAATATTATGAGTTTGTTAAAAATGCTGACATAAAAGAGTGCTGTGGAGCACACATGAGAATGAATTTAGTAAAAAAAGTATAATAAAAATAGTCAAAAGACTATTTTTTATATAGATGACAATTCTTTAATAAATATCAAAATAAAAGTGGTTATAAACAAACCACTTTATTTTATCATTCCATTTCTTATTCGAGCAAGTTCATCTAATGGATCCATTGGAGCATATCCTTCATTTTTAGTCATTGGACTTAATACAAATTTATCTCCAAATTTTCTTTTTTGTTCCTCTATAAACGTAAAAACATCTGCTTCATTATTAAATTGTTCATTGACTCCAACATCTACTAATTGAGGATATAAAGATAAAACATATGGTTTAGCAGCTGTTGTCGCTCTAGGTATTTGATGTGTAAATAAACTTTCACCAGTTAAATAATTTAATATTTCATATAATTCATCCATTGTGCAATACAATCGGCCTGTCGCAACAGATAATAATGCACCTAAACTAAATTCTTTTTGGATATTCATATTTTCCTCCTAATACAATTAAATAATACTATTTTTTAATAAAAAAATCAATCATTGCTGATTGATATATTTATGGTGCCATCTACAAGAATCGAACTTGTAACTAAGCCTTACCATGGCTTTGTTATACCACTTAACTAAGACGGCAGTTGGTGCTGAAAATAGGAATTGAACCCACAACCTACTGATTACGATTCAGTTGCTCTACCAATTGAGCTATTTCAGCACTAATGGTTGCCCTGATAGGATTCGAACCTATGGATACTGGAGTCAGAGTCCAGAGCCTTACCACTTGGCCACAGGGCAATTATGGTGGAGCTGAGGAGTAGCGAACTCCTGTCCAAAACACAGTTCCATAAAAAATCTACAAGTTTAGTTGGTTTTTATACTCAAATAATAATGTAGATTGCCAACTTCTCTTATTATTCAAAGTTTGTTAAACATTCATTATAAATCACAAACATATTTATAATATAGTTCACTTTATGACTCCCTATTTTAAACTCGTGAACAAAAGTTTAAAAGGAAGCTCCTTAGTTTGCTAAATTAAGCAAATGCTGGAGAGAAATTAAAATCGTTTCCGATTATTTTGTTTTTTGCATTTATAGTATGCCTACTACTTGCATTTTATAAAACCATTGTTCTGTCGAATCAATACAGCCCCATGTGCTTACACATTATATCATATATCATATTTTATTGCTAGTTTATTGACAAATTTTACTCTTTTTCATAGAATATTATTTATGAAGAATAAAGTGATAAGAAATCTATGGCTAATTATTATTAATTCAATAACTCTATCTAGACTTATTGGAGCTTTGATATTGCCATTTATATTTTATAAGTACGGAAATAGTGTTACATCATTAATAATTTTGATACTTTATTTATCAGATGCTATAGATGGTTTCTTAGCAAGAAAATTACACTTAACGACATTCTTTGGTTGTGCAATGGACGCAATAAGTGATAAATTATTAAACTTTGTGGCATTTATTTTACTTGGAATTATGTATAATATTATGTTTTGCCCTCTTATACTTGAAATAACAGTACTTTTAATAAACTATTTAATATATAGACATGGTGGTAATGTTCAAACAAGTAAAATTGGTAGATTAAAAACTATTATTTTAGATATCTTTGTAATATTATCATTTGTAGTAATAAGTTTATATGCTTTGAATATAAATATATTTACAGATAATATTATAAAATTATTAATAAATATTTTTTCTATAATGATTATTATTGTGGATTTCATTGCTATTATAGATTATGATAAAAAATATAAATCAGTTAAGAATAATCCTAAAATAAAACACATAAAATATCAAAACAGAAAAAGAAAAACAATTAATGATATCAAACATGACTTATTTGATACTGAATATTATTTAAAGCATAAAAACGAATCAATATTAAAACAGTTTTATAAATAATAAAAATATGATAAAATTATATATGAGGATGTGAATATATGAAAAAAGTAAGTTTACTTCTAATAACAGCTGCATCAATTATTGGTGCTATGCTAATATATGGTTATTTTAACAAACATCACGTAGATAATAATACTACTAAAAATAATAATAATGATTACCCTTTGGTAGAAAATAGTATTATAGTAAATAAAAACATAGATGAAATAAATTTGTTATTCAATAAAAAATCAGGAGTAGTATTTCTATGTATAAAAGAAAATGAATGGTGTAATCATTATGCTAAACATTTAAATGATGTACTAAAAGAAAATGAAATAAGTGAAATATCATATTTAAATATTAAACAAGATAGACAATATAATACTAGTGGATATAGAAAACTAGTTGATAATTTAAAAGATTATTTATTAAAGGATGATGAAAATAATTTAAAAATATTTGTTCCAACTGTAATATTTATTAAAGATGGTAATATTATTGGATATGATAATGAAACTTCAATAATCACAGAAAACATATCACCAGATAAATATTATACAGAAGAAAAAATAATTGAATTAAGAAACAAATTAATAAACTTCATAAATGACTATAAGGAGGAAGAATTATGATTTGGAAATATATAATTATAGTTTTATCATTAATATTTATATCACTCGTTGTTATTAAAATGAAAAGAAAAGATTTCAGTGTAGAAATCAACAAACTAATTCAATATTTAGGCGGAAAAGAAAACATCATTGAAAGCCAAATAAATTTATCGAGATTAAAAGTTGTTGTTAAAGACGTTACTAAAGTAGATAAAGATGGTATTCAAAAACTTGGTGCAAAAGGAATAGTTGAAATTGATAATGAACTTAAAATAATATTAGGCCCTAATTCAAAGCAACTAAAGAAATATATGGCTGGTTTAAAATAAGAAAAGTAATTTTCTTATTTTTTTTACACAATTCGACAAAATTCGACATGTATCATATGATAATATAACTTTGGTGAAAAATATGTTATATCTAGAAGTTTTTTTATATACTAATATATTTATTTTATTTGAACTAACAATGTATATAGTGTTTTTTTATTTTAAATATTATTATACCAATTATAAAAGAGACTTATATGAAGAATTATTTTTAATAGTTAATAGCTTTCTATTGATTTTTTTATACTTTAAATTTAATATTGATTTTTATATATTTTTTTTAACAATAAATATACTTCTACTTTTACAATTTAATAAATTATATTTAGCAATTTTTACAATGATTTGGTATAGTACTTTATCAGATAAATGTTTCATTATTTTATACATAATATATTTATTATTATATTTATTTTATAAAAAGAAGAATTCAAAAATATTTTTAACAAATAGTTTTTCAATAATAACCACTCTATTCATGTTTATTTATCTTTATATTAATAATATACTTAAATTTAAATATATATTATTT
>JAFRQT010000003.1 GCA_017428485.1 Bacilli bacterium | reverse complement strand
TCCTCAATTTTCCAATTATATACTGAATTGTTTAGAAATGTTCCTGTTATTGTAACATTATCCAATGAGGATTCAAAAGCAATAGCTCCACCATAACAAGTTTTTGCTCTAGTATATACTTGGTTGTTTATAAAATTAGAGGCTATGACACTATTTACTAGTTTATTTTTAAATAAAAGTGCTCCACCATGACCGGATTTACCATTAGTAAAAGTTATACCTAAAATATTAACTTGGGAAGCTGTGATAGTCCAAATTCTTTTTTTTGGAAAATCCTTAGCATCAAAAATTACCATCTTACCATCATTCATTATAGTTAGATTTTTATTAATATTCATATCCTGAACATTACCATAACCAGTATAATTTCCTTCAGCGATTTGTATAATATCTCCATCTTTAGCTGCATTTACAGCATCTAGTAAAGTTTTAAATGCTGTAAATGGTGTATATCCATCTCCTTTTAAAAATTCTGTGTATCCATTACTACTTAAACCAGGAAGGAAATGACAATTTACATATATAATATTATTAAGCACATAGACTGTAGAATCATTATTTAGAGTTGTTATAGTATCATTAAACTTATAGAAAGTTGATAGATTCTCTTTTTTGAAATAGTTGGTATTGTTAATGTATTTTCCTGTTATGAGTGAAGATATGGCTTCTTGGAAATACATTGCACTTCCATTACCTGTAGTTGCATTATTATTAATAAATTTTCCACTTATACGTGAATTATAAATTATATTGTTGAAATAAATTGCTCCACCATAACTGGATTTACCATTTTTGAATGTAATACCAGTTATATTTAAATTACTTGCATTTACTGTCCATATACGTGATTTAGACTCTGCATCAAATATTACATCCCCAGTACCATAAGTTTGTAAATTTAAATTTTTATTTATTATTAAATCTACATTTTGGCCTTTGCCAGTGTATGTTCCAGGTGCTATGAAAATAGTTGCACCATCTTGTACAACATTTAAAGCTTCATTTAATGTTTTAAATGGACGTTCTGGTGATAGGCCATTTCCTTCACTAGAATTTTGATTTACTTTAGCTGATGCATTAACATATAATGACCAAATATATGTTCTATTATCACTGAAGGTAGATCGCGGATTGTTAATATAACTGAAATATTTAGATAATCCATCCTTGGAAAAAGATTTAATACAATCAACCCCTTCCCCATGAGGTAAAGAAGGAGTGTAATAAGTTCCTGTTATTATTACATTTCGTAAATATGTAAAATAATTACAATTCCCCCATCCACATGTTCTTTCATTATTTTTATAGATACCATCAATAATAGAAGAGTATATGTTTCCATTAAAGAAGTTTGCACCTCCAGATGAATAAGCTATATTATTATTATAATCTCCTGTAATAAGGGTATTCCAAATATCACTTTTAAAGTAATTGGCACCTCCACTTTTAAAGTAATTGGCACCTCCAGACATTAAGAATTATAAATCCGTCCATGTAAAATGGCCAAGACCCAAATCCGCAACATTAACATAGTAAGTACCATTAATAATAGAATCTATTATTATTTCATCAAAGTAGTTAGCTCCACCTGTTCCTGCTCTATTATTATTATATTTTCCGTTAATATCGGATTTTATAATTTTTCCTCTGAAATGATTTGCACCACCCGCATTTTTTGCAGTATTTTGAGTATAAATGCCAGTAATCTTAGAATTTTTTATATTTCCTAAAATGAAATTTGCACCTCCACTCCAAGCAGTATTATTAATATAAGATCCTGTAATATTGGAATTAGAAATATCTCCTTTGAAATAATTGGCACCACCACCATCATGACCAGAAACCTCAGCTAAATTA
>JAFRQT010000035.1 GCA_017428485.1 Bacilli bacterium | reverse complement strand
TAAAAGTGAATCGATACTAACATGAAATTCTATAGCCAATCTAGTTAATACTTCAGCAGTAGGTAAAGATTTATTAGTTTCAATTCTAGATAAATAATTTCTATTTATTTTAAGTATCTTAGCCATTTCTTCTTGACTAATATTATTATTATATCTTATATTCTTAATCTTACTTCCTAAATCCATAAACTCCTCCAATTACAAGATAATTATAATAAAATCAAATATACCCAAGTTTGACAGTTATAAATTGAAAATACCAATTCAAGTATTGAAAAAACTTGTTTTTTTGTTTGATTTACTATTGCGTCTAATTACGTCTAATGATATAATTGTAATGTAAGGATGTGACCGAATGGCTAGATTGAGAGCTACTACTGTTAAAAACATTAAGTATCATTCTATTATCGAGGATTACTATAAAAATGGTAAAAGGACTACTAAAACTCTTGTAACTCTTGGTAACGATGATAAAATTTCTAAGTTAGCTAAAAAAGAAAATATTGATATAGATACATGGTTAAATAACTATTTAGAAAATTATAAAAAGGAACATAACATTTCAAATCAGCTTGAAGAAGTTATTATAAAAAAATATTCTAACAAGTTGATACCATTAAATGTAAATAATAGATTTAATATTGGATATTTATTTTTAAAAGATATTTATTATTCGTTAAAACTTGATCAAATAGTTAAAAGAATTACTAAAAAATACAAATTTGAGTTCGATTTAAATGAAGTATTGTCTAATTTAGTCTTTTCAAGAATTATTTATCCTTCCTCTAAATTAAAAACTTATGAATTAAGCCAAAAATTCATAGAAACTCCAAAGTATAATTTAGAAAATATATATAGAGGTCTTACCTACTTAAACAATGACTTAGATTACATTCAAAAAGAATTATATAATAATAGCAAAGCATTTATTGATAGAAATACTAAAATTATGTATTTTGATTGTACTAATTATTACTTTGATATCAATGAAGAAACAGAATTTCAAAAATATGGTCATGGCAAAGACGGGAAAGCAAAACCACTAGTTGGTATGGGATTATTTATGGACGGAAACGGATTACCAATTGCCATGAATTTATTTCCTGGAAATGAAAATGAAACAAAGCATTTAATCCCACTTCAAGAAGAAATTTCAAAAGAATATAATTTAGAAAATAAAGAAACAATAATATGTACTGATGCAGCCATGTGTACTGATGAAATTAAACAATTTAATATAAAAGATGGAAGAGCCTTTGTTATTACCCAATCTATTAAGAAATTAAAAGAAATTTATAAAAATGAAGTTTTTAAAGATGACAATTGGCATATTGTTGGGGACTTAAAACATGTTTATAAATTGAATGATATTTTAAGTGATGAATATAAATCTAAAGAACATTATGAAACTATATTTTACAAAATAGTACAAACTGAAACAGCTCATGTTGTGCAAGACTTAATTGTAACATTTCAAATAAAATATAGAGACTACTTAAGAAATGTTAGAGATGGTCAAATTCAAAGAGCAAAAAACAAAATAAGTTCATCTAAAGGTGATAAACTTAAATTAAGTAACAATCCAAATGATTATCGTAGACTCATAAAAGAAGATGTTACAGTTATTAAAGAAGATAAATTTGATAAAGAAGAGAACTCTTTAAATGAAAATAAAAAGAAAGAAAAATATAGTTATTCATATTCTATCGACGGAAATGTAGTTAAAGAAGAAGAAAAATATGATGGATATTATGGAATAACAACCAATTTAAATGGTGATATAAGTGAAATACTAGCAATTTCTAAAAATAGATGGGAAATAGAAGAATCATTTAGAATTTTAAAAACTGACTTTGACTCTGGAACTGTTCACTTATCAAGAGAAGATAGAATTAAAGCACATTTTCTTACTTGTTTTATATCATTGTTAATATATAGAATATTAGAAAATAAACTTAATTACAAATACACAAATAATCAAATAATTGAAAAATTAAAAGAAATGGAAGTATATGAAGAAAAAGGATCTGGTTATTCACCAGCATATGTGAGAAATGATTTAACGGATGATTTACATGATTTATTTGGTTTTAGAACAGACTATGAAATAGTTTCTTATGAAAATTATCAAAAGATTTTTAATAAAATAAAAAAATAGCGTTGTACGCAGCAAATTGAAAACTCTCAATCCCTTGTAAAAAAAGGAACTGAGAGTTATTTTTACCTTATAACTGTCAAAGTCAAGATTATATCAAAAATAATTTAAAAAGCAACCTTTTTTATTAAATTTGTTAATTTTAGTGTATAATTGGGTTAGGTGATGATTATGTTTGAAAATTTAAGTGATAGATTACAAGATATTGCTCATAAGATTAAGGGGTATGGAAAAATTACTGAGGAAAACATTGCTCCGATGATGAGAGAGATTAGATTATCATTACTAGAAGCTGATGTTAACTATAAAGTTGTTAAAGAATTTACTAATACTGTTAAAGAAAAGGCTTTAGGTGAAGAGGTTAGTAAGAGTTTAAATCCTGGAGACTTATTTGTTAAGATAGTTAGAGATGAACTTCAAGAATTACTAGGTGGAGATGATGCACCTTTAGTAGTTGATAAGAAACCTACGATTACAATGCTTGTCGGTTTACAAGGTTCTGGTAAGACGACTACTATTG
>JAFRQT010000034.1 GCA_017428485.1 Bacilli bacterium | reverse complement strand
TATTTTTAATAAAAATAATTTAATTATTTTTAAATATTTTTTAAAATAAGTTCTAAAAACTTTATTTTATTTTATTTAGGAGTTTCCAAGAATTTTGAAGCAAAATATTTAACATCAGGATCCTCATCAGAAACTAAGGCTTTTATACTACCTTCTAATTTAGATTTAGAACTTGAATCTAAATATTTATATATTTTTTCAATTAATTTAATAGTATAGAATTTAACATTTGGAATTTTATCTTTTAATCCTTTATTTAAGATAGGGACTATAAAATCACCGTTTTGTTTAGGATCGAGATATTCAGCACAAACACAAACAGAATGTATCATACACATTCTATTAAGATAACTTATTTTTTGAGTAGATAAATGAGATTGTAATTTAGGAATAAGACTGGTAGTTACCCAAGAAATACCAAATTTAGTAATTAATGAAGATAAGCTTTTAATACCAATATCACGTACGGAAGCTACATTATCAGTTAAATAGTTAAAGAATAAGCCTTCAATGTTATTTTTAAATACTTCTAAACCAGAGTTGCAACCTAATCTAGCTAAAGTATCATATACACATTCTCTTATACGATATTGTGTATCTTTTTGCATTGTACCTAAAAATGAATTTATTGAACTTAATAAACTACCTTCACTTGAGACAAATATATCATACATAGATTTGGCTACTCCTAATCTTACTTCAGCATTTTCATCTTTCATTAAAGTATCCATCATAGTACCTAAATTAGCATTAAAGCCAGTATATCCTATTATTCTTGATATTGGACCAAATAATAAACCTATATTTGATTTTGTATCTTTATTTGATTCATTATTTAATCCTCTTAATGTGGGTACTATTTGAGATGTTACTTTATCACTTGGTAATTTCTTAATTACTGCATTAAGTGCTTTTAATGCTGATGCTTTAACTTCTGTTTCACTATCTTTCATTAAAGTACATATTGGTTGAACTAAATCAATATTTGCATTATTTTGGAAATAATCAATAAATTGAGGATATAAGTTAGCTAATTCATTTCTGACCCTCCAAGATTTATCTAATGAAGCTGAATTAATATTTTGAATATGTAATTTTTGTGATTCAGGATCTTGGAATATTTTGGCTAATTGAACAATGGATGGTAAAATAGTAACTCTTACTGTGTCTGATTCATTCATGAATTTTTTATAATAATTTAACATTTCTGACTTAACTGTATCTTTTTCTATTATCAAGCACAATGGACCAAATTCTTTTGCAGCTGTTCTTTTAATAATTGGTGTATCATCATCACATAATTTAGAATATAAATTAACTAATCTTTCTTTTTCTTTTCCAGCTTTAGGATAGCATATTCTGATTAAATAACAGGATGATACTTTCCATTGGAATGCTTCCATATTTGATATATTTAATACCATTGGTATTAAATCTTTTTGCACTTGTTCATCTGATAATGAGGGCACTAATTTTCTTAATCCTTCGACAGTACTCTCCCTAACTACAGTTTCTTCACATCCTAATAATAATTGGAATAATGGCAAGACAGCAGTCATTTGTTTTCCATCTAAATATGTTTTAAAATGAGGCAATTCCTCACTTATAGCTAAAAGTACTTCATCTTCTTCTGTAGGAATTATTTTTTGAATATATGGAATAAATTCGCTTATTATTTTTTCTGGCTGTAATACTGCCATTATTACAGGAAATCTATGAATAGCATTTACTTTTATTTGAATCTATATTTTTAAAATATATTAGATATTATTAAACTTACATCATCATTTTCAAGTTCTTCTTTTAATAAGTTTAATGGATTATCAGACATTTTAATATATTAATATTTTTTAGATCTTTTGATATTTTTT
>JAFRQT010000033.1 GCA_017428485.1 Bacilli bacterium | reverse complement strand
TGGTGTACTAAGACATTAGCTTCAACACAACTTGCCCAAGGAGACTTTTATGTATTTGTAGATAAAGATAATAAACCGCACATAGCAGTTAAAACAAGTGGTAATGAGATAGATGAGGTAAGAGGAATACTAAATGGTAATGCCCAAGAATTAGAAGAAGACTATAGAAAAGTAGCGTTATCATTTTTAGAAAATAATAAAGAGATAAAGAATGGAGATAAGTGGCTTAGAAAAGAAGAATGGAACAAAAGACTTATAAAATACATACATGATATAGAAAATGGAATATTTAAACAAGAAAATATCGAACAATTAATAGAAGATTTTTTTGGCAAATATGAATATAAGTCACATGGAAGTAAAAATACAAACAAAGAAAAACTAAAAAGATTGTTACCAAAAATAAAGAAAAATATTGCAGAATACTATAATTGTAATGAAGAAGAAATAGCAGTTGAAGATATAAATTTTTCAGATAAAAAACATAAAAATTTAAAGACATGTCCATATAAAGTTATATTTGGAAATGCAGATTTTTCTGATAGCAGAGTTCAAGATTTAGGAAATTTAACAATAATAGGAGGAAATCCATATTTTTACCATTCTAAAGTTCAATCCTTAAATAATTTAACAACAATAGGAGGAAATGTTTTGTTTTCAAATTCTCGAGTTCAAACTTTAGGTAACCTAACAACAATTGGTGGATATGCAGACTTTTCAAATTCTCAAATTTATGATTTAGGTAATTTAACAACAATAGGAGGAAATGCATGGTTTTATAATTCCAAAGTTCAAAATTTAGGAAATTTAACAACGATTGGAAGAAATGCAGACTTTAGGAATTCTCAAATTAAAGACCTAGGCAATCTAACAGCAATTGGAGGGCTTGCTGATTTTAAAAATTCAAAAATAACAGATTTTGATAATATTGAGTATATTGGAGGAAATGTAAATGCAGATCCTGAACTAATGGAATTATATTACCAGGAATTTGATGAAACAGGGCATAGAATACATAAAGAAAATTCAATAAAAAGATAATAGAATTTAATTGCAAAGTTTAAAAGATATTGATTATCACAAACCAATATCTTTTTCTTTTGAAATATAACTTGAAAATTAAATAATAATTAGTTATAATATTTAAACACAAGGAAGGTAAAAATATGGATAAAAACCCAATAAAATTATTACAAGTGGCTCTATAGCAGCCTTATCATTAATGCTTGGAATTACTTCATTAACTGGATGTGCAAGATCAGAAAAATTTAATGAAATATCTAGTATTTATTCATTTGGTAATACATATTTATCTGATGAAAAAAAAGAAAAGTATTCATTTTCCAGAGAAAATATAAGGGTGTTTGATTGTGAATTACTAGGTACTATAATTGTAATCGAAGGAAATGATTATGATTATATAGTTCCTGAAACAAAAGCTTGGAATCACATGTGTTATATGAACAAAAACTATATTACTATTATACTTTCTAATCCTGTAAATTATTCTACTGATTCTGTTCAAATGATAAAAGGCAATTATTTACCATTAGAAGAATTTTTAGATGAAGAAGAAAAAGAAAAAGATTCTTTCTATATTGAAGAATTAGTTGAAATTCAAAATAGAATAAATAAAACTGAAAAGACTTTAACAAGAAAAATTAGTTAAGAAAATAAATTGAAATATTAAAACAATTAGAAAAAAATTAAAGAATGGTTAAAATAAGTTTAATGAAAGGAGAGATAAAAATGGAATTTTTATTAGCAGCAATAGCTATTGGAATCATTTGTATGACATCAATCATAATCTATTGCATAGTTGCTGGCCGTAAGGAAAGTAAGCATGCACCTAGTGTTTATTGTCAATTTGTTAGTGAAAAACCAAAAAGTAGTCCTGAATCTTATGAGATTAAGAAAATAAAACATATGAATATACAACAAACAAAAACTAACATAAATAATACATCTTCTATGGTAAATGAACAACATAGTTATGAAGAACCAAGTAATACAGATGGAAGAGGAATGGTAAAAACACTTCATATTGAAGGGTTTTTAAAATAAGCAAAAGATATTGATTACAGACCAATATCTTTTTCTTTTGAAATATAACTTGAAAATAAAATAGAAAAGTGTATAATATAAAGTCATTAGGGGGGGGATAAAAGTGGGAAAAAACTCAAGCATTGAATTAAAAAATCACAAAATTGGCAATCAAAAAATATATAGATTACATTATGTTTATTTAAATTGCCATAAATCAGCATATACTCGTAGAAAGCTTATAGAATACATTGGTTTACCACAAAAACCATTTATGTTACCCGATGGAATGAGTAGAGAAGATGCTTTTAAGGTATTATCATATCTAACCGATTATATTGAGAGAAGAGATGATGTAGATCCTTGCTCAGCAAAATCGGTAAAAATGCTAGATAGTGTATTGAATTTAGAAAGATTCGGATTTAAAAGGGTTAAAGAAAATAATGAAAATAATATTATAGATTTATTCACAGTTGAAGGGGATCTTTTGATGTTTAAAAATAGTGAAGATTTATATAATAAATATTTTGAATGGTATACTGAGAATGTTACTAAAGAAGAGGTAGAAGAAATTTACAAAAATATAGGCATTGAGTTTAAAGATATTATATGGCTTGACAGAGAAGACAAAGAATTAGTTGGCCCACAAAGAAAACTTGTTCCTAATAAAAAAAAATAATTAATAAAAGATATTGACTTGTGAATCAATATCTTTTTCTTTTTAAATATAACTTGCAAAAAAAGTATAAATAATGTATAATAATTCAATCGTTAAGGGGATTATTATGAATAAAATAAAAACCGAAAAAACAATTGATTCTAAAATGATAGAAAATAAGAAAAGTGAAATTAATGATTTGATGAAACGATTGTATAGTAGCGAATGCAATTATGATGTTGGCTGTTCTAATTCTACTTTTGGCGAATGCACAGTAATAGAATTATTTGGTGTTAGTGTGGGGGTTCTTACTACATATACAGCTGATCTTGTAGCTGGGATAATGTTATGGTTTGTCTTTAAAATTACTTCTATGACGCTTTATAGCATTGATGAGGAAAACAAGGATAACAAAACGTATAATTGTATGATTCAAAAATATTTTTCATTAATTAAATCAAAAATTAAAAAGAGTAATTGCAAGAGAAAAATCAAAAAATTATCAAATGAGTTAAGACAAATGGAAAATAAATTAACAACTGAAGAACAAAACACCGAAGAAAAAAAAGAATTGGATAAACCAACTGAAGAAATGATAAAAGAACCAACAAAAGAAATAGATAAAGTTATTTCTCAAAAAGAAGTAAAAATATATCCTAATGGTGATTTTTCTCACTATTTTGAAGAAATAGACACAAAAGAAAATCAAGGCCCAACATTGGTAAAAAGAAAATAATTATTAAAAGATATTGATTCACAAAACAATATCTTTTTCTTTTGAGTTACTATTCATCTTATAAAATTCTGCTGCTGCTTGTTCATTTTCTTGATTAATATGTCTTAGCGCTTGTTCAAAAGCACCCTCACTAATTAGTTTTGGTGGTTTGAATATGAGTCTGTGTTCATTATTTGTAATAACTTTCCTATCTTTTAAGTCATTAGTTATTCTTGTGAATGCTTTTGATTTTTTAATATCATTATAGAGAATAATAGCATTTAAAAAACAAAATTTTTATCTTTTATGATTAGTTTGATGTTCTTCATTTACCTGATTATATATCCATTTTTGATATTCAGGATTGTTAGGAAATTTTATTATAACATTTTTTAATTTCATTAAATATTCATAATTTCCAGCAAAACTGTGGGTATATGCAGGTGATATTTCTTCACCAAATTTATCTATTAAAGCATCTCTTAAATCTTTACATAAACTATCTTTACTTATATTTAATTCAGAAGGATTATCCATCCAGCCCTCTTTAACTATCCCACATATTACTTTGTCATGATTTTTTTTAATAACTACTACACTAAAATCATTTAAAGAATTTAAATAGTCAATAAAATTGATAAAATCTCCTAAAGTTTTATTACTATTTTCAGTCATTTTTCATCCTCCTATAATTAAATTATACTACTTTTCTCATTGTTTATAAAATATTTTATATATTTAGTTATTTATGTTATTATAATATCACTGAAAAGGTTATGATTATTATGGATTATTCGTATTTAAATAAAACAAAAGAAATATATAGTATGATTTTAGAAGAGTATGAAAAATTAGATCAAGAAGGAATACTTGTTATAGAATATACTGGGTTTGTAAGAGATTTAAAACTATATCATTTATTTGGTTGGTATATTAATTACGGAAATCAAAATAGTAAATATCATCATGATATGAGATACTTTATATATGATGAATTAATAGAATTATTGAAAAATAGTAATATTGAATTTATTGATAATCATATTAGTACGGAAACTATTAAAGAACAGTTTGAAAAATCAGAATCATTAAATTATTCGTTTCAGCGTGATTTTGAAATAACATCAAATCTTTATCTTTCTAATAGAGTTAAAGAAAAGATTAAGACAAGAGAGTTAAAAAGATAGTTATTGAAATAAATAAAAGTATTGTATATAATATTAAGACATAGGAGGGTTTATGGAAAATAATAATAGTAAAAACTCAAAAAAAATAAATACTGGCGCAATGTGTGCAGCGTTGTCAATTATGCTTGGCATTACACCATTAATAGGCTGTGCAAAATCTAATAGCGATGTAAATGCTAATAGGTATACAAGTTCTATTGAAGAGTTAGAAAATATTTATTCATATGGAAATACATATTTAGCAGAAGAGCATAGAAATAAATATGAGTTTTCTAGGGAAAAGATAAGAGTTGTTAGTTATTACAAAGGACAATATAAAATAATAATATTACTTGATAATTATTGTTCATCAAACGGTATTGGTGATTCTGCATATATTGTAAGTCCCAATATTGATGAATCTCATTATTGTACTTTAACTTCAAATTCTATTGGATTGTGTGTTGCTGATGATATGTTTACACGTTTTCGAGATGCTAAATGTCAATATTTTCCTTTTGAAGATTTCTTAAATGAAGATGAAAAAGGAAGAAATTCATTCTATATTGAAGAATTAGTTGCAATTCAAGAAAGAATGAATGAAAAAGAAAAAACACTATCTTTAAAACCAAATAATAATTAGCAATAGTTTTAAATTGCAAACTATTGCTTTTTAAATGGGTTAAATAGGTTAAAATTGACTTTTAAGACCTTTTTTTGTATAATATACAGCCATAAAGGAGGAAGATTATATGGATATATATCTTACATGGCAACAAATATTTTGGGAAATGAAAGATGTCGTAGAAAAATATAAAAAGGGAGAAAAACTTGACTTTTCTGAAGTTAATAAAGTCATGGAACATTTGATACATGGTGCAGAATCTTGTAAGGAAATGATTGTTAATAAAAGAAAAATCGGAGATAAAGCTTTTTATGATATGTTAAAAGAATTTGCATATATAACTTGGTCTTTAGATGATAGTAGGAAAGCGTTAAGAACTATTCCGACTGAAGAAATAAAAATAGATGGTTTTGGACCTTTTTATGATGAATTCCAATTTGTTGATGAACGTGGTGGATATTATAGATATGGACTTAAATATATTAAAAAACATATTACAAAAGAAAAACTTATGGAACTTTTTGATGATAATTTGGAAAATATTAATACACAAGTAATGGAGGTTACAGATGGAAGTCATTTTGGGTCCAAGGCATGGATTTCTACTGCTCAAGAGTATGCAAAAGAATTTGAAGAACGTGGATTTGCAAGAAGATTAAAACAATTAAATGATACTAAATTTACAAAATAAATATTAGAGTCATAGTTTAAAATAAAAACTATGGCTTTTTTAATGTCTGTTGAATTTTATATTATTATTCTTTATAATAATGAAATTAAGAGAGGATTATTATGAATGTGGTTTTTCTAGATATAAATGGTGTTATGCAACCTGATTATTATAGGCATAGATTTAATGTGGATAAAAGAATAGTAGAAATGTTATCTAATAAGCATAATATTGATTATTCTCAATATGATTTTTATGATGTTGCGGCAGTATATTGCGATTGGGATGAACAAGCAGTAGTAAGACTAAAATATATTTTAGATGAAACTAATTCAAAAATAATAGTATCTAGTAACTGGAGAAATAATAGACTTCCAAACAAAATGAAAGATTTATTGGCAATTCAAGGCTTAGACAGATATTGGTTTGCTGATAACATAGAGTTATATTGTCAATCATATATAAAAACGAGAGCAATGGAAATAAAAGATTCATTAAATAGATATAGTATAAATAATTATGTAGTATTGGATGATTTGCAAGAACTATTAATATATTTTCCAAATAATTGTGTTATTACTCATGATGTTATAAATGATGATGATATGAATAAATGCATTAGAATTTTAAAAAGACAAAATTGACAATAAAAAAGCGTCGAATTTCGACGATTTTTGCTTTTGGAGCAATTGTGTATCTCGTTTGAGAAACATTTTACTACAAATGTAACGAGATAAAACTCAATTACATATTAAATATATCACATTATAGGGAAAGAGTAAAGATGTGGTATAATGATTTTGGTGATTTATATGCCAAGTAATCAAAAGGAATATACCTCAAAATATTATTTAAAAAAAGAATTTGAAGTGATTTTAAATAAGATATATATTATTAAGCAAAATTTCGAATTATTTAAAGTCCTAAAATCTGATGAAACTAAAAAAAATATAACTGACAATATGCCATACACTTGTCAAATTATTTTAAATTCATTGTTTAATACAATTATTTTAGAATTGTCTAAAATAATTGTTGATAATTCTGATTATAAAGGAATGGAAAATGTTTGTGTAAAGAACTTCCTAAAAAAATATGAGAATAATAAATCCTTATTTAAAGAGAAAAAATACTACTATGTAACTGAAATTAATAACAATAAACGACATAGAATAAACCTTGATAATATGGCTAGTTCAAAAATAATTAGTGAATATATGAAACTAGAAAAAGAAAATAAAAATTTAATAGTATATCTAAATAAAAAGAGAAATAAAACAATAGCTCATAATGATAAACAATATAGTTTTAATAGAAAAATAAAATATACAAAAAATGTAGTCACTTATGAACAATTAGACAATTTTATAGATAGTATTTATGAGATAGTTAATAATTTAAATAAAAGTATTTTCGGAATAACAACTATTAATACATATTATTTTAGAGATGAACTTTTGTGGTTAAATGAGTTAATAAAAAATAATGATAAAAAGGCATAGGAAACTATGTCTTTTATTATTTTATTAGTATAAATCATTATTTTCATAATAAATATCTTTATGACAAGATGGTTCCATTAAAGATAAATCTATTTTTAATAATTTATATATATTTAACATAAGTATATCAAAAACAAAATGAGAATAGTATTGTTGTTCGTCATCATTCAATTTTTTTCTTTTTTTATTGTAATGGATATAATAAACTCTTGCTTCTTTAACATTGTCAGCAACTTTTGGAATATCTCCTATAGTAAAATTAAATATACTATTCACATTTGAAATTAATGATTCTACTTTATCAACATAATCAGGTTCTTTTGCCTTTGGATTTTTTGAAACTGCTAAACTTAAAGCATTTGTATAATCATATTCATTTGAAAAATACTCTAAAGTTGTTGTACCTAATATAAATCTATTAATATTTGGTATAAAGCAAGAAATTGTATTATAGTATACATCTAATACAGGAAATAATTGCAAATACTGATTTTGGAATTCTTGATATACTTTATCAATATTTTTAATCTTTTCTATTTTAACCATTCTATGAGAAAAGATTTCTTCATCAATTGGATAAACTTTGTCAATTCTGCAGTCAATTAATAGATATTCATCATCACCAATTAATATAACTTGCTTATAGATAGTTATATGCTTTCTTAAAAGAACAATTAAGAAATTCCTAAATTTATATATTTCAGTTAATAAATCTGTTAAACTTAATTTTTTTGGAAACTCAAAATCAACTATTGTTTCTCGTTCTACTGATAGCATTTTCCTCCCATTGTAATTTTTACATGAAAAACAAATATTAATTAGTGACTCATTAGTTCTAATTTGATAATTAGATGGTGTGACTTTATATGTCATAGTTGCAGGATCTAATTCGTATGGTTCATCATTAGTGAATGAATCAATATTATCATAATTTATACTTATTTTAGAAAATAGCTTCCTATCAATTTTTGATAATTTTTTCCCCAGAAGTATTCTATCAATAATAAATTCAACTTCATATATATTTTTGTGTAGTTCATCTTTAAAAACTGTATAAGGACTTCCACAATAAGTACAATTAATTAAAGTTATATCTAAATTTTCAACCACTATACTTCCATATATAGCTTCTCTATTTGAATTAACTTTTCTCCAATGTTCAATATCTTTTGACATGTTTATAGTTAATGTAATATGGTTACCAGTTGATTTTAAAGAACCATAATAGATTTTCTTATCTATATTTAGTTTTAAAGAAACATTATTAAAATCTTTATAAGTATTATATTTTGATTTCATAATAATCATCTCCTTAATGTAATTATATCATACATAAATAATATAGTAATAATAATGAATTAGATAAAATTGATAAAAAGCCCAGTGGGCTGAACATTTTTTTATTATCTTTAATAATGTTAACTTTGTCCCACACTTCATCCCATTAATTTTACTTATAAAATAAGGAAATCCTACAAGTATGAACCCACAATCGTGGGACAATTTTGCATGTGCAAAATAAGTTTGATATCACACAAAAGACTTATGAAATAAGGCTTTAATTAATGTGTTGATATCAATTGCTTATGCTCTTGCTAAATTGTTCAAAATATTTCACAATTTATGGGCTTATATATCACATTTGTGGGCTTTTACAAATAATTAAATATGGTAAATACTTGCTATTGTATGATATAATATAACAAGTACAGGAGGTTTAATATGGGATATAGAATTGTTCATAATAATTCAACAGCATGTTATTTAAAAAAAGATAATAAAGTATTAATGATTAAGTTTTATAATAAATGGGGACAAGTATATGCTCCACCTGGTGGTAAATTTGAAACTGATGAAACACCTTCAGATTGTATTATTAGAGAATTCTATGAAGAAACAGGATTAACTTTAATAAATCCAAAATTACAAGGTATTTCTTATTGGCATGATTTAATTGAAGGAATAATATTTGTTTTTACAGCAGATCAATATGAAGGAGAATTAACACATAACTCTCCTGAAGGTGAATTAGAATGGATTGATATTGATGAATTGCCAAATATAAATCAATTCGACCAAAACCTAAAATTTACACCATATTTATTTAAAGATGAAATGTTTGAAGGCAAGTTTTTACTAGATGATAAATGTAAAGTTTTAAAATATGAAATAAGAAAGATTTAGAATAGTGAAGCAGATTTTTTTATCTGCTTTTTTATATCCACAATTGTGGATGTTTATGGATGATTTTCGACCATAATTGCATTATTTTTGGTATTAAAAATAATAAGAGCATAAGAGATTTTCCCTTAAACTATTTCAAAACCTTATTTCATAAGGCTTCTTCATAGGGAAAAACTTATTTTGCACTTGCAAAATCCATCCATAAAGATGGATGTTAAACTAAAACAAGCCCTTATTTTATAAGGATTTGTTATGGTTGTAATTATGGATGCTTTTAAATTGTCTTAATTGTAGATGTAATTATACCTAACTTAAACTTATTTGAAATATTTTCAGGATTGTCTATATCTTTGATAATAGGAATTAGTTTTAAAACCTTTTCATTTTTATCTAAATCAAATACTATTTCATTAGGCATATCTTCAAAGCTGTAATTAAATGTTGGATGAATATGCAATTTAACACCTTTAATATTTTTAAATTCTTTCATATATTCTTTTACTTGTGATTCTTTTAATGGATAACTAACATTAAGTATAACAGATTCATTATTTGAGATAAACTCAACTGGAACTTGTGATAAGCCAAGTTCTGATAAACGATCTACTTTTTCAGTAAATAAAGATTTTAGTTTTATATCAATTAGGTGTATTCCATTTTTGTATCTATCATCTTTTTCAAAAGTAAGTGATTCAATATATTTAGCAATAAATTCTTGTTTAGCTTCTTTAGTCATTGTTTGCCACTCTGTAAGAAACATAGAAACATCACTACCGTTTGTCATAAATATTCTTTGTATATCTCTTTCAGCCATAACTTTTTCAGGAGTGAATCTATTTCTATTCTTTAAGTCATTTTCTTTTTCTAATTGTTTAGTTAATGTATCAAGTTTATCATTTATCATTTTTAAATCTTCTTTAAAGTCATCAAGTTCCACAACTTCAGACATATATGCTTTTTTTATTCTTTCTTTTTGTTTTGTTAGATTGATAATTTCTCGTTCTATATCAGATTTATCAACTGACTTTTCTTTATCAGCAAAGAGTGGTAAGAATAACTCATTATATTCATTATCAAATCTTAATAATTGACCAACAATTTTTTCAAATTCTTCTTCAACATAAGACTCTCTAATATTTTCGTGACAATCCTCACAATTATAATAAATATATTTTCTTTTCTTTCCGCCTGATCCTTTACATTTCATTATTTTTCCACAATGAGGACATTTAAGTTTTTGAAAGAAAGTATAAACTCTATCTCTAGTATAAGTTCTTTGATTAATAATCTTTTGTGCTTGGCATTCTTCCCAAATATATCTTGGTACAATTGGATCAACAACATTCATATAAATAACTGGTTCAACATTTTTCCATTCTTTTAATCTTTTATACATTTCATAATCTCCCATGTATAAACGATTATTTATTATTCTTTCAATATGAGTATCTTTCCAATTTTTATTTAATACTTTTTCATCATTAAATATATTTGATATTTGTAAGAATGTTTTACCTTGTAAATATAAATCAAAGACTCTTTTAACAATAGGGGCAGTAGCTGGATCAATTATAGTTTTCTTATTTACATCTTTTTTAAATCCTAAAGCTACTTGTCCAGGTAAATGGCCAGATTTAATAGCACCATTTAAACCGAACTTTGTTCTTTCAGATACAATTTCAATTTCAAGTTGTGATAAGACAGTTAGCATTCTTACAAAGAATCTACCATTAGCAGTAGAGGTATTAACATCATCTCTATCACAAACTAGGTAAGTATTATATTTTTCTAATTGTGCAATTAGTTCTTCTAAATCTCTAACTGAACGAGTAACTCTATCAAGTTTATAAGCAACGATATAATTGATTTTTCCATCTTTCATATCTTTAAGCATTTCTTGAAACTTTGGTCTATGTTCCATATCTTTAGCTGATATACCAGCATCACAATAAACCTTATATACTTCATAACCTTTATAATCACATAATTGTTTTAACTTTTCTTCTTGTTCTCCTAAACTAAATCCCTCACGAGCTTGATCTTCAGTTGATACACGAATATAAATACCCGCAACTTTTTTTTCTTCTTCCATAAAGACCTCCTTTTATTTCCTTTCGTATAAACGAAAAGAGGAGCCAATAGTATCTAATAAAGTCTAAATACTACTGACTCCTCAAAATTATTTATATTATAAATATTTAATTCTTTGCTTTTAATCATAGATGTACCTCCATTTCTAGAGCATACCTATGCACTGGTTATTTATAATATCACTTTTTTAAAATAAGTCAATAGTTAGCAATTTTTAGCTAGTTTAAAGTAGTTTTCTAATTCAGATAAGTTGTGTCTATCATTTAGGTTATTAACATAGAAAGAATTAATACCATTGAAAAAGAGAAATGTATAATCATTAATAATAACTTTATGTGGATCTACATAAGCAAGATTACTGGGTTCTAATCTAATTAAATGGCCTTTCTCAAGTTTTATAGAAGTAGAAGTATAATTCTTAGCCCAATCAATCTTTTTCTTCAAATCGGGGCTCAAATCAAGTTTTTCTTTAATAATATTTAACATATCATCACAACCTTTCATAAACGACAAAAAAACTCAATTCTTTCGAATTGAGCTTTATCTCAACATCGCTTGGTGCGACGATTTTTACAAATGGAGCAGGTGATGGGAATCGAACCCACGTTAGCAGCTTGGAAGGCTGAAGTTCTACCATTAAACTACACCTGCATTTGTTAATGCATAATTAATTCTACTTGATAATTATTATTTTGTCAACCTTTTTCATTATTTTTTCTTTTAGATTGGCAATTTTAACAGCAATTTTTCTTTATAATAATCACCATTTGTTATATAATAATTATAGGTGATATTTATGGACAGAATGAATGAATTAATTGAACTTTTGAATAAATATGCATATGAATATTATACTCTAGATAGACCTAGTGTTGATGATGCAGAATATGATAGACTTATGCAAGAATTAATTAGAATAGAATCATCTCATCCTGAATGGGTAAGAGAAGATTCTCCAACTCGTAAAATAGGTGGAGAAGTTATATCTGAGTTTGTTAAGGTTACTCATGATGTCCCAATGTTTAGTTTGGGTAATGTATTTAATGAAGAAGAAATTAGAGACTTTGATAATAAGATATCTAAAGTATTTCCTAAACATGAATATGTATGTGAACTTAAAATAGATGGACTAGCTGTTAGTCTTGAATATAAAAAGGGTGTTCTTTTTAGAGCAGCAACTCGTGGTGACGGAACAGTTGGTGAAGATATTACTCATAATGTTAAAACAATTAAATCTATCCCACAAAAACTCACTGAAGATGTTGATATTACTATACGTGGAGAAGTATATATGCCTAAGAAGAGTTTTGAAAGACTTAATAAATATCAAGAGGAACATGGAGAAGCAAAGTTTCAAAACCCAAGGAATGCTGCAGCAGGATCTATTAGACAATTAGATTCTGGTATAGCATCTAAAAGAGGACTTGATGCTTTTCTATATCATTATCCATTAACTCCATTTAAAACACATTATAAAAGCTTAATGTATATGAAGAAATTGGGATTTGTAGTTAATCCAAATATTAAACTATGTAAGAATGTTAATGAAGTTCTTTCATATATTAGTGAATGGACAGAAAAGAGAAGTTCTCTTCCATATGAAATAGATGGAATAGTTATAAAAGTTAATGATATTGCAATGCAACAAGAATTAGGTTACACTGCTAAGGTGCCAAAATGGGCAACTGCGTATAAGTTCCCACCGGAACATGTATTAACAAGATTAACTGATATTATATTCACAGTTGGAAGAACTGGGCAAATTACTCCTAATGCAGTATTAGAACCAGTACGAGTTATGGGTAGCACAATTTCAAGAGCAACTCTTCATAATAGAGACTTTTGTATTGAAAAAGACATACGAATTGGAGATTACGTGTATATTTTTAAGGCTGGAGATGTAATTCCTGCGGTTGACAGGGTAGAATTCTCAAGAAGAAATGGAACTGAAAGAGAATTTGAAATGATTAAGTATTGTCCTATGTGTGGAACTGAATTAAAACAAAAGCCAGGTATGGTTGACTTCTTCTGTGAAAATGTTCATTGTCCAGCAAGAAAAATAGAAAGTTTAATTCATTATGTTTCTAGAGATGCGATGAATATTGATGGACTAGGCGAAAGAATTATGGAAGACTTCTATAATTATGGTTTCATTAGAAAAATTAGTGATATATATAAATTAAATAGCAAGAGAGAAGAATTAATTGAACTAGAGGGATTTGGAATTAAGAGTGTAGATACTATGTTAAAGAATATAGAAGATTCTAAAAAGAATTCTTTAGATAGATTATTATTTGCTCTTGGAATTAATGGTATAGGCGCAAAAACAGCTAAAATACTATGTAAATATTATAGTGATATAGATTCTTTAATGAATGCTAGTGCTGAAGAACTTGCCAGTATACATGATATTGGACCAGTATTATCTGAAAACATAGTGGCATACTTTAATAATGAAGGACATGTTGAAGAAATAAATGAATTAAAGTCTCTTGGAATAAATATGACATATACTGGTAAACAAATAATTGAAGATGAAAACTTCAAAGATAAAAAATTTGTTATTACTGGATCATTTGATAATTTAACTCGTGATGAAATAAAAGCATATATTGAAGAACGTGGTGGATTAACATCAGATTCAGTAAGCAAAAAAACGGATGTTGTTCTTGTTGGTGAAGCACCAGGAAGTAAAAGAGATAAAGCAATTGAACTCAATATTCCTATATGGAATCAAGATAAATTATTTGAAATAATGGGAATAGTAGAAAAATAATATAAAATATAGTATAATATTTAAAGCCAAGGAAGGTGTTTAATAATATGAAAAAAAATAAAAGTGGAGATACTAAAATTATAGTTGTATTATTACTTATTTTAGTAGTATGTTTTGCTGTAATTGGATTTTTATTCTATAAATATTTCTATTCTGGAACTAGTTCTAGTAAATATGGTGATAGATTAGAAGGAATAGAAAACTATGTATTAAGTGATTCATTAGAAGAAGATATTCAGAGTGTATATAAAGATATTAAGTCAGTAGATAAAGTAAAAGTTACTGTCGAAGGAAAAATAATATATATTAATATTGCATTCAAAGAATCAATTAAAGTTGAAACTGCTCAAGCAGAAGCTATTAAAGCATTAGATAAAATAGGTGAGAATAATTTAACATTCTATGATGTTCAATATATTTTAACTTACACAGGAGAAGAAGAAAATGAAAACTTCCCTGTATTTGGTGCTAAAAGTTCTAGTAGTTTAAAGGTAGTTTGGTGAAAATATGAAAAATAGAAATAAGAAAACAGTAATAATAGTTTTCTCTCTAATACTATTATTTATAATTGGTTTTTTTGGCACACTATATTATTTGACTAGTACAGTTAATAATTATTCTTATGCTGAAAAGAAATGGATAAATAAAAACTCATCAACAGCTATAGATATATATGTTGAACAGTCTCTTCCTGTTTTTTCTTCTGAAGGAAGAGGAGTATTCTATGATTATTTAAAAGCATTAAAGGAAGATACAGGACTTAACTTTAATATAGTTACTACTGATACAACAAATATTAAATTATTAAATAAAAATAGTGTAAACGGTAATGATACGTTATTCTATAAAGATCATTATGTTGTTATAGGAAGTTCAAATAATATTAATAACATTGATAATCTAGCAGGTAAAAATATTGGAATTATTGCTACAGATAAGAATGCTATTTCATATTATTTCACTGAATATCCAAATGTTAGTTTTAAAACATATACAAGTTATGAATTATTAAAGAATGATTATAATTCTAAGATGGTAAGTTATATGATAATACCAATGTATAAGTATTTATCTGATATAATTACATCTGATTATGAAATTGTTTATCATTTAGAAGGTTTATCATCTTACTATTCTTTAGAAACAAGTGGAGATAATGAATTCTTAATAAGTATAATGAAGAAATTCTTCAATAGATGGCAAGAAACTTCTAATTCAAAAATAAATAATTATTTCTTAGAGATGTATTATGATACAAAAGGATATACTGAACTTGAAAAAGAATCTATAACTAATGAAGATTTTGTCGTTGGATATATAAATAATTTGCCTTTTGAAGGTATGATTAGAAGAAATTTTACTGGACTTACTGATACATATTTATCTAAGTTTGCTAATATGACCGGAGCAACATATAAATATGTAGACTTTGAAAATGTCACAGGTCTTAAAAATGCATTACAAGATAATAAAATGGATATTATGCTAAATTATTATTCATTAAGTGATAATAACTATGAAAGTACTAGAGTACTTGGAAATACTGATTATGTAATTCTAGCTCACGTTGATAATAATATTGTTATAAATTCTTTATATGCACTTTCAAGTACTAATGTTACTATGCTTAAGAATATGAATTTAAAATATAATATGGCTAGTAAGAATCTTTTCGAAATAAAAGATTATGATAATATAAAAGCACTTCTTAAAAATATAGATGAAGATTCAATAATAATAATTGAAAAAGAAGTTTATGATTACTATAAAGATAGTTCTTTAAAAGATTATAGTATTAGATACATAGATACAGTAAGATTAAATAATTCATTCTTATTAAATAAAGAAAATGAACCATTTAATAAATTATTTGATTTCTATCTTAGTACATTAAGTCCTAATGAAACTAAAAATGAAAGTGTAGTTAGTGCTATATCTGTTATAAAAGATAATTTCTTATTTACTTTTATTGTTAATAATTTAGTATATATTATTATTACCATATTATTATTATCATTCTTAGTATATATAGTAATTAAAAAAACTCTTTATACTAAAAAGATTAAAAAAGAAGATAGATTATATTATTTTGATGCCATGACTAATTTAAAAAATAGAAACTATCTAAATGATAATATTGATTTCTGGTCTTCTACTAAAGTATATCCACAAGCTATTATAGTTGTTGATATTAATAATTTAAGAACATTAAATGATAGAGATGGACATGAGGCAGGAGATAATCAAATTAAAGCAGTAGCTAGTGTACTTATTAAAACTCAGAGAGATAATACTGAAATAATGAGAACTGATGGAGACGAATTCATTATATATTTAGTTGGATATGATGAGAAGAAAATTGGAACATATATTCATAAATTGAATCGTGAATTATATTCAGCACTTCCTAATAAAGATTATGGTGTATCTATAGGATATTCTATGATAACTAGCGAACAAACTACAATAGATGATGCGATTAATGATTCACTCTTAATGATACGTAATTTAAAAGGAAAAAACATAGATGAAAAGTAGGGTAAAAGATGTATTTGATTTATTTTCAGGAAGAGCTCTTGGGATTCTTCCTGGTAATTTAGCATTTTCATTTTTCTTAGCTATTATTCCAATATTGACTTTGATATTTTATGTATTAACAAACCTTAATATGCCTATGGATATAATACAAAACTTTTTAAATAATACATTTCCAGAAGGGGTAGTTAATTTATTGCAACCAGTATTTACTTCACAAATATCATTAGATTCAATAATTACAATAGTCTTTGGATTGATGGTTACTGCTAATGGATGCAATGCAATTATTTTGGCAAGTAATACTATATTTAATATTGAAGATGCTTCATTTTTAAAAAGATATATAAAATCATTCTTTCTTACAATATTATTGATATTACTATTTGCATTTATTATGATTGTTCCGCTATTTGGACGCTCAATAATAACTTTGATTGCTAAATTTCTTGATTCATATGTTAAATATGAAAATACAGTTAATGTATTATATGTTATACTTCAAATACCAGTATCTATAATATTCATATTTACATTTATTAAATTAGTATATATTATTTCACCAGATCAAAAAATACCTGGTAAATATGCTAATAAAGGAGCATTATTTACTACATTTACTTGGTTGTTAGCAACAAATATTTATTCATATTACATAAACAATGTAGCTAGGTACAATTTAGTATATGGAAATTTAGCTAATATAGTTATATTGTTACTTTGGTTTTATGTTCTAGCTTATGTATTTGTTGTTGGACTTTATTTGAATAAGAACTCGGCAGATGCAGGTATAGAAAAAACTAATACTATTAAATTAAATGAAATAAGAAAGAAGGTACATGAGATGCAAGGATAGAAAAACAAATACAATTAAATTAAATGAAATAAGTAAAGAATAATGTTTTGCTATTATTCTTTTTTATTGAAAGAAAATGATATTTTTTGTATACTAAATATGATAATAAGGAGCACATATGAAAAAAGTATTAAGCATAATTTTAATATTAATAATTTGTTTAATAATATATGGATGCGAAAATACAAAAGTAACATTTAATTATAATTGTGAAGGTGTAAGTAATTATGAATGTAGTGTACTAGATAAAAAACTAAACTGTACTTTTACTATGCCAGAATGTGGAGAAAAAGAATTTATAGGATGGTATGATAATCCTACAAATGGGTCTAGAGTAAATCTAGATAATGATTTTGAGGAAAGCACAACACTATATGCACGTTGGATAGATAAATCAGTTAATCCCACACCAGTAGATCCAACACCAGAACCAATAGAAAACATAACATATAGAATAGTGTTTAATGCAAATGGCGGAAGTGGAGGACAAACAACACCAATTGAAATAAAATATGAAGATGTATTACCACAAATAAGCGAAGAAAAGCCAATAAAAGAAGGATATATATTTATAGGATGGTATGATAATTCAGATTATACAAGAGGAATAGAGTATTATGATACAGAAGGAAAATCATTAAGATTATATGATAAAAAGAATGATTTAATATTGTATGCAGGATGGGAGAAAGATAACTCATATGTAGAACCAGAACCAACAGAAGAAACAAAATATGAAATAACATTTAATTTAAATGGAGGAAGTGGAACATTACCAAAAGATATCAGTATAGAATATAATGAAACACTACCAAGTATAAGTTCATCAAATCCAACAAGGACAGGATATGAATTTACAGGGTGGTATGATAACTCAGATTATACAAAAGGAAATAAATATTATGGAGCAGATGGAAAGCCAGTAAGGAACTTTAATAGAAAAAGTGATATGACATTATATGCAGGGTGGAAGATAAGAACATATACAATAACATTTAATTCAAATAACGGAAGCGGAGGACAAAGTGGAAGTCTAAGTGCAACGTATAGTGGAGAATTACCAACAATAAGTAAGAGTAGACCAACAAGAAGTGATTATATATTTACAGGGTGGTATGATAATAGTGACTATACAAAAGGGAAAGAGTATTATAATTCAAGATGTGAAGCAGTAAGGACATATGATAAGACAAACAATATAACATTATATGCAGGATGGAGCAAAGTAGTAATAGTACAGACATATGAAGTAACATTTAACATAAATGGAGGAGTAGGAAACGTACCAAGAACAGTAAATGCAGTACTAGGAAGTGCAATGCCAAGTATAACAACAAATGTACCTTCAAGAAGTGGATATACATTTGTGGGCTGGTATGATAATGCTGACTATACAAAAGGGACACAATATTACACAAATAAAAATGTATCAGCAAGAAGTTATGATAAAACAACTAAAACAACATTATATGCTGGATGGAAAGAGAACATATTCACAATAAGTTTTAATGCAAATGGAGGATCTGGGGGACAAAGTAGAAGTTTAAAAGTAAAACCAAATGCAACAATGCCAGCCATCAATACTACTAAACCTACTAGAAAAGGATATATGTTTATGGGATGGTATGATAACAAAGACTATACAAAAGGCACACAGTATTACACTGCAGATTGTACATCTACAAAAACATTTACTGCATCTAAAAATATAACATTATATGCAGGATGGAAAGAAAGCTCTTATGCAAGTGTTAATTATAATAATTTTAAATGGACAGCGTATAGGCAAAAAACGGGACCAGCACAAAAGTATTATACCGATATTTCACCATACGCAATATATGCACCAGATAATATAAGTGACCTAAATGGTGTATCCTTACCGATATTTGTATGGCTACACGGAAAAGGACAAGTTGGTGAAAAAGGTGCGTCTATAAATGAGGTTGTAACTAGTGAATTACCAAGAACTATAACAAATTGGAAAAAATATAATCTTTCTCCTTTCCCTGCTATAGTAGTTGCTCCTCAACATATATTAGATACTAGATATGGATGGGCGCAAACAAGAAATTTAGAGACTATAAAAGCATTGATAAAATATGTTCATGATGTATATAATGCAGATTCTAATAAAGTTGTTTTAATGGGGCACTCTTATGGTGGTAATGGGGTTTATTATGTTGCAAATAGTATGAAGAGTTACTTCTATGCAGTTATATCTTCAAGTGCAACAATAAGTACTACTAGTCCATTTGATTATAATTATTTTTCAAAATTAAAGATAAGAGGTTATTCTGAATTTGAAGAAAATAGGACTATGTTTATTTGGATGAATCAACCTAATAGTTTTTTTAAAATGAATGTTTCACATAGTGAAGTTCCAGTATTAGCTCTTACTCAGGATAAGAATAATGATGGTGTGTCGGATTTACTTTATTGGCTATTTGGTAATGATGCAGTAATAAAATAAATAGTTTAATAATGAAGGGAAAATAAATAGTTTTCTCTTTTTTTATTGAAAGGAAATAATATTTTTTGTATACTAAATATGATAATAAGGAGCACATATGAAAAAAGTATTAAGCATAATTTTAATATTAATAATTTGTTTAATAATATATGGATGCGAAAATACAAAAGTAACATTTAATTATAATTGTCCAGGAGTAAGTAATTATGAATGTAATGTCTTGGGTAAGAAATTAAATTGTACTTTTACTATGCCAGAATGTAAGAATAAAGAATTTAATGGATGGTATGATGCTCCTT
>JAFRQT010000032.1 GCA_017428485.1 Bacilli bacterium | reverse complement strand
TAGCAATAGATGACTATATTAATTACTATAATTATGATAGAATTAAAGTAAAATTAAAAGGACTGTCACCTGTAAATTACAGATTACAATCCTATAATTAAAAACTATTTATAAACTGTCCAATTTTTGGGGTTCAGTTCAATCTTTGGTATTTCTTTTAATATATTTATGAATTGGATATGAAAATAAATCAGTTATTTCCAATCCTACATAAGTAGAACTATATTCTTCATTCCATTTAGGATTAAAATATACTCCATCTATTTTTGATTTAAGTTCTTTTGAACTTATTTTTTTAGTTCCAGTATGATTAATAACTTTACTAATATGTTCTAGTAATTCTTTATCTTCATCTTTACCTCTTGCTTCAAGCATTATGATTCCTTTTTTATTATTCTCAGTATCGTAAATATATCTTTCTAATAAGAAGTCAAATGCTACATTATAAACATTATGAGTATAACCTTTTTTTAAGTATTCATAAAGATTAACACTTATTGAAATAATCTTACATTTAATGTTCTTCATAGTATCTGATAAATCAACCATAAATTCGTTATAATTAATAATGCTATCATTAAAACAACTATCATGTTTTCTTATATCTCTTGAATGAAAGCATACTGCTTTATCTCTTTTAGCTTTAGTATCATAGAATATACCATTATTCCAATATCTGTTTTTTAATGATTTTATTAACTTTTTAGAATTCATATATTCTTCTTTTGTAAATATACAACCTGTAATAGTAAAGTATTTATCATCTTCAGATAATTCCTTTTCATTTGATATTTGTTTTAATACATAAGTTAAATTACTGCTACTACCATTTTCATCAATACACATTATATAATCAATATCTTTTCTCATTGATAAAATTTTAGTAGGTTTATCATACCATTTAGACATCTTGGCCACCTCCAAAATAAAATTACCTATTACTTTTTAATAAAATATTTCCTAGTTCTTTCCAATTATTTACTCTTATAATATTTTGATTATGCAATTCACTTTCATCTAGATTCTTATTATGATAGGCAGTAAATAATAACATAGTTTTTGCACCTAATATATTTTCAATTTTATCATCTATTTTAATATCACAATTAATTACTGATTTGTCTGCTGTAAATATAAAATTTTTAGGTTCTATAAAATCTAATTTGGTGTATAAAAAATCATATTTATTTTTTAAATTATTCCCAGCATATTCTACAATTTCTCTCCAAATATAATCTGTACATATATAAATATTATAATATTTAGTTAATTCTTTTAATATATCATAACAGTCAGGTAACAATTCAGCATTTTCATACATATTCATATCTTTAAACTTACTGAAAAAATCATTCTTTTTATCACCTAATAAATCCTGTATATAATATCCTTTTAAGTTTTTATAATCAGGCTTATACCCAAGATAGTCTTCTAATATTTTTGAAAAATTTCCATAAGTTAAAACATCATCCATATCAACCATTATAGTTTGCATTTTCTCACCTACATATTTCTAATTTTATATTCTTTAACTTTACATTTTTCATCTAATATAAACTTTGCTTCAAACACTTCAGGTTTAAATAAATAAGGAGTGAAATATTTATTTTGATCAAATTGGTTAATTTGTGATAAATCATCAAATTTTATCCATTCTAACGTTCCTTCTTCAGAGGTTAATTTTAAATCTCCCGTAAAATCCTCTGCTGTATACACAAATATTATTCCATCAACTGAATCATGCCAAAAGGATATACCTTGTAATCTAGGATTAACCAAATTTAATCCAGTTTCTTCATAAAACTCTCTTGTTATACATTCAAGAGGTGATTCACATTCTTCAAATTTACCACCTGGAGGAGCATATACTTGTCCCCATTTTTTATTAAATTTAATCATTAATACCTTATCGTCTTTTTTTAAATAACACGCAGTAGCATTGTAGTGCAGATTTCTTTGTTTCTTAATTTCAAAAACTACTACATTACTTTCTTTTAGTTCTTTTTCAGAATAATATCCTTTTTTATAGAATGCTTTGATAGCCTCATCTATACTCGAATGTTTTTCTCTAAAATCCTCTTTAAAATGTTTAGTAATTGCTTCTTCAAAGTTTTCATATCTATGTATATTTGTAACCTCTACTTTTATAGTTTCTTTTAATTCTGGTAATTTTTGAAAAACGATAATATCTCCGACTCTTACTTGCTTTCTTTTTTCATCATTTATCCTATATTCTCTTTTTTTCTTTCCACTTTTAATTCTTTCAAATGCTTTTTCATTTAGTTTCATTATATGTTCCATATTTTTCTCCCGTTAATTATTTAATTTTTTCAATATTAACCAATTATGACTTTCTGATATTCCAAACTTATTTTGATTTACTGAGTATAATACTTTAAATCCAACTTCATTTAATAGTTTAATATATTTGTCATAACTATAATAACTCCAATACATTTCATTACCACAGAAATCATTTCTATATTTCATATTACCTACATCTTCATCTCTTAACGTTAATAATAGAATTCCATTATCATTAAGATGATTATATATTTTTGTTAATATGTCTTTATGATGTTCTCTTGGGATATGTAGTAATGAGAATAACATCATTATTAAATCATAATTTGTTGTATAATTAAATTTTTCAATATCTCCTTCAATATATGTAGCACTTGGATTATTAATTCTAGCTTGATTTATGTGTTTTGAACTGAAATCAACTCCTGTTAAATTAAAATTATTATCTATGAAATACTTATCATATGGATATCCACTGCCACAACCTAAATCTAATATGTTTCCATTTATTGGTAAATAAGTTATCACTTGATCGAATATATCTTTTTCAAATGGAAGTAATTCTCTTTTTCTATAATCTTCTATATAATTATTTCTTTCATAGCTTTCTTTTATCTTATTTTTAAACACTTCTTCATTTAAGATTGATTCATCTAGTTCTTTAAACCCATTTCTACTCCATAGCCATAATGCAGTATGAATATCAATTGGTTTATATTTTGTACCTTTAAATAATTTGTTCCATCTATCTATTACTATTAATTGAACATCATTTTTATTTAGTTCTTCATCAGTTATAAGTCCTAATCTATGTGTTGCTTTTATTACATGTGTATCAGCAGCAACTGTTAAGTTTTCTACATTTTTAAATTTTCTATCTGTATATTGATAAATAACATATAACCAATAATTGCATAATTTAATTCCTGCTAAATAAGGAAATTTTTTCTTATTATCTTTTTGAATAAAGTTTCTTATTTTATCTACATCATTATCTAATTCATCAAATAACGTTCTTATATCACCATCAAATAGTTCTACAAATGTCTTACACAAAGACAACCATATTTCAGTTTGTTTCTGTTTTTGTAAAGCGACTTTATACTTTGTAAGTGCATATTGGACTTCTTCAAAGGATTTTTCTAAACATAATTTTGGATCAAATACAAATCTAGTTTCTTCATCTATATAAGTTTTATTGGCACATTTCCATAAGTCATAAGAATTTCTTTGATAATTTAGTGCCATGGGTAATGTAAAATAAAGATAGTTTTCTTTAGAATCCTTTTCCAAATGTGGGTTCTCATC
>JAFRQT010000031.1 GCA_017428485.1 Bacilli bacterium | reverse complement strand
AGTCCACAGTTATCTTGTATTATTTGACTAACTTCTTTTCCATATAAATTATCTAATTGAGCAAAACTTTGTAAAAAGAATTGAAAATACATACCTCTACTTCTTGCTACTGATACTATTGTTTCAATATCTTCAAGTGGTGGTGTATTTGCAAATTCATCTAATAAAAAAACAAGATCATACGGTAATCTCTTGTTTGGCTGTGTATTGGATAATAACACTAATGTTTTATAGATTAATGAAACAATTATTGAAATTAATGAATAATATATTTTTGATTCATCAGGAATACAACAATATAATACTGTTGGTCTCTTTCCTAATATATCAAATTCAAAATCAGAGTTTGATGTGATATTCTCTACATTAATATCATCAAATAAACTCATTCTTTCGTTAAATACACTTGTAATACTACGATAAGTATTCTCACTAGAAGAAATAACAGGAATTAATTTATCTTTACTTTTAAATCCATAAGGTTTTTCTTCTACATACTTTTTTAATAGTTTTTGATTTTTATCAGTTAAAGAACTATTTTGAAATTTCTTAATAGATGATAATGTTATTTGCTCTCTTTTAATTTTACCATCAGCATATTCTTCTAAAAATAAAGATATTAGACCATATAATAAATCACTAGCAGTATTATTCCAAAATGCCTCTTTTGCAGTTTTATCTTCCATAATTATTCTTGATATGGATTCAATTAACTGATTACATTCTGCTAAATGTTCTATTGATTTGTTTTGATATTTTATTTTCTTTTTATTACTTTTTTCAATTTGTGCTAATTTATCATTTTTACTAAATTGTTCATATTCACGAATAATTGGCTCTAATATATTTAAATGATTTGACAAACTTGGATTTCTAAAATCTAATGTTAAAATCTTATATCCATTATCTTCAAACATTTTACTTGTGGTAGAAAATATTTCTCCTTTTGGATCGGTTATGAAAACACTTTGTTTTGTTTTTGCAGTTGCAATAAAACTACATTGTGGAATTACTGCCGTTACTGATTTACCACTACCTGTTGATCCTAAATAAATCCAATGTGGTGTTTCCATATCAAACCATACATATTTATTATTTTTTGAATAATAAACAGGAAATCCACTTTTTTCAATATGACTAACTTCTTCTTTTTTAAACTTCTCATCTATTTCTTTTTTTGTTGCCCATCTTGCACTACCATGTTCATTATTATTTTTAATTTTTTGTCTTGTTATTAGTGGCTCAATAAAATATAAAAATATAATTATTAAAGCTACTATAACTAAAATAACTATATACATTATTGGCATAACTATCTTTCCATTTCATCTTGTTCCATAGCAATTCTTACATCATCTAACATATCTTCATCAATTACTTTATAATCTTTTACTTCTGCATCTCCCATTTGTAAACTTGCTAATCTATCAATTATATCGGCTCTTACATTTGGATCACATTTATTTAAAAATGGACCAAATGTTGTTAGTATTGGATTATCAATAAGTGGATTATCAAATGAATAAACTTTTAAATCAGTTGATCCAAGTTTATCATTTATATCTACTATTACATCTGGTAAATCTTCATATCTTGCAACTATTTCTTCACTACCATTATCAACATAGACTAGTTTTTCATTACTTTTAAGTAATTGCTTTATTTCTTCTTCATTATACTGTTTTAGTAGTCCCTGATTCTCGTTCATTAGTTTCTTCCTCCTTAATAATACTTTCTAAAAATGTAGTTTCATTTTTTAAAGAAATAACTAACATTTTTAAACTTTCTTTTTCTAAATTGCTTTTAGTATTTTTTATTCTAGTTTCATATTTACTAATATCTCTTGAATTATTTTTAATTCTATTTTTTATTTCAAATACTAAATCATTATATTTAGTTATTGTATTTTGCATATTTGCAAATTCAACATTTAATTTTGTAAAATCCATAATTACACCTTACCTTTCCATTTCTTCATCTTTAAAAAAATTATAATCATCATCAACTACTGCTTGTAAAATATCAGAATATTCATAATCCTCAACTTTATCTAAAAAACTATTATCTTGTGCATAACAACCTGTAAGAAAATAAGCGATTTGTGATGCACTCATATTGTAATATTCGTCATCTAAATATATTTCGTGTGCAAGTTCTTGAATTTCCATTGCCACTTCATCACTAATCTCAATATTCTCATTTCTAGCAACATCATAAATACTGTCATAAATACAATAAACTGTTAAATGAGATTTATCTTCTTTTGATAGTCTTTTGTACATTTCTAATATATTCACGATTTTCCTCCTCTCTCGAACACCTGCTTGATACTACACAAGCAGAGTAAATAAAAAGCAATAGAAATAGTCCTATTGCACAAAGTATAATTATTAACATATTATTCTTCCTCGCTTTTCTTATTTTTCTTTAAATTACTGTAAGTTGTTTTTAAATCTTTTGATGATGAGTAAATTGATTTAACGACATCATCAACTTTCCAATAATCTTTTGGTAAATATTTTCTTGCATAAAAATATTCTTTACATATTTTAGAAATATCACATACAATGTGATAAAGTATAATTTCATCTTCTTCGTTTATCATAATATTCTCCTTTCATTGCATAAAAAAAGACCAAATATAATGGTCAAATTAAATCTTATTCTATTATTTGTATTCTATCTATATTATCAACTAGTGATTCATTATAGACAGTAAAGTTATTCATAGCATCAGCAAATGATGAATAAACTTTTTTTCTTGTTTGATATAACTCGGCATATACTTCAACACCTGTATCAACTTTTTTCATAATATATTCTAAACTAAATAGTTTGAATTTTACTTCATTAGAAGTATTAAACTTATTTTCTAATTCTTGATACCTCAATATTGATCACCAACTTCTGTCTTAATTATATCATATTTTTACTTGCTTTTTTCATCATAATTAAATAGCTTACTAAATTCCTGTGATGCTTTTTCCATTTCATAATTAATGTTCTTTAATGCTTTTTCCATTTTGTGCTTACTAGGGAATTTTGTAATACTACTATTACCTTTAAAATAATTATCTAATATAAATCTTCTTCTTTGCTTATCAGTAAACTTGTTTTTTCCACCATTTTGATAAGCAACTTCTTGTATTAAATCTTCTATTGATATATCTTGCTTATCATATTTTGTCTTAACTACCATAGATATATGATTATATTTATATAAAGAATGATTAACTATTGCATTATAGATATAATTATCAATATATTCTTCTTTTTTACTAACAATACTATTATTTTTTATTTCAGCAATAACATTATTGTTCTCATTTAAAGTATCAAAGTATTCATTTAATTTATCTAAATCATTACTAATATCTTTTCTCCTTGCATACAGAATAGATGACGAATCATTAAATAAATATTTCTTAATCTTTTTAGTTAAGAATTTTATTTCACTACCTAACTCATCATTTTTAATTGAATTATATTTTACCTTTTTTGAAGATTGATTGTTTTGTTCTCTATATTTTTTTAATAACTCTCCTAATTTTAAAATATCTTCTTCAACATAAATATCATCAATATTTCTTAAAGTAAAGTTCCTTTCTTTTGGATTAAAATATGATTTTAAATAATCAATATCTTCATTAGTCTTTTGAAGTAATGGTGTATAATACTTTTCTCTTTGAATAGCAAGATCTACTAATCTTTTCAAATAGTTTCTTTCATCTTTTGTTATTTTTCCCATTCTTCTATAATTAACTTTCTTATCACAATAAGAATAATTAGGTTTCTTTTCTATAAAAGCAAAATGTATATGAGGTTGATGTTTTCTATTTGTATGAATTGAAAAAACATAACTCATATTTTTAATATCTTTAAAACCACAATACTTTAAAAATTGTGGCATTATTTCTTTTGCCATCTTTTGTTCCAAAGTTTTTATATCTATATTCTCATCTAAATATTCTCTTTTAAAACTTAAAATACCTTTCCATAAATTAGAGTTCTCAATATATTTTTTATAATCAGTTTTAATTTGTGCTATATCTTTTTTAGTAGCATACTTCCCATTTTCTAAAACTAAATTATAATTTTCATTACGAGTATGTCCCATATAATATTCAAACATACCTACTGTTTTTTTCTTTTCATTAGAAAAATAATCAACCATATCATCTACATCTTTTAATCTATCATCTTTATAATTTGAAGAATTATTTTTATTATCTCTACAATTTAAAGCTAAACAATATTTACTTTTAAACACAACATTAGGACTTTTCTTACTCATTGAAATTATCCTTATTATTTAATATTTCATTAAGACATTTATCTTCATTAATATCAGCATTAGATAAATAACCAAAGTTAGCAAAGTGTTGTTGTGATAATTTAAAATGTTTATATTGTCTTTTAGAAATCTTTTCAAGATAATCAATAATCTTTTGCAATTTATCATTTAATTCTTTTAGATAATTTATTTCTTTTGGCTCGTTAATATATTTTTCTACTATCGCATTAATAATTTTATTTGTAGAAGTAGAGTTTTCTTTTGCTACAAGAAATAATCTATCATAAACATAATCCTCAACTCTTACTGTTATCTTTTTCATCATCTAATTTCCTTATAACTCTATAATCAAGTTTTCCATTATCTTTCTTTTCAATAACCAATGCTATAAACTTTGGATCATTAAATGTTTTACTTAAAAACTTTGTTTCAGTATTGTTTGTTTTAATTGCTTTATAAGTATATTTATTTTTATCAGTAAAATAATCTTCTCCAAACTTTTTATATTTCTTAACCCAAGAGCAAATTCTTTTTTGTGGTGTTCTATCATCAAGTATGTTCATATCAAATCCACCTGCTACAAAAATTTGTCTTGCTGTTTTAGAAGTATCAGATAATTTTTCTTTAACTGCCCATAGTTTAAAACTATTTTTATAAACTATATGACATTTATTTCTTATTCTCTCAACATTAGAATTACCTAATAAGATTTTAATTTCATCATCATTATAAACTCTTATCTTATTCATTATCTTCACTCTCACTTTT
>JAFRQT010000030.1 GCA_017428485.1 Bacilli bacterium | reverse complement strand
GTTTCACCAGGATCGCCAGTGTCGGCGTCTGTACCCGGCCGATAGACAGAAGCGTATTGTATTTCAGCGTAAAGGCCCGGCTGGCGTTCATGCCGACCAGCCAGTCCGCTTTAATTAAAACATTTAAAAATACTAAATCATAAATGTCTGAACCTTATGAAATTAAAAAAGCAAAAATAAATTCTTTGGTTATGGCCTTTACTAATTCAGGATATAAATCCAGTAACAGAATAGGTCAAATAGAATTATTCCAATTTCTTAGTAAACTCACAAATTCAGGGAGTTTTGACCATATTTTAGCTGAAAAATTATTTCAAGTTTTAAATTTAGACCATATGTCTACAATGTCGGTTGAAGATTTCATTAACGGATATTTACAATTCGAAGAAGACTTAAGAAGAAATGCTGAAATATTTAATATTCAATTGAATAGAGAACAAGAAATATATGCTAATTTAGTAGAACAATGCAGAAGATATAAATCTGAAAAATTAAATTCTGAGGGATTATGTGAAAATGCTAAAGTATATGGAGAAATAACGGATATCGATATAAAAAGAAAATTAGAAGGAATTAAGGAAATTATTATTAAAGTTATATATAATGATAAATTTGAAGAATTACATTTCAAAATAGGAGATATAAATAGCAATGAAATGTTAAATAAGACATTTGGATTTAAACCAACTTCAAGAAAGGATCATTTTGAATTTATTATGAAAGGAGTTAATGACAGAAATCAAGTTTTTGATATTGGAAGTAAAATATTTCCTTTAACAGATATTAATTCTTATGAAGAATATATTGTTCAAATTGTAGTTCCTGAAATTGATAATGAAGAACAAGTAGCTGCCTATATTAATGCTAAAATAGTTTTATATTGGAGTGATTATAAATATTATGAAAGATTAAAAAAAAAAGCCGAATCAAGATTAAAGAAATTAATTGCTGCAGCAAATAAGGCTACTCAATATTTAAAATATATAAGAGAAATATATGGCGATTTAACAAGAAAAAAATCGGATCTTATTGTTGATTTTAATAATGAAAAATTAATGCAAAGAAGAGGAGGAAAATTGAAAGTTAATTTTAATAATCAAAGGGAAGGTGAATCTACTGGAAGTAATTATTTAGTTGAATATAATAATTTAAGAGAAGTACAAAAAACTGTTCCAGCAAGAACAGAATTAACTAAAACAGTTCATAATAAAACAATTACAGAAAAAAAAATTATACAACCAAGTATTTTAGGAACTATAGAAACAACCAGAATTAATCAACAACAAACATTGCCATATATTCAAAGTGTACAAGAAGAAACAGTGGATACACAAACTTCTGTTCCTTATATTTCAAAAATTCAAGAAGCAACTTATGAACAAAGCACAACACCATACATTTCAAATGTTCAAAAAACAACTTATCAAGTAAATACAGTACCATATATTTCAAATGTTCAAGAAACACAAAATGTAGAATATGTTAATACTTACCCAGAAGAGCAAGGAAATTATTCCTATCAAACTCAAACAGAAACATATAATAATGTTATAGAAAATGGTAGCTCTGGATATGATATGAGTGCATATAATGCCAATAATGCAGGATTAGTTACTACTACAGAAACAGTAGAATCTAATGCAATGGCAAGCCAAGATAATGGAATGAGACTTGCAGAAACTGTTGGATATGGTTCAAGTGATACTATGGGAAATGTTGAAGCTTATGGAACTGGTGGTTTAGAATATATTGATGATAATCAAGGTCAATTTACTACAATGGGAAATACTCAAATAACTAATCAAACAGTTTATAATTCGACATTTAATGAATCAAACAAAAATCCTTTAATTACTACGACTACTTTACCTGTTAAAGTTTTAGAAGCAAAAGTTAATAAGCCTATAGTTGCTCAAAATGTAAACACTTTGCCTGTTATTTATAATCAAGATAGTAATTTTAATATGACTCAAAGTTCACCAGAAGTACAAAGTTATTCTTATAAAGAAACTGTGGTTACTTCTAGCCAATAATTAATGAAATAAAAATAAAGGTATAAAATGAAATATTTAACCATAAATTTTTATTTCCTACTTATTTAACTTAAAATAAGAAAATTTGTTATTTAATTTTAAAAATAATAAATTTTTACATAAATGTGTTTATGCTAAATTCAAAAAATCAGCTATTAATTTCCATTATGAATTCAATATAAGACATATTACAGGAGTATTCCAAGGTATTCTTATGTCAACAGTTGAAAAGTTTAAAGAGCC